>CAYMXS010000020.1:0-35572 GCA_964394465.1 uncultured Thermoplasmata archaeon | reverse complement strand
TGGGAAGTATCGACAGCATCTTACAGTAGTATTCGAACAGCTGGTTTTCCTCGTAGAGAAGGGAAGTCAGGTCATCATGTGTGTAATCCTCAACTCTGCTGAACAATGTAAGGTCATGGTTCCTACCGGCGGAGTTTATAGGATCCACCTGGATACAGGGTATATCTTCGAAACTGCTCGTGACCGCTCCCTCTCCCTTTTTCAACTTATCAAAGCCGTGAGAGGCACACAGAACCCTCCGGGCATCCTCTTTCTTCAACTGCATCAAAAAAGTGAGAAGATTCTAGTATTAATCAGTTTAGTCTCCCTTTCAAACGACCAATACCGATAACTTCTAAGAAATTTACTTATACTGTACGATAAATCATGCCCATGGTGTGACGTATGAATGACTGGAGCAGACGGGATAAGGTAATAGCTAGTATAGTGGGTATGATCGTGATCCTGCTGATGTTCACACGTTCAGCTTCCACTTCCTTTCTCCCTTCTTCACCAAAATACCTTCCTCCCTCAGGTACCTGTCTCTTCTCTTTATGTATCTGATGGAGTCCCTCAGCTTCCACTTCGGCGTTGGCCTTCTCTTGATCTTTTTCTCTTTTGGGATGGGCGACGATTCCTTCTTCCAGTCTTCAAGCTTTAACTTTCGCATCTTCGATCTCCTCCAGGATTCTATCAGTCATCCTCCTAAATGTATCCCTTCTTTATATCTCCTCGGCCTTTCTAATTCACTAATTCAAGCCGTTGGGTCGTTCATCCTCCCCATGAAGAGCACGTTGCCCGTAACGTCGTCCTGTATCACGAATAGGAAGGGACTGTCCGCTACGAATGAAGGTCGGTCATCCACGGAGGTTCTGCCTATTCCCACGACGGTAGCAGCCGAAGCTTCCGTACCCTTCTCATCGACCTCTACGAAGGCCTTGTGCTTGACGAATTGGATGAACAGTTTCTCGGTCCCGTCTATACCGGAAAAGTTAGCATCGCTGGAGAAAGCTCTCGGCATCCCTAGGTCCTTTAGAGGCTTCTTCAAAGAGTAACTGGTACTCATATCGAACTTGGGTATGGAGACGAGTTTCAGGGAAGTCGATGTCAGGTCCTCTCTCCAATCGTTCAACTTGGACGCGGTTAAAGACCCCTCTAGATCGTCTAAGTCACCTTCCTTCGGCAGTATGAAAAGCATGGACATGTTGTCCCCGGCATATTTCTTCTGCAGTATCTTGAAGTCTTCAGTGCTCGTATAGTTGAACTCTCCCTCCTGCCTCATGAAAGGCGTCTGCACTTCCTCACCGTTCTTGGTGTAAAAGGTCCGGTTCACCGTCTCGTTCTCGCTGAAGGGCTTGGCCCACTTACCCTTGAAGTGTATGGCGTTGCCCAAAACCATGGTCGTATAACGATTGATGTCTCCTTCGGTGATTATGTTTTCGATATTACCGTTCGTTTTGTTGTACACCCAACCGTTTATCATGTCGCATGCCTTGGACGGTTCTTCAACGAAATCCACGTTCGTCACGTTGGAGAAGTAGTAGTCGATCAGGACGTTCTTGTACTCCTTGAGTACTGGATAGTCCTCCTGGACCCAGGCCGCGTTGGCCGTGCTGAGGTTATATGGAACGTTCTTACTGTTATACCAGTCGTGCAGGAATCCGTAACTTTCTCTCAAACGGGAGCGGTTCTCTGGGAAGTCAAAGACGTCTCTCATCTCCTGGGCCGTTTTTCCTCCAGCACCTTCATAGGTCATGGCTAGAGCCGAAGAGATACTCCAGGGCGAGTAGAACATGTTCTCACTGGAGTTCAGCTCTTTATAGAGGTCAAAAGCGAACCTGTAATTCCCTTCCACGACTCCGTGCAGGTCTTCCGAGGTGGGGTTGTACCGTCCTCTGTTCAGGTCCAGGTTTTCATAGTCATCCAGTCCATCTTTCGACTTTTCAGACCCGCTATTGACCCTGTAGAGACCGTATGATATACCTGATATGAGTAACACGATCACGACGAACACGGCGATTTTCTCCCTCATCGTATCGTTTAAAAAAAGAAAGGCCCTGATATTTAAGGCACACTGCTACTTGTAGACTACATGTAGATTACACCTTTGTTTTTTTCGATATCTGCTTGAGAGATCGGATCATTAGGAGTCTTATTTCCATGTTGCGCTATTGTTCAACTGCGAAATCTTTAAATAATATCCATATGTGCCCGAGCCGATGCCCGATGAGAAACTCGCTAGAGCCATAAGGTCTAGAAAAAGAAGGAACATCCTGCAGATGCTCTGTGAGACCGAGAAGATGTCCGTACATGAGATAGCCGATAGATTGGACCTGACGGAATCTTCAGCTTCGAAGCATCTGAAGTTGCTGTACGATCTGGGTTTGGTGGAGTATGAAAAGGAACCTCCAGAGAAGTTTTACTTCCTGAAGATAGATGAGATAAAGGATATGTTCGAGATATACAACAAGGTAGCAGAAAAGATAGAATAGGTGAGAAAGATGAAAGTCGTAATAATGATGGGATCGAAGAGTGATCTAGACTATTCAGAGAAGATCGCGGAGACGTTGGACGAGCTGGGTATAGAGAGCGTCATGAGGATAGCCTCAGCCCATAAAGTACCGTTCAAGGCCGTAGACATAATAGAGGAATACGAGGACGAAGAGGTAGTTTACATAACCGTGGCTGGAAGGAGCAACGCCCTGAGTGGCTTCGTCGACGCTCAGACGGAAAAACCGGTCATAGCCTGTCCGCCCTACAGCAGTAAGTTCGCAGGCGCGGACATATTTTCCAGCCTGAGGATGCCTTCCGGTGTGTGTCCGATGGTGGTCATGGGCACGGAACAGGCAGCCCTAGCTTCGGCGAAGATGTTAGCTCTTACCGATGAAGACCTCCAAGAGAGGATAAAGGAATATCAAGAGTCGAACAGAGAGCAGATAGATAAGGACGACAGAGAGGTCAGATAGGATGGGGAGCGTCAAAGATTTAGAGATATTGGAAGAGCCCACGGAGGAAAAAGAGGGCGTGGGCGTCTTCGAGTTCAGCGACAGGTACAGCGTCTTCGATTACGGAGAGATGCCAGACGAGATAGAAGGCAAGGGCGAAGCTCTTTGCCTGATGGGAGCCTACAACTTCAAAGAACTGGAGAAAAAGGGACACAAGACGCACTTCATAGAGCTGGAAGAAAGGGACAGGATGAAAGTGAAAGTGGTTAACGTCATAACTGAAGGGGAACCGGACCAGTTCAAGAACATGATGGTCCCTCTGGAGATAATATATAGGAACTACCTGGGAGAAGGGAGTTCTGTCTTCAGGAGACTGGACAAGGGAAAGATAGAGCCGGAGGACCTCGGTTTGGCTGGCTATCCAGAGGTCAACACCAAACTAGACCCTCCCATAATAGACTTCAGCACGAAGTACGAAAAATTCGACCGCTACTTCAAGAACCTGGACGAAGTCAAGGAACATACAGGTTTCGAGGACGACATGATAGACCTGATCAAGCAGAAAGCGGTGAAAGTAAACAGCTTCATAAACGAAAGGGCAAAAGAACTGGGGTGGAAACACCTCGACGGCAAGATGGAGACCGCTTTGAACAGGGACGGAGAGCTGATGTTAGCTGACGTTTTAGGCACATTGGACGAGGACCGTTTTGAATACGGTGGTATAAAGCTGAGCAAGCAGATGCTCAGGAACTACTACAGAGGAACAGAATGGCACGAGAAGATGGACGAGGCAAAAGAGAAAGACATCCCAAAGGAAGGATGGCCTGAACCCCCAAGTTTACCAGACAGACTGGTACGTTTCGTGTCCGACATGTACAAGGCGGCCGCCAACGAGTGGACCGGACAGGAACATTTCGACGTGAAGCCCTTGGATAGACTGATAGACGAGGATTACCAGGAGCTGAAGGAAGACGGTCTGATCCAATAATTAAAAAAATCCCTTTCATCTTTCTTTTCTAGGCATGTACAGAAACTTTTCTTTACCCTCGCAGCGGTCAATTGGACCATAGTTCTCTAACACTTCGCTCGACCATCTATGATAAACCTTTGGATGAACGTCCTCTGGATGTATGTGGTGCTCTTCTTCGAAGTCGATTATCAGCACCTTCTCTTTCGCCACTCAGTCAAAAATAGAAACAAGAAAAGAAGGGGTTTATGGTGTTATGGTCGTCACCGTATTTTCGACTAAATAGTCGTTCGGTATGGCTTTCTGGTTTCCTTCAGTGTCTCTTATTATCACGTTGTACCTCGTGACTTTCTTCACCGTTCCCTCGTAGTCTCCGACCTGTATGTCGTCGCCCGGACTCACTATCTCGTTCACCTGTAGATATCCGCCCATGTTCTTGCTGACGTCCTTAAGACCGAAGGCGAATCCCGCGCTGATCCCTATCATGACGCCGCCCAGGATTATGCCGAAGGCAAGATACAGCACTGGGACCTCGATGCCGAGCTGGGCGAGAGCCATAGTGATCACTATGTATATCACCAAGAATCTGACCGCGTTGGACACCAGGGAGGGGAAAGGAACCTCGTTCTCCTTGGACATCTTCAGGGCCTTATCCTCCAGCCATCCGGCGATCCAGAGACCTATAAGTACGATCAATGCCGCGGCGAACACGTTCGGTATCCAGAGTATGACTTCGTTGACCAACTCGGATATGATCGTTATACCTAAAATGGCTACCGCTATATCCACGAAGATCAGCATCACCGTTACCTTTAGCAGGAAGTCGATGAACCTTATCACGATACCTGGCTTGCTCATCATGTCCTCAACCGGCTTCGTGAACTTCTTGGCATCGAACTCCTTCATCAGTCCATGGACCATCTTGGTTATCCACTCAGCGACCAGAAGACCTATTATCAGGACGCCCGCGGCCACTATGATCCTCGGGAAGTAGAGTAGGATCGGATTTATGAAGGTAGTCAGTATCGGTATGGCAAGGATCCCCAGAGCTACCTGCACGAAGATCAACACAATCCAGACCTTGACGAGCGACAAAGCCAGACCTAGGATGCTGAGCCCCTTGGTCTCGGATTCTTTATCCGTCTCAGATATCTTCTTCCCCATGGGAGTCTGATCAAGCCAGTTCTTTATCAGCTTGACAGCGTAGTTACCGATGATAAGGCCTAACAGGACCACGAAGAAGGCTGTGACCACCCTCGGGAAGTACAGTATTATGGGGGTCAGTATCTCTGTCAATGCCGTTATCGCCAGTATGTCCAGAGCTGCCTGAACGAAGAACAGCACCACCCAGACCTTTATTATCATGCCCAAAATACTTAGGATATCGTAACCGGTCTGCTTGAGGTGCTTGTCCACCTCGGAGATCTTCTTCTGGATACCGGTCTTCTTCAGCGCCTTCACTACCATATCTGAGACCAGTGTACCTACATAGAGGCCCACTACTACCAGTAGAGCAGCGATGAGCGCTCTAGGTATGAACAGTATTATAGGCGACAGAATATCGGATATTATCTCGATCTTTACGGCTCCCAGGCCTATCTGGAAGAAGATCAGGAAAACGAACCAGAAGACAAAGATACTGACGAAGTGAGACACGCTTTCAAAGCCGATGCTTTTAAAATGCTTGTCCACCCTGACCTTCTTCATGGCCTTCTCGAAGCCTACCTTCTCCAGGAACTTCCTGAAGGCTCTAGCTATCAGTTTTCCGACCAGCCAGCCTATTAATATAAGCACCAGTAGGAAGACCAGCCCTGGTATGAACTCCCAGAACTGCGCTTCCATCTCAGCGAATGGTTCACCGAATCCTCCTAACTTTATTCCTGCATCATACAATGCATCTGCAATAGGATGAGACATATCTTCTCCCTCTAGCAAGTTATTTATTGCATAGTATTTATAACTTATTATTTTTTATCAAGATCTACGATACATATGAGATCATTTAAAAAGAAGAAGCGGCTTTTGCGTGTCAGGAGGGTCAAATCAACTCACTTTTCCAGATAATGACACCCAATGGTTTTTATATCCTGTTTCACATATGTATACATTACTGATTCATATGTCTAGGGGTGCGATTCAAACGATCGTCACTTTAACTTTAGTTGGTATTTTAG
The DNA here is from genome assembly GCA_964394465.1 of uncultured Thermoplasmata archaeon. Taxonomy (GTDB): domain Archaea; phylum Thermoplasmatota; class Thermoplasmata; order Halarchaeoplasmatales; family Halarchaeoplasmataceae; genus CAYMXS01. The sequence continues at coordinate 29,507 of CAYMXS010000020.1, read as the reverse complement.
TCCTTTCTCCTTTTCTAGTTCCCGCTGAAAATATCAGAAATGAACACCCTTTACATAACGATGTCGATCGTATTGATGACGGAGAGTCCCTGAATTTCCCCAGCAGCAAAGAAAATAATGGAAAAATGAAGGAGACAGATGAAGTATCAGAAGAGCCCTCACCACATGGATACCCAAAAGATGAGATCGATCCTCCAAAGATGAGTGAACACCTACGGCCCAGCGAAGTTTTGAAGGGCCAGGAAACTATGCCTTCAGATAACGGGACGGATAAAAAACGAAGAGAAGGTCTTTCTTTGCGTGAAACAGTTCGTGATCACCGGCCTAGAAGAAAGAGACGTACGAGGAGATTGGGTTCGACGGCTGCTTCAAAGTCAAATAGCGCTAAGAAAAAAATATCAAAGCCATGTGCTGAGGAGATCAATGAAAACGACCAGCCCTATTCAGGTAATTCACTTCTAGATACCGGTAGCTATCAGATAGACGACGATTTCGAGGGCAACACGGTCGGGACTGATCCGGATGGTTGGACCGTTTCTGAAGACCCCTCAACCTACTGTGATGTATCCGATAACCAGAATCATTCGGGGACCAAAAGTGTGGAGATAAGCGATTCAAATAGTACTGGTCACGCGGGCTTCTATCAGATGCACGGGGGTCTGACTCACGCCGTTTATGACTTCCATATATATCTCTCTGATACTGAAGAGGTTCAATTCTACGGAAGAGAAAATACTTCTGGATATCCTATAGGGGTTTTTCTCGATTGGTACAGTAATACCCTTTATTATCATAATGGATCGGACTGGAACATCATAGATTCATATGATACCGATGAATGGTACCATATAAGAGTCGTGGCCGATGCCAGTATAGAGACCTATGATATATACGTGAACGGTGAGCTGGTAAAAGATGGCGCCCAGTTCTATCAGTCCTGTACCTCTTTAGACTATCCTCTGTTTCTGTCACAGACTACCTCAGAGCCCACGTTCTACATAGACGACGTTCTGGTGAACGATGGAGAAGGCTATTGGATAGGAAAGACGAGTTCCGAGTGGAGCCTAGGCTCCAACTGGGCCGACGGTACCGAACCATCTGGAAGCTTGCCCTATGAGGATGTTATAATCCCTAACGACTGTCCACACTATCCGGTGGTGGACGAGGACGGCGAAGACGCACGGTATCTAGATATCGAGGCCGGAGCCTATTTAGATGTATCTTCCGGGACCAGTTCAACCCTGAGAGTGTATCAAAAGATGAACGTGACGGGTACGCTCAACGTGACCGGTGGAGATATCTGGGTCAATAACGGCGGTACACAAGCCACCGGTATCCAAATATACGGTGGAGGCTATGTCGATGTAGATGGGGGTAACGTCTACGTTACCTACGACGGCTTTTTCTATGATACGGGGGGTTCTTACACCGACCTGTATATCGAGACGGGCGGTGAGATAGATATCTCTGAGACCGTTAACCCCGCCACCGTATGGGTCCAGGACGATATCTTTGTCCAAGGGACCGTGACCATGTCAGATGGATATCTCAGGACTAATCACCAGACAAATTCGGATGTGACCTTTTTAAGTGGCGCAACAGAAGACATCTCTGGGGGAGATATACAGTGTTCTCACAGCTTCAGCTCGTATGGTGATTTCACCCCGACTGGAGGAACCGTTGTGATGAAGGACAACGGAGCCCCTTCGACGGGCTACATCGATGTGGATCCAAACGATCGATTCAATGTCCTGCAGATATCCAAAGAGAACGCCGAGGTTCAAGCTCTGAGTGATATAAACACCGAGGTCCTTTACGTGGTGGATAGGACGGAGACCCCCGGGGTTACATCCTATTTCGACCCTTCTGGATATGATGTCAACGTCAGCAGCTACCTGAGTATAGGATACGATACATGGGATAACAGCAACGGCCAGTTGAACATCACATCTGATGAGACCTTCGACGTGAACGGACCGGTATACTGGGAGAATAACGGGACAGAGAATATGACGAACGGACAGATATACTGCTCGGGCCATTTCAGGATCTCGTCGCTGGCAGAATTTACTCCATCTGGAGGGAACGTCACCATGGACGGTTCGTTCGGAGCTGAGATAGAAAATGAAGCGGGTATGAACGGTCGGTTCTACAATCTAGATATCAACAAGAGCCTAGATGTTGATGTGGACTGTCTGTCCGATCTTACCGTTGTGGAGGAACTGCGGCTCGAGAATGGAGATCTCGCCGTGGGCAGCAGCACTATAACCGTCGAGGATCATCTCAGGGTCTTTGAAGACGGGAAGCTGGAGATGAAGAGTCCCTCCGGTGTTCTAGACGTGGATCGTACTGGAACTTACTGTTACCATTGGTACAGCGGTTCAAGGGAGGAGATCACCTCTGGTACTATAAGATACGCCAGTGGAGGTTATCACTATGCAGATTCAGACTTCACCCCTACAGGAGGCAAGGTGGTCTATGACAGTGTTGGGACCTCTTACTGCAACATAGAGGAATCAGTCACCTTCAATTTCTATGACCTAGAGATATCCAGAGATATAGATGCCTGGGCATATACCAGTCCGGAATCTGGAACGGTCTGTGATGTAGACGGAGATTTGACCATAAACCCAGGGTACAGCTTTGGATTATATGATAGTGGTTCTCCTTATGCTATCGATGCCGAAGTTGCCGGGGACTGGATCAATATGGGTACTTTCGTCCCCCGTGGTAATACTGTTACCTTCGACGGCGCCAAGGACGCGGATATATATACCGGGGGGACCGGCAATACAAAGAATTTCTACGATGTTGGTGTGGATTGCGGCGCTCATACAAAGAATCTTCAAAATGATATAGATATAGATTCTCACTTCAGCATAATTTCTGGCACCTGGGATATGAACGGTAATTACTTCGATGTAGAAGGCGATATCGAGGTCTCAGGTACCTTGGACCCGGGCAGCAGCAACGATCATACTGCAGCGGGTGACTTTACGGTCAACTCCGCCGGGACCGTTCAGTCAGGTTCGGGAACCATACGGTTCGAGAGATCCTTTCCGCCGCTGCTGATAAACGAGCATGACGAGGGGACTCCAGATTATATCGAGGTCATGGCCACCCGCGATAACGTGGATCCAAACGGATACGAGATAAACATCAGTGAGGAAGGCGGTTCATCAGTAACATGGGATCTAGCCGACTGGAACTTCTCTGACCTGAATAAAGGGGAAGTTGCCGGGAGAAACGACTCCTATGGAGCCTTGCCGAACGACCCATGCAATTCTGGAAAGGATTGGAAGTTAGAATTGAGGAACAAGTCCAGCGGAGAAGTGATAGATACTGTCGTGAAGGGAGACTTCTTCAGGGAAGAGAGCGGGTTCTACATACCGTCTCAAAATACCGGTACAGATGGCACTTATTACAGGGCTGTGGATGACGATAGTGACAACGCTAACGATTGGGATTATCATGATGGAACGACCGATTCAGAGAATCTACTCAACAGCGGTCAGAGCGGTGTGATCGACGATACCGGCATCTACTCCGGTTCCGTGGAGGATGTCACGATCACAAACAGTTCTGCGACCGCTTTCGGTCTATATAACGTCTCTATAAATAAGAGAAACGCCCTGGTCTCCGTGAACGGTGAGTTGGGCGTAGGTGCAGAACTTGAAGTGTTGACCGGGACCTGTGAACTGACTGGCGGAGATGTGATAGACTTTTCTGAAGCGCCTACGGGACGGGCCGAGATGGATGTTAAGAGTGCCCTGGTACTAGATGGTACGGATTCTACAGACCGTGCATACGTGATCAGCGACTCTGACAGCAGGGTGGATTGGACCTTATCCGGGACGTTCAACGCTGATAATTATACGGTAACCTATCCCGATGTGGACGGTGTCCAGTTCTCCAGTCCAAATATACTGTCTCTAGAGAACGGTTCATATGATCACCCAGCATCTGGAGGTGCTTTACTGAACCTGTCTGGTATAACAAACTTACCCCCAACCATCTACGGCTGCACCTTTGATAATTCAACCGGTGTGTCTCCTTCTTACAATGTAAGAGCGGACAGTCCGACGGAAAAGGTCCAGTTTCGAGATTATTCCGGTTCTCTCGCTTCGACCGCCAGCGCGGCTGAAGGGTACGATGAAGATCCATACGATAATGTATACTGGAGCTCCCGGGTCAGAGTTACAGCCCCAACGGACACCCTGGAAACGACACCGGGGACTCACACCTACGGCTTCGAGATAGAAAATCTAGACAGCAACACTGACACCTATAACTTGGATGTGGATTCATCAAACCCAGATTGGACGGTCAGTGCTCCTCCCTCCGTGACGGTATCGGGAGGCTCCATAGAAACAGTCTCCGTTGATGTGACCATCCCCCCGGACTCCTCCGATGGCGATCTCTCAGATATAATATTGAATGCCAGTTCACAGAACGGTCCTCAGAACGATGAAGACTCCATGAGAGTGACCTATGATCATACCGGTTCGGAGGTCATAGTCACCGGGCCCTTAAACCAGACGGAGACCACTCCAGGCACCTACACCTATGGTTTTAAAGTCGAGAACAACGGGAGCGCCTACGATACTTATGATCTGACGATCTCTTCCTCTAATGGGGACTGGACGTCCAGTGCCCCCTCCACTGTAACGGTATCGGCAGGGTCAAACAAGACCGTCAACGTGTCCGTCACTATACCTCAGGACTCATTGGACGGAGCGTTTTCGGACATAAGCCTAGACGCAAGCTCCCAGAACGGCACGCAGACTCACGGAGATACTGCCCGTATCATCTATGACCATACGGGTTCGGAAGTTATAGTGACTCCTCCATTGAACCGGACGGAGAACGCGCCGGGGACTTATTCCTATGATTTCCACGTGAAGAACGACGGCGTGGCAGACGATACCTATGTGTTAACGGTAGAGACCTCGAATAGTGACTGGGCCGTAGGTGCGCCCTCGACCATTTCCTTGACGGCGGGTTCAAACCAAACAGTGTCTGTTGACGTGACGATCCCCCAGGACGCTCTAGATGGAGAATATTCAGGTATAACATTGAATGCCAGTTCACAGAACGGGACAAAGACGGACGAGGCCTCTGTGAGGGTGACTTATCATCATATTGGGTCAGATGTCATCGTGACAGGCCCTGGAGATGCCAACGAGACAGTCCCAGGAACTCATTCTTATGATTTCCACGTGAAGAACGACGGCGTGGCGGACGACACATACGACCTAACGGTGCACACCTCAAACAATGACTGGACGATGGATGCCCCTTCACATATCACTGTTCCAGCAGGAGCAAATGTCTCCGTTCCTGTCGACGTTTCTGTACCTCAAGATGCTTTTGATGGTGACCTCTCATATGTGACCCTGAACGCCAGTTCTCAGAACGGGACACAGATGGACCAGGATACTATGAGAGTGACCTACCTCCACACTGGATCAGGGGTGATAGTGACCTCGCCCGGAGAAACCATCGTGACCGATCCGGGCCTCCACACGTACAGTTTTCACGTCGAGAACAACGGCAGTGCCGACGACACGTACGACTTAGCGGTGGGGACCTCGAACACAGACTGGACGGTGGATGGACCGTTCACTATCTACGTGCCTGCCGGGACCAATGAGACGGTGTATGTTGACGTATCTATACCTCAGGACGCTTTTGATGGTGAATTTTCGGACATAAGCCTTAATGCCACATCTCAGAACGGTACCCAGAGTGATGAAAAAACGTTCCGATTGACCTACGACCATACAGGTTCCGAAGTGTTAGTCACGGCACCTACGAACATCACCGAGACAGACCCTGGTACCTACAGCTATGATTTCGATGTGAAAAACAACGGAACAGCAGATGATAGTTATACTTTTCAGGTAGGTTCCTCCAACGTGGATTGGGCCGGGACGGCTCCAGACCCGGTAAACCTTCCAGTCGGTGCTAACAAAACGGTAACAGTCGATGTAACCATACCTCAGGACGCATTGGACGGAGCGTTTTCAGACATAAGCCTGAACGCTAGTTCTCAGAACGGCACTACATCGGGTGAAGATGCATTCCGATTGACCTATGACCATACGGGTTCCGAAGTGATAGTCACGGCCCCAACGGACCATACAGAAACGGACCCCGGGGCTCACACCTACAGTTTTCACGTTGAGAACAACGGCAGTGCCGACGACACCTATGACCTGACAGCACTTTCTTCCGATGCTGATTGGTCCGTCAGTGCACCAGATTCTGTGACCGTTGCGGCCAGTACGGATATTCTGGTGGATGTTGACGTGACAATACCCCAAGATGCTTTGGACGGAGATTCCTCTGAGATAACTCTGAACGCTTCTTCACAGAACGGCACCCAGACGGACCAAGACCTCGCTGTTCTAACCTATCAACATACTGGGTCCGACGTGACGGTTATTGCACCGGCGGATACGACCGAGCACTCCACGGGCAACTACACCTATCACTTCGATGTTGAAAACAACGGCAGTGCCGATGACACCTATGACCTGACTGTACATTCGACAGATCTGAACTGGACCTGCACCGCCCCAGATGAAATAACATTAACGGCAGGCTCTATCTATACGGTCCAGGTCAACGTCACGATCCCATTAGATGCTGGAAGCGGTAACCATTCAGACATATCTTTGAATGCGACCTCTCAGAACGGAACCCAAACGAGCGAGGACACCATGACCCTCTCTTATGAAGAGTACGTACTGACGGTGCAGAACCCTGTGCATGGAACCGTCTATATTGAGGGCCAGGAAATCACTCAAGAAACAGCCAACTTCACCTATCCTGAGGGCCAGGATGTCGGTATAGATGCGGTGGCAGACCAGTACTATCACTTCTCGCAGTGGACCGGTGACAACGGTACTATAACGGATGTGGACGAGAACCTGACAACCATCGAGATACTCGGCAACTATAACATCTCAGCGGACTTCACGATTAACACTCATACTCTTACGGTGATCTCTACCACTGGCGGTTCTGTAGCGTCACCGGGAGAAGGCTCATTCACGTATAACGTTACAGAGACGGTGGACCTCGAAGCTGTGGCATCTTCTCATCATAGCTTCGTGAGATGGTCAGGTGATAACGGTACGATGGCCGATACCACATCGGATACCACCACTATAGAGATGATGGATGACTATTCCATAACGGCGGAGTTCGCCGTCAAGATCTACTCCCTTACGATAGCCTCTACGGCAGGTGGAAACGTCACTGGTCCGGGGGAGGGTTCATTCACGTATGACGCTCACCAGGTGGTAGAGCTTGGAGCCGAAGCTGAACCTAACCATCACTTCTTAGGTTGGGCAGGAGATAATGAGACTATAGCGGACCCGACATCGAATGAAACGACCTTGGAGATGTTGAGTAACTACACCATCACGGCTAGGTTCGCCATATCCAGTTTCCTATTGTCAGTGGATTCTTCTGCCGGTGGTAACGTGGAGGACCCGGGAGAAGGGACCTTCAGTTACGGCCCCGAAGAGATAGTAAATCTAACCGCTGAGGCAGAACCAGGATATCACTTCGTGAGATGGTCAGGTGACAACGGGACTGTTGCAGACCCAGAGACGTCCGATTCCGCCATACAGATGGATGATCACTATAATATAACGGCGGAGTTCACCTTGGATACCTTTGAACTCACGATCGACTCTTCTGTTGGAGGCAACGTTACAAAGCCTGGAGAAGGCACCTTCCACTACGCCTCCGGGCAAGAGATTAACCTTACGGCCATTGCGGACGAGGACTATCACTTCGTGAGATGGTCAGGAGACAATGCAACCATAATGGATACAGAAGGGGATCAGACCACCATATTAATGGAAGATGACTTTTCCATAACCGCCGAGTTCAGATCCCTGGGAACAGTCCAGATAGAGATCACTTCACCCTCAGGAGGATCTGTGCTCAACGGGTCCCAGGTCACAGTCGAATGGAACAGCGAGAATGCGCAATACCATGAAGTGAGGTTGGACCAGAAAGAGTGGATAGATGTAGGGATGAACACTTCCCATACCTTTGTAAACTTGGAAAGCGCCGAGACCTCAGTCGAAGTCAGGGCCTTGGGTCTTCAGGGCGAAGAGAGCGATGACAGCGTCAGGTTCACCGTTGATCTTGAATCTCCAGAACTAGAGATACTATCTCCAGAGGAGGATCAGGTTTTGGACAGTAAGGATATTCCGTTGAATTGGCAGGGCAGCGACGATCTCTCCGGTATAGAGAGTTTCGAGGTGAGGGTAGACTCCGGTGAATGGATCGACCTCGGTACAGAGACGGACTACACCTTCGAGGGTATATCTGACGGGGATCACACCGTGGAGGTGAGAGCTGTTGATGAAGGCGGTAATAAAGAGACCCAACAGGTCTCGTTCAGTGTCGACACGGGGAAGCCGACTGAAAACCCTTCGTTCATGGATACGTTATGTAACTTCTGGTGGATCCTGCTCCTGATAGTTGCTGCGGTTTTAGCGGCAGGCCTATTGTTCTGGAGGACTAGAAGGGAGGAGGAAGAACTGATGGAAGACACGGTAGTCGAAGAGCCTCAGCCACCTGGGAAAGAACCAGCGGCGGAATGGGAGGAGACCTCTTTAGAAGAGGACTTAGAAGGGGAAGAAGACATAACTCCTGAGGAAATAGAAGAGCCTCTAGAGGGTGAGGAAGCTGGAACAGCCGTATCTTCAGGGGAGGAAGAGATCGAATGCCCGGAATGCGGAGAGAACATATCTAGAGACCTAGAGGAGTGTCCCAACTGCGGTTTCATCTTAAAAGGAAAGGAGACCCCGACTCTAGAAGATGAGATATTCTACGAGTGCGATGAGTGCGGCTCCCTTATAACCGAAGAGAGGGACGATTGTCCCTACTGCGGAGCGTCCATAAACAAGGAATAGTCCAAGTGGAAAGTAGGTTAAGGTGTTCAACTGTTCCTTCAAATCACTTGAAAAAAACAGATAGATTTTAAATATTTGTGTTGAACTGAATTATATGTCAGCTCTCTTTGAAAGGTTAGAGGCATAAACCTAAAGTCTTGAACCTGGAGGATCGTCTTTGCCAAAGGATCGAAATTATGCGTTGCCCATGGTGATTGTAGTAGTTATATTTCTCCTGATCAGTGTCTTATCTTCAGTTGTTGTTCTTGGGGCTGGTTCTCATCCCTCTTCTGGGACAGAACTGGATAAAAGAGGTGATATGGGGTGCCTGCATGGCCAGTTCAGTCCAAACTCAGCTTCCAAGACTGGCTTGAACTACGAGGACGGCGATACGGTCGTCATAAGCGATGGCGAGGTCCTCAACACGGACTCCGACGGCGATTCTCACTACCGCTGCCGTAAATTCGTCGTACCTTCTGGCCATACTGCCTACCTACCTGGTTACGGAAACGGTGACGATACCACTACAAAGGTTCAGATAAACGCTGAAGTAATATATGTGAACGGCACCATAAACGGTAATAAGTCGGGCTACGACGGCGGTTCAGGAGCTAGTTATTCCGGTGGGTATGGTAACGGCGGTGCTGGAGGCAGTTCTCCTATCGGATGTGCAGGCGGAAACGGCGGTGGTGGAGACGGCGAAACGGACGGCGCCTACGACGGCGGAGGTGGCGGTGGAGGAGCTGGATATGGTGGAGGAGGAGGTAAAGGAGGAGCTGGTGGAGAACGTGACGAGGGCGGCTCAGATAACAACGGCGGCTCCGGAGGTCCACAGTATTCGGGAAATATGAGCACTAAGGCGATACATCTAGGAGGGGGAGCTGGAGGCGGTGGTTCCGGCGGCGAAGGAACTGATGGAGGCTCAGGAACCAGCGGGGGCAAAGGAGGTGACGGCGGCGGAGCCATAACCATCTGGGCTTCACGGATCGATGTTAACGGAAAGATATACGTGAACGGGGGCAGAGGTGGATATGGTGGCAATGGTGGAGCTTCCCAGGGAAGTACGCCAGACTGTGGCGGCGGAGGTGGTGGAGGTGGACAGGGAGCATCCGGTGGAGGCATAATGGTATATGGAGATAGTGTAGACCTATCCTATGCAGTTCTACAGGCGGAAGGTGGTAGAGGCGGGAACGGAGGCGACGGTGGAGATGACGATGATTGGACTGGCGGTGATGAAAGAGGTACAGCCGGCGGTGGAGGAGACGGAGGAAACGGCGGGAGGATAAAGGTGTTCTATGAGAGTTCTATAGACGATACCTCCTTTACATGGAGTGTTTCTGGGGGCAGTTCTGGTACATCGGGCTCCGGAGATGGAACCCCGGATTCAGGCTATGCGGGTTTGCCGGGTGATAAAAACATCGGATACTCGGAGTATCACCACCTTGGCTCCGAGGTGATAGTCACATCTCCAGTGGACCAGACGGAGACGGTCCCAGGAACCCATACCTATAACTTCCACGTCAAGAACAACGGCAGTGCGGACGATACATACGATCTGACGATATCTTCATCGAATAGTGACTGGACGGCTACCGCTCCAGATGCCGTTTCTGTAACTGGAGGTACGAACATGACGGTCTCCGTTGATGTTACGATACCGCAGGACACCTTCGATGGGCAGTTCTCAGACCTAACTTTAGATGCGGTATCTACGAACGGGTCCCAGACCGATTCTAGTACGACGCGGGTCACCTACGATCACACGGGTTCTACGGTCCAGGTTACACCCCCTCCTAATAAAACTGAGACCGGGCAGGGGATTCACACCTATGATTTCTATGTTGAGAACCAAGGCAATGCGGACGATGCCTATGATCTAACCGTGGACTCATCCGATACAACGTGGACAGTGACCGCTCCCGCGGAGGCATCTATACCGGCAGGGACGAACAAGACCGTGAGCGTTGACGTGACGATACCCCAGGAAGCTGTGTACGGTGATGTCTCCGATATAACTTTGACCGCCACATCCCAGAACAACACGGTGGTGAGCGATTCTAACTTCACTCGAGTCACTTATGTGCCGCCCATGGGCCTTGACGTGACAGCTCCCTCCAACCTGAGCGAGGATGACCCAGGGACCTACACTTACAATTTCACTGTAGATAATACCGGCGACGAGGACGATACCTACGACCTAGCCGTATCTTCGTCCAATACTGGATGGTCGGTTGACGTTCCCAGCCAGGTCACCGTTGGAGTGGGAAATATCAAGGCGGTCGGGGTAGAGGTGACTATACCGCAGGACACCTTGGACGGAGAATTTTCTGATATAAACCTAACGGCCACGTCACAGAATAAGACAGCTCTGAACGACTCTGATGAGATGAGGGTTGAGTATACTCATACGGGCTCAGATGTCATAGTTACGTCAGCGGTTGACCAGACTGAGACTGTTCCAGGGAATCACACCTACGATTTTTACGTGAAGAACCACGGCAATGCGGACGATACATACGATCTGACGGTATCTTCCTCGAACACGGACTGGACAGTTGACGCTCCTGCTACTTTAAGTGTGGGAGCGGCCGTCAACAAGACCGTCTCTGTAGAGGTATACATCCCCGAAGACACCCGTGATGGAGAATATTCTGATATCCTATTGAGCGCGTCGTCTCAGAACGGTACTCAAACTGATACAGAAACGATGCGCCCCTCTTATGATCACACCGGTTCTGAGGTGGCTGTTGAGGCCCCTGGCAACGAAACTGTGAAGTCACCGGGGAACTACACCTATCATTTTATCTTGGAGAATAACGGCCCGGCGGACGACACCTATGGGCTTACCGTGAATTCATCGAATGAGAACTGGTCTGTGAGTGCCCCCTCAAATGTCTCTATTGGATCCGGTCAGAACCGGACGATCCAGGTCTATCTGACCATACCCCAGGGAGCAGATACCGGAAGCTGTTCTGAAATAAGTCTATATGCGGTTTCTCAGAACGGCACCCAATCCGATGAGGACACGACGAGTCTCACCTACGAAGCTTATATACTGAGCGTACAGGCTCCTGAACACGGGACGATCTACGTGGAGGGTCAGGAGGTACCTGGAACTGAAGATAACTTCACATATCCGGCCGGTCACAACGTTACTCTCGAAGCGGTACCAGACCTCTACTATCGCTTCCAGGGATGGAGAGGAGACAACGGGACTATGATGGATCCCGCTTCGAACGAGACCACCCTGCAGATGTTGGATAACCACTCGATCTGGGCGGAGTTCGTCTTGAGCACTCATACCCTGACACTGGAATCAACAACGGGTGGAACCGTGACCGAGCCGGGAGAAGGTACTTTCACTTACAACGCTGGCGAAATCGTATCTCTTACTGCCGTAGCGGACCCGGACCATCACTTCCTCAGATGGTCGGGGGAAAACGGAACGGTATCTGAAGTTGAATCCAGCACGACAACCATAACGATGGAAAGCGACTTAACGATCACGGCCCGTTTCGCTTTGGACACCTATACCTTAACGATCGATTCGACCTCAGGTGGGAACGTCTCGGTGCCCGGAGAGGGCACCTTCACCTATCATGTAGGTCAGAGCGTAAATATTGAAGCTATGGCTGAGGAAAACTATCATTTTGTGGGATGGAACGGTGACAATTCGACCGTCGAGACGCCCACTGAGAATCAGACCGTTATAGAGATGCAGGATAACTACTCCGTCACGGCCGAATTCGACCTCGATAGTTATCGATTGACCGTATCCTCTACAGAGGGAGGAAGCGTAACAGAGCCCGGTGAAGGCACCTTTGAGTACGATGCTGGAACTGAAGTATATCTTTCGGCGGAAGCCGATAACCGCTATCACTTCGTGAGATGGTCCGGTGATAATGTCACGATATCAGATATAGAAGATCCTGAGACGATCATGACAATCCAGAGTGATCAAACAATCCAAGCGGAGTTCGCTCTGAACACCTACGAACTGAGGATAAACTCCACGAGAGGGGGAAACGTTACCTCGCCGGGAGAAGGGACCTTCGTTTATCAGGCTGGAAAAGAGGTCGATCTATCAGCCGTCGCAGACGGTGGCTACGGCTTCAGGGGTTGGTACGGAGATAATGAAACGGTAGAGGGCTCGGGAAATAAGGATACTACCATCGTCATAGAGGGTGACTGTTCCCTGACAGCTCGGTTCTCGATCTCCACGTCAGTCCAGATAGATATCGTGACTCCTGAAGGGGGTGCATTGTTCAACCGGTCACGGCTCACCATCGAATGGAACAGCGAGCATGCGGAGTATCACGAGTTAAGAGTGAACGGTGAAGCATGGTTGGATGTGGGTATGAACACCTCTAAGACCTTAAGAGACATGACCAGCGGTGAATACACGGTGACGGTCAGAGGGATAGGTGGTTCGGGCGAAACCACCGAGGACAGTGTTGACTTCGTAGTGGACCTTGCCTCCCCTGAATTGGAAATAATAAATCCCGAGGATGAAGTGGTACTTAACGGGGAGGAATGTCTGGTCAAGTGGCAGGGCAGCGATGAATTGAGCGGGATAGATGAATACGAGATAAGGTTGGACTCCGGTGACTGGAAGGACCTGGGTACAGGAACTAACTACACATTCCAGGGTATATCCGAGGGTGATCATACCGTTGAGGTCAAAGCTGTCGATGAGTCAGGTAATGAAGAACTCCAGCGCGTTAACTTTAAAGTGGACGAAGACAAGCCGTCCGAGGGAAGCTCTTTCTATGGTATGATGTGTAACCTCTGGTGGATCTTATTGTTGATAGCGGCCTCAATACTGCTCGCAGGTTTGCTGTTCTGGAGGAGACGAAGAGGGGATTTCGAGGAAGAAAAAAGGTCAGAAACGGGTGTGAACACCTCGAACATCAAAGAGATAGAAGCATCTCAACCGGCCCAAGAAGAACCGACCACTGAATGGGAAGAGACCACTGTGGAAGAGGACATGGGACCCCCCGATGAGTTGAAGGATACAGAGAAAGCACTCGAGGAAACGGTAGAGACGATGATGAGTGGTCTAGATGCCCAGGAGGTAGGACCAGATGTTGAGGAAGCGACAGAAGAGCCCGTTGAGGAGGATGTGGAACCGGAGGGAGCACCGGTTGAAGAGGATGTAGAACCGGAGGAGAAGATGGATCTCTTAGAAGAACCAGGAGGGGTAAAGGAAGAAACGCCTGAGACCGTTGAAGAAGCCCCTAAAGAGACCAGTGAGAGCTCGGCAGAGGAAAGTCCTGAGGGTGAAAAAGAGCACGGATCTGATGAGGCGGGAGCGGTCACGGAACCCGAGGCTGAGAAGGGATGTCCGAAGTGTGGTGATTCTCTCTCCGAAGATGCTGAAGAGTGTCCAAGCTGTGGTGCCGTCTTGGAATATGGATCAACCGACGACGATATGCCGACTCTGGATGAGGAGATTTTCTACGAGTGCGAGGAGTGCGGCTCCCTCATAACCGAAGAGAGGGACGACTGTCCCTACTGCGGAGGCCCCATCAAAGAGGTACCTGATGATGATGAGTGGCTCAGATAATTGACTTGTGAAGATGTTTTAGGATCTTTATATACCTGATCCAAGGGAGACTACAACCTGTTAAGAGAAAAGAATATATGTTCTAAAAGATCATCCGAGGACAGATGGAAGAAGGTGAAGTGATGCGAGCTAAAAGTCTCCTTATCTACTTCGTAGCTCTTATCCTCCTATGTGGTTCGGTGACCGGATCGGTACTTGACGTTACTGGTTCATACTTTGAGTCGGCCCATGTGGAGGAGCATAAGTGCATGGAGAGCTCAAGCAAGAGGACTAGCGGTGAAGACCAAAAGGTCTTGGTCCTAGTCAACACATCCGTCTATAAGCCGCTTCGAGATGAACTAGAACAGTACAGGTCTGACCTTCGTCGTAGAGGATGGTCGGTAGAGATAGTTAAGAACGAATACAGCACTGCGGAACAACTCAGGGGTTTTTTGAAGGACCGATATGATGAGGAGAACATCGACGGTACCTTTTTCGTCGGCCAGCTACCCCATGCGGAGTACGAGATATCACATGGTTTCGAGGGCTACTGCCGCTTCCCCATAGACCATTTCTACACCGATCTAAACGGTACCTGGAGGGACACCGACGGTAACGGCGTTTACGACGAACACACAGACCAGGGAGGTGATCTAGATCCAGAGATCTGGTTCGGAAGGCTGTGCATGAAGACAGATTGGGCTTCTGAGGTCTCGCTGTATGAAAACTATTTCGATAAAGTTCACAGCTACAGGAATGGCAGTCTCACTCTGCCGCACAGTTCGTTGCTATACGTCGATGATGACTGGAAGGTCAATACTTGCTCCTATGAAAGCGGGTTGAGAGAGCTTTATGATAACATCACCGTCGTAAACGACAAGACCGTTACCAACGCGTCTGATTATGGTGAAAGAATACAGTCTGGCTATGAGTGGCTACAGATACACTGCCATGCGAACCATTCCCCAAAAAGACACGCCTTCAAGATCAACGACGGGCCGAAGGGCAGCGGTGGCAACTTCACGTCTCACGACCTTTTTACGGAGGGACAGAGGTCGCTCTTCGCCAACATATTCACCTGCGGTTCCGCCGACTACACCGCGGAAAACTATCTCTGTGGTTGGTACGCTTTGACAGAAGATTACGGCCTGGCCAATGTTGGTACTACAAAACCCGGCTCCATGTTGGACTTCTATGATTACTATCGACCACTATCCGAGGGTAAATGCCTGGGGAAGGCCCTGCAGGAATGGTGGAAGAAGAACGCCGAGTCCAGCCGGGTCTGGTTCTACGGCATGACGACCATAGGCGATCCCACGCTCTCACCAGTCTTTGAGCCGGGGGTTCAAATAGCTGAAGCTGGAGAGGATAGGACCGTTTATGTTGGCGATCAGTTCACACTGAACGCTTCAGCCACTCCGGAGGACGCTACAGTGAAGAGCTATACCTGGACTATCCAGGGAGAAGAGTATCACGGCAAGAGGATAACCGAGGAGTTATCCAGTCCCGGGACGTACAACGTCACCCTTACCGTCGAAGATGAGTATGGAAACAGAGTCACGGATGACCTGACCATAACCGTAGAAGAGGACCCGGACAAAGAAGGAGTCTGGTGGGTCATCTATCTGATACCAGCGGTGATAGTCATTACGATAATAACTGGTCTGTGGTATAAGATAAAGAGCTCTGGACAGCTGCCTTAGAAGGTGCTTGGACGGATATTGTAATATAAATACATGACCTCATTATAGATCTCGTCTCTATGTTGGAGAGAAGGGACGTCTGTAGATCACCATCTCTAGTAGTGATATCAACTGTGGCTCTGATTATACGCCCTGGATTTCCTCTCCTCTTGTGGTGTCGACCGTGGTCGTCCTAGCTGTAGTCAAAGAGGCATGGGAGAACTGAATAATGCCCTTTCTAAATTCTTAAAAATCTTTGAACTAGATAATGATATATTGGTCAAAGACACCCATGGTGAGCACTTTTCATCAACTCAAGCCGGTACAAAAACATTTATTTACACGATTCATTATACAAAACCATGACCAAGGGATGCATAATCACCATGGGGGGCAATATAGACCTGAGGCCCGATACACCGCTTTTCAAGGAATATTTCAACATCGCTCAAGAGATCACGCCTGGCACGCCTATCATAGGGATATTACCCACGGCCAGCGGTTCACCTGAAGGGAGCATCCAGGGTTATACAGACCTGTTCGAGGACTTCGCTGCTGACACCTTAGTCATAGACCCCGAGGACAGGAAAGACGCCAATTCGGAGGAGATGTTGGAGAAGGTCGAGACCAGCGACGCTTTCTTTTTCACCGGTGGCCACCAGTTGCGCATAACCGCTATCCTGGCCGGCACGAAACTCGTAGAAAAGATGAAGGAAAGATTCGAAGACGGTGCCCTGATAGGGGGAACGAGCGCCGGCTCGGTCTGCCTGACCAACATCATGATCTCGGGGGAAAGCCCCCTGAAAAGACCCTTCGTTCACGGCCAGGTCGAGCTGACCCAGGGCCTGGGGTTCATACCAGATGTGATGATAGATACACACTTCACCGAGCGAGGAAGGTTTCCCAGGCTCATACACACCGTCAGTGAAAACCCCGGTATGAAGGGTATAGGCATAGGAGAGGGCACAGCCACAGTCTGGGACCTTGAGCATGAGCAGTTCAGGGTCGTCGGCAGGAACTCCGTGGCCGTGGTGGACGGCGGAAACATATCCAAAAATAATGCTCCGGAGCTGGAATTCGGCGAGCCGATCTCAGTGAGCGGTGTGGATGTCCATGTCCTGAGCGGCGGTGCCCGTTTCGACTACGGTACCTGCGAGATGTTCCTGCCGGAGGAGGATTAGTCCCAGTATCTCTGTCATCCCACGTACTTCATTGGCTCCTTTGTGGTATGTTCCTTGGGTTATGGGAACCCCGCTGCTTTATAGGAAGAATATGGGGAGGCCAGGTATGTGGGAGATGAAAAATGTTATTAGTAAAGCTAAAGCTAAAGAAAGTAGCGGATACGTTTATATACTTGACCACGATAATAGGAGTTTCATATATTGCCAAGTCATGACTCCTGGCCACGAGAGACCACTGAAGACCATTTGAGACCTGTGTATAAGGGGATTACACCTTGAGTTGGCCGTGTTGGAAAGAGATATCACCTTGGGATATAGATCCATAGAGGTTGTGGTAGATTGCTAGACGATGTGTTCGATGCTGATATAGGAAAATTGATGGTAGGTGCCTATCTCAGGGAGGTGGAGGGTTGCAGTGTCGTTAGCTATAACCCTGGCTCCGAGGAAAGCACGGAGAGGACCAGCGCCCTAGTTGCAGGAAAGAAAGTCGTTGACGAAGAAGAGACGGTCTATCTCTGCGAGGTTTTCACAAGTGTGAATACCATCAAGTTACAGGGAAGGCCTGAGGGAGAAAGGTGGAGCGATTTCGGCGACGATAACACCCAGTATACCTTGGAACAGCTTTGGAGCAAGTTCAGGTCCAGTTATGAGCTGGCTCTAACAAATTTTGGCGGTGCAGACCATATCATATTCCAGCTCTGGGCCCCGAAGGTCTGGTCCGAGAACATGATGAACGGTCTGGTCCAGCTTGCGAAGGAGTTCAAAGAGGAGTATGGGCTCGGCATAGGATTGATCATCAATGAAGAATACACCTCTAGGATGGCCGAGTTTGTAGAATCCATCTCCGATGAAACGGACGGTCCGAGCGAGAGGGCCCTTAAGGTCGTCCAGTCCATAAACGATCTCCAGGCTGATATGGAGTGAAAGATAGGGACTCTTTAGAAGATGTTATCTAGAAAGATAGTGTTCAGCTATCTCAAGTTTTCGTACTATTTTTATAGATATATTTGATGGAGTATGGTACAAAGTCTTCACTGAAGGACCGTCCGCTAGCGTGGAATTCACTCCGTTCACTCCCTTCAAGATGGCTCAGGGAAGGAAAGAACGAAGGCGCCTGCTGAAATAATCATCTAGGATGGGATGTGTTTTCAGTAGTGATGCGCCCTGAAAAGGTCTCTCAAACCGGCGCATAGCTCTTCATAACCTTCGAGAACAGGTCTCATGAACTCTCTTTAGAGACGCTGTTTTAACTTTCGGTCTAGCGATTACGATATTGTCTGACGGACTTTCTCCTTAACCTGTCCTAGTCGTTGATGTCTTCCACTATGATGGATACACTGTCTATAGAGCTTTCTCGACTTCCTTCATCTCTTCTTTTATGCGCTCTTCGATCTGTTCTTCATCACCGAAATCGATGTCTGGTCTTTCCTCTTCAAATATGTCCAAAAATTCATGTGCGGTGTGATGATGTATGGCATGCTCGATCTTGGGCTTGTATATAGAAGCGAGGAAATGATGGTCTTTCACCAGGTCTGCTAAAGAGGTTTCTCCTCTAGCCCATTGGTCAAATTTGTTCTGGCTAATCAGATTTACATATTCATGTATCTTTTCCCGTTCGTCTGACATAGCGTCTTACAAACCTTTTTTAGATTATTTATTTTTTTCGAACACATCTGGTTGGTAAATTATGACTTATTTTGTCAATATATGTTATGGATGGATCCCATTTGATTTCTGGATGATAACTGTCTTAGAGGGTGAAGACAACTATAGAATTGGATGGAACAAATAATATCTGAAAAAACCTCCCTTTCCTGTCAGACAAAATTAATATATTGGATAAAATGTATTAAAGAGTAAAGGACGCATTTAGACAGCAGTTCATTGTAAAAATGTGGTATTTTCGGGAGAGGAGTTGTGGATATAGATGATAGAAAGAGCCGGATCATGAGGCCTATAGCTTCCACCTGCTACATATGAGCAAATGGCTTCGTGGAGAAGGGATCATCAAGATCAGATGTGAGGATATTACTTATGTTTGGTTTTCCGAGGAGAAAGAGGGATAAACGCAGTGCCCAAACATGTTTATATATAGTCGAAATTTCAGTACTAGGTGGCGTGAGCTCATGAGTAAATTCGAAGCCATATACAGGAGGAAGTCGGTCAGAAACTATTCTGAAGAAGGCCTATCAGAGGATGAACTCGAAAGGGTCAGGGAGGAGATAGAAAATACCCAACCTCTTCACGAAGAAATAAATTCAAACATCATTTTAGGTGTAGACGGTGAGAATATTCAGAAGACCTTTTCCGGTCTAAAATCAAAGGTGGCTAGAGTGGACTCTCCTCACTACCTGATAGGGACTTCAGAGGAGGAAGACGGATATCTTGTCAACATGGGTTACATGCTTGAAGGGATAGTTCTTTTCCTTACGAAAAGAGGGTTAGGGAGCTGCTGGTTAGGTTCTGGTTTGAACGAGGAAAGCTTGCGGAAGGTCTATGATTTCGAAGGCAGCTTAGTGATAATGGTCGCTTTTGGAGATTCAGTCGAAGGGAAAAACAACCTGAGGAGTGACCCCCGAAAGGCGAAAAGGAAATCCGTAGAAGAGCTACTTCTCAACGATGGGAATAATCTGCCGGACGTCTGGAAAGACGTGATAGACGCGGTGAGATACGCTCCTTCCGCCGTTAATTCACAGCCCTGGAGGTTCTATCATAGCGGAGACGCAGTTCATGTATTCATCGAGAAAAAGGGATTTTTCAAGAGCGTAGTAAGAAGGATAGGTGATCTAAATAAGCTGAATAGGATCGATGCCGGTATAGCTTTGAAGCATCTAGAGATAGCGGCAGAGAATTTTTCCTTAGATATTAGGTTCGAAGATATGAGTAAAAAGAGAAAAGGTCACGAATACATAATGAGCGCTGTGGAAGCAGGATCAAAGTAGCAGACCCTTCGTTTTCAATATCGAAGATCGATCATCCATCGTAAAGTAATAGCGAGGCTCCGCCTATCAATAGCATGACACCCAAGGAAACGAACCCGAGTTCGTATGAACCGGTCAAAGCCGCTATCACCCCGACGGATATCGGACCTATGATGCCCAAGCCGTTCCCTATGCCGTTCATCAGCCCTGTAGCGGACCCTATCTTCTCCGGCATCGTTTTACCCTGTAAGATGGTGAAGTATAGAGGAGGAGCCATCTGGCCCGTGAGGAAGACCAGAACCAGCAGGAGGAGAAGTAAGTAAACTTCCGTGACCCCGCTCAAAGACAGGATCAGGATGAATACCCCTCCCGAGGAAAGGGAGAAAAGTATGAGCCATCTCCTCATCTGCAACCGGTCGCTGATGTAGGAACCCAGATACATGCCGACGATGGCTCCCACATAGGGTAGACTCGCCCCGTAGGAAATCTCGTTCAGGTCAAAACCCTTCGCTTCCACGAGATAGGTGGGAAGCCAGAAGCTCATCCCCCACCATACCGCGCTCATCAGCGTGTAGCCGACCAGAAGTACCTGAAATTGTCTTTCCTTCAATATATCGGAGTACTTCAACTCTTCTGTTGAGACCGTCTCCTCCTTCACACCTTTTGGATCGCTGGTGATGAAAAGGATGACTGGTACAAGAAGGGAAAGTCCCAGTAAGAAGACCGTGATGAACGAGAATTCCCAGCTGGTTTTCATTATCACTGGGGTGAGGATCAGAGGAGCGAACAGCACGCCCCAGGGCCCTCCGCTGACATATATGGAGTTCGCCTTCGCTCTTTCACTCGGTGAGAACCAGCTCGAGGTCACTTTACTCGCGACCGGGTAAAGAACGCCCTGAGAGATGCCCAATAGGATCCGAGAAGACAGGATAACGAGATAATAGGGGAATAGAGCCGCTATCAGGATCGAGAGGGACCAAAGCGTGATAGAGAAGCTCAGCATCAACTTGGCCCCGTACATATCGATGTATTTACTGAACACCAGGTTGGAAACACCGTATCCCAGGAGGAAAATCGCTAGAAGAACGCCGCCTAGAGTCCCCTGCTGCTGGATATTCCAGGCGAATTCTTCAGAGATGAAGGGCAGCGCCACGGAGATCGACATCCTTGCGATGTATCCTATGAAGGTGGACGCTAGTAAAAGAAGAAGTATGAACCACTTCTTATTTCGCCGCAGCTGTATGAACTTGTTTTCGATGCCTTTCATGTGGTCGGTCGAGTTCAGTGACGGTTATTAAAAAGTTAGGTGAAGAAACAATCTTGATAGAGATCTTCCTTATTCGCTTCAGTTTCCCCTGTATACGTTCAATGATCGTGCCTGTGATGTGAATCGGGCCAGTGAAGATGTTCGTGGTCCTCGATCTCGTGAGTGTGTGGGTGGTTGTGCTCCCCTGAGACCTCCTCCGCATGTTCATGCAGGTGATGTTGATCGTCGTGGGTATGAGCGTGAGCGTGTGTCAACCCTTCGTGACCGTGTGGGTGATGATGCTTGTCGGTAACGACCATATAGACGCCTATGGCCATCAAGGCCGTGGCCGGGAACATAACCCATCCGATCCATTCTTTTAGAAGGACGAGAGAAACGATCGCACCTATAAAAGGACCGAAGCTGTAGAACATCCCCGTTCTGAAAGAGCCCAGACCCTTGAGGGCTTTGATGAAAAGGACCAGGCTTATCCCGTAACTGAACGCCCCGACCGTCAGCGCGTAGAGTGCGGACAGGTCCAGGATGATATTTTTACCAAGGAGGAAAGCAACGGATAGAGAGATAGAGCCCGCGACGATACCTTTGAGAGCTGAGATATGGACGGGGTTCTTCTCCGAGATGTGTCTCGTCAGGTTGTTATCTATACCCCAGCATATCATCGCGAAGGCTATGAGAAGAGGACCTATGATGACAAAACTGCTCTCCTGTGGGTCATAGGAGAGTAAAACACCTGCGACGGTCATAAAGATGAGAGCGATCCAGACCCTTTTGCCTGCGTTCTCTTTGAAGATGAGGAAGGCTATCAAAGCAGTAGCCACTCCTTCGAGATTCAACAGCAGAGAGGTGGCGAAGCCGGATACGTATCTTAAACCGAACATCAGGCTTATCGGACCTAAAACTCCGCCGGCGATGATAGCTCCGGAGAGCCACGGGACGTCTTCCTTTTCTAATGGGGTAGCTTTGGTCTTTCCTTGAACGAGATTTCTCAGTGCGGTGAATATAGCCAGACCTAGGAAAGCGCCCAGATACAGGTATGCGGCCAGCACTATCGGGTCGATGTTCTCGAGCAGTACCTTGGCGAGAGGTGTACTGACTCCGAAAAGGGCTGCGGAGGCAAGGACCAGAAGCAATGGTTTCCTGTCCATCTTTGTCAACTGTTTAAGGTATAGGGGTGTTATATTTAAAGCTGATGTGAGCTGGATCGTAGTTGGGTTCTAGTGACTAACGGTCTGTAGTTGGTTATATTAGAGGAGGTCGTTCCTCGATCCTTCTGGTACCTCTAGAGTTGAGATTATGATTGGTCCGTCCTTCACCCTCTAGATTTGATCCTCGACTCTATTATCTCTTTAGTTTTTTTCACCCTGGGTTCCATCTTATCTTCAACTTTTAGGGTCTTGGATATTCTGCTCACCTCGTCTAACAGAGAGATCGGCAGTCCGGATCTTACATCCCTCAATATCTTTTGTATATAGATCTCCCAGTCCGCCACCATCAATCTCATGTAGAATACCACTTCTGGTTTCGCGACGTAACCTATATCTTTCTTCACGCTGCGGTACCTTTTGACGTAATCTATAAATCCGTCTGGAGGTTTATCTCCCGAGAAATAATCGGGATCGATGAACTCTACGGTCCGCCAGGAATTCTCGAACATGAATTCACTCTCTATCATGGTCTGGATCCTGTCTTTAACTGAGAATCTAGAGCTCTCTTCTAGTTTTTTTTCTATCTCATCGAAGTGCTTCGGCGTTAAAACGAAATCAAGGTCGGAAGTGCTGATGTCGTAGCCTTCGTTGACTAAAGCAGATCCGCCAACCACTATGAAATCCATATCCATGTGTTTCAATTCTTCACAGACCTCTCTCAGGAGATCTTGTGTCATGGTATCACCTCTCTCACTTCGTTTCTCTCGATGATCTTAAGGAGAGACTCCTTTTCCAGCGACGGTCCTTCTCTCGGGAGATCAAGAAGGTCTTGAAGGTGCACTATAGAGGCTTCTCTTTCCAGGTTCTCTTGGATTATCCTTTTCTCCAGGTAAGTCAGGTCGAGTTCACTCCTATCTACCATAGCTCTAGCCGCGAGAGGGTCTAGAGATAACATGAAAACGACGACATCTTCAAATTCCGGTATAATCGTATCTTTGAAAGGCGTCATGCTTTCGAAGGTATGTAGATCTAGTTCAGTTTTGGTCAGGTTTTCGTATTCTCTAGGGATCACTATAGTATCGGGTATGGTCATCGGATATCTGAGTATCTTGGTATATGAAGAATCAATCCACAAGATGGGGATGTTGGCTTTTCTAGCTTTCTCTGCTTCGCTTTCGCTGTTCACTTCTAAAAAGAATCTCTTCTTTGGGCGGTGTGATCCTGTGTTTATCTCTTTGAATATGTTGGGTGGTCTTTCGTATTTTTTTGATTTTTGGATGTTCGTCACTAGATCCATATTTGATAAAAAACTTAATAAGTATATATACTTTTTGTGGTCTAGAACACAAATGTAGAAAAATTATCAGGTATTTTGCGATAACTCTCCTAAGAGATTGGGAAAAACGGCCGCTAAGTCTGTCGACTAAGTATGTGATGAACAGTTGAAAAACCTACTTTTGATCACGCCGCTTTTCAAGATACCCATCTATATCTCTTCGTTACCTAGAGTCCCCCTCGGCTGAGAAGGCCGAGTTTAAAGTAGAAAGGGTTTTTCTACTCCCCGAGTTCGCTTTCGTGGAGTTCGAGGTGGTCCGTTTCTATCTCTACCAGGGCTTCGAAGAACTCCTTCACACGCGGTTCTTCGGCCTCCCCGGCAAATTTCCTGTAGTGATCTATGGCCCTTGATTCCCTCGAATGAGCCTCTTTCAGATTATCGGGCAGTTCTTCCGAGCACTTCTCTATATGCTTATCGATATCGGGTTCCTCCACATCGAGGAATAAACAGATAGCTTCCGCGTGTTCAGCTTCCACCTTGGCGAGCCTCTTGAACATTCCCTCCGTTTTGGGACCTTCGGCCTTGTTGTATGCGCAGTAATAGAAAGTAGCGTTGTCGACCTCCAGTTCTAAGGCCTCTTCGAGGTTCTCTCTCGACGTTTCACTGAGTTCGACGTCCGGAAGCTCGTACTCTTCTCCCGGCTTCAGGAATTGACTATCCGCACCGCAGTAAGGACAGTCAGTCGGTTCTTCTTCACCCAGGTAAGTTTCACCACAGATCCAGCATCTGAAAACTTTCAACATCTTTTCACCGTAGGTTGCATGGGGAAGTGAGTATATACGTTTTGTCTTTTTTGACTGTGGAAAATTTGGATTATTTTGTGAGAACTCCAAAAGTTTAATTGCGGACGGACTGCTCTTGAAGGCAGGAACGATGGATATCCCGCTCATATTAGAACTGTTGGTTCTGTTCATAGCACTACTAGCGGTCAACTATGATGTAAAAAATAAACCGCTGAGTAGGAACGTATTCTACGTCTGGGTGATCGGCACCGCTGTAGGATATTATTTTTACTCTTTGTACGGTCTTGCTCTAGTCCTGATCGTCTACTTCGCCTGGACCAGGACACTTCTCAAGGTGAGGGGGCTGGAAGAAGAAGACAGCGAGTAGGGCCTTTACTTGGCTTTCTATTTTGATTTTTTTCTGAAGATGATTTTCAGTGGATCACCGGCTCTAGGTTTCCTGTTAAGCCAGCCGTCCCCTATCTAAAGAGAAATGAAAGGATTTTTCTTCCATCAGTCTAAAGGGAACCCGGAATACCGTCAAGCACCCATCGGCTCCTATTTTACGGCTGGCCTTCTGTCTTGCTACGATGGAGAGAATAAGACCTATAAATTCAAGCCCTATTGCGGCGATGATGTTCTTGCCCATAATAGTGATAATCAGGAAGATCAGCAAAGTCTTGATGATATGCACTTACCAGTTCAGTGATGGAAAGATAAAGGAGTTGCATTATACCATGGACACTTTGGAACTAGCAAAGCAGGCTGCCGAAGGGTTCTTCTAAGAAAAGATGGTGAACAAGATTTACAATGAAGTCCGTAAAGGACTGGATTAGGTTGGTTTGACTATATTTGACCGAGCTAATCGAATGAGGTCTAACGTTTTTCCTGATCCCCTAGAGGGGGCTTTAGTTACATATCTGCGCAGGGATCAACCTGAGGATGATGATATCCGTGGTCTTGGTATTTTTATCTGCAGAATCATCTTTTCCTACCGATATTTTTTGGATCAAATTCCAAATAGTATCAGAATTTGTCGCGTTAGTTACTACTTTTCGCTTCTAGATCCTTGATCTTTTCGACTTCATTAATGATATCCAACTGGTGGCATACTTGGATTATTTTACCTCTCTATAGGTATCCTTACCGGAAGAAGTTACCTTATTACGAAGATATCACTGGACGGCGTATTCGTTCCGTTTTCAGTCTCTATTCCAACAGTAGAAGGCCGTAATAGTCTTGAGAGCATCGTCGGTCCTTCACCACTTCTATGGGAAAACCGGCCTCTCTGACCGTCTTGTATACGTCGATACCGCACGCTTCCATGGCGGGTCTTGCCTTGTGGGGATGTTTGCATCTTTCATCTAAATTGCACTCTTCGCAGAGATAACACGGCCCCGCTCCCAGGGCAAAGGCCTTGTAGTAACCTGATAAAAAAGCTTCTCTTTCCAACTCAGCCATGGTCAGTTTGAGCTCCTGGACTTCAGAAGGAAAATGTATAAGAGCCGCTGTCTCGTACTCGTCCAGCATCTTTCTTGTTTTCTCAGGTGTTGGTGAGCGGGGAGGACATGTCAATCTTGTCCCATACTCTCCGCAGCCGAATTGGCACTTGAGTCTCACCCACGTGGAGGTGTAAACGTTCTCAGGTGAAATCACCTTCCCCTCTTCCGCTCCCATCTCAAGGGCCTTTTGTAAGAGTTGCTCGGGATTCATGTGTAATGATATGCTTGTTTTTTTTATAGTCATTTTTGGTCGACTTATAATTCAAATGAACTCCGTTTTAACATCTATATCTTTGAAATGTCTGTCTTTCGTGACGACGACGAAGTCATTCTCTTTCGCCTGAGCGGCTATCAGAAGGTCCGCTAACGGTATTTTGTTGCCTTCACGTTCGGTTTGAATTTTTAGGTCCGCCACCTCTCTAGCTGTTTCTTTAGATGCGTTCAAGACCTCAAAGTTTTCGATGAAATCTCTAGCTTTGCTGTTTTCAAGGCCCTGTTTCTTCAGACCCTCCATGAGTTCAAAATACGATATGAATGAGAGGAACCCTGGTGCATGATATTTTTGTTTGATCTCTTCGAGTCTTTTCTTGGTTTGGTCATCGTTCCTTTCTATGTCTATAACGACTGATGTATCAAAGATCAACATCTCTGAAACCCCTTTCGCTTCTCAACCTGTTCACTTCTTCCTTCAGCTTTTCAGCTTCATCGTCATCTAGTAACTTCTCCCCAGACAACAACATATTCCAGAACTCGTCCGTCTTCTCCTCTGACTCCTTGAGCATCACCTTGAAGTAGGTGCCCAAGGAAACGTTAGCCTTGGCCGCCCTGCTCTTGAACTCGTTCCAATCCTCTTCGTCAACATTCTTGATGGTTTTGGTCGTCATCATTAGTAATACTGTTTTACTTGTATTTAGGTTTAACCTTTTAGATGCTCTGTAGTATAAATATCGTTTCTACTTTATCTTGTTGGAGAAAGGTTTTGTGGAGGACTGCCGACTCGGGAGGAAATGCTTTTTTCTGTTGTCGAGTGAGGAGATCATTGCCCTGGCCAGTTTGAGAGATAGAAGGCCCATCAGAACGCCTTTTCCAGGTCTTCTAGATCGAATAGCTTTACTTCCTCGTCTATCTGATGCACCTTTCTTTCAAATCCGCTCTTGGCGAACAGGATGTATTCCTCTTCTCTGTCTTTTCCGCCCCAGCTTACTTTTTTAGCTTTCTCTTTCAGGTCGTAAAAGACGTCGAGTCCGACCTTATTTTTACTCCACTTACATTCTCCAAAGATCATCTTATCCGTGGTCTTATCGAGGCCGACAACGTCTATCTCTTCTCCTTTTCCCCACCACCTTCCAACTTCGTCCCACTCTTTCTGGAGGGATTCCCTGCAGACCTGTTCGAAAACGAACGAAACGTGCCTTCTAAGATTTTCTTCCTCGCTATCCAATACCCTTTCGATCTTCCCCTCTTCCAGCATACTTTGATTGGGATAGATGAATTCGAACCAGAAGTCGTAATAGTTGTCGGTCAGTTTGTAAAGAGCGTTCCTGCTCTCCTTGTTCTGAGTAACTGGAAATTCCTTCTCAACTATGTGCAGTTCCCTCAGATTCTTTAGATACTGTGAGACCTTCGATTTACTCATTTTGGTCCTATTGCATATCTCCCCGTATCTCGTATTTCCCTCCGCTATGGCTTGTAAGATAGAAAAATAGTTCGCGGGCTTTCTGACCTCTTGAACTAAGAGATTCTCGGCTTCCTCATAAAGGTAAGTGCCTTTCCGCATAAGTTTGTTTTTTAGGTTCCAATCTACGTTCTGGTCTGTATCTATCTTTTGTAAATATTGAGGTATGCCGTCCAGGTAGGAATATAACTGCAGTTTTTCTTCAAGACTCTTATCGGGAAAGAAGCCGCTCATTCCTTCAAATTTGAAGAGTTTGAGTTTCCACTGGCCCGTCCTCCTTCCGTAAAGAGGACTTTTGTATTCTAAGACGTGGGTCTCCATCATCCCTATGGAAGAGCCGCAGAGGATGAGCGTGACGTTTTCTTCTTTTAGATTTTCATCCCATATCTTTTGAAAAATAGAAGGTACAGCGTCGTTCGATTCGATAAGATATGGGAACTCGTCGATGGCTATGACTATTTTTTTGTTTACCCTTTTGATGAACTCTTTGAATAGGCCTTCCCATCCTTTGAAATCTATATCCGTGAAGATGTTTTCTTGAAGGTATTCGCCCATCTGTCTCTGCAGATCCTTGAGATTTTCTCTTTCAGTCTTTTTGGTCGCTAGGAAGTAAACATGATCTTTTGATCTCATGAACTCTTTGATCAGTTCAGTCTTACCCACTCTTCTCCTCCCGTAAAGGACCAAAAATGCTGTTTCGTTTGAATGTTGGTCTTCCATCCAGGATAATTCTTCTTTCCTGTCTATGAATTGTTTAACCATGATTATCATAATCGTAGTTAAAAATATAAAGATTTCGGGTGGAGTCTGATCTAGAAATGAATTCTCACTCTACATCTTTTTGGAGAAAGGTTTTGGTGGAGGACCGCCGACTAGCGCGGAATTCACTTCGTTTACCCCACTCTATCCTCGAGAGCTAACGCTTTACACGGAACTTGTTCCGTGAAGTGTGGGAATGAAAATTCCCACTATCGAGAAATTGCCATTCCTCAAATCGATGGAATTCCTTAGGACCTAACAGGAATATAATTCCTGAAATCAGTCAAAGACACTAAAAAAATCAAAGAAAAGTTGTGTCCTTGACTATACTCTTGTTACATCTCTCCAGTAATCAATTCATTATGTCATCCACAACCAGTTAAAGACATAATTGAAAGAACCAAAAGTTATGTCTTTGACTATTATATGGAAATATTTATTACTACCTAAGATCATATATAACAGATGTCCTTAGAAGGACCTTTTTGGTGTGGATAAGGGTGACAATATATAATCTAGCAGATGGATGATTAGTTGGACAGCATAGTTGAAAAGAATGAGGGTATGATATAGATGGAGATAAGAGAGATAAGGGCTCTTTGGGGGCCGAATTATTTTAGCAAGTATCGAGTTATATACATGGTTCTGGATATAGAAGATTTCGAGGAGAGACCGACGGATGAGATCCCCGGTTTTAAGGATCGACTCGAATCTTTGATCCCGTCGCTGGAAAAGCACAGGTGCAGCAGAGGATACGAAGGAGGTTTTTTTGAGCGAGTTGAGAGAGGGACATGGATGGGACACGTGGTCGAACACGTCGCGATAGAACTTCAGTGTTTAGCTAACATGGA
>CAYMXS010000019.1:0-36036 GCA_964394465.1 uncultured Thermoplasmata archaeon | reverse complement strand
CAAATGGACTTCAAGCTATAATTTTAAGAAATCCCGAAGAAATTAACAAGTCTCCATGAGAACTTCTTCAAGAAATACCAAACAAAGAAGACGTTCATCAGTCCATAGCCGATCAGCGACATGAGGATCACCCAGCCGAAACGATCACCCTCGGGTATGAGGAAGCCCAGAACGAAAGCAGCGGAGGTAAAAAGCAAGAAATATCCTGAGGTCCACCTCTTGACCTTCCCGACGGAGGGATCGACCACCATCCTCGAAAAAACCACGGAGCCGCCCCAGTAGGTGAACATGATGAGCTGGACAGCCTGAGGATTTCCCCAGGGACTGTTACCGCAGAGGACCCATTCCACAGGGATAAGACCGATCAGACCGTAGATAATATAGTAGAAAGGCTCCTTCCAATCTTTCATTCCAAGCCGTTCATCGAAGAAACCACTCGTGAAGTAAGCAAAAGCTAGAAAGGGGATCTGGATGACCGGCGTGAACAAAAAAGCGCCCATGTCACCGAATATCTGTATCTTGTACATGAACTCCATGACAAGGAGGAAGAACAGGCCGGTCAGCATATAGATCGAAAACCGTTTTCTATCCATCTTTGAGCAACATACCGCTTCAACTCTTTATAGCTTATCCGGATCCCGGGCTGCGTAAAGGATTAATACTCTAAGGGCATTTATAGAACGGGTGACGATAATGTCAAGAAGAAATATAGAGCTTATAGAAGAGGCAGGTATAGATATAGACAAACTGATCAAGAAGTTGGTGGACGCGGCGGCAGCTGAATTCACTACCTACTACTACTACACGCTTCTGAGGAACCATTCAACTGGACTAGAGGGAGAGAACATAAAGGAGATCGTGGAAGACGCGCGTCTTGAGGACAGGAACCATTTCGAAGCCTTGACGCCCAGGATATATGAATTGGGCGGAGACCTTTCACACGATATAAGGGACTTCGCGGATAGGGCGGCCTGCTCGGACGCTTACCTGCCCGAGGATCCGACCGTAGAGAACATCCTGGAAGTTCTGTTAGACGCGGAGAGATGCGCCGTGAGCGTCTACACCGATATCTGCGAGTACACGCAGGGAAAAGATCACAGGACGTATGAGCTTTCGGCTGCGATACTGCACGAGGAGACGGAACACGAGGCCTGGTTCGAAGAACTACTCACTGGAAAACCATCAGGCCACTTCAGAAGGAAGGAACCGGGGGTAAGCCCCTACGTGTCAAAGTTCCTGCAGACGAAGTAAAAACTCTTTCTTTTTTTATTTTTAATAAGAGCAAAATGCTCTCCAGGCCAAACCTACTAAAGATTTCTTACCATATATGGATGAGATCCTCGAGATATCTTATATCGTTGTCCAAATAAAAGTGAACTATCGATAACCCTTCTTCATGTCCTCTTGTGTATCTGGAAGGGCAGGAAGAATTCTGAATATTGATAGAGCGAGCGTTGAAGATAAAAAAAGGTTAAACGTGCTAAAGCACTGATTAGAGTTGCTGACGTTGAGGGAAAGTATATTTCCGATGGACTAACCGAAAGAGTCTAAAGATCTCTGCTCATCGGTATCGGGTGTTTTTTTACTTATCTCAGGTTTGGATATATCATCATCCATGCCATATTTATCACACAGGTTAGCGATCTTCTGAGAGACACCCTTCTGGTACGATCTCTCCCACGGAACATGTCCGAACTTGTAGGCATCTTCTCTGTATGGATAGAACTGTTCATATTTTTCCACCAGGGAAGGAAAATTCTCTTCGAGTGCACTGAACCATTTCTTCCTTTGAGGACCGCTTCCGGCCACTCTCAAAGCATTATGGATAACGTACTGGCATCCGTTTTCCCTAGCCTTCTCGAAAAGCTCTTCAAGTTTCTCGTACCTGTCCGATATATATGGTAAAATCGGCATCAGGAAGAGACCTGTAGAGATACCTGAATCAGATATTTTTTCCATAGCCCTCAACCTGTCCTTTGGGGAACATGTATATCTTTCAAATTTCTTGTGGTGAGAGGGATCAAGGTCTGTTATCGAAAAGGCAACATGAAGAAAATCGGTCTTTTCATCCAGTTGTTTTAGTATATCTAGGTCTCTTAAAACTAAGTCTGATTTCGTTTGGATAAGAAGGGGCATCCGTTTCTCTAGTATGATTCTAAGGGAATCTCTTATGAGTTCTTCCTTTATCTCAGCACGCTCACAGTCATAACCATCTAGAAGGATAACGTCTCGATCTTGCTGCTTTGATATCTTCTTTTCCACAGTATCTACAGTGTTGGTCTTGATCTTTACTTCGTTTGGATTGATATAATCGTTATGAAGTTCAAAACAGTAGCTGCATCTTTTTGGACATCCCATGTAAGGTGAGAGTCTATATCTGTAAATATTCTTCTGAACTAGTTTTTTAGGAAGAAATGCACCAGATTCTCTGTATGCAGAAGGTGTAGTGTATCTAGTGTATGAGATGTTATCGTTCTCTTCACCAAGTCTGTAGGATGATATATGAGTCACCTGTCAACTGAAGAATGTCCTTTTTGATATAACCTTTTTGTAATCATTAGATATCTTTTTAAAGAAGAATCCTTATTAATCATTGATACTAATTTAAGCAATCGAAGGGGTCTGATATGGGTACTGATTATTCACTCAATAAGAGCCGAGATCATCTGGAAAAAAGATTTGATGCCAGATTTGATCAGAATTTCGAAAAGGTCTATCATGTCTCCGCATTTGAGAACAGATCTATGCCAGTTATAACTGATGAGAAACCGCATAGGTTTTCATATTTTGATTGGGGTCTTGTGCCTCACTGGGTGAAGGATAGGGGACGGGTCGAAGATATAAGAGATAAGACAGTGAACGCCAGGGCAGATACCATATTTGATAAACCATCTTTTAAAGTTCCTATCAGAGAAAGAAGGTGCCTGATAGTGATGGATGGTTACTTCGAATGGAGAGAAGTGAACGGTGAAACCTATCCTTACTATATCCACAAAAAGGACAATGATTCATTCGCCTGTGCAGGGATCTGGGATGAGTGGAGTGATGATAAATGTAGAGAAAAAATGAGGACCTTCTCTATGATAAGTATCGATGCGAACCCGTTTATAGAAAAGGTGAACAACAAAAAGAAAAGGATGCCCGTGATCCTACCTAGAAAGGATGAAAGGGATTGGATCCGTTCCGATATAGGGAAAGAGCAGATCAAATCGATGCTCAAAACTTACGAGGGAGATGATTTAACAGCTTATCCAGTAAAACACCTGATAGATAAGAAAGATGTAGATCCCGATGTACCTGAAGTTTTAGAAAGACAGGAATACGATGGTTTGGTCGGTCTAGATGAAGAAGTTGATCAGGATGGATCCAAACAATCAAGGTTGTTTTGAGGATATCTAGAAAAGATAGCCTATAGGTTCCTCAACCACGATAATGTACTGTTGCGGGACATCCAAGGCATTTTCCCTCTTTGTATCTTTCGCATTCTGAACAGTCAGGCCCACAGGGAGCTTTTTCCTCGCTGGGATCAGGAGGGCTGTACTGAATATTTTTAGGGATTATCGGCGACTCACCGACCATCACTTCTGACCTTCTGATGCCTGGTTGAGTCCTTATCGCGCATTGTCCAAGTTCGCTCTCTTGAACATCTTGGTTTTCTGCAAACATCACCGCTAATAGATTATATTCTCCTGTTATCTTTGACAGAAAAATTGTTCTAGGACAGTCCTGGTATACCTGGATGATATCCTCTCTCACTTCATCATTTTTTGCTTCCACGAAGATAAAGGTGAGCCTGTAACCAAGTTCCTCAAAATCGAGAGCTGGATTTATCTCTAATATTTCGTCCTGTAAGTTTTTCAATCTTTTTCTGACCGATACATGGCTCATATCGATCTCTTCACCTATCTTCGAATATGACATCCTCCCATCTTTTCGAAGGAGCCGAATGATTTCCTTGTCTTTTTCATCCATAATTAGATTACAAATTGTAACCAAACCTTTATAAATTTTTTCTATCTGTAACTTAATGAGGTTCAAATCATGGATGCTGAAAAGTTCGAAGAGTGTAAAGGAATAAAAGATTACGAAGATTTCATGGACATATCTACCTCCGTACCTCTCGAAGAGTACGAAGATTTCATGCCTGTGATCTTTGAGGTCGTACCAGACAGAAAAGAAAAGGATCCTGTCAAGATGTATGAGAAAGTGATAGAAGAACTACAAAAAAGATGGACAGCATCTGAAAATATACCAATACATGGTCCTTGGCATCATGGATTGATCGGAGGTATATTGATAAATTCACTGAAAAACAACGGATACGATTTTTCAGAGGAAGAAGTACGAGAAGCATTGAAAAGAGGACTGATGGTCCCTGGTGGTAGCTGTGGTTTTCACGGGGCCTGTGGTGCAGGGTCAGGTCTCGGATTAGCGGTCAGTATCGCAGCAGGCTCGACGCCGTTCCATGATGACGAGAGAACTGAAGCCTTGAAAGCTAATAGCAGGGTCTATAGAAGGATAGCAGAATTGGGAGGACCTAGGTGCTGTACTCTAAGTACATATGCTACTCTCGATATGGCTGAAGAAATCCTCAAAGATATGGGCTATGAAATGCCTGTATCTGATGTAGAAGGAAGATGTGAGGTCTATAAGAAAAACGATGAGTGTCATGGGCCAGATTGTCCATACTTTCCTAAAGGATAGATAGGATGGATAAAATCTATATCTCTGGAAGTCCACGTGAGGAAAGTAATACGGATCATCTTCTGAAGAAAACTCAAGAGATCACCGAAGGTGAATTTTTAAAGCTCGTAGACTATGATATAAAGCCATGTGATTCCTGCTGGAGTTGTAGGGAGAAAGAAAATTGTGTGATCGATGATGATATGACTGAAATGATAATCCCAAAACTCCTTGAAGCAGATGTTGTAATACTGGGAAGTCCCGTTTATTTCAACAATGTTTCTTCTCAACTCAAGACATTTATCGATCGTACTTGGTCGATCAGAGGAAAACTGAGGAACAAGATAGGGGGTACCATAGTTGTGGGCAGAAAGTATGGTCATGAGAGTGCCATCACAGCGATAAATTCATTTTTTCTAAAACATGAGATGATAGTAGCCAACAGGGGTGTATCAGGGATAGCATTTGAAAAAGGTACCATTACCGAAGATGAAGAAGCTTTAGAGGCTGCTAAAAGGCTAGGGAGCCGGATAATGGAATTATGTTATAAAAGAAAGCTATAGTTCAGTTGCTAGTCTGAAGTAGTTATGAACGACGGATCGATTCAGGTCAGACAATTTTGAAAGGTTTTGTATTCTTTTAAATTCCTTTTACCATGTTCCTCTTGTGGATCTGTACAGCTAGAAAGAAAAAGGTCGCACTGAAAACGACTAGAGCGATCAGGCCAAAACCAGCAGCCAAAACGTTGTTCCCACCTATGCCCGAATGGAAGGAATCCACCAGGTAGGTCAGGGGAGATATATAAGAGAGATATCTCATCACTCCCTTCATCTGAGAAAGGGGGATGAAGATACCGCTTATGAATATCAGTGGGAATCTGATCAGGCTGGAGAGCATCATAATGGATGATGGAGAAGTCGTCGCTGGGGCTGATATCAGCACACCTAACGCAGAGAAAGCTACAGACCCAAACAGGAGCGATAATATCAATACTGCAAAATTAACAACTTGAATATTGATGAAAAATGAACTAGCAATCAAAACGACTGATGATATCGCAATCCCAAATATAGAACCGGCTAAAATATCTCCCATAAGCACAGCTTTTATGTTGACCGGATAAGAAAGTAGTCTTTCATATGTACCAGCCTGTCTCTCCCATGGAGTCACCAATGGTCCTACGGAAGATGATGTAAAGAACAAAGTCATTGCCAAAAACCCAGGGAAGAAAAGAGCCAGGTCGACTTTTCTACCGATATAAAATGCTAAAAACATAAGGAAAGGGAACAAAAGACCGAATATGATCACCGGCGGTTTCTTGTAGTATATCTTGATATCCTTTTCAGCTGTTGTGAATACACCTCTGAAGAACTCAGAAAACATCATCAATTACCACCTGTCAGTCTTACAAATGCTTCTTCTAAACTTGGACCTCTAGTCCTGAGAGATACTATCTTTAGATCATTCTCTTTCGCTATGTTCACCAATCTTTTAACACTCAGGTCTGGATGATCTGTAAATATCGTTAACTTATCCCCTGACCTTTCGATCTTATTCACATGATCATGATGGATCATATCTATATCGAAATCACCTTCTAGAGATACTTCGATGGACTGTGTTTTATCGAATGTGTTCCTCAATTTCTCGGGTCTATCGATAGCGACCAGCTCTCCTTCATGGATGATACCCACCCGTTCACAGAGATCATTCGCTTCCTGGATGTTGTGGGTGGTCAAAAATATAGTACTACCTTTTTCTTTCAATTTGTTTACCAATTCTACAACAAGTCTTTTACTCTGTACGTCTAAACCTGAAGTGGGTTCATCTAGGAAAAGAACAGGAGGTTCATGGATTATCGCACATCCTATGTTCACCCTCTGCTTCATACCCTTGGAGAATGTCTTCACTTTATCGTTCTCCCTTCCTTCGAGTTCGAGCATTTTGAGGAGCTCAGAGGATCTATTTCCCCTTTCCTTCTTTGACATGCCGTAGAACTTACCAGCTAATTCCAGGTTCTCTTTCGCTGTTAGATCAACATATATATTGCCAAATTCTGGTATCACACCCATGTTCATCTTTGCATGGATAGGATGTTCATGAGGATCGATACCATCTATGAGAGCCCTTCCTGAATCTGGTGTTATCAAACCGGTCAGCATCCTTATAGTGGTGGTTTTACCTGCACCGTTCGGGCCTAAGAAACCAAAGAACTCTCCTTTTTCAACTTTGAAACTGACATCTTTAACAGCTTCTACTTCACCGAATGTTTTACTTAGCCCGCTTGCTTCAACGGCGGTCGACATCTCCTTATTTCTCCTGTGAAACAAGCTCGATCTCTATCTTCCTTTTAGACAACTTCCAGACTTTCTCTGGTGCACCCTGACCTTCTTCCAGGAACTTATCTACCTCTATAACTCCCGCATCTCTTAGCTCTGAAAGGTGATAGTAAAGTCCTGATTGAGTGATCTCGTATCCCTTATCGACCAATCCGTTTTTGATCTCCTTTGTTTTTGCGTTCCCGGCACCTATGATATCTATTATATCCCATCTGGTCGGGCAGTGCAGTGCTTTGGCTAGACCCTGAAGCTTGCTGATACGTTTTGCAGCCTCTTTTTTTGGATCGTCACAGCATTCGTTATTTCTACCACACATCGATACTTTCTCCTGATATACGAAAAATAAAAGGTTTTATTTGAGTGAGTAGTGCGGGGTCCCAGTGCCCTCTGGTATCTTTCTTTCCAGATACCCTTCGTGATACATTATGTCCAGCACCTGCTTGATCCTTGTTTCAGTTATGAACGGCAATCCTGCACATTCTGCAACGACTGCTTCAGGACACATCTTCCCGGAAGAACATCCCTCGGGATTGTTTTCAAAATAGTCAGTGATTATATCCACAGTCATCTCCATGAACTTCTTGTCGTTTTCGACCGCTTTTTCTACTATCTTATTTTTATCATCCTTTATTTCTTCAATACTCATGTTACCGCCTCTAATATTACAGTAATTCACTATAATATTATCCTATTATTAGTAGTTTTTCATTTGACAACACTATCTATCCTCCACTCTGCTTCTCATATAATCTTCTGTAGGTATCGTTTCGTTCCATCAGTTCCTCATGAGTACCCGTGTCTATAAGCTTACCATCCTCTAGAACTCCAATTCGATCTGCTTTGTTTAGAGTCGCAAACCGATGTGCTATCATCAGTACCGTCCGTCCCTCGAGTAGTTTATCCATCGCATTCTGTATCAAAACTTCAGTATATGCATCAACGCTCGATGTAGCCTCATCGAGTATCAGTATCTTAGGATCTGCCAACATCGCTCTAGCAAAAGAAACGAGCTGTTTTTGTCCTCCTGATAGTTTAACGCCTTCTTCTCCAACTCTAGTTTCGTATCCTTGAGGAAGGTCTTTTATGAAATCGTGTGCATTTATCTCCTTTGTGATCTTTTTTATCTCTTCTATGCCAGCTTCTGGTTTACCGAAACGGATATTCTCTTTTATCGATGTATCAAAGAGGAATACATTCTGTGGTACGATGGATATGATCTTTCTGAGCTTTTCAGTTTGATAATATCTTATATCGATGTCATCGATCTTTATACTACCCTCATCCACATCGTAAAGTCTTGTCAGTAAGTTCGCTATCGTGGTTTTACCTGCACCGGTTGACCCAACAAGAGCGAAGATATCTCCTGATTCGATATGTAGGTTCAGATCATCGATAACTTTCTCATCCTCGTAGCTGAAGTCTATATCTTCGAAGTCTATTTTACCTTCTATACCCCCTTCAGGTGATCTTGGTTCATCCGGCTCTTTGATAGATGTTTCGATAGACATGTACTCGTATATGCGGTCTAAAGAAGCCCCTGCAGATTGATAGGTATTGAACACCTGGCTCATATCGGCTAAAGGACCAAAGAACCTGCGTACGTAATCCATAAAGGCTATCAGTACCCCAAGGCTCACTGTACCCTGAACTATCCCCCAACCACCGTATCCAAGTACCAGCGCCTCTCCAAGAACTTTACTCAAAGTCATTATCGGGAACAGCAGGGAGAAGTATGAGGCCGCTTTGAGATTTGCTTTCAGATTCTTCCAGCTGAGTTTACTAAATTCCCCCTCATTTTTGGACTCTCTGTTCAAGGCCTGGATCAGCCTTATCCCGGAAAGGTTCTGCTCTACATCTGCGTTCAGTTCAGCCAATCTTTCTCTGACATCTCTGTAGGCTGAACGCATCTTTTTACCCAAGAAATAAACCACGAAGAATATGAAAGGTATAGTTATAAAGCTGACTAGAGCCAACCTGTAATCCAGATATAGCATCACGATGATTATACCTACGAGTGTGAAAAGGTCACTCAAAAGATGTACGAAACCGGTAGAGACTAGATCAGATAAAGCATTGACATCGTGTGTGACATGAGCCATAACATCTCCGGTATCATGTTTCCTGAAAAAGTCGATAGATAGATTTTGAAGATGTTCATAGAGGTCTTCCCTAATATCTCCGACTATGGTATGTCCTATGTAGTTCGAAAGATATGTTTGGAAATACGAAAAGAGCCAGTATGCACCGTATGCCAGTACCATCAGCAAAGATACAAAGGTCAAACCGGCTATATCACCTTTCATGATATAATCGTCTATGGCTATCTTTATCAAAAATGGTCCTGCTAGACTAGCTAAGGTCATCAGGATCATCGCTGAGATTGACAGGAACAGCGTCTTTTTGTGCTCTTTTAGATATTTGAATAAAAATTTCAAAGCTCTTTTATCCAACTTCTTGATAGAAAAATCTTCTTCACTGTCGGATCGTATTCTCCTTCCAAACCCACCTCTCATCTAGCTCCACCTCCCTCACTCTCATCTTTTAACACTTGGTGATAGATATTCCTGTAGAAACCATCCTTTCTCTCTATCAGTTCTTCATGTCTTCCTTTCTCGACGATCTCCCCATCTTTCAGTACAAGGATCTTGTCTGCATTTTGAACGGTCCATAACCTGTGGGCTATAACGAATGTTGTTCTATCTTTTATTACCTCTTCCATAGCTCTCTGCATCTTAGCTTCTGTTTCAGCATCTACGCTGGAAGTGGGCTCATCGAGTATGAGTAGATTTGGATCGGTCAGCAGCACTCTCGCCATCGCCAGTCTCTGCTTCTGTCCTCCTGAGATGTCAACTCCTCTTTCACCGATAGGTGTTTCATAACCAAGTGGTAATGATTCGATAAAATCATGTATCTGTGCTATCTCAGCACATCTCTTGATATCATCTATATCGGCATCAGGTCTACCATAGGATATGTTCTCTTTTATAGATGCGCCAAAGAGAAACGTGTGCTGTAATACAATCCCAACCTGTTTTCGCAGACTTTCGATGGTCACTTTTTGGATATCATGACCATCTATCAGTATCTGTCCATCATCGATATCATAAAAACGGGGTATGAGATGCAGTAGTGTGCTCTTACCAGCACCTGTGGGACCTACTATTGCGATGGTCTGGCCCGGTTCAACTTCTATATCTATATCCGTCAATACCTGTATTCCCTTTTTGTATGAAAAATTGACATCTTTGAATTCAACTCTTCCTTTAACGGAAGGAATTTCATAAGCATCGGGATCGTCTTTAACTTCTGGTTTTTTATCCAATACCTCAAATATCCTCTCAGCAGCGGCAGTAGCCTGGTTGGTAAAATTTATCATCATACCTGTCTGCCTAACTGGTCGAGTAAGCATCGCTATATAGCTGAGAAAACCTGCCAGCATTCCCAGAGAGATATCATCTTGAATAACCAATCGACCACCGTACCAAACCACCAACGCTGTGCTGAGACCGATCAGAAAATGAACGTAGGGCATCCAGAGAGCAGACACCTTTGAAGCTTTTATGTTTATATCCACATAGTCTTGGTTATGTTTATCGAATCTTTTCTTTTCATCCTCTTCTTTCCCGAAAAGTTTGATAACATCCATACCTACGAAGTTTTCTTTAACTAGATGTGTAAGCTTTGCGAAGTTCTTCCTGACCTTCCTGAACATGGGTCTTACTCTAGAAGAATACATGTACATGCCGAAGACCATAGGAGGTAACATCAGTATGTAGAGTACTCCCAACCGGTAGTCCCAAAATAACATTATTATCATGATACCTATGATCGTTAATATGTTCTCAGAAACAAAGGTGCTGACCCTACCTAAAAAACGGTGAAGTGTATCTGTGTCTGTGGTTATCCGGG
The DNA here is from genome assembly GCA_964394465.1 of uncultured Thermoplasmata archaeon. Taxonomy (GTDB): domain Archaea; phylum Thermoplasmatota; class Thermoplasmata; order Halarchaeoplasmatales; family Halarchaeoplasmataceae; genus CAYMXS01. The sequence goes on along the minus strand of CAYMXS010000019.1, from coordinate 25,105 downwards.
CCATCAGGTCTCCCGTTCTAGAGTCATCATAGAAAGAGAATGATAGTTCATTCAGGTGCTCATACAGCTTCACTCTTATATCGTGTATGATGTTCTGTGCGATATATTCTGAGATATAGCTCTTTATGTAATCGAAAACACCTTTCAGTAAAGCTGTACCCACCATAGCTAGACCTACTATCCAGAGTTTTTCAAATCTTCCCCTCAATATCATGTTATCTATACCGTACCGGATAAGCCACGGCGGTATCAAACCAAGTGTAGTTGATATTATCACGGCGACTGAGACAGTTAATATCTTTAGCCAGTGAGACCTAGCGTATTTTCCAAGTCTCTTCAAGGTTGGGATCATCTTGGTATTTTTAGATGATCTTTTTTTCCTGCCTTTGCTTGATTTTCCCATCGCTCAATACACCGATAATTTCTTGAATATTACAATCAAGCACTGCAATATTATAAGGCTATAAGTAGATTGGGATATAAAAGGAGATCCTCAAAAAGTGGTTTTTTAATGCTCTTACAAATTTGAATAAAAAAAGATATAATAAATTTTAAATCTTAGTTCGATCTATTTTATCATGAAGGGTGAAAGATATGGCAAAAAATGAATTTAAATGTAAAGCCTGTGGTAAAACCTTTACCACAAGGAAGACATTCAGAAAACATATAGTCGAGAAACACAGATAGGAAAAACCTTTTTACCTTCTTTTTTCATCTCTCTAATACTGACTCCCTGATCTTCTCCAGATTAGTCCTTATCTCCTCAGACATCTTGACGTACTCTTCCAGTTTCTCACAGATATAGTCATCGCAGTGAGCGCAATTTTCAAGCCCTCTCTCCTCGTTGCATATCCTTATCTCGCACTCTTCCCAGTGACTTATGTGGTCGCCCTGGTTGTTTAGACAGCCGTCGCACAATACGTCCTCGGCTTCTATCTCGGCACCGTACTCCTCGGACCACTGTTCAGCTATCTTCTTTCTCCTCTCTTCGTCATCCTCTTCCGTTGCGATATACGCGTCACAATCGGTACAGACCAACCCGCAGTATGCAGTCATCTTCTCCATGAGATCACCTATAAAGAGGAGGTTCAAACGGTTATTTAAACTTATTTTAGCTCTCTTTCTAGACCATCTGATCGTTTTTACAATAATCTTATATACTTACTAAACCATCTTATTCTAGGGTGAAAAGATGAACGGAGTGATAGTCTATTGGTCGAGATATGGGAACGGGAGGAGAGTGGTCTATCATCTCGCAGACGGCCTCAAGAAGAGGGGCATACCGGTCAGGGTCCTGAGTCCGGACAAGGTAGACCCTAAACGTATGCCAGAAGCCGACTTCTACGTGTTCTCATCACCGACGGAGGGGTTCCGGGTCCAGAGGAACATGAGGAGGTTCATGAAGAAACTGGAGAGGATGGACAAGAAGAAGTACGGCATAATCAACACGCACAGGGTGAAGAAAAACTGGCTGAAGAACATGGAGAGCATACTTTCGAAGAAGAACATGGTCAAGCTGGCCGCCTTGGAATTCAGGCTGGGGAAGGAGAGCGAGAAGGGTAACGGACTGCCGACGGGCTGGGAGAAGAAGATAGACCGATTCGCGGATAAGACGGTCGCTGGCTTGATTCAGACCTGACCTTCCCATTCCTTTCTCAATATCCCGTATATGTAAAGGTTTCTGTACTCCCCATCCAAGAAATCGTGTTCCCTCATGATGCCCTCTTCCCTGTAACCAAGGTTCTGCCATATCTTTCTCGAAGCGGGATTGTGCTCGAAGGCTCTAGCAAAAACACGATGTAATCTCAGTTCTCTGAAGGCGTAATCCGTGATTAACTTTGAGGCCTTCGTGCCGTAGCCTTTTCCCTGTTCTTCTCTAGCGATCCAAAGGCCGATCTCAGCGTTACCGCTGTCCTTGTTTATGTTCATGAGCGAGATGAGTCCCTTTCGTTCTCCGTCCTCTGTTATCTTGAGGTGTATAGTATCTTCCGCACCACTGACCCTCTCTTCGAACCATCTTTCCTCCTGCTCGTAGTTCGCGGGATACCTCATGGTCGTATAACTTCTGATCTCTGGATCGTTTATGTTCTCGGTCATCCACTCTATGTCATCTTCCTCTACGGTTCTGAGTTCTATGTCTTCGCCTTCAAGGAATACTGCTCCGTCCATGGTAAATAGAATCGGTTCAAGATATATGTATCTTTTTTAGAACCCGCTTCAGGAAGCCCTCGCTTGGGTTGATAGGAAAGACTAAATAGAGAACAAGCGCTCTTGATTAAGGAAGGTGATATAAAATGAGCGAGGGAGAGAAAGAGATGCAAGAATATATGGACGAGTATTGGACAAAGCCAAGTGTTTTCGGGTCTGTGGAGCCATTTTCTCTAAAGTTTGCTATGGATCCTACATATGGAGGGTACAACATATCCAAGTCAGCATACCAGAACAGACCAGATATCTTCAATCTAGAGTGGCTATCGACTGAAACCGGGATGGAGGAAGAGGAACTGGAAGAAAGGATACAAAGGATGATAGATAAACATCTTATCATGCTGGTCCAGAACCCAAATACATACGCCATGGGATGGGCGATCTACTACTGGTTGGTTGACCTGAAAGACAACGCTACTGAAGATCAGAAACAGGAAGTATTGGATCACATCCAAAATGAAGACTGCACCTGTTCAGCCATGGTCAGTGAAGGAGATTTCGATTTCTATGGTGGAAACCATATCTCAAACTTAGACTTCCTGAGAAACGTGATAATCAAGCCGATAGAGGATTATCCCCAGGTAAAAGACGTGTACATCACACCCGTTGCTAGATATCTGAGGGAAGAAAAAGTAGCTCAGTGGAGAGCCCCTCAAGACACGGCTAGAAAATTCTTCATCTCGGAAGAAGAGAAGGAAAGATTAGCAGAAACCCAGGATTACATGGATGAAGAGGATATTGATATATTCTGTGCCTTGAATAAAAAGAGACCCGTAGAAGATATGTTCGATTTCGACGTGATGGAGGAGATATCGGGGATAGACGGTTCGGAACTGGAGGAAAGCTTGAAAGAATATGTAGAGGAAAAACCACTGATGATACCCTTGATCTGTTTGAACTGGAGGAAACTAGGACTGACAAAAAAATATTTCCTTCTAAGGATGTACAGGATGCTTCCAACAGAGCAAAAATTTGAAGTCTGCGATGATCTGGCAGAGTACCCTGAATGGGAAACTTTGTGGCAGTTCACCCAGTCACCGTACGATTTTGTGTGTTCTGCTTATAATGAACTAGCTGACATCGATAGATTGAGAGACGAGCTGATGGATATAGAAGGTGTCGAAGAGATAAGGGAATTCGATGTTTACAGAGCAACGAGAAGGTGGACCTGCAGATTGGACGAAGAAAACGATTTCTGGGAAGAGTGCGTGATGACAACGGACGTAGGTGTAGATTCAGTCAACGAACTTGAAAGGAAGATGTTCACCGAGCGTGAATTCGATCTTGAGAACTGGGGTGACTAAGATGGAAGGCGTAAGGGATTATGTGGTGGAGAAGCTACAGTATGCATATAACCCTGGCAGTATAGCTGTCATAGGTGCATCGAGACATGAAGATAAGGTCGGATACAACTTGATCAGGATGCTGAGAGAAGATGGGTATAAAGGTAAAATCTATGGAGTCAACCCAAGGGCGGCCCCAGGGAAGATATATGGTGAAGAGGTATTTAGATCAGTGACGGAGATAGATGGAGAAGTGGATCTAGCCGTCATAGTTCTACCATCTTTCATGGTCAAGCAGACAGTAAGGGAGTGTGTCGAGAAAGGAGTCAAAATAGGGGTAATAGTGAGCTCAGGGTTCAAGGAAGTCGGAGCCGAGGACCTTCAGGAATGGTTGACAGACTATTGTAGAGAGAACGAGTTCCCAGTGATAGGTCCTAACCTCTTGGGGTTGGGAAATCCACACGGTGATTTGAACCTGGGATTCACCCCATATCTGCCATTGGCAGGAAATGTAGCGGTGATATCCCAGTCAGGGGCGAACCTACTAGCTTGGTTGGGCATGTCTAGAACACAGAAGTTCAGGATGTCTTTCTACGTGGGCATGGGGAACATGGCCGACATAGAGTTCCCAGAGATGATAGCCTATGCAGACCAGGACGACAAAACTGATGTTATCGCACTGTACATAGAAGGTATACACGATAGAGACGGCTTCATGGAAGTTTGTAAGAATGTAGATAAACCCATCGTAGCCATAGCGGCTGGTGCGAAGTCTGAAAGGGGCAAGAAGGCGGCAGGTGCCCACACGGGCTCTGAACCGATATCGGATGAGGAATATGATGAGATGTTCGATGAGGCCGGCATCATAAGAGTAGAATCACAGCAGGAGTTCGTAGATGTATGTAAAGCACTATCGAAGCAGCCAGTTTGTGATGGTGAATGGATGATGATCACCAACGGCGGCGGTTCCGGTTTACTAGTGACCGACGAGAGCGATAGAAGAGGTGTCGATATGGTGACACCTTCTGAATCTCTAAAAACCAGGATGAACGGACATGTAGGACCTCTTGGCTCCCCACTAAATCCAGTCGATCTAACAGGCATGGCTATCTGGTCCGATTACAAAGGCGCGATAGAGACAGCGATCTCCAGTAAGGAGGTAGGTGGAGTAGTGGTTTCTGTGTGCCCGACAGAGATCACTTATCCAGAAAAGATAGCCGCGATCACAAAAGACCTGCACGATAAATACAAGAAGTGGAACAAGCCCATTATCGCACAGTTCCAGGGCGGTGAAGAGTGCGAAAAATGTATCGAATGGCTCAATGAGCAAGGGATACCAGCCTATCTGACCCCAGAAAGGGCCGTCAGTGCGATGAAGGCACTCTCAGATTATGCCGAGATAAAGGGCTAAAACCCGAGCCTACTTTTCTCTTTTTTTTATCTAGATTTTTTGATAGGTATTATAGAAGATGAATGAATAAAGGTTTTTTATTCTTTCAGTATCATCAATGACGGGGCCTTTATCATGGCGTGGACTTAATCTCCTTTCTTCAGGCCCATCTTCTCAACGGACTCCTTCGTTATCACCGAAGTGACCACCTCTCCAGTCCCGATCTCTATCTTGACGAGGGCGGCTACTTCACCTACCTCTACATCCTTGATTCTACCCTCTATCCTATTTCTCGCGCTCGTCTCCATATTCAACCCTCTAGATACAATAAAGGATGTCCTTTATATAAATATCTTGACTCTCATTCCCACTCATCTCTCGGGTTCCTCGGGATGACGATCCAGAGTATAACGTATAACAGAACCGCGGTACCCAAAGACGCGAAGGCGAGTATTATCCATATTATCCTTATAAGGACCGGATCAACATCGAAGTACTCCCCCAGTCCTCCGCAGATGCCGCCCAGCAGCTTATCCCTTCCGGAGCGGCGCACTCTTTTAGGACCCAGGTCATAGCCCACCTCTCTCTCTATCTCGTCTCTGAAGACGTCACGAGAGAGAGGTTCTTTCCTCATAGATACACTGCCTCTTTCCCTCGTCAGCATGACTATATAACTCAAAACAAGTATCAAGCCGAATATTATCAGTATGTTCCCCTGAACGCCCGATATAATAGTCCTCAGGCCCGGTTCATTCAACCCTTCATTTACCACCTCCAACAACTCCGCTAGGACCCATATAAAGACAGTTATACAGAATGAATTCACTATGGGATGTATCAGTTTGTACTTTTCATAAAATTCCTTGTTCAGGTATGTACTGTGGTTGGAGATGAGCATCAGTCCGAATAAGAGAGCTAGATTGTCCCATAGGAACATAGAAATATCTTCCAAGACGGCACTGCCCAGGTCTTCAGCGGTATAGGCGAGCAGCCATATCCCGGCCATCAGAAAGAGCAGGCCCAGGAGACTGGAAAGAAGCGGTGCCAGAACACCGAAGGTCTCGTAATAACGCTCCTCGAACCGCTTGCCGGCTCTATCTACAGACCTTTCGATCCTCTCCCCCAGACCCTCTATCTCTTCCTCGAACTCTTCTACTCTTTCATCTATATCTTTCTGTCGTTCATCATAGACCTCGGACGAACCTCTCGCACCGCTCCTCATTGCAGTTCTGTAATAGCACTTTCTATATATTAACGTTTGTAATCCCTCGAAAACGATTTATACTCACCTCTTTACTGAGCAACTCGATGTCCAAAGAGGAGCTGGGTAGTGAAACAAGAAAGAAGCTTATCCAGTCACAGAAGAACGAGATCACGGAGTATCATATCTATACAAAACTGTCTGAAAAGATCGAAGACGAGGAGAACAGCAGAACGTTGAAAGAGATAGGCCGAGAGGAAAGGGAACACTATGACTTCTGGAAGAGGTACACCGAAAAAGAGGTAAAGCCCAACCTGTTCAAGGTCTGGTTTTACTACTTCATCGCTAGAATATTCGGCATAACCTTCGGTATACAGCTCATGGAGAAGGGGGAGGAGGAGGCCCAGGAGACCTACGGTGAGATATCCAAGAAGATACCAGAGGCCAAGAGGATAATCGAAGACGAGGACGAGCACGAGCACGAACTGATCCAGATGATCGACGAGGAGAGACTCGATTATGTTGGTGCCGTGGTGAGAGGACTCAACGACGCGTTGGTTGAACTTACCGGTGCCCTGGCAGGTCTAACGTTCGTCCTGAACAACACTCAACTGATAGGTATTACCGGTCTCATCACGGGCATAGCGGCCTCGCTCTCGATGGGGGGTTCGGAATACCTGGGAAGGAAATCGGAGGAGAGCGCTTTGGATCCCAAGAAGGCGTCGCTCTACACCGGTGGAGCATACATCATAACGGTAATGTTCCTGATATTCCCGTACATGCTCTTAACGGACGTCTATCTATCTCTGGGCTGGATGGTCCTCAACGCGGTGATAATCATCTTCCTGTTCACATTCTACACCTCTGTGGCGAAGGACCTGTCTTTCAGAAAACGTTTTCTAGAGATGACCGGGATAAGCCTGGGTATAGCACTCTTGACCTTCGTCATAGGCTTCTTCATCAGGGCCTATTTCGGCGTGGAGGTCTGACCTTAATATCATCCAGCCATCATATTTTAAATGGGTAGTATATAATAAACTATAAATCTTAGTTCTCCCTATACTACATCAGAGAGGTGAAAATATGCCTGAGAACGAGTTCAGATGTAAAGCCTGTGGTAAGACCTTCACGACCAGGAAGACATTCAGAAAGCACATAGTGGAGAACCATAGATAGAAACCCTTTTCCTTTTCTTGAGCTCTTCCGAAAAATCCTTTTACTGACCGGGTTTAGCGCTTTCTAGCACTGTAACAAAGATGTGTCCTAAAGGGAAAAAGATAGAAGCGCAGGATAACCGCCTTGTAAAAGCGCTGCCCAGGCTCCTTTCAAAGTTGGGTCTATTGGACGAGAGGAGAGGGATCAAAGCGCTGAGCCTGGCCTGGCCGGTTATCATCACTGGAGGTTTAAGAGTCACACTCCGCCTGACCGACTTTCTCATGGTCGGCATCGCTATAGGAGCGGCAGGCGTAGCAGCCTTGGGCTTCGGTTTCCAGTTCTTCTTCATAGGTTTCGGTCTAGCCTTGGCGGTCTCGAGCGGGACCATCAGTCTGGTCTCCCAACATCATGGCGCAGAAGACTACGACAAGGCGAACTTTGTCATAAAGCAGTCCATATGGATAGCTCTCCTCATCTCGATACCCTTGATGCTGTTCACCTTCTTCTACGCCGAGGAGATGATCGCCCTTCTTGGAGCGAAAGAAAGAGTCGTACAACTCGGAGGCCCGTATCTACGTATACTGATGCTGGGCCTCGCCTTTCGATTCTTCTCGATGATCGCTGCCAGGGGCTTCGCTGGCTCTGGAAATACTATAACTCCCATGTACGTCCAGGCCTTCGGTGTCCCCTTCAACGTCGTGCTCAACTGGCTCCTGATATTCGGCATAGGGGTCTTTCCGGAACTGGGCGTCTTCGGCGCCGGGCTGGGAACAACGATAACGAACCTATGTGTCGCTCTTATATTGCTAACTCTCCTCCTTTCTAACAGGTACAGTGTGAGCCTGAGGCTAAAAGGAAAACAGTGGGACACCCAGGTGGTGAAGAAGCTGTTCACCGTCTCTTTGCCGCTCCTGGGCATGAGGATGGCCAGAGTTATCGGAAGGTTCCCGTTCCTCTGGATCCTGGCGACCTTCGGCACAGGGGCCGTTGCCGCCTTTCAGGTGGGACAGAGGGTACAATTGTTGGCCATGCAGCCGGCCTGGGGCTTCGGGACTGCGGCCAGTACCCTCGTAGGCCAGTCTTTAGGGGCGAACGATGAAAAAGAGGCAAGGCTGTGCGGCTGGGACACCTTAAAAGTCGCGTTAGCGGTCATGCTACCCATAGGTCTGGTCATAGCTTTACTCGCGGGACCGATATCCGGCATATTTTCAAACGATCCAGCCGTTATCTCCTTGAGCAAGATGTTCATCTGGATCAACGCCATAGGAGTTTTTGGTTATGCGCTGAACAGGATAATGCGCGGTAACCTCAGAGGGGCTGGAGACACCAGATGGCCCTTCTACGGCAACCTGATCGGCATGTACGGCTGGATGTTACCGGTCTCGTACATCTTCGGTATACTTTTGGGATACGGACTCCCGGCGATCTTCATCGGACTTCTAGGCAATCTTTTCATACCGGCCGTGGTCAACCTTATACGTTTTCAGAGCGGTAAATGGAAGGGTGTGAGCAGAGATCTGAGGGGAGTTAGATGATCCCCGAGGAATCCCAAAGTAAATATCCCATGCCTCTATCGTCCCATTAGATGAGAGAGAACCCCTCCAACTTGATCGGTAGGGAGGAATCTCTGGAGTTCCTCGAGGAGAATTACAGAAAAGCTAGAGAGGAAGGAGGCCAGACCGTCTTCATCCAAGGAGAAGCAGGTATCGGTAAGACACATCTGGTGGAGTATTTTATAGAAGGGATAGATGTGAGGAAGATAAAAGCGGAGTGTCTCCCCAACTTTCAGGAACCTTTGGTGCCTGTGAAACGAGCCCTGAAGGACACAGAGATGGAGCACCTGATCAGCAAGAAGAACCCACGCGTACTCTCGACCTATCTGATGAGCGAGGGCGGGATGGTCATAACCAAAGCGGAAAGGGACGAGAATGGGTTGGACGGGGATATCTTCGGTTCCATGCTGAGCATGGTGGAGGACTTCGTCCAAGAATCCCTAGGAGATATAGGCAGTGAGGAGGGCGGTGTCAACAGTATAAGCTATCAGGACTACGATATAATACTACAGAGAGAGGATGGTCTGACCCTAGCGACGGTTATCGAGGGGGAGAAGAACGAGTTCCTGATAAAGGACATGGGTAGGACCCTCTCGGAGATAGACGGTTCCTACTCAGACTGGGACGGAAACATGAAGAAGGCGGAAGAACTAGAGCCTGACATATCCTGGTTCATCGAGTCAGGGAAGTACGAAGGCTCCACCCTTACCGAGGACCCGAAGATAAAGAAAGAGAACCTGTTCGATAACATATTGCTCGGTCTCCAGCGTCTGTCTAGAAAGGAACCTATCGTCCTCTTCTTGGACGATCTTCAGTGGGCCGATCCAACCACCCTCTCCCTACTGCATTATCTATCCAGAAATTTAAGGGACTCGAGTGTGATGATGATCGGTACCTACCGGCCGGAGGACGTCCTGAAAGAGGAGACCACACATCCACTTCGGGAGACCGTGCAGGAGATGAAGAGGAAGGAACTAGCTACTGAGTTGAAACTCGACAGGCTGGAGAAGGGCCAGGTGAGGGAACTGCTGGAATATTCACTCGATGACTCCGGGATGGAACTGCTAGAGAAGGTCTATGAGGAGAGCGAGGGTAATCCTCTCTTCGTGCTGGAGATCGCCCGATACCTGGATGAGGAGGGGGTTCCAGACGGAGAAAGCTTAGAGGGAAGATTAGAGGATACTCCGTTGAAGATATATGATATAATCCAGAGGAGACTGAACAGGCTCTCAGAACGGGTCTACGAGGTCTTGGAAGCCGCTGCGGTCATCGGTGAAAAGTTCAGAAGTGAAGTGCTTGCAAGGACTCTAAACAAAGAGAAGTTCTCAGTCGTAAAGATATTGAGCAGGGTGGAGAGGAAGCATAAACTCTTGATCTCATCGGAGAACGAATACAGGTTCGACCACAGCAAGGTGAGAGAGATCCTGTACGAAAACATGAACCAGGAACTAAGAAGGGAGTACCATAGAAAGGTGGCGGAGTCCTACTTGGAGATAGAGCCCAAAAGAGTGGAGGAAGCCGGCCATCATTTTTACGAGGCCGAAGACGAAAGAGGAGTAGAATTCTTGAAGGACGCGGCGGAGGATGCCGCGGAGAACTACTCTAACGAGGAGGCCATAGAGAAATACAGGAGAGCTCTAGAACTGGAGAAGGACCCAGATATTCAAGAAGATCTCGGCGACGTGTACACCCGTATAGGCGAATATGATGATGCCGTGGAGGAGTACAGAGCATCTATGTTGAACGGAGGCCCACGAGCGGAACTCAAGAGGAAGATCGCCTTCGTTTACAACAAAACCTCGGATTTCGACAGGTCTAGAGAACTTACAGCGGAAGGACTAGAGATGGTGGAGAATGATACAGAGAGGGCCAAACTTTTAAGGGTGAGGGGATGGACAGACATAAAGACCGGGGAATACGATAGTGCCCAGGAGTACCTATTAGATGCACTGAATCTCTGCAAAGAGCTAGAGAAAGCTGAAGAACTCGCCGAGAGCTATAACGCTCTGGGTACCCTCTCATTCAACCGCTGTGATTACGACAGGTCCATAGAGTACTTCAGGGAGGCCCTCAGTAATCACCACGATCTGCTCGGTGTCAGCAAGACCTACAACAACCTGGGTAATGTATACGACGACCTGGGAGAACTGAATAAAGCATTGGAGTACTATGAAAAGAGTCTAGATATCAGCAGGAAGATCGGAGAGAACTACAACATCGCGGCCTCTTTGAACAACCTAGGTATCATACATTGGGAGAAAGGTGATCTAGAAAGCGTCTTGGAATACCAGCAGGAGGCCTTGAAGATATTCGAGAAGATGGGTTCAAAAAGGACAACGGCCATCCTCCTGAACAACGTTGGGAATGTGTACCAGGACAAAGGGGATCTGAGAGAGGCCTTGAAGAACTATCGGGAGGCGCTGCAGATCGCCGAGGACATGGATTACGAGATGGGCACCTTACATCCCCTGACGAATATAGGGGCGATAAAGCACGAGAGAGGAAAGTTCAAGGAATCAGAAGAGTATCTGGAGCAAAGCCTGAGTCTATGTGAGGAGAAGGGAGAGAAACAGCATTCGATCACAAACCTGTGTAAGTTGGCCTCGCTGTATATCGATATGGATAGGCTAGAAGAAGCCCTCGAACGATCGGAAGAAGCCTTAGATATCTCTAGAGAGCTCGGTGCCAAGACCAAGGAGTGCAAGAGCCTTCGAACTTTAGGAGTAGTCAAAAGGGAACTGAACGATCTGGAGAAATCAGAGCAAATGATGGAGAGAGCGCTTTCACTTGCAGAGGACTCAGAGATGAAGGATGAAAGAGCTAGGATCCTGTATGAATTGGGGGTCCTCAGGGAAGAACAGGGTAACGATGAAGAGAAAAGAGAGCTACTCGACCGAGCCTTCGAACTGTTCAAGGACACAGGTAAGGAATTCTGGATGGAGAAGGTCAAGGAGAAGTACGAAAACTAGTCCTCTACTTTCTCACACCTGAAGATGACGGTCCCTCCGTCTGTGTAGGGTTCTCCAGGATCAACGCACTGCATGTATGCCACACCTTCCTCCTTGCTCAGGCCCAGTTCTATCGGAAGTGAGGGGTCCTCTGAACCTCTTTCGAGAACGGTGGTGTAGTGTAGTAGGGTGCTCATCGCATGGGTACATAAGGCATCGCTCTCGTCCAAATCCACCTCTGGATCGTCTATCATTATACGGTCTCCTTCCTCGTGAACCGGGCATCCTCCTCTTATCTCGTGGACGGTTATCTCGAGCATATGTAAAACTAAGGACAATTCTTATATATTTATATCCTTTTTTATCTGTCTGATGATATATCAAAATCTCTTTTTAGTCATAGCCCTTTTTCTAGTGTATCAGGCCGTGAAGATCGGCTTTTCGCTGATTCTTAAAAAGAGAAAGAAGGACGTTGAGCCCTTTCAAGCCCAAGTTTGACACTTGAATCATACATATCCCGTTTTTAATCCGTTTTTTCTAGTTTTTTCATTTTTTTTTAGGTATTTTCAAGCGATTGATTTGACAGATGATCTCACGTGTTGCCAGACAACCGTCTAAAAGGAATTATTAAGGAAAATTTACGGATAGAATTTGACAGTTACCGGAAAATTTTGTTCTAGATGATTATGATCATCAGAAAAACGGAAAAATTAGGCCAAAATCAAGGAAAAAACCGTAAAAATCAATGAATATTTAGGGTATATGCCCCTAGAAAGTTGTTGTTTTTACCACCTGTCAAATAGATTTTCTTGACTTTTTCTACCGTAATGGGTAAAATAACTGTCAAACTTGGGTTCAAGCATTGATATGGTTCTAGCCGTTAGGTATAGCTCTACCGTTGATCTTCATCTTTGTAACGGATTTATCGTGGACAGAGGCCGGGTTTCAGATAGGAATATTCAATCCACGTCTCTTCGTTGGAGTAGGCATCGCTTCAGCGATAATCCTGGTCCAGGTCATCCAGATATTGAGGCTGCCGGAGGAGAGACTCGATAAGGACGCCATGCCGGAATTGATGAAATACATACAAAAGAACAACCGTTTCTATGCTCTTTTTTATCCGCTCGTTCTTGTAGGACCGATAGAAGAACTGCTCTACAGGGGCTTTCTTCAGGGGCACCTCCAGAATATGATGAGTGGAAGTTTACTCACGATAGGATATGCCACTTTAATCACTGGATTGATATTTGGTTTGATTCATCTGATAAACGTGGTGAAGAAGGAAGAAAGCTTGAAAGGAAACTTAAAACAGCTGCCCGGCAGGATATCTATGGGAATACTACTCGGCTATATCTTTCAGGCCTCCAACAGCCTCTTACTCCCGATCATCCTACATGACCTGCTGGACGGAGCCAGCTTTGCAACAGCAATATACAAGTTTGAATGAAAAATAAAAAAGAAAGGTTTTTCAGGACGCTTTTACCGTATCGGTTCTAGCCTGGGGGGTCTGGATTCTGAACCAATACGGAGTTCTCTGGGGCGCCCATTATCCAAGTGGATCCTTTGCCTTTTATCTTCGTTTTTCTTATCATACATATACCTCCTTATCAGTTTTGGTCTTTCGATTCGCTTAGATAGTATCTTATAGTAATGAATGTATCGTAACTACTATTTAAAGATTTTGCTGATATCCTGATACGTTATAGATGTAGAGGGGTAAATCAAATATAAAACATAGACTATTTAACAAGAGAGGAAGATGAGACATATATTAGTCGTAGATGATGAACCAGAATTCTCTATGCAGGCTAAGATATACTTGGAGGATGAAATAGAAGACCTATCCGTCGACGTGAAGGATTCATGCGATGAGGCTCTAGACACTCTCTCTAGAAGGGATTACGACGCCATCGTCTCGGATTACATGATGGAGCCCATGGACGGATTGGAGTTCTTACAGGCCTTGAGAGAGGAAGAGAGGGAAACGCCTTTCATACTTTTCACTGGGGCTGGTGACACTGGACTGGCCAAAAGAGCGTATGATCTGGGTGCGGACGGATATATAGAAAAGGACGGGAAGATGATATCGAAATATGAGAGTTTGGCCGAGACGATAATGGATAGGATCGAGAAGATGGAGGAAAAAGAAGGTTTCCAGCCATTATCTAATTGATACACCGACAAGTTCATGATCATCCGTTTTCCAGTAAACTTCTCAGGTCTTCCCATCCCTCAACGACAGTAACGTTTTCACTTTCGAGCATATCCTCGTAGATCTCAGCGGCCTTTCCTCCTGTATAGTCCCTTTCCTCGATGGAGTCCTCGTCCAATAGGAACACCTTTCTGTCCTCTTCAACGGCCCTCTTCAGCGCCTTTACGTTTCTTAGGTTTCCTTTACCCACGGGGAAGTCCGTCCCTACGACGATATCAGCCTCTTCTATCTTCTTCAGGTTCTGCCTGTAAGCCTTCTGTCCTATGCCTGTAAAGGGGGCTTCTACAACCACGTCTATATCTAAAAACTCGGCCCTCTCAAGGTCGGAGTCCATGGCGTTCAAAACTCCTGCCGTGACCCTGTAGCCTTCCTCCACCGATGACTTCATCAGGTCGCTTCCAGAGCCACCTCCCGCTACAATATGTATGGTCTCCTTTTTCTCTTCCAAACCCGAGATATCCTCTACAGGGGTCACGTACAGTGAACCGTTCCTGGGGTTCTGGTGAACCTCCGCCTCTATGCCGTAAACAGCCCGCAGATGAGGAGGAGTCAACACATCTTTTGGTGACCCTTCTGCATGTATCTCGCCCTCGTCTATCAAGATTAGCCTATCACAGTATCTCGCCGCTAAATCCAAATTGTGGTGTACAGAAAGAACGCCCTTGTCTCCCTCCCTGTTCTTTCTTTTCACGAGATCCATCACGCTCACCTTGTGGCCTATGTCCAGATGAGACGTGGCCTCGTCAAGAAGTAAGAGGTCTGTATCCTGGGCTAGAGCTCTAGCTACCACAACTCTCTGAAGCTCGCCGCCGGAGAGTTCACCCACCGGTCTGTCTTTGAACGTTAAGGTGGCAGTCCCATCCATGGCTTCCTTTACTATCGCTCGGTCTTTCTTATCCGGACTCTCCAATCTGCCAAGGTATGGATTACGTCCCATCATGACGACCTCCCAAGCGGTATAGGGAAAGCTGATGAAGGTGTCCTGGGGGACTACAGCGACCTTCCTGGCTATCTCTCTCCTCGACAACTTCTTTATGGATCTACCATCAAGGCTCAAACCACCGGACCACGGCTCGATAACACCGGTTATCGCTCTTATCAAGGTGCTCTTCCCGGAGCCGTTGGGGCCCACGATGCCGAGAATATCTCCCTGCTCTAGAGTGAAGGAGATATCTCTAACGACCTCTTCGTCCACGTAACCCGTTGTTAGAGACTCGCACTCTAGACTCACCATCCCGTTTCACCTCTATTCCGCAGAAGTAGATAGATGAAGAAGGGGGCGCCCACCAGGCCGGTTATTATCCCTATCCATATCTCTCCTCCGAGCCTCGCCAAAGTGTCGCATGAAACTAAAAATATGCCGCCCATGAGGCCCGATGTTGGAACCAACACCTTGTGGTCCGGTCCCACTATGAGTCTCGCCGCATGTGGGATTATGAGGCCCACGAATCCGATCACTCCTGTGAATGAAATAACAGCGGAGGCCAAAAGACTAGCAGTTATTATCTGAACTATCTTCGTCTTCTCTACCTCAACGCCCAGCTGCATGGCGGATTCCTCACCCACCTGCATTATGTTGAGTTCTCTAGAGAACATGAAGACCAACGTTATGCCTACCAGCATGAGCGGTAAAGAGACCAACACCTCGTTCCATACGGTACCGTTCAGGCTGCCCCACATCCACGCAACTATGGACATCCTGTCCTGGGGAGAACTCAAGAAGAGGACGTAGCTGGTCAGAGCGCTCATGAGGAAGTTCATTGCCAGACCGGCCAAGAGAAGCGTTGTGATCTTAGTCTTGCCGTGTACCCTCCCCAGCATGAAGACCAGGAAGGCTGTGCCCATGGCGAATACGAAAGCAAAGAACGGCAACAGGAAGTAAACCAGACCGAAGTAGAAGCCTACAGCGGCACCTAGAGCACCGCCCGCTGAAACGCCCAGGATGAAGGGCGAGGCCATGGGGTTCTTGAAGACGCCCTGCATCGAGGTGCCGGAGACCGCCAAAGAGATCCCAGCCACCACGCCAAGCATCACTCTGGGTAAACGTATGAGCAGTATTATGACCGCATCAGAACCGCCGTACTGGGGCACGGTCTGTTTTAAAAACGGGATCTTCGAGAGGATGATCTTTACTACCTTTGAGAATGGAACGTCTACGCTGCCCACCGACGAAGAGACGGCTACGACGAGGAAAAGAAAAAGCAGTAGGAAAGGAAACAAGAGCTTTCCGTGACCTATTCTTCTCTTCATGTTCACGTCTTCTGTTTCTTCCTGTAGATCGCGGCGGTAGCCAACGATGCTGCAATAGCTGAACCAAAACCAAGTCCTGGGACATCTTCGTTCTGAGAACCGCTGCCGGGCTCGGCCTGTGACGTTATATTGACCAAAGTGGTTTCCGCCTGTACGATACGCGGGCCGGGCCTGGACATGACGTCGCTGTTGACGTAGTGTATATCATCGTCCTTCACAGCGTCTATCCCCTGCCAGGATTCCTTTTCGGTCAGGTTCTCAACGTTCTTCCTGATGCTTTCAGGGGCTATTATCACGTCGGGATCAGAATCTATTATCCTGCTCTCAGATATGGTGGACCAGCCGGTCTTGTTCGATGCTATATTGTCACCTCCAGCCTTCGTTATGAGCTCATGCTGAAACGTCTTTTCTCCAGGAGCATACATGCTCGGATCGACTGAGGTCAAGTACAATACATCTGGACGGTCCTTCATGGGTATATCCTCTCTACCCTGAGTTATCTGTTGCATCTCGTCTTTCAGGTCCTGGGCTTTCTGCTCCGCCTCTTCCTCCATACCGCACATCTTGCCCAGCATCTTCATATCAGAATAGACGTCTTCTACGGAAATAGAGCCAGTAGCCACGACGGTCTGGTTGTACTGCTTCAGCTTGTTTATCATCTCGCTGTTCTGTGCCGGAACGACCACGACATCTGCGGAGAGGTTCGCTATCTTCTCGTAGTCTACGCTGAAGGCGTTGCCCACCTTTGGAAGATTTTTGGCTTCAGGTGGATAATCGCTGAAATCGTCCACCCCGACGACTCTATCACCCAGACCAAGATGGAAAAGTATCTCCGTGTTAGAGGGCATGAAGGATACTATCCTTTCCGGCGGTTGTTCAAAAGTTATAGTATTCCCTCTAGCGTCCTCTACCGTTATGGTTTTGGCTCTGGCTGACTGGCTCGGGACCATGACCGCTCCCGTTAACAAGACCGTTATAACTAGCGTCAAAGCTATCATATCTCTCTTCATCATCATTCCTCCAATTTACTTTAGAAAAATCAAATAAGTTTTACTTATTTAAGGGTTGCTGTCAGTACCGTGAGTGAGATCACTATTTCTACATCGAACTCATTCTCCCGCGTGCTCTAAAAATCGCTGGGTCAGCTTATCGCTCGGGAATAAAATGTACCTGCCGTTTACCCCGATCTCCTCAACGGTCAAAGACACGTCCGCTATTATGGGCTCGTTAACGTTCTCAGAGTAGCCCACCAGATTTTCTATGTAAACGCCTATCATATCATGGACGAGCTGCGGTGGTGTGTGTAATATCGGCGTATCGAAGTAATCACCCACTTCAGCTAGGAAGTTGCCGATCAAAATATTTCCAGTCTCTCTTATAGCGCTCTTTTCCTCCTCGCTCAACTCATCTGCGCCCGTACATTTCTCTTCACCTAGAAGTATCTCGCACAGTTCCCTCGCACTTCTCTCCTCGAGTATGAAGAGGGTTATCCCTCCTTCGCCCTCTTTTAGCTCCGAATAGATTATCACGCCAAGGCTCTCCTTATCGTATTTCTCGTCCACGATCCCAAAGGGGTCGTTCTGTATGTCGACTATCTCCGTTTTAACTGAACTGTCTATCATCATCGTTATGGAAGAAGCGGCTTTCTCAGAAGCCGTCTGGAGAACATTTTTTATTATATCCAAGCATCTGCCATCCAATCTTTGGTCGGGGACCATGGTATGGATTCAAAATGTCTAGAAATTATATTAGTTTTCCCCCTGGTCTCCTGGTATATCAAAGCTCGAATTCTAATGTTTCTCCTACCTCTATATCATCTATCCTATCCGGGTGCGCTTCCAGTATATAGCGGCATTTCTTCCCAGGAGAATATGTGCTCCAAGACTTTGGAGAGAACGATAAGCGGGGTGCGAGAGTTTTGTCGACCACCTTTCCGTCTTCAGCTAAGAAGAAGACGCTGAGGTCCTGGGGAACAAAAAGCATCCAGATGGTCCATTCTTTATCTTCCTTGAAGACCAGAAGGAGGCCCTGATCCTTTTCCAGTTCCTTGAACATCAGGCCTTTGCTCTTCTCCCAGGACGTCACGGCCTTCTTGGCCGTAACGAACTTTTTTCGATCATAGTAAACCTTTACCGCCTTTTCTTCTTCTATATCCATCTAGACTCCTTTCACCAAAGGAAAATACAAAGAGAACAGTTAAAATTTTCCACACTATAAACAGAGGTACCAAAAGGATAAAATACTCTTATCTTATCCAAAAGGTTACACTGTTAAAGTGGATCAGATGTGATACCCATGTCAGGAATCGAGCCGAGAGAAACGCCGTTTCACGAGAACGACAGACTCAAAGAGATCATCGAGTCCATAGACGGAAAAGAGAGGGATTCAGTCAACCCGAGTTACGCCGCCCTAGGCCAGGAAACGTTGGGCCGTTTCAAAGATCAAGGGGATTTGAAAAGGGATGAGAGGACGGAATTCGCCAGAGACAGAGATAGGATCGTTTATTCAAAGGCGTTTTATCACCTGGCTGGAAAGACACAGGTCTTTCTATCGCCCAAAAATCCGTTCATCAGCGACAGGATGACACACACCCTCCACGTTTCCTCCATAGCCAGAGCCATAGCCAGGGCCTGCAACCTCAACGAAGACCTTGTGGAAGCTATCGCCTTCGGCCACGACTTGGGACACACACCCTTCGGCCATCTGGGCGAACAGGTTTTGACTGAATTATGCTCCGAATACGGCATAGGGAGGTACAAGCACCATGAGCAGAGTTTACGCGTGATAGACTACTTGGAGAAGGGAGGAAAGGGACTCAACCTCTGCCTAGAGGTCAGAGACGGTGTGGTCACTCACTGCGGTGAGGAAAAAGGTGGAGAGTTCTGGGCGGCCGAAGAAGTCCCGGAATGGGAGCCCTACAAGGGCCGTTTGACCAAAAGAGAACCTTACACTCTAGAGGGCTGCCTTGTGAAGTTATGCGATAAGATGGCCTACGTGGGTAAGGATATAGAAGATGCTATCGAAGTGGGCCTCATAGCTCCAGAAGACCTGCCGGACTCCTGCGTGGAAGTTTTGGGAGAAACGAACACCGAGATCATCAACACCATGGTCTTAGACCTTATAGACAACTTCAAGAAGGACCTAGAGGAGTTCAGGGAAGAGCACGGGAGAGACCCTGGTAGAACGGAGATACCTATACGTCTTTCCGAAGAGGTTGCAGACGCACTGGACGAGCTCATATTCGACTTCAACTACGATAACATATACATGTGCGACGTCAACAAGCAGTACGCGGAGAAGACCAGCGTGATAATAGAAGGACTTTTCGAATCATACTACGAGGAACTCACAAATCTGACTCCCGAGGATCCAGAGAAGTTAGATGATGTCGATATGCTAGAAGAAATAGATATCTCGGCTCTATCCGTTGGAGAGCTGGAAGAGATGATACAGGAAGGAAAAGAGGCCAACAAGGAAGAGAAATTAGACAGGTTGAGAGTGGTCAAAAAAGAGATAATAAAACAGTCCATAGAGGACTTCGACGGTTCAAAGACTTCGGTACTGTACTTCCTGCAGGACATGAATGAAAAATACCTCAGACTTTCGAAGCCTGCGGAGATGGTGAGAGATGCGATGACACAGATGACAGACAGCATGGCGATCTCTATCTTCGAGTCGCTGAAGATACCTAAGCCCGTTTTCTAACGTTAGTACTACCTTTCCTCTTCTCTGAACCTGTCCCATATGAAAGCCGTGGCCATGGCCAGGGAAAGGACGACTATGACGGCGTTGCCTATACTTACTACCACTTCCGGGTAGGTATGGACTGAGGGTGAGTCCAGAGTCTCGTTCTTGAAATCATTTCTACCACCACCGTTCGAATCCCCACCGTTTTCGTCACCGTCGGTCCAGTTATCCTTGTGCTCCTCCTTTCCAAGGGTCCAATCGTAGTGGAAAACGTCCGCGTAATAACCGGCTATATCCTGATTCGTGACCAGGATACCCACTTCTCTGTTGTATATGGCGGCGTAGGCTCCCCAGTTTATGGAGGATATAAGAACAGTCTCGTTGTCCACTATCAGCCCCTTGGCGTGGACCTTTTCTATACCCAAGGTCTCATGGTCCGCCAATTTCGCTTCCAGAGGTATGTTCTCCTTCTCAGCCAGCTTGTTGAGATACGTGACAACGTCGTAGTTATCGTACGTGGTGTTATCATACCTGTCGATATAGACCGAATCCAGCAGGACGTCTACGTCAACGCCCCTTCTCGCCGCTTTTACGGCTTCTTTCAGGTAGAGGTTGTGATGTTCCCTGCCATCGCTCCATTCCAGGTACTGGGTCTCGGAAGGCAGGCTCCAGTCGATATAGGCGGAGGCGTCCTTGGCCCAGTGGAGGTCACATGAGAGCTGGATTATATCTAGGTTTTCGTCCGCTCCCTTAATGGCCGGTGCTATCGAGTGCTCCTTGGCATTCGTGGTATCTGGCCCTATTACGGGAGCAGCCTTTATATTGCCTTCAACGGTCTTTATGTCCTCGCTGGGTTCGAAACCATCCGTCCTTTTCTCTTTATCGGGAGTGAAATTGCCAGGAGGGTCACCGTATTCCGGATCGTCCGCGTCGTAAGGTATTGAGTCCGACATACTCGGGTCATAATCGGTCAGGAATACGTCTGCATAGTAAGAAGCCAGTGAATCATCATGTAATATGATGCCCCAGCCCCTATTTCCGTAGGTGTTGTTCACCGGAACCCCGGTATACTTCCAGTTCTCTGAGATTACTAGAACGGAGCTGTTGTCAGCCACGCAGTACTTAGCGTGGTTGAACCTGTACCTGGAGTAGATATCCTGCTCTGGGTCGTTTATCATGTACCTTATCTTCGCACCGGCGTTGGCCAATTTCATCAGATTGTACTTCTCCTGGTCGGATATACCGCCCACTGGTCCACCCTCTAAGAACACCTTCACGTCTACGCCTCTGTCCAGGGCGTCGATTATCTCCTCCGTTATGTACCAGTTCGTTATCATATAGACGTTCAGGTATATCTTGTCCTCTGCCGAATCTAAGAAGTCGGTTACGGCCGGAAATGAACAGTCAGGGGAAACGAAGCATTCCGCTTTGCCTTGGAACTCGAACTCTTTTGGCTGGAAGTCACTCTGGCCTATGCCCTTCACGAAGGGGTGTACCCAGTCGTCCGATGTGTTCGTGTCCACGTAGCCCTCCTTGGGCTTCAGGTTCCTGGTCAGTATCTCTCCAGTGGAAACGCCTGGAGCGGGACCGTTCTCCCAACCCGTATCATGATATGTGGAATCTCCGTAGGCCACCACGTCTATGACGGAACCGTCGAAGGCCTTCAAGATGACTTCGTCACCGCCCTCGGCCAGGTTGAAGCCGCTGCCCTGCATGTCGGGAACACCTGAAAGGGTTCCTTTTACTTCCCAATCCGGCTTGAAGAACATCCTCTCTTCGAACTGTTGACCGTTGAAGGCCAGATATATACTCTCTTGGCTTGAGATCTTGGCTCCTATAGGGAAGGTCCAGGAACCCTCCTGGTCCGAGACCTTGAAGAAGGATAAGGGAACGGTCTTATCGGAGGGATTGTGAAGTACCACGAAGTCCATGTCTATTGTCTCTCGATAGTAAACCTCCGTCACCAGTAACGAGCGCACGGACTCGTTCAGTTCCTGAGGGCCCAGGTCTGGATTTGAAGAGCCGGGCGTAGGGTCACTGAACTCGTACCAGTTACTTCCTCCGTTGGGACTCCTGCCGTAGGAAACATCCGAGTCTAATTCACCGTAGGTTACCTGGTCGATGATAGAGCCGTCTTCATAGGTCAGAGAGGCGTTGTCCCCGCCGTTGTTGAGGCCGAGACCTACGTCGGAGGAGTAGTAGACTTTATGGCCGTTGGCTTTCATGACCGTTCCTACCGGTATTTGGTAAGGGTTGGCTCCCGAGTCGCCCACGACATCGTCCAGTTTTAAGCCGGAGATATCGACCCACCAGTCTCTCTCGTTGTACAGTTCCATCCACTCATCGTAACGGGTAGCGTTCCCATCGGAGTCCCAATCCGAAGAGGGCGCGGGCAGTAACTCGTTTATACATACGGGTGGCGAAACATCCGATACAACGGCACTCAGGTTTTCACCACCGCTCTTAGCACCTTCTGGATAATAGTCCACGTTCTCGCCGTCGTCCGCTTCTATGTAGAACCTCAGAAGGGTCTCTTCAGAATAAGAGCCGAGAGAGCAGTTGTATACGCCTTCTCCTTCCTCGTTGAACTGCTCGGTTGTCTCCTGCGAACTTCCGTTTTTAGCTTTGTAGGTTAGATGTAAAGAGACTGAAAGGGAAGTCACTCCATCGTCCTGCACATCACAGCTCAAAGTTATCTCCTCTCCGAGGTCGGGCCTCAAGGGACTCATGGTAAGATCAGTTATCTCTGGAGGGTCGTTCGTGACGTTGTTGGCGCTTCCAGGCGTAGGGTCTGGAGTGGTGGCCCAGTTGCCGTAGCCGTCCGGATACCTGGCATAGCTGATACCCGATGAAGAAGATGGATAGGTCTGGTTGTCCAAAACGGTTTGGTTCTCGTTCAACAACCTAACTGAATCCCCTCCGTTGTTCAGGCTCACATCTGTCTCATTATCGTAGAAGACGAGGTAGTTCCCGGCTGGGATGGTGGTTCCTGAAGGTATCTGGAAGGGATCAGCGCCCCCGTTGGCTTCATCGTCTAAATACCAACCAGAGATATCTACCGAATGGCTACCGTTGTTGTATATCTCTATGAATTCATCAACCGAGCCGTCGTCGTTCCAGTCCGTATCCGGATCCGGCAGGAACTCGTTCAGGGTCACGGACGATGTCTGAGTGACCTTTTTTGATTCTTCTTGCTCAGCCGTGACCGCCGGTATGGCAGTATAAACCACCAGCATGGACGCTACCATCACAACTATGAATGCCTTTCTCAGCGCCTTTTTCCTTTTTTCTTTGCTTGGACAAACCATCTGGATCCCATACCTTCTTCAGATCTACATATCTTCATTATCTTCTTCAGAGCCTTTGAAGTGCATGTATAAAACAACGGCCATTATCACTGCTACGATAACGACCGGTACGAAATACAGCACGAGTTTCGGGATACCACTGTCTTCATCTTTACCGCCTTCATCTTCCTCTGGATGACTCGCCGGGTCAAGAGGATCCGTCCCGGCCTCATACTCCTCTAAGTTCGTAAAGCCGTCGTCGTCCATATCGCCTCCAGCATCGGACGCATCGGTAGAGTTCAGACCGTTCTGATCCTCCCATTGGTCCGGGATACCGTCGTTGTCGTCGTCTTCATCCTGACTGTTCGGTATTCCATCACCGTCCGTGTCTTTAGCATCGGTCTCACCGCTGATTACAGAGTTGACTTCGCCGGGTGTGCCTTTCTCGTCCAATGAGACGGCCCAGTTTCCCGATATGCTGTTGTCTAGACTAACGTTTTCCAACTCCATGGAGTAGCCTTCCTGGGAAGGCCAAGTGGTCCAGTTATAGTCCACCTGATCGATGAGTCTATCCCCTCTCAACAGTTTGATAGAGGTAGCGTTCTCGAGCCAGAAATTTCCGCAGTCCAGCAGATGACCATTGAAGTCCGGGTAACTCTCCTGGAAACCCGTCGTATTGGGTGCTAGAACGGCAAATTCACCTGGAGAGATTTCCATACTGCCCTCCTCCGCTTCGTATATACCATTCTCGTATCCTTCTATACTCACACTCAATAAACTCATGTCAACGGGGTCGGACCCGACGTTCTTCACCTCTATCCACTCATTATTCTCTTCCCAATAGGGACCCATGGGGTCGTAGAAAACCTCGTTTATGACCAGGTCAGGAAGCACACTGGATATCACGGTATAGGAGTAGGTTTGCGAGGGTGCCTCTAAAGGCTCACTGGTACTTTGAGAATTGTCGTCTAGAGCCTCTATGTAGTACTCCACCTCTGTCTGAGGCGCCTGCTCCGGTATTTTCGCAGTATAGTTATCATCATCGGCTTTTTCATCTATTCCAGAACCGTCATCCACCATGTTGGTGCTCTCGAAAGAGCCTCCATCGATGCTGTAGTGCAGTTTTACCGCGTTAACTTGAGAGTCGTCGGTGACCTTCGCAGTCACCTTCGGAGCGGTCTCGTTATCCACCAAAGTCTTATCTCTCCAGGACCACCAAATGTTGGGTAGATAATCGGCGGTTCCTTCTACGGACCGTGAGTTCAATCTACCCGGTGTCCCTTCATAGATTTCGGACGTTGCCCAGCTGCTCATCTGGCTGTTGTCCTTGCTAAGATTGACCAATTCCATCGAGAAACCGGAAGAACCGGGCCAAGTGGTCCCATTATAGGTGAGTTCATCGACGGTCTGATCCGGAGTTTTGAGCTTTATGTTCAGCTCCTCATCGTTCGAGAGCCAGAAGTAAGCACAGTCGTAAAGGTTGCCCTGAAAATCGTACTCTTCAAGGAAGGCCTCGGCATCGGGAGCTAAAACCGCGTATTCCCCGGGCTGAAGCGTCGTGTCTCCCATGCTTCCGTTCTGGGTAGGATATATCTCCTTCGTATGGTTCGCCACTTTCAGTTCCCAGCCCGTTATATCGACCTCGTTGGAGCCGGAATTGACGATCTCCAGCCATTCCTCGTCCTCTTCGGAGTAACTGCCTATAGGATCGTAAAAGACCTCGCTTATCACTATGTCAGATGCTCCGCTAAGAGCTTTATTCTTCACACGAGTCTTTTCTTCACCGTGGGACATCACCGGAACGAAGGACGAAACGATCAGTAACAGAAATATCGTGATTATCGAGCTCTTCCGTAGATACTTTCTTGAAATCATAGATATCATATCCTTTACATCTCGTTCTCTATCTCGATCATCTTCTCCTCTTCCTT
>CAYMXS010000018.1:0-36362 GCA_964394465.1 uncultured Thermoplasmata archaeon | reverse complement strand
TGGAATATCTATAAAAATCTAAAACTGCTAAATCACTAGGTTTTTAGATAGTACCTTAGTACTGGAAAAGGACTGCAGTCTGGAAAAAGTTTTTTATATCAGACCTTGTGTAGGAGGGTTGCGTTATAAAAGCCGATGAATGATGAGGATTGTATATCCGAAAGAGGTGTTAATGTATGGCAGATAAAGTATATGTGGATTTCAACGTCCCTGACGATGTCGTCGATAAGACCTACGAGGCAGTAGAGATCGCAAGAGACAGCGGCAGGGTAAGAAAAGGAACGAACGAAGTTACAAAATACGTAGAGAGGGGCGAAGCTAAGCTAGCCGTGCTGGCTGAAGACGTAGAGCCTCCAGAGATATTGGCTCATATGCCCATGCTCTGTGAAGAGAAAGACATACCCTACAGTTACGTGCCTACCCAGAAGGAACTGGGGGCCGCAGCAGGACTAGACACTGGTGCCGCATCTGTAGCTATCACGGAACCGGGCAAAGGAGAGCAGATGATCGAAGAGTTGAAGAAAGAACTAGAAGACTTGAAATGAGCAAAAAATTGAGAAACAGAGGCGTTTAAGATGCCTTCAGATAATAGTATTCCAGGCGAGGTTGTAGAAGTCGTTGGCCGCACAGGTATGACTGGCGAGGCTACCCAGGTCAAGGTCCGAGTCCTTGAAGGTGAGGACGAAGGAAGGATAATCACCCGTAATGTCATGGGTCCGATCCAGGAAGGTGACGTTCTGATGCTTAGAGAGACGGCCCGAGAAGCCAAGGAGATCGGGGTGAGATAGATGCCGAAGAACAGGCAGTGCTCCTTCTGCGGTAATCCTATCGAACCCGGTACTGGAAAGGTCTACATAAAGAACAACGGGCAGGTCCTCAACTTCTGCACGAATAAGTGCAAGAAGAATCTATTGAAACTAGGTAAGAAAGCTAGAGAGACCGAATGGACTCAGAAACACGCCCAGGAGAAGGCAATAAGGACCTATACCAAGAAAGAGACCAAGGGAGACGAAGAGGGCGAAGAGAAGAAGAAGATCCTCAAGAAAAAGGACTAAGCGGTGATCCAATTGGAGACTACCTTCCTGATGGTGAAACCAGACGGTGTGCAGAGAGGTCTGATAGGACCAGTGATCTCTAGGATTGAGGAGAAAGGGCTCAGGATCATCGCCATCAAGATGATGACACTCTCTAGAGGAAAAGCTGAAGAGCACTACGCCGAACACGAGGGAAAGGACTTCTATGAGCCTCTTTTGAGCTATATAACCTCAGGTCCAGTAGTAGCTATGGCCGTAAAGGGCACCCAAGCTATAACTACAGTAAGAAATATGGTAGGAGATACAGATCCAAAAGAGGCGAAACCCGGCACCATAAGGGGCGACTACGGTCTAACGATCAGCAGAAACATAGTGCACGCGGCAGATTCGAAAGAGAGTGCCAAGAGGGAACTAGATATATTCTTCGAAGAGAAGGATTATCAGGAATACAGAAAAGCGGAAGAAGAATGGGTATACGGGGAATAATCCTTTAAAAATCTTTATCTTACTCTTTTAGTTCTTGGAGACGTTTATTGGTTTTCTCAAGGAACAACTCAGAACCGAGACCTTCGAATATCCTTTTAGCCTCCTTCCAGAGTTTTTGAGCCTTGTCCACCTTGCCCTGCTTTTTATAGATGTTGGCCAGCCTGTAACGATATTCACCTCTCTGAAAAGCAACATCTATCCTTTCAGATATCTTCAGTGCCTCCTGGAAATGCTTTAGGGCTTCATCCCAATTACTCCTTTTCTCTTCCAACATACCTTTTACAGAGTGTACTCCGGCCTGTCCTACCGAGTCGCGCAGCAGCTCCATTATCTTCATGGCCTTCTTTACGTTCTTATCTGCTTCGTCCAGATCTCCGTTTCTGACCAACGCATCCGCCAGGTTCATCACACCCCATCCAATCCATTTCTTGCTGCCTATCTTCCTGCCGTTCTCTATTGTCTTCTTAAAGTACTCTATGGCCTGTTCGTTGTCCCCCTTCCTCATGTACTGGTCGCCGATATCGTTGTAGGTCATGGCTAGGTCAGAATAAGATTCCTTCTGCTTGAAGTAATCCACGCCCCTCTTGAAGTATTCTATTGCTTCATCTGGCTGACCCTTATGAGCGTATACCTTTCCCATCTCTACTTGGGCTGAGGCCAGGATCGGCTCGGCCTTGCTGACATCCAGAGGTTGTCCGATAGCCTCTTCGAACAGTTCTATAGCTTTATCCAGCTTTCCATCTCTCCAAGATACGTATCCAAGACCCATGTAGGCCTTGGCTACGCCTTCAAGATACTCCTCTTCTTCAGAAAGTTCCAAAGCCCTCTCAAAATAATCCCTTGCCTCGGTGTACTCGTCCATCTCCTTGTGGATATCCCCTATCTGATTGTTTACCTCGGCCTGCAACTCTAGGTCGCTCTTATCCTCTGCAATCTCACCCAATTTCTCCCAGGCATCCAAAGACCTATCCCAATCGTTTATCTCGTAGCTCAGCTCACCGATTATCTCGTAAAGATTTATCTTCTTCTCCTGTCTGTCTTCTATACCCCTTGATTTTTCCAGAGATTCGAGGGCCTGGTCGAAGAAGTTCACAGCTTTAGCTAGATCCAAACCCCTAACTGCCTTGTGACCCGCCATATTTGAGTACTCGTAGGCCTTGTCATACACCTTGCCTTCATAGAAATGCTCCCCCAGCTCATAATAATGTTCTTCCAGCTGGTCAGAAAATATATCCTCCATCACCTTGCCTATCTGTTGATGCAGGACCCTTTTCCGGCTCTTAGCCATGTTCTCGTAGATCGTCGTTCGTGTCTGAACATGATGGAATCTGTATATCTCGTCATCGGTGCCCTCCACTTCCTGGATTATGCCCTGGTCTACAAGACTGTCAACGATATCCAGTAGCTCGATTACGTCCATATTGATTACTTCTTCCAGTATCTCAAAGTTGAACTCCGTACCCAGGAGAGAGGCGTACATCAAGACCTTCTTCTCATCCTTGTCAAGCTTCTCTATCTTACGGCTCGTGATGTCCTTGATGGTCGATGGTATCTTTATATTCGAAAGTTCCTCTTCAGCATCCCAGGTATAAGAGTAAGGATCTATTATGCCCTCATTCACCATGTTGTTCAGTATCTCCACTACATAGTACGGATTTCCTTCACTCACCCTGTACATGGTCCAGATAAAAGATTCTGGAAGGTCCTCCCTCTGAAGATAGTTCTTTATCAGTGAGGAAACGGAATGATGGTCCAGCCTGGGGACGTCTATTATCTTGAGGAGATTATCCTCCTTCATCCTATTTATAGTCGAAGAGAGCGGCAGATCCTCCGAGCCATATTTCAACTCTTCAGGTCTGTAGGATCCAAGGATGAGTACACGATTGCTCGTTATATCCCGACTGAGATGATGCAGAAGCTGAGAGGATGAATCGTCTATCCACTGAAGGTCATCAAGATAGAGTAATATGGGTTGTTTCTTTGACAGCTCTAGGACCAGATTGGTTATCTTACTGAACATCATTTCTCTTCGATCAGCCAGAGATATATCTCGTGACATCTCCTCCTCTTCTTCATCCTGGACGGCAGTACCCATCAAACTCATCGGGGTGTACTCTTCTGATGTATCTATAGAGGAGCCGACCATCATGCCCGGCATCATATCCTCTGGTTCGTTGACATCTTCCTCTTGGTCCTCGCCGATATACTCATCTAGGGCATCGAAGAAAGGTAGATAGGGATCACCGCTTTCGTAGTATAGACAACGACCCCTGAGGATCTCGAAACCCTCTTCTTTACAGCGTTCCATGAATTCCTCGGCTAGAGCGGTCTTCCCCACCCCTGTTTCCCCTTTAAGAAATATAACTCTTCCGTTGGCCGCAGAGACCTCGTTCATATGGTGTTCCAATTCTTTCAAAATCTCGTCTCTGTCCACGAAACCATGATCATCATCGAGTTCCTCGTAATCAACAGTCGGCATACGTTCCACCAAGGAGATATCTCTTATTAAATTTTATCCTAAAAGTATCAAGAGAGCGGGTATATCAGGCCTACGATGACGTCTGATTTTCGTCATTCAAATCAGACAAACACCGAAATATTTATAAACTAAAAAAGACATTATATATCTGTCTGACGAATACTTCATTATCGTCGGACGATAAATAAGAAGGTGGAGCTATGGTGTCGGACACTAAGCGTATAACCGTCAGAATCCCTGTAGAGATGGCCGATGAATTGGATGAATTGGTGGATAAGGGCTCGTATTCCTCCATGTCTGAAGCCATCCGGACGGCCATCGATGAATTCATCAAGAACAAGAATTCACCCGAGCATATCTCTAAAGTGACCGTGGACTTCCCTAAGAAGAAGGTCAACGATATAGAGAAGCTCGTTAAGTATGGCGACTCCATCGACGTTGACGATGCCATCCGAACTGCTGTAAGAGAGTATGTGAGAGAGAAGATAGCACAATACACACAGGAACTGGAAGAAGAGGAAGAAGAACAGAACTAATATTCTGTCTCATAGACCGGCTCCCCACCATCTTTGTATAATACGGCGGGGAAAAATATGATGAATAGAAATGACGCTCACAAGGGTAAAGAAGAAACGGACATCTCAGTCCATGTTATGGGGGTGGGTGGTGGAGGTAATAACAGCATAAACAGACTTCATAGGATGGGAGTCTACGGCGCGACCACGGTAGCGGTCAACACGGATAAAGAGCACCTCAACAACATCCACTCCGATAAGAAGATGCTCATCGGCGGTTCACTCAACAAAGGCAAAGGTACCGGAGGGGTCCCAAACGTAGGTAGAGAGTGTGCAAAGGCGGCCTCCGGCGGGTTCAATCGACTATTTTCGGGCTCGGATCTTGTTTTTTTAACCGCGGGTATGGGGGGAGGAACTGGTACTGGGGCAGCACCGGTGATAGCTAGAATAGCTAGAAGAAAGGGGGCGATGGTGATAGCCATCCTGACTCTGCCCTTTTCAGTGGAGGGAAACAGAAAAAAAATAGCCTGGAACGGTATAAAACGAGTGAACGAATTTGCCAACTCGACTATAGTCCTCAAGAACGATAAATTATTGGAGGTGGCTCCCGACCTACCGCTGGACCAAGGTTTCGGCGTGATGGATTCCCTTATATCCGATCTGATCAAAAACCTGACTGAAACAGTCACTCTGCCTTCCCTGATAAACCTGGACTTCAACGACTTGCGTTCCGTTCTAGGGGGCGGTGGCGTCTCAACCCTCTTGATGGGTGAATCGAATATAAACGAACCGGAGAAAGCTGTAAAGGAGGCGAACGAGAACCCCTTTTTAGATGTGGATTACACCGGGGCCAAGAAGGCCCTTATCCACGTGACTGGGGGTCCGAAGGAACTATCCATACAGAAGATGAACGACGTGGTCGGCATGATGACGTCGAAGCTGGACTCGGACGCAGGAGTGATATTCGGGGCACGGATAGACCCAGACTGCACTGATAAGATCCGGATCATGTCTATAGTGAGCGACTTGGACCGCGGTGGTATAAATAGAAAGAAGGGCAATACCAGGAAGGACCTACCCTATATAAGCTAATATAACCTAGAAGGAATAAAGGAGCAAAAACAATAAAAACTCTCTTAACGTTATTCTTCTAAATCACGGTGTATCCCATGCTAAAAGATAGAGTTGTTTTAGGCATCGTATTCGTCATCTGTTTTTCCATGCTCAGCCCGGCTGCGGCCACAACGTTTCAACCGTACGATGAAGGGAAAAAAACCACATCGGAGGGTGAAGATCTCCAGGCACTGGGAGACACGCCTTGGCCGGCTTATGGGCAGAACCCTCAGCATACGGGCCTCTCCCCCTACAGCTGCGACCACGTTGATGGTTCCTTGAAATGGTCCCTTGAAACCCAGGGAAAAGTAACCTCCAGCCCCTGTATATCAGGTCATGGTACCATATACTTCGGGTCAAATGATGACAAGCTTTACGCGGTGTATCCCAACGGTACGAAGAAATGGAGCTTTCCCACCGGAGACGATATCTATTCTAGCCCGGTGATAGCGGACGATGGAACTATCTATGTCGGCTCTAGAGATAATAAACTATATGCCGTAAACTCCAGTGGAAGCCTTAAATGGAGCTTTTCCACCGCTGGCTCCGTTGAATCCAGTCCGATCATCGGCAGTGATGGCACCATCTACTTAGGTTCCTGGGACGGAAGTCTTTACGCGTTAAATCCCGACGGGACCAAAAGATGGAACTTCACTACCAACGGTTCGATCACATCCAGCCCAGCAATAGATAACAATGGAAACATCTATTTTGGCTCTAGAGATGGTAAACTCTATGCTCTTAATCAAGACGGCTCTGAGAGGTGGAACTTCTCCGCCGGTGGTAAGATCGATTCCAGCCCTGCTATAGATAGCAACGGCAACATCTACTTCGGCTCAGCGGATGACAAACTGTACTCCTTGAGCCCCGACGGAAGCCAAAGATGGAACTTTACCACGGGAGGGGACATAGATTCCTGTCCCTCTATAGATAGTGACGGCACAATTTATTTCGGCTCATGGGACAATAACTTCTATGCTGTTGGTCCGAACGGAAACAAGGAGTGGAACTACTCTGTGAACGCCTCCATAATAGATTCAAGCCCCGCTATAGGGAAAAACGGTACTGTCTATTTCGGTTCCTATGATAAATATATCTATGCATTAGATGCCAACGGTAACCGGATATGGAGGTATAATACAACTGAAGGCGTGATCTCCAGTCCGGCGATAGCCAGTGACGGCACCGTATATGTGGGCTCTTGGAGCGGAAGACTGTATGCCTTCGGGGGAGCGCCCTCGGCCCCAAAAAATCTGCAGGCCGAGGCTGGATATGGAAAGGTAAGCCTTAATTGGGACGCTCCAGAAGATAACGGAGGAAGCGCAATAAACGAGTACAGGATATACCGGGGAACCAGCAGCACGAACATGGGTTACCTGAGAAGTATAGAAGGGGAAGTTACCCGTTATAACGACACGAGGATCATAAGTGGGCAGCAGTACTACTACAAGGTGAGCGCCGTAAATCAGGACAGCCAGGGTCCGAATTCATCCACGGTTAACGCAACCCCTATGGTGGACGAAGTACCGCCCAGTGTAACCATCACGTCACCCTCTGAGGGTTCGATAGTTGGTTCGTCCGTTTCGGTTCAATGGACAGGCGAGGATAACGAAAGTGGTATCGAGAGATACGAGGGGAGGGTAGACGATAAAACCTGGATTACGGTCAGAAAGCATACTTCGACGACCTTTACTGATCTTACGAACGGGACCCATACGATATACATCAAGGCCTTCGATTACGGAAACAACAGTGACCAAGACAGCGTAGAGGTAGAGGTCGATACCAATCCACCCACCATAAAAGATAATACATCAAATTTGGCCGCACCGGGTCAAGACTTTAAATTCAAAGGGGAGGTCCACGATGAGAAGATGGGGTCCGTCTATGTCAAATACTGGACGAACGCTACAAACGCAGTCAATGAATCGCTGAGCAACGTCGGTGGTGACATATACGAATATGTGATGATCGTCCCGTCTAATATATCATATTTCAATTACAATATCTCCGCGGTTGATAGTGCTGGTAACTGGGCCACAGTAGGGCCGATCAACGTGAGCGTAGGAGAAACGAACCCTCCACGGATCATGGATCACACTGATGATGAAGCATTCACGGGAGAGGAGTTAACCTTCAACGTCTCGATAGAAGAGGACACGGAATTGGACAAAGCGTATGTAAAATTCTGGACCTACTCTCAAAATCGATCGGTAAATAGTTCCATGAACAGGATTAGACGTATGGAATTTAGAAAAACTATCACCGTCCCTAACAATGCATCAGAACTCCATTATATGATTTCAGCTAAAGATACCTCACTTAACTGGGGAAATACGGACGAAAAGGTCATCCCCGTGGAGGATGTGATCTCACCAGCGGCAGTCCTGACGGAGGATAAAACTGTTAAGGTAGGAAGAGAGGTCATACTCAATGCCGGTGACTCCAGTGATAACCTAGGGATCTCGGAGTACAGCTGGAGTTTCGGTGATGGGACAGAAAATAACGGGAATGAGAGTACAGCGATCGCCCACAAGTACAGCTCGACCGGCACATATACTGTGGAACTCGAAGTAGCGGATGAAGCCGGAAATAAAGATAGTACATCCATGGAGGTGACGGTACAAAACCAGGCTCCCCCAAGAGAGGATTCCGACGATGACGGTATGCCAGACGATTGGGAGAGGTATTATAATCTAGATCCAGAGGAGCCCTCAGATGCAGAAATGGACAAAGACGGCGACGGGTATAGTAACGTGAAGGAATTCAAAGGTGGAAGCGATCCTACCGATCCTTCCAGCATTCCAAAGAAAAAAGAGGAGAATCCATTACTCTCTTTCTTCAAGGACATGGGGATGAATGACTACATGATGCTCGGCATAATCGTTATAGCTGTGGTGATAGGGGTCATCGGCTTGATATGGTACAGGAAAAAAAAGAAGGAAAAGTTCGTTCCCCAGAGGCCTCAAGGGTACGACGATAGGGGCTCTAGAAGTTCAAGAGGGAGATATCAGGAAGAGAGTCAAAGGCAGTCCAGGCCATCACAAAGATCAGAAGGGGAGGAAGGAAGAAGCAGAGGTCAGCAGAGTCAGCAGGGGCCCAAGAGCCAGAAAGAGCTTGAGGAGGAACTTTACAAGGAATTGGAGGAGGATCTATTCGAGAATAAATGAAACTCTTCCATGGATCTGCTCCTAATCAGATTTATCCTCTCTACATATAAATAGAATAGGGCGTTAGTTATTTATATTCGAAACCAGGTACTTTAATAATAGCCTTGCAAAGTATGTAGACCCAAACGACCCCGAATTTATAAGAGCTTGACGGACTGTGAACTAGATGAAAAGGAAGATAGATGATAAAGGGGCCATAGGATTTTTCGAGGATATTCCTGCCTTGCTGATAGTGATGATAGGCACACTAATATTCCTGGGCGGTGTGTATTCTGCTCTGCAGGGATATCAGCGGAACGGGAAGGTCTCCGAATTCGAGGAAGACGCTACCCAGTTAGCAGTGACGATCAGGTCCTGCCCGCTTCTTTTGTACAAGGACCAGGTCGGTCAATTCGATGCCACAAAAGTTATAGGCCTGAACTCTGAAAACTTGACCAGAGATCTACATCCCAAGAACAAAACATATTATAAGATCATTTTGATCGACCAAAGTGACTACAATATCAAGTACAATAAAACCTGGTCGAGGGAACCAAAGAATGGGTTCGATAACTACAGCTTCGAACTGGGAAAAAGGGTCATACAGTCCTCCGTGGATATAGTAGTCTCAGAGGACGAAGTGCATGCAGCTACTTTGTTAGTCAAGGTATGGAGATGAGAACATGAAGATATCTAAATCTGGACAATCAAGCATGTTGGATGCCCTCGTTTTCTTCGGCATCCTCATGGTGGCTGCACTTGTCCTGACATATACCACTCTTCCTGAAAGGGAGAGCGGCAGGCGTAAAACTATGAGGTTATACTGTAAGAGTACCTTGGAGACCCTTCTGAGGTCGACTATAAATCATACAACTTATGAGGATCCCAACACAGGGGATACTATCCATCTTGACGATAAAAGTATAGAGGAATTGGTGGTCGAAGACCTGTACCTACGTTCTCATACGAACGTTGACAAGGCGACCTTGCGCAAAGGCATAGAGAAAAGGATAAATGCAACTCTTCAGAATCTGACGGCACCTCATTACCACTATAACTTTACGGCCTGGACCAATAACGCTTCGTTCCATCTGAGGAGTCATCCTATAGAAAGCCGAGAGGTCATCTCAGCCACTCAAAAATTGAACACCCCGAACAAAGACCAGTTATACACAGCCAGATTGAAGGTATGGATCCCTTGAGAGTAGAAATATACCACTCGGATGATTGAATTATGCAAGGAGAGAATATAAATAACATAAATCACTATATCATATATTGGGATAATACAACCCGAATATAGAGGGTCATTTATGTATAAGCTCGACTTCTTAAAAGAAGGTGACAAGAGGGGTAAGATCCCTTTTGCACTGGTTGCAGTTGTTTTACTCATACTATCGACGCTCTCGTTCGCTCTTCTAGCGAGGGTAGAACATTTCAGCGCTGAGACCGCTATCTACACACCTGATAACGAAGCTACAAAGGTAGAAGAGGAAACAAGAGACGATATATCGTCTAGAGCGTATCATATCGCGCTGTCAGAAATCTATAAACTGACTAAGAACCGGGACCCTGATCTATCTAAACTTCAGCCGGCCGTCAAAGATAAGCTGAAACAATATATAAACAATAAGTATCCGATCGAAAGGAAGGACTGCATCGTATACATAGATAACTGGACACTGAACATAGTAACGGACAGCCGGACCGACATGGTCTCAGAACCATGGCATGATAGGGTCAGTGAATTCCCACCACCGGACCAGTCACAATACAAGAAACAGGTGGACAATACAGAATCTACACTTTATCACGAGATGAACAGTCCGCTTTACGGGAGGGTTGTCGGAGAATTGGAGACCAGCATATACAGCCTACCGGCCAATAGAAACATAACGTTCAAAAGGGAATACGACAGAAACATATATTCGCCTTTATTCTACTTGAAAAGCCGTTTTGAGGAGTTCCAAACCGGATGTAAGAATCCATCAGGAGGCGTTGGAGAACTCGTTCGATATCAGCTTTCCACCATATCCCAGGTACGCTCCCTGTTCGGATACGCAGCCGGTGGATATACCAGCACTGATCCTCCCCTGGAAGAGGTAATCACTGAAAAGGACGTAGAGATCGCTTTAAACCTTGCCCTTCTCCTGGAAGCAACTAGGTTATACGGTGATTTCGACGAGGACAACTCTAACCAGATGGGCATCACTTCGATGCTAGAACAGTATGCAAAGAGCGGTACGATAGACGCCTCTGATCTCTTCGCGGCACATCGAAATCTGAAGAGCGAGGACGTCAATGCCGGCAAAGTCCTAGGTCAGGCCATCTATCCCTTCGGCGAGGACTTTGTATTAGCACTTTACGAACTATTTTGGGGGGACGAGATGGTCGACCCCACCCTCTCTGAACCGGTCGTCAACTGGGACGAGGTTAAGAACAAGGGGGAAGACTGGGCCACGAAGAAGGTCAGGACCTTTCTATCTAAATTCAGGGACTGGTTGGGTATACCCGCAGACCTTCCACAGCGCCAGGGCTTCACTACCATATCCACGATGGAAAACGATTTCGACGGACTACACATTGAAAGCTATAACCCACCGGTCATAGTCCCATTCGGTGGGACCTATTACACCTTCAGCATGGGCCCGAACATGTTCAACGATGCACACTGGAGTGTGAAATCACACGAGATATCTAACACTACTAACCTTATAATGGGTAGAGGGTCGGACCCAGAGTTAGACCCCAAGCCTTACACTTTAGAGACATGGTCCGATATCATATCCGTCTTCGAGGGTTATGTCGGCACGAAAGAGTACAAGTACCAACTGGTGAAGGAATCGTTCATAGCTAAGCACGATACAGGCGCAGGACATCCCTATTTTGACTCTTTAAAATACGTGCTGGAGGTCATAAACAGGAGTATCAGGCACCGTTCTTCCAGTGCCAGCGGGCCGAAGGTAGAGAAAGGATATATGGACCTGATGGCCTATGATACCTCTGGCCATGTAGGTCAGAGCTCTAACGGTCTGAGCTACGACCCAGAAGACAAGAAATCGGTAGTAGTGGACGGAACCGAGAAGCTGGTAAAGAACGGAGGACAGCTCGATCAGGGCTTGAACACCTATGAAAGCTACGCCGGGGATTTTTCAAAACGCGAAGAATGGTGGCTGGACGGTGCCTATAAGAGACAGATGTCCCCCTCCGAGGATTATATGTTCGACCTGACTAAAGAAGTGGTAAACCTCTGGTATGAGGCAGTGGTGAATCTCTATGAAGGGGGTTCCTCCAACACGAAAGAGAATCCAGCCGATTCACCACCCTCTAACTACGATTTCCCCAAAACAGAACAGGTGAGCGATGGAAAGGTCGGCTCAGGTGAAACCGAACACACCAACCAGATGGGAGGAGACTTCGAATTCAGACAGGACATGCGTAGGGATGCATTCGCCAGGGTGATGAACGTTGTAGAATACAGAAGAGACTCTCCTGGCCCGTGGTTCTACTGCCCGACAGAATTGGCATGGGAAACAGACTACGGTGATCCTTGTTGGATGTGTCCTCTCTGTATAATGACCATCATAGAGATACATAACACAGTCAAAAACGAGTGGACCGATCAGACAATCTGGGACAGGATATGGGACGGAGAAGACGAGGTCAAGAAAGCTACTGATATGGTGGTGAGAACCGACGACATGATGGGCGGACTAGCCATGTCCGGTATAGACAAGATGTTGTACGAACACATGAACCAGGTCACGGACCAGGGAAGTTATAAGAGCAACTTTGATGACTGGGTGATCGAGTATATAGGTGTAGTTATAATAGGAGACGGCCACAACTCCGACTGCATGACCACGAAACTCTCTAAAGACGGAGGATGGCTCCAGACCATGTTCAGAAAACGTATGTTGAACGACATACATAGAAAGATAGGTGTCTGGGACGAAGAGGCTTTCCTGGCTACTAACACGACCATGCCAAAATGGAGCTGGAGGGATAACTGGACCTTTGATAGAAAACATCAGGCCGTGCTAAACGAGACCTATTACGTGGATTTCGTCAGCTACCTGGGCAGTAGTAAACTGAATATCGACATACAGTATCCCGATGAAGGACAACATTTTGTAGATGTACAGGACAGATACCAGCATGATCCAGAGCTTAAAACATCCATGGGATGGAGTCCCTTCCAAGCTAACTTCAAAGTTTCTGTAAGCGGAGACGCTAAACTCGATCTCACTACGTCGAGGCACCATATCCCTGAGAAGGTGCATAAGAGAACTCAGTACAAGGGTACATTACACATAGACCTCAACATGAGCATACCGGTCTACACCAGCTGGCCTCTCGAATCTGACTGGCGTACCGGTGATGTGGACTACGACATGATGAGAGGCTATTTCGGACTGGTCGGTAAGGATTACCACGATACAAGAACACCACTGCTGGATGCGTGTTATCTGAGCAAGCCCTTCATGAAGATGTCTAGGGCCATGTCTGATAGTCTAGCTCAGGGTACGAACGCCATGTTCGGCCTGAACCATCATCTGACGGGTATGCCCCACTCATCGGTGGGAAGGGCACAACATACGAGTTCGAACGTTACTTCATTGATGAACTCCATCCACAAATCCACCAAGGAGGTCAGCAGTGATAGCGGCTATTTCACTTACATAGACAGGCAGCGGAACAAGATGTCAGGTGAGAACCAACGCTCTACATCAGTATTCGAATATCCGTACCTCGGGTTCAACACCAAATACGATATAAGCAGCTCATTACAGCCCACCTACATGGCCAACCGCACCGAGCTAGAATATGAGTTGTCCAGTGGACAATACAGCTATGAGGGCAAGAAAAGAGGGAATCTGAAGATCGATATAACCTCGGATTCTTCGGCCACTGATGTCAAGACGATCAGGAACACCCCTCTAGATAAATTCACGTGGCAGTTGAGTTATCCACCATCTTCAGAATCTCTGTCGACGACTAAACTGAGCGATTCACATTCCAAATTCACCAGTATATCTTTACCGGCGGCAGGTGACGGTTTCTCGATCGATGTCATCATACAGTCAAGAGGAGGTAGTGTGGGGTCGGCTTCTTCATGGTTCGATACAGCAGCGAAAGAGAAATGGAACAATACCTACGAAGGGTTCGTAAGAGTGACTAAGAAAACATTGAGACAGATGCACGAAAGCCCCTCCAGCGTTTCAGGTGTGGACCAGCTTGAGATAAGGTTTAAACTCTGGAAGAACGGAGAAGAATACCTTACGGAAGGATACGCAACGAACATGACATCCAGCGATGCAGAGGTGAGAAAGTTCGCCAGGCTCATGATAAACAATCTTAGAGCCATATGCAGGAACCTTGGAAGACCCCAGCCTTCTAGCGCGGTCTTGACGCGTGTGAGCGTTGAGGACCTGAACAACTACCAGTTCACCGTTACGGATGATAGGCAGAATTACACATTAGGTAACTTCGCATGGTGGGCATCTCAGGAGCCGGAGATAGGCACTGGAAGGAGGGCCGACTTCTTCTACGCTGAGATAGGCAGGATAAAGAGAGGGTCGCTCAAGAAATACGGTAAAGAAGTAGGCAGGGAACAGTAATAGATTGAAAAAGCTATCAGCTAAAAACCCCAAAAAACCCTTTCCTATCTCACATTTTTTTTACTCATCAAGGGAATCCGCTTAGAAAAAAATTATCCTTTGGTTTATATGGAACATTAAGAGAGAAGCCCATATCATGCCTCACGATAGAGAAAAGTATGGTACTGGGTTTCCCCTTCCACCAACAACTCGCAGTGCGTGACTGTAAAATTGGGCCCAGACGGCAGGGTCATATTGATATTATCCAGGTCCTTGTTCCTTAATTCGTCTTCTGTGGTCATATAACCTATACTGTCGGGATTCCAGACATGGATCCTATGTCTGAACGGAGCAGATTCGTATTCCCCCTGACTGCCGTTGAGATACACTGTAACACTTGTAGATGTGAACCTCAGGTAGTAAACACTCTCCCCTATCTTCTTTGGCAGTTTGACGCCCTTGTAGTTTTCACTGTAGGTAAAATTAAAACTCGTATTGCTCCTAGAGCCTGCTAGCTCGTTGACTTTAGAGGCGATCCTGGACGCGACACTGTCCAGGTGCTGCTGATGAGCTCTATCCATGAAGATACCGAACTGGGTAGCAGCAAGGAGAAT
The DNA here is from genome assembly GCA_964394465.1 of uncultured Thermoplasmata archaeon. Lineage (GTDB taxonomy): Archaea > Thermoplasmatota > Thermoplasmata > Halarchaeoplasmatales > Halarchaeoplasmataceae > CAYMXS01. The sequence goes on along the minus strand of CAYMXS010000018.1, from coordinate 21,372 downwards.
CAGTCCCGCGGTGAATATGGAGATGAAGGCCTTAGAGAGGGTCCATTCAATCATTATATCACGATCTCACATCGACTGGGTGGCATTTACCTCCACATAGAAATCATTGTGGGGATAGCCATCCTGGTTGATATCTACAGAAGCGGGTTTCTTCACCAGAGTGAACAGATAACTTCCTTCTCCCAGGATAACGGTGTCATTCCTTGGTGACTTCATAGGGATACCCTGCAGGCCGTGTTTCACACGTATATCATAGACCTCAGGATCTCCATTCACTTTATAGAAGATCTTGTTTCGGTCGAATTGTTCGATCGCCGTACCGCTCACGTTTAAGGGTCCCCCTATCTTGACGTACTCTGTCTCCGCTGGAAAATCTGCCTCCACATTTGTCCTGGCACCGGATCCTTCCACATAAACACTTTCTACGTTCTCAGCTATCTTGTTTACCTGCTGCTCTAGATGCTCAACTGCGGCTCTTGTTTTAAAATTGTTAGCTAAGCTTATCATAGCTGGTATCACTAGAGCCATAACCGAGGCTATTATCAAGAGTCTGTAAGGATAGTCCAACACCCCTTCTTCCGAACGCTTCAATCTATTCATCTTATCTTTCCTTTTCTAACGCCAATTTGATTGGCTTTCAGGGAGACAGATAGTCGAAATCATGCCCTAAGCTTTTGATCGCATATTTATATTGTAATTTCTACTCTTTAAATATTGCCCCACAATTCGGACATTCTTTTGCATCGGATGAAACACTCTCACCACAGTTTGGACACTCGTATACTATGCCTTCTTCGTCTTCTTCCTCGGTCTCCAACATCCTCTCGATATCCTTGTCAAGGTCTTCGTCTGATATCTCTTCATCGAATATCTCTTCACCCTGTGAAGGCGGGGGTGTCGAAGAAGCAGTTGAGGCCTCCTGAGCTTCCTGCTCTTTGACCGTCTTGGAAACTGGTTCACGTAGTGACTCCATGACCCTTTCTCTTTCTTTCTCCCTAGACTGATCTTCAGGTGCAGGTGCTGAAGCTCCACCCTGGGGAGGCTGAGATTCTTGGGATTCTCCAGAGGGGGGCTGTTGGGGCCCTTGAGGCTGTGGGGGTTGTGGGGGTTGCTGCTGCTGTTGTTCCTCAGAGGGCTGCTGGTCAGTGGGTTGAGTACCCTCCTCTTCAGGAGGACGACCGGTCCCTCCTCCTGTCATACTCGATGGAGGCTGAGAGTCGTAACTCCGCTCTTCTCTCGGTTCCTGGCGAGCCTCAGGAGGCGAGTAGGTTTCGCTTATCTCCGCGTAATCCCTTTCGCAATTAGTACAGTTGCCTTCCTCCCGGAGACAGTCATCATGATAGATGTTTCCGCAGGGACATTGGACCGCAGCATCAGGATTCATAGTTGAACCACATATATCACAGGAGTTCTCACCTCCAACGGCTCCGCCGGAGATGGTCTGTTTCAACCTATCGGTAAGCGCCATCTTTCCTTCCTGCCCAGATGCCTTCCTCTGTTGTCTAGTCTGGTCCAGTTGGTCAAGTTTATCATCCCTTCTAGAACTGATCCTGTCTATCTTAGATTCCTTGACTGGAAGGATCTCCTTTTCCTTCTCCCTTCTCTTCTTGGCATAGAAGATGAACAACAGTACACCGATGATTATGGGTATGGGAATTATGAACAGCCAGTTGATGCCCACCTCGGCTTTCTGCTGCCTAGTGCTCTGTTGATTCCCGGCGAAATCTTCTGCGTAGACCTGGTATTCGACTTCACCGTTGAATCCCACCTCACTTCCCGGGATAGTGGCCGTATAGGTTCCCCCACCACCTTTCATAGTCTCCTTCTTGAAGCCGTCTCCTGTATTGTACTGTATGTAAACATCTTTGACATCACTGTTCGGATCGTTGATTCTAGCAGTGATGGTCATATCCTGTCTCCAGGAAGTTTCGGAAGCCGTCACCATACTAACTGAAGGTCCACTCAGGTCAAGAGAAACGGTCATATTCTTTGTGACCTGCAGCCCAGCATTATCGGTGCATGAATAATTAACCGTATGGACACCTTCTTCGGTTATCTGGAATGATTCTCCCATCTTCCAGGGCTCACCATCAACCTGATAACGGGTACGCAATACTCCAGAGGTCGCATCACTAGATGTTAGATTCACATCTACTGGGCCAGTGTACCATTTATCATTTGCACCCATCTTACCGTCCAGACTCGCTGTCAGTGAGGGGACAGTTGTGTCTATATCTATACTCTTCTCCCTTAGCTCCTCAGAATTACCTGCATTGTCTGTCGATTGATACGTTATCGTATGTTCTCCATCATCGGATATAGTGAAGCTCTCGGTGTACTCTTTCCAAGTGCCTTCATCTATCTGATATCTTGTCCTGAGAACCCCAGAGGTCTCTACTCCTGGCTCTGTATCATGACCAGTCAAGACTACGTCGACCTCGCTCCTATACCATTCCCCTCTGCCGGATTCTCCATTTATCTGATAATCCGTTTCAGGGATATTTGTGTCTATCTTGATGGTCTGCTTCTGAACGGTCTCGACGTTGCCAACGTTATCAGTGGCATAGTAGCTGACGTTGTGACGACCATCACCAGAAACGGTGAACTCATCGGTATACTCCTGCCATTGACCTCCATCAACACGATAGGTTATATTATACCGGCCTGCGGAGCCATCCGCTTGAGAACTGTCTGGCGCCGACAAAGTTATGTCAACATTCGATTTATACCATCCGGCTTCACCTTCATCTCCTTCCGGATTAAAAGATGTAGCAGGAGCGGTCTTATCTACGCTGAAGGAGAAATGATCATCTGGGAACGTTTCAGCATTACCTGCTATATCCACAGCATGGATCTCGTACAGCACCTCAGTCCCACCGTCCTGGTTAGGGATGGTCCCTTCATAGTATCCACTACCTGTAGGCTGCATATCACTGTTGGTCCAGGTGTTTCCTCCATCCGTGCTGTATCTGATATATGGCGTGGTCTCATCGACACCGCTCTCAAGTGGGTCGTCGTAGATAGAGGCATTGATTAGATATGGACCATCCTGCTGCCAACCTAAGGGAGAACTTTCTATCGTAGGTGGAGTATCGTCCTCATGCCATGTAAGGGTTATATCGTGAAGGATGGGCGTGTCATCTCCCCTACTTGTGGTGAAGAAAACACGATATTCCACGTACCTATGGGCTGGATTGGGTATGGTATCGCCGTTGGAGACCTGCTGCCAATCACTCCAAGTTGCCTGGTCATCTGACGTTCGTGTTTCAACCGTAAGGCTTGTATCGGTTGGCACGTCGGAACTCCAGCTTATCCCACCCCACTCGTACATGTACTGACCGGTATCATAGGTGGGAGATTTCGTTATGTTACCCTGCGTCTTGTAAGTTTTTATATCTACTTCCAAGGGGATGTATGCGATACCGTTATTGTGATAATTCATCTGTTCATGATTGCCCTGACCATCGGTTATCTCCCCATTATATATGTGCCAGCCTGGGGTTTCACTAGACCATGAGGCATTGGCATAGAGGTCTCCACCGTACGTATAGATCCCGATCCAGTCACCCGCTTCGACCTCAAAGGGGTTGAAATCATCTTCACTAGCGTTGAAATGGGTTATTCCCCCCGTATTCGGATCTAAACCCGTCGTGGTGTGTACACACCAATAATAATCATTCCAGTTCGGATCGTTCGGCTTATAATTCCTGAGTACTTTGATCTTGAAGGGACCCGTGTAGTGGTCAAGCTGGATGCTTATCTGCCTTACTGTGCCACCCCGGTCCATCTGAAAGGCCTCGTCATCGGATTTGATCGTCTTACCGCCGGGCCATGGATCAGTTGAGCTCGGTGTGTCTAGATTACCTATATTGTTGATGTCCCTCTTACCGATCTCGACACTGCCAGCTGTACCGGAACCAGTTATGATCACGTCCTGCCTATCACAGGTCTGGAAATCAGCCACAGAAGTGTGAGTCCAGGCATCAGTGGAACCTACTGAGCCCCCTTCGTCTTTAACTGTTTCCTCTTCGAGGTGTTCCACGGATACTGACCTCACAGAGGCCGTACCTGCTAAAGATAGAGTAGAGAACGTCAAGACTAGAACCACGAACGAGGTTAAAATGACATACTTACTTTTCTTCCAAAATTCCTTTTTCTCCATTTTTTGACCTCCTTAACTTTTAATATCATCTTCATCTGGTGTTTAAATATACATACAAAGCAAGGACACTACCGATTGATTAATCATACAATTTTCCAAATACTTATAGTTTTTGTGGTTTTTATCACACATCCGGGCTCTTTGGCCCTGTTCAGACAGCTTTTCAATCCAAATAGTCGTCTCTTTTTTCTATCAATCTTTCGACTCTACCTGGTTTCACCTGATTCCTGGTTTTACCACCTTTCTTGAAATGACTACCGACGATCGCACCGTCCGCTTTCTGTAGAAGCTCTTCCATGTTTTGATAATTTAAACCAGAGCCTATCAGGATCGGCTCATCTACAGCATCTGCAACTGTCTCTAAATCCTTAACAGATGGAGGCTTCCCCGTTCTCTTCCCCGACAGGATCAAAGCGTCTGCTAGGCCTCTTTCTGAAGCCTCTAATGCCCCTTCACCTGGATCTTTGGGATAGACTGATCTGCCGTGCTTCACGTCTATATCGGCCCATATCGAACTCCCAATATTGTTTTTAGTTTTGTATCTCTGGATATCAGGAGCTTCACCCTCGATAGTACCCGCGGGGGTGTGAGTCACCCCTATGAAGACGTTGATACGAACATAAGAGAGGTCCAACACATTCGATATCGAGAGTGCGGCTCTCCAATCGTTCCTAAGCACGTTGAGGCCCATCGGTATGTCCACCTCATTCTGGACCTCCTTTAGGACACTCGTCAGAGCTGAGAGCGTCAGAGAAGATATCTCCTTTTTGAACGGTCTATCCCCATAGTTCTCCACCAGTAATCCATCGACACCTCCGTCTGCCAGTCTTACAGCGTCGGTTACTGCTGATTCCTCCACTTCGTCCATGCTCCGGTATCCCGGGCTGTCCGGCAGCGGCTCCAGATGGACCATACCTATGATGGGCTTATCGTTTGAGAAAGTGTGCATATTTTATCATTTTAAAAGATGTATTTAGTGCTTTAGTTTTGCTAATGACCTATCAATAATATTTATAGTATATAACGTGATAGAGGGCTCGATGTTCGATTACCTCATGTCGAAGATGACCTGGATAATAGCCGCTGTGATCCTTACCTCCTCCATTATAGGGATATTCACATGGCAGAGAGAGACCGTAGATAGAGTAGAACTGGAGCAGTTAACGGGCCACATAGCCAGTTTCATCGACGAGACCAACGGGGTCGAGGGAAAAACGGATATCATCGTTTCCTTTAAAGAAGAGAGTGACTCATCCCTTCATCTCCCCAGTTCATTGAACGGAAGAGCTTATAAGATCAACCTGACGACCAGCGGCGTTTACATCTCACAGGGTAGAGATAAAGACTGGTGCGATTTCAAAGGCAAAATACACCTCTACGACCCAATTTTTCTAGACAACACGACTAGTCTTTCTACAATCTCCAGATTGGACAACGAATTCGATACCCTGGAGATAGAGTCTGGTAAGGATTTCATCTTGGAGAATAAAAGGGTTGCGGGAGGATACCGCCTATTCGTTTTTCCCCGTGATAAAGACTCATCTCTGGAAGTGAAAACAAACGAGATATATTCTCAGATAGAGGATTTTTTATCGCCAAACCTAGGGAAAGAACACGACCTTAATAAAACTGATAACCTCACGTTTAACACTACGACGAAGTTCACAGGTCACTATTTTTATCTGAGAGGATACAATAAGTCGGCTCCAAAAGTGATCAATTTCATACACTTCTGGAATCCGGGCAAGATAGATAAAGAAAAGGGATACAATTTTACGGTAGAGGAACTCGAGTCACTAGACCGGAATAATACATCGCTAGTAATCAAAGAAGGGAGATATTTCACGGTAAGAAACCAGGTGATCACAGTGGAGAAAAACAAAACGTTATCCTGCTTCATATACGAGCCTTAATTTAGCTACATCCTCCTCTTGTATGTAGAACTCTATGCTTTTCTCGAATGTCCTCTCCCATACATAATTACAATCCTCCAGACAAGTACATAAAGTCGTATCTGCGATGGGAGTCGAAAGAAGATAATGTGATATACGGGAAAATCTCTGGTACAACATATTCTCCGTCACCTTGTCTATGTCTGTAGAAATCTTTGAAAGAAATCTGCTCAGCCTTTCAGAGGTTGTGTTTTCCAGCTTGTAGTTCAACTTTATATCTCCCTGGTTCGATTCGATGAAAAAGGTCACACTGTCAGTGCAGTTGGCGATGATCGAATAGTCCTTTAGCTTTCTCAATAGTAACTGGGTGAAGTCTACAGATGTTCCAAGACCGGTCGAGTCGGAAGTTATTCCAATTCTTCTCAAACTGTCCCTGTATGCCTTCTGTATGGACCCATAAAACAACTGGTCAGTCCGGTTGCACAGTTCGAATGAAAAGCCAAGGTCGATGGTTCTCGTGTCCCCATCGGAAGTCGTGATATTTAAGGGATGGTTTATATGGTCAGAGAGAGCGATAGAATAACATCTCAGCGTATCATCTAATTCAGAGGGGGATTCGTAGCTAACGGGAGGTACTTCCACCGATACCGGGCGGGCTAATGGATGACCATCAGAAGATAGCAGATCGGTCGTGCAGTCCAACCAAGGCACTGAGATGTTTGAAGTCCCCGAGCCTTCTGAAGGCTTTATTATATATCCTATCTCTCTGTTATTTTCCTCCTCGTTTCCATATGCGACGGTTCCATTTTTCATGACCAGCAGTGTGAAAGTCGAGCTGAAACTGTTGCAAAGACCTTCTTTAGGAATATCTACCCTCACCTTTCTGGAGTGATTTCCGATTCCTCCAGGAACGGAACAGTTCTCCCATCCTTCAGATATGTGTATATCCAATCGACTTCCAGATATCCTCATATCCCTATCAAAGGCCGAAAAATCGTGCTGGCCTAAATCTTTAACGGGGGTTCCGTTGATATATCTCCGAGCTAGAAACTGAAGGGCCTCAATGTTTTTATTCTCGTAGGCCTGAAGGTCGTATCTAGCTCTTTTTGTAAGTTCATCTATCCGTTGGGTCGCGTCTTTCAACCTGAATAATGCATTTTTAAGTTCCTTCCAATCATCGTTCAAAAAACTGGTCACATCCATCAGAGTACGTCCTCTGGTCCCGTACTCGAATCCCTGAAGACGCCACCCTGTTATGACCGGGATAGAAAACCTGTGGTCAACACTGAATGTTGAATCTAGAGCTAGATGTAAAGGCTCACCATCACTGAATGTGACTGGACCTTCTTTCTTAACGGTTAAGCACAAAGAAGGAGAAACATCACTCAGATCGACCTCCCAATATTGACACAGAGCTCTATCGGATAGGTGATGAAGGTTCGTGAGCTGTTTTCCTTCGATTTTAGAGACTAATGAGGGATCGTCCAGATGTATGTAATCCGGTTCAAGGTCCACTGAGAAACTCAATTCTTTTGTATTATCATCTTCTCCCTTCCTCTTCAGGGCATTATCCAACCGATGGCTGTACCTGTAACTGCCTTCTTCCAGTTCCGTAGGAAGGCGGCATTCTAGGTTCTCCTGACCTATCACATCTTCTATACCCGATGAGGTCTCTTCTCCAAAGGAATCTAACATCCCTATGAACGTCCAGTCTCTGGAGCGGTACGAGTTCCGAATTATGTCACCGCCCAAGAAGGACCAAAGCTTCCTGTCCGGCAGCGTAGCCTGTATATCGTCTCCTTTTTCGCTGGTCCTGAAGTAAGGGTCTTTCCGCTGCCAGGAGGGTATCGGATTGCCATAATCGTCCTTCGCATTCTTCAAGTAGAACCTGCACCTGGAACCTTTCAAGAATTCATCGTGTTTTAGATGGACTCGGGTCCTATCCATATTCCACGAAGGCGTCCAACCCGAGCCCGTGCCACCGTGGTCAAGAGAACCGGCCTTGATGCTCTCACTGAAGATCAATGAGACAGGAGCATCTGTAAGATATCTTTTCAAATTATCATGATGCGAAATGGAGAGGACTTTGGGCGGGTCTACGTCTCTAGTGGTGAACATGAAAGGGTTCTGAGAATCGTTTAGTGGACGACCGTATAGGTCTTCTATCCACAGGAAAATCTTGTACCTTTGTGAGCCCTGTAGACCCGTATGGTTTATCCGCAGAGTCCTATTGTCTGAACTCCAATTGAACTCATCCACGCCGATGTTAGGTTCAAACCTGGTTTGGAGTGTGCTTGGCTTCATCTTTCTATCGAACCTGATAACTATGTCATGTGAGGGAACAAAATCCGTACTCTCGGGTTCTGGGTCACTAGACCGTATCTCAGGATAGGTTATCTTCCCACGGGTGTAGAAAGAAAGATAAAGCGTAGAATCTCCAGCCCCGTTGACAGTCACCTTAGAACCGTCCTCTTGTGACCTAAGGCGAGAAAGTTTTACTATCAGAGTGATATGTTCTGAATGTGGATAGTTTCTCTGATGATCGAACCTTATATGTCTAGAATCAGCGCTGTACCAGGAATGAACCCAGGGGGAATGCCAGTTGAAAGACCCGGTGGAATATATCATATCCTCTATGTTGAAGTCTTGTTGTATGGGCTCACTGAACTCGAGGGCTATGGAGCGCCCGATGGGTATCGAGTAATTAGATGACGTAGGATGATGAGCGGTCACGTTAGCATAGTCCTTTGTCTTCCATCCAAAGGTATAAGGTTCCTGTAGGTGAGAGTGAGTACCGTTATCTATGTCCACTATGTCTTCGATAGTTAAAGAGTAATCTGTACACCTCTGGTAGTAATCCTTGGGAGTCAAGATCAGTTTTTCTGTCCCTGTTAGGGGATCAGAGTTCTGACTATCCACTTCGTAGGTTACATCGGAAGGATATATTCCGTACTCGAGGGTAGTACCGTCGACCTTTTCAGAGAAGGTGAATGTCACGGCTTGGTCCGTTTCCCATGAACTGTTAGAAGGAGGTGATACATCGACAATCTCAGGAAAATTATCGATAAGTAGCTCCTCTGTTGCTTTCTCAGAATACCCATCATCGTCCCAGACGGTCAAGTTGACCTGGTATGTACCGGGTTTATCGTAGACATGAGTGGTGTTTTCTTCTCCAGATGTGGTGCCGTCTCCGAATTCCCATTCCCACTGTATGATCTCCCCATCTTCGTCGTAGCTCTCATCGATAAAGGTGATAGTGTTTCCGGGAACGGAAGGAGAAGGCGTGATATAGAACCCAGGCTCCGGTTGTATATCATCGATTGGCTCTTTCTGTTTTCGTTCAGGTTTATCTTCATCTGGCTTTGGACTTGAAGAGAAGATATCGAAGCTGGAATCTCCCCGATATATCTCACTCCTGCTCTTCTCGTTGACGATTTTTCCCCGAGAGCCGGGCTTAAAGTCAGCTTTCATTTCCTTTCTACAGCTCTTTTCAGGCGGCTCTTTTCCGCTCATCTGATCTTTGTGAACGTCTTCATCCCTACATCTACCTCTATCCTCTATCCCTGAAGAATTCGTAGATCGAAAGTTATTATCCACTGAGATGTCGTTATCGGGCTCTTTAGACATCCTATCAGAGGATGTCGTTCCCAGAGAGACCCTTTCTTCATACTGATAGTAATCCAGGGCCTGTATGATGGCGCCGTCCTCCTCAGAACTCGTCTCTGAATGATCGTTCTCCTCTATCTCTCTCGACTTTATCAGGTCAAAACCGTTCTCGACCGAGGAGGATATCGCATCTTTTATCGAATCCATCATGGCCTCGTCGTTCTGTATCTTAAAAGAGAGGTTCTCCCTCGTAGGCTCTACATCCTCGTAGGTGACCTGGTCACACTCGTCGTTTATCCCTCCTTTATTGGTCGAACTCGACTGCTGGGTCAATTCCATGTATGGACTATCGGGACTGGTCAATTCAATCGCGGTCCGTCGGATGGTCTCCTCGAGTGCGGTTTCTTTGTCTATCAGTTCATCGTAATTATCCTTCAGCCAGGTCTTGAAGTCATCCACCCTCCTGTCTCCATCGATCTGTAGTCTATCATCTATTATGTTCCGCACCCTATCTGGGTTCTGCCTATAGAACCGCGTTACCTTGCCAAAGGCTGTTTCGAGTTTGCTCTGAACCCCCTCAAACACGGATGTCTGATCTTCAGGATCGATATGTATCTTTTCATCCAGATTTATGACTTCAGAATATATCCTCTGTGTCACGTCTCTTATCAGATCCGAAACGGCGGCCTTCAAAGTGTATTCACCCAGCACATCGGCATCGGTCCTGTTCTCGAATTCATAATAGAAATCCATCCAAAGGTCCTTGTTTCCTTTCAATATGTCTTCTGCATGGAAACATAAAGGGGCACCAGAATCTATACTCAGTTCATAATCTATCGTCTTGTATTGATAGCCGACTAACTTCTCGTCCATACCACACAAAACTTGCAGGTCGCCGTTCACCCGGATGAACTCGTTACAGGGTCCTTTTCTACCCATCCATTCATCCGAGTCATGGTCACAGGGATACATATACCATCTTTTCTCTGGCCCCACCAATTTTAATCTGTATTGGAATTCCTCGCTTATCTCCGTTGACAGACGGGGATAGCCTTCTATCTCGTCTCCTTGATAAGATGGAAAGGGAGTATAAGTGAAGTTGTTCCTCATAATCCATGTGTTCGTTAGACCGGAAGCCACGAAGGTATTCCTCACCCAGTTCTTGAGTATCTTCGATCTCGTGAGATCTGAAGAAGCGTTCTCGCTCTGAACAAGCTGCTTGATGTAATGGTCGTCGGAGCCCATGAACCTGTCTAGGCTCTTGAACGGCCCATGGACCTCACCGATTATAGGGGATATGTGTAGGTAATCGAGATATCTCAATATGAATTCATCCGAGACAGTGTGCATGGACTGGCCTACGATAGAGGTCAGATTCAGCTCCGATGAACTCTCTTTTGACACTTCACCGTCATCGTAGCCGTTACCATAGTAGAGAGAGATGATATCAGCGGGGTCGAACAGGCCGCTCCGGCTGTATTTGATCAGCAGGTCCTTCAGATTAGTCGCGTTCTGGATCCCTGTATTGCTTATTATACTATCCATAGATTCGTCATCTATGGCACGAAAACGGTGGGCTATCTCGGAAAGCAGTGCAAAATTGAGAGCCAATTCTACATCTTCTAGATTGATCATGTCCCTAGTCTCACCCAAGGTAACATTAGAGAGGTGTTCTTTGGCCTTCATCCCGTGTCCGAGCATGGCCCTGTACTGAGCCAGTGTGGATAAGATATAACGGGTCAACCTAGAGACATGACCGTCTCTACTCTTAACGCCGCTCTCGAAGATGTCCATCTTCTTCTGTAGGAACGGATAGGGCACGTGGACGTTGGTCTCTATTTCCCTCTTCTTTTCGATCTCTAGAGCCGCTCTCTCATCTTCGATCGAGAGAACAAAAAATCCCTCCAGGTTATAATCGAAAACCGTTCTAGTCTCTCCCGTCTTCCCTGGTGAGTCCATCCTTAGGTTCCCTTTCCTCAAGGTTTTTATATAAGGTTCTATACCGTCGACACTGGCCACATCTTCGTAAAGTTCAACCTCATAATCTTCTATAATGACCTTATCTCCCCCCTTAGACAGACTGTTGAGATATCCTGGTGACTCAAGAAGGTCACTGACCCTCTCCTTGAATGTCGAGTTCACCTTTTCTCCCTCCAGTTCGAAAGCGGTATCTACAGCTACAGCCTTGATCTGATATTCTATATCATCCATTATATTCTCGCCAGTTTCTTCTAAGGATGAAACTTCCTCCTGCCGGAGCTTCCTCCGGTAGCCGAGAAAAGAGACACGAGAGATGTAAGCTACGGCGAGGATGGATAGAAATATGATCAGAACACCCAAGAGAGCGAAAGAAACGGAACCATGATTTTTCTTGGGTGTTTTTTTATTGAACATGGTGTCTAAATTTTATTTTATTATTTACGTTTTGCGGTTTATTGCCGTTCTCTTTATTAAATATAAAGTCTACTATAATTAGTATATTAAAAGGGTAAACTTTTTATTTTGCGCTCGATTAAAGAAGTTTTATCGATAAGGAGGAGTTAATAAAATGCACCAATATCTTGAGAACCTGGAAGTGAACCTATGAGAAGTTTTGATATCAGATTCAAAGTACTCTGTATTTTCCTTTTTATGCTCCTGATGACGAGCGGTCTATCAGGTATATTTTCCGCTGAAAATATGGATAGAACTGAAAATGATAAAGCAGAGGAAAAGAAAAAAATACGTCATAAAAAAACAGAAGAAGAAAAAATCGCTAGAGATATAGTCTATCCAGAAGTGGCGAACACACCAGCTCCTACCTACAGGGGCAACGCTCTCAGGACCGGTTATACGCCCGTACAGACCCAGAACGTTGACGGTTATCCCGACCGGGAAATAAATATAGAGGAGAAGATAATATCTACGCCCGCTCTAGGACCCGACGGTACGTTCTACGTTACGAGCTGTAAGGGTAAACTATACGCGGTCCGTCCTGACGGTAATATAAAATGGGAGCACGATATAGTCAAGGAAAGCTCCTCGATAACCTGGAGTCTCTCCAGCCCCGCAGTCTCTCAGACGGGAGATATATTTGTCGGTTCACCTGACGGCAGCCTCTATGCTCTAGAACCATGTGGCGGTGAAGAAAAATGGACATTCGATACGGGCTCCGAGATCTTCTCATCTCCGGTCATCGGTCATAACGGAGATATATACTTCGGCTCTAAAGACAAGTATCTTTACTCTATCGATACTAACGGTGCCTTGAACTGGAGATTCGAAACCGGTGGAGAGGTCTGGTCTTCTCCAACTTTATCGCCCACCGGAGACATATATTTTGGCTCCCACGATGGAAAGCTGTATAAAGTGAACCCCAGCGGATCAGAGATATGGGGACAAAATCTCGCATCTGGACATATATTCTCTTCCCCATCCGTTACACTAAACGGCTCCTACGTCTATACGGGCACACAGGCCGGTGAGATATACTGCCTGAACGAGCAAGGTGTAGAGGAATGGTCTTACTCAACTGGGGGCGAGATAAGATCCTCTCCAGCCATAGGAAGGAACGGAACGATCTATGTCAGTTCATACTCCGATGATGTGACCGCGCTCCGACCAAACGGAAATGTAAAATGGAAGTACACCACCAACGACAGGATAAGGTGGTCTTCACCGGCCGTAGATGAAAACGGTATCGTCTATATCGGCAGCAACGATAACGGTATCTATTCACTGGATCTAGACGGGTCAAAAAGATGGTCCTATGCCACTGAAGGGCAGATCGAATCCTCGCCCATTATAGGGCCAGAGGGATCCGTTCATATATGTTCCGAGGATGGAACGATGTACTCCTTCGAATGTCCTCCCGGCTTTAAAACTGAAAGACCGTCTGACGGTTTCTCCTTCCAGTTCGATGCAAAGGACACACCCACCTTCGGCGGAGATGACAACAGATGGAGCTATACTTTACGATGGGACTTCAATCTTACAGATGGAGGGGCTGAATGGGATGAGTCTGGATCTTATGCAGATCACAGGATAGAACATCATAATTATCAAAACTTGGGAAAGAAGAAGGTGCTTCTAGAGGTCGAGAACAGTGAAGGAATGATCAGAAGGTACTTTCAAGACATATTTGCTGGCTCATTCCCGGTATACGCCAGCTGCAACGAAACGTTCCTCAGTTATGATATAGACAATGTAGGTCCACTTCTCAATACGTATACAGTTAAAGGTTGTGAGAAGTTCGAGAGGGTAGATTTCCTCCTCAACGGCACCTCCAAAACAGGGATCGAACGAGCCGGGAACAGATGGAATTCGACATTGGAGATGAATCGTGCCGGAGAAAACGACGAGCTTGAACTCAAGGCCTACACGGCCGAGAACAGCTTGATCTGGAACCCAGAGGCCTGGCACGGGTCTCAAGAGATAGAGGTCAGACAACCTTCACCCTGGTTCACCATGTACATGAACCTATCAGATAGCGTAGATGTGGACAACCTAAATTCTACTTCTGGATGGAAGATCAACGTAGAGGGGCCAGACCTCGGCATGTCGTCCGTCCTCCCAGCCCAGCTGAACAAGTACACGAAGCACTTTGGAGGGAGCTACGGCTCCATGGTATCAGGTATCCCTAAGGATTTCATCTTTGAAAGTTCGAACCTGGAACAGGGAGTAGAGGTGGATCTGCTCAGCTTCTCTATACCATTAGATATGCCTGGCGATAACGAATCTGAAGATGACGGGGAAGGCGATACGGAATCAGACATGGGGGGAGAGAGCAGTCCGAGGAAGTTGGACCCAGGAGCTAGTACCGATGTTGGATTCGATTACTCCGTAGAGTTCACCCTGGTATTGGAGATGTCTGCGATTCACGCCGAAGTGAAGGGACATTTCGCACTCTCGATCGGTGCTGGTGTATCCATAGATGTTCCGTTATGGGGGATACCCTTCGTTGTGGAAACTGGGCTCACTGGCGGTGTGGATGCATCTGTAGGAACTGAGTTCGACATAGCCGGGCTCGCATTGGACCAGTCCGGTGGATTCGACTTCGGCCTAAAACCGCCCGATCAACTCCCGCTCGATTTCGACATAACGGGGCACGGAGGTCTTTATGGAGAACTGCTGAAAGGTCTAGGCAGATTGGAAGGAGGCCTTCAACTCTCCGCAGGTATCTCGTTGATGCTGCCATCCCTTGAGGCGACAGCTAGGTTATCAGGAAGTCTATACGCCGAGGCCTCGGCACTTTGGGGGGCAGTGGGAAAGAGCTGGACGGAGGAGCTCTATGCTGACAGTTGGGGCCTTAATTCAATACCTGACAAGATCATTTCTGATAGTGTCGAGGATCATTTCACCACGGACCTGCCCTGCCTGTATCCAAAGGACAAGAAAAGAAAACTAGACAGCACGTTAGATCCTGGAGACAACGTTCTCTCGACGGACGTGACAGGAACTTCGTCGCCGGACATAGCGTTCTTGAACGAAACGAGAGGCATGGCGGTCTGGTCAGATATCTCAGAGACGAAAGATGGAAGCGGACTTCAAACGGACATCTACTGGCGTGAACACACGAGTGGAGGATGGGGGGCCGTAAACAAAAAAGAAACTGCAGGGAGATGCGAGTATAGACCGACTCTAGAGGTGATAGGGGATAAAGAAAACAGAACATTTGCACTTCAATACCTTTCCGTTGGCAACATCGTACAAAACTCGACGGATATCAGCACCTTTTACAGGGGTAATTCTCTATCTACGGCTTCTTGGGACAAGGGTACAGAAAACTGGACCTGGAGCGAGAAAAATTTCACATTTTCGAACGGCACGATCTCATCCTACGACGTATGTAGAGCTCAAAATAGTTCCGATGGGTCCAATAGAACGATGAGCGTCTCATTTATAGTGGACTCCATATCCGATCCGTTCGCTTCGGGCAACGGCACGATATATACTGGTCTTGCCCGGTTCAACGATACCAGTGAAGGATGGAACCTGTCTTCTCCTCAAGAAATCGTTCATGCCGATAAATTATCGTTAGAGGACGGTCTCTCGACGGCTTCAACTGGTGACGGACATCTAGGCATACTTTACTCGACCGTTGATGAGAGCACCTCTTTGAACCAGACCGTATTGAATGTGATCCCCGACTATTTAGACGCTTCAAGCGCCAGTTCTTTCATCGTGAATAGAACGCCCGAGACCATACAGGCACCTCGGCTTTCATCGGTCGATAGGAACCTGACGTGTTCCTGGATATCCAACAGAACGACCATCTTGAACCGGACGTTGTTCGTAGATCCCAGTAATGACCTAAACAACCTGACCATGTACCAAACCGAGGAAGTCTATAGAGGAAGGACGCTATCTGGACTGACTCCACTCTTCAATAGAAGCCAGAAGTACTACCTATTCCAGAGCGGTGAGGATTATGTTCCCAAAGTGATAGAGAAGATCCCAGGGGGCTGGGGCAGACATAGAAAGTTATCTAGAGACAGTGTATATTCAAAGGACCAGGTGAGAGGATGCATGGCCGGTGAGAAACCAAAGATGATACTGCTGAGAGATAGGCCACTCTCGGAACGGCAGTCTTTACACTATCGATTCGATGGACTTTATGGTTCTACGGTCAAGGACGAGAGTGGAGAACACAACCAAGGAGATATGATCGGTAACGTCAGTAGAGAAGAGCATCTCGGATCAGTGGGCGATCTGAACCGGGCATACGGAGGCTACCTCCAGTTCAACGGAAGCCAGGATCATGTAGTAACTGAAAGCGATGATAGTCTGAACGTTACTGGGGACGGTGACGGCTTCGCCTCCACCTTCTGGATAAAGCCCAACACTTCATCAAAGGGCTCTAAAACCCTTTTAGGAACAAACGGGTCCTGGCAGCTGAGGGTGAACGAGAGCGATCATCTTCAACTAGTACTCTGGCACGGCTCCGAAAAAAGCACATACCAAACGGACCTGAGGATCCAAAAGGATGTTTGGTCTTTTGTAGCGCTGGATAAGAAGGATAAAAATATAACTCTATATTTGAGTGAACTCGGCGATTCCAACTATTCCACTTTTACATGCATCCATGAAAATACGACCATAGACACTTCATCCAACCCGTTGAAGATCGGCGGTTTTAACGGTTCCTTGGACGAATTCAGACTCTTTGAAAGTTACATGCCGGTCAAGGTGATCAACAGGATACGTTCCACCTCACACGCGATGCTGGGCAGCAAGCACGACATAGTCTCTAAAGATATACCCAGCTTCGTTAATTTTACTCACTCTCCCTCAGAGAACATATCCATAGGAGATAAGGTCTACTTCAACTCGAGCCGAGAAAACTTCACATCCGAGTGGGACTTCGGTGACGGAACGTCCGGAACCGGTGCCAATGTGACTCATACCTATCCGGAGCAGGGTTTCTACACCGTACAGTTGAACGCGACCGACCCGAGAACTGGCGTGACTACACCTTATGAAAAGAGCTTCTGGATCCTGGACGATGTGGGGCCAGATTTTGAAGGGATAAAAAGTGTGAACGGCGACAACCTCTCGGCGAAATTGAGTTGGAACGATTCCCAGGACGTATCTGAACCCATATATTATCACGTCTATCAGAGAAAGGAACAGGGGACGTACAACCTTTCCAGACCCGTAAGGATCACCAGGGAAAACAACGCATCGGTCAATCACCTGGAGCCTAACACGACCTATTGGTACATGGTCAAAGCCGTAGATTCAAAAGGAAATATGGATGATAACTGGATAGAAAAAAGCGTTCATATCGAAGACCAGGCTCCTCTGAGCTTCGATGGTCTGGAGAAGGCATACTATGTAAGCAACCTGAACAATTCCATCTATCTGGAATGGGAGGAAGCCGAAGATCCTAGTGATCCTATCACTTATCATATATACAGGTCGAACAGTTCCGACGGCTTCGATTACGACTCCCCTCTTTGTTCAGTTACGGACCAGCTGTACATGATGCTGGACAACCTGAGCTATGGAGTTCACTACTTCGTCGTGAGGGCTGAAGACCGCTTCGGAAACGAGGACAACAACACGAGATGGAAGGTCGTAGGTGACGTAGAAAATCTCGCGCCGTTCCCTGCCGAGGAACCTTCTCCCGGTGACGGGGAAAAGAATGTTACAAACGAGCCTGAATTGAGCGTGCTCGTCTATGATCCAAACTATGATCTTCTGAACGTGACTTTCTACAACGGGGCTGATGACTCCGTGATAGGAAAATTAAACAGAATATCCAGCGGGTCTAGAGCATCGGTAACTTGGGACTCTCTCCAACCGAAAACGTCCTACAGCTGGTACGTAAAAACGAACGATAGTGAATTATCGGCCGTTTCCCCCACTTGGAATTTTACCACGATGAATAACCACGTGCCCCTTAAACCATATGATCCAAATCCAGCGAACGGAGCGGTAGATGTCAATACAGAGCTGGACCTCTCGGTGAACGTTTCCGACCCAGACGGCAATCAGATGAACGTGACCTTCTACAAGGGTGAAGATGGAGAGTTCATAGACAAGATATTCGGCGTTCAGAACGGCTCCGTAAATACCACGCTGGAAGGACTCTCTTACAACACAACTTATGATTGGTACGTAGAGGTCAAAGACCGTTATTCAGTGAATCGATCCGATACATGGTCTTTCACAACTGCTCGGGAGCCAAAAGAAAATAAAGCGCCTTATAGACCAAAGGATCCTCAGCCGTTCAACGGAAGCATAGTAGAGGGTGAAATCGTCAACCTAAGCGTCTCTGTCTCGGACCCGGACAGCGATGTTCTAACGGTCAAGTTCTTCAACGCCACATCAGATGAACTCATCCGATCCAAAAGCGGGGTTTCGAACGGGTCTAGAGTCGAAGTGGTATGGGAGGATCTTGCGCCAGGAAACACCTATAACTGGTATGCTAGTGTGGAGGATGGAAAGAAGAGCAACACATCTGATGTCTGGTCGTTCACGACCGTAAAAACGGGTGAAAACAGCCCTCCTTTCTTGCCCAACGAGCCGCTGCCGAACCACGGGGAAAAGAACGTGAGTACCTCGCCTCTTCTCTCCGTCTATATTTCGGATCAAGAAGGGAATCCGTGCAGCGTTTCTTTCCATGACAGTTCCACCGATGAACTGATAGGAGAGAAAAACGGCTTCAATAACGAGAGCGTGTCTGCTCAGTGGGAAGGTCTTGAGGTGGACACCACGTATGGATGGTACGTCAAGGTGTCTGACGGTGAAAACACGGTTGAGTCCTCTACCTGGTCTTTCACTACCGGAAGTGGTGAGAATGAACCGCCTTTAAAACCTAAAGACCCATCTCCTTCGGACGAGCAGACCGTAGGGAGCGGCTCGCCGCTTCTCAGCGTTTTCGTTACCGATCCCAATGAAGATACGCTAGATGTCACGTTCTACGACGCTGACAGTAACGTCGCTGTAGGGACAACTGAAGGGGTTGAAAGCGGCACTCGATGTTCCATAGGATGGTCAGACCTTACCGAGAACAAAGAATATCGATGGCGGGCCGTGGTTTCGGACGGCTCGTCCAGCAGATCGTCTTCAGTCTGGTCGTTTTACACCTCGGACAGTAATGATGATCATGATATTTTAGAGCCCATCCCGGCCGATGAAAGTACGAACTTAAGCACGTCTCCGATCCTATCTGTAATGGTGGAAGACGAAGAGAACGACACCCTGGATGTGAGTTATTACAACGCCTCTGACAGGAGCTTGATCGGCTTTGAACAAGGTATAAGGAGTGGGGAGAGGAGCGCGATTATCTGGTCAGACCTAGCTACTATAAGAGGATACAGCTGGTACGTGGTAGCCAGCGACGGAGAATCCACAGTTAAATCGCCCACCTGGTCATTCACCACGGGCGATGGAGAAAACGAGGCGCCGGCCAAACCTGTAAATCTAAAACCGAAGGATGGAGTCTCTGTCTTCACTACATGGACTCGACTCAAAGCCGGAGTCTCAGATCCAGATGATGATACCATGCTGGTTGGATTCTATAATGCCTCTTCCGACATCATCTTGGATAAAAGGATCATCGGCAAGAAAGGTCAAAACTGCTCTACTGGATGGGATGGATTATCTTTTAACAGGAGCTACGGATGGTACCTGATCGTAAGGGACGGTATCGCTTCAACCAGGTCCGATACCTGGTCGTTCACGGTCAAAGAAGGAAGTCCCTCTGAGTTCTTAACGGCTATAATATATGTGCAAGGCACCGATCAGGTAGGGGAAAAGATGACCTTCCTCGGAAACGGTTCCCTTTGTACTTCGGAGATAGTCGATTATACCTGGACTATACAGGAACAGAGGTACAACGGCAGTGTAGTAAACCACACCTTCGATTCCAACGGTACGTATGAAGTTACTCTCGAAGTGGAGGATGTCATGGGTCACTCTGACATGGAGAACATGACAGTAGTAATACAGGGGGATGAAAACGATGATCGAGACCAGGACGGTATGCCGGACAGCTGGGAAGAAAAACATGGATTGGATCCGACCGATCCAGGGGATGCAGAAGAGGACAAGGACGGAGACGGGTTTACGAATCTAGAGGAGTATGAAGAGGGTACGGATCCGTCTGACTCGAAGAGTCATCCAGAAAAGATGAATATCTGGATATATATTTCTGTTGTCTTGATAATAGGATGTGCAGCTGTGGTGGGATATACTTACTTCAGTAAAAGAGGCGGGTTTCTCAATGGCCTAGAAGAAGTAAAGAAAGACACAGAAGGAGAAAATTCCAACTCGGAAGAAGAGACTAAAGAAAATATTTAATGCAGATCTCTCTTATGAGCCGATACGTGATGAGAAGACCCTTGCTGAGCCGTCAGGCGATGATGAGGATCTTGAGTTCTGATATATCACGGTTCGATGGTCTCGTACCCTTCTGTGGAATAGGGCTGTAAAGCCATCAGAGAAAAGCCCATCCAGGCGATCAAAAATATTGACAGAAGAAGGTTGCCCTTCCAGTACATGTGGTTCAGCAGTAATCCCAGTAAAGGTAACAGTACCGAGACGAGGAGATAGATTAACAGTCTGACCGTAGAGCGTTCTCTCATGGATGAGTGAGAGAAAGGGGGCAATAAAAATCTTTTGGCGTCGCTTTGAAAACGGCTATTGGAAAGGATTAAATACTTCCTTCAATCATGGTATATACCCTGAGAGACGAGGTCCTGAACTTCGTCTAAGGGATCAATCATCAAGGGCTCTCTAGAAACCAAAGAAATAAATAAGGGGCCCTTGTGTTGCATTGAGCACTTGATGGGGATTCGAGAAACCCGGAGCCTGGCTTCGTGACCTCTCGAATCCGACAGACGTACGATGAAAGGTGTAATTTATTCACCTGCCAATTCCAGGAGATTTACCTAATCCTTGGATTCAAGACAGTCTTTGTCGCCGGTGTATCGTCTTTGACGGTACTACCCAACCTCAATTCCGGTTGATCCTGCCGGCGGCCACTGCTATTGGAATCCGATTAAGACATGCGAGTCGAGGGTGGTTCGCCCACCCGGCAGACGGCTCAGTAACACGTGGGTAATCTACCCTTGGGTGGGGTATAACCTCGGGAAACTGAGGACAATACCCCATAGGTCTTGGATGCTGGAATGCCCCGAGACTTAAAGCGTTAGCGCCCAAGGATGAGCCTGCGGCCTATCAGGTAGTAGTGGGTGTAACGGACCCACTAGCCAATGACGGGTA
>CAYMXS010000017.1:36951-38283 GCA_964394465.1 uncultured Thermoplasmata archaeon | reverse complement strand
ATGCGTTGGTCCCTTCCTCTAGAACTCCGATCACTTCTATGGCGCGTTCCAAGACGGCTCTGTAATCTACTGTATGTAGAAATTGAATCTCTCCTCTTTCATACGATCCGGTCGTCATCTTCTTCTTAACATGGACCAAAATAGGATATAAAAGCGGACTCGAGAGGAGAGTGAAAGTGGATATTGGTTCCGTCTCTGGGTTCGGCTCTCATCTCGAACAGTTCTAGATGATGTGGCTCGCTATCTGTTTTTCCTTCCACGATAACCTATGACCACGAGGCACAAGATCAAGACAGCGATTATAGCAGTAAAGGCCATGGCAAAATCAGTCGATTCTTCTTTTTCCTTCTCTGCCGCCTCTTCGAGCTCGTTCTCAAAGAACTGCTCTCTGTCCTGGTTATAGGTCTCTATCTCCTCCTGTTCTAAAGGCTGAGAGGCAAAATAACCCATGGGCTCAAAGGCGATGGCACCATGAACTATCGGTTCTACACCCGATGGGCCTTTCTGCTGGTCCATACCCCAGAGATTTTTAGTCAACAGGTTGCCCCATATCTCTTCCCTGATCCAGGGCTTGTACTTTTCTATCCATTGTTCCCTCCTTTCCTCGGACTCGAAATCCATGGATTGAAGTGCGGCGTTGACCTCGGAAGTCACCTTGGCTTCGATCCTTCTTCCAAGATCTGTTGCATTAGATCTTTGCAGACCAGCACCTAAGAAAGAGCCCAGTCCGGGAAGGACCATCGGGTCGAGATACTGTTGCCTGTACAGTTTATCCGTGGAGAAATCATCACGCTGGCAGTTGGTTGCAAACAAACTCTCCAAAAGAGGCATCCTCTTCTGGTATGTTCCGTTGAGCGGGACGGTTTCGTCGATAGCTATATAATAGCCGATATTAGCCGAGCCGACCAAGGGACTGAACGCTCTGCTATAATAACCTTCAGCGCTGGGTGTACCCCAGACCATCTGTTCTGAAGATAATTCTTCATGGATGTCCTCTTCAACATCCTTTTTGTTATATCCCTTGTTGTCCTGAAGGTCCAGGTCGACTTTTGCATCTATCTCTCCCGAGTAGTTGAACTCCGCATCGTTAGGTATCCTCATGGTGGGTTTTTCTTTCTTCAACACCCAGCTGTTGTTCCCATCATAATCAAGGGTGAGATCGAGAGTCCATTCCATATCGATATCCTTTGTGACTTCCCAGTGTGTATCATTAACTGTGTTGTTGAAGTAGAACGTGTTGTCTATGCTCGCGTTCACCTTGCCCTCTGATCGTATGGTCTGTTTCACGACCTTGAGGCCCTCGTAGCCATCTCCGGATATGGGCTCGGCCCA
>CAYMXS010000017.1:0-36851 GCA_964394465.1 uncultured Thermoplasmata archaeon | reverse complement strand
TCTGTTTCACGACCTTGAGGCCCTCGTAGCCATCTCCGGATATGGGCTCGGCCCACAGCTTACCGGAAAAATCAACCCAGCTCTGTTCTACATGTATATCTAGATTATTATCTATTTCTTCGCCATCTGACAGATCTATGTCAATATCTCCCTTAGAGAAAAAGCCGCCCTGATAATCGTACTCTCTTCTGCCGTTATTTTCGTTGACCTTCTCTAAATCATAGAAGAAGACGTCTCCGCCTCTCAACTCGTTTATATCGACAGATTCCATGTTCACTCTGTCCTCGAGATAGTCCTCACCCAAGTGCGAATAGTTCATGGCCCATTTCTAGGACATATCACATTCCTTCACATCTCTTGATGATACATGAACGATCTCCTTGAGGGATTGAGGGCCCGTCTTCTCATAGTAGTTAAGATTCAAACACATGTCTTCCCAATCATTGAGGAGGAGATACATCGGAATAAAATCTTTGTTCACGGCCACGACCCGGAAGTAAGGCAAATTCTTTCTCTTATCAGCTTCGCTGGGTGGAAAATAATAAAGCTTGTCGGGGATCTCTCTGCTATCGAAGTCCTCCGTATAGGATGTCTTACCACCACTGACGTTCCCTATATATTCAAAAGGATGGAGTGGTGTAGCCATGTATACGTTGTATTGAACTATATCGCTGCCTCCTTTATCCTTGGGCTCGTCCCATTTTAGCTCCAGCTTTCCGTCTTCATAACTTCCCTTTAAATCTCTAGGTCTAGAAGGCTTTTTACTGATGAGCATCAAGTTCGTCTTTTCTTCCCCGAAATCCATCTGGATATCTTTACCTATCATACTCACTTTGAATCTGTAGGTCCCCTGCAGAGGTTCCGGATCTGAAAGTATATTCCCGTTAGCTTTGCCGAAGATGACCTCCGTTAGGTCGATCTCGAATTTTTCTGGTTTCTCTCCGTCCTCGTACTCTTCACCGAACTGGTAGACGAAGTCTCTACACTCGGTAGAACGCTGGACACTGAGAGAAGAATCTATGGAACCGTTAGATACCAGTTCGTCATCTAGCATCTTGATCTCTTTCCCGTCTGGTCTCTCTACCACGATCTCTTTTTCAGCGTTTTCACCGGGTGTATATGTACCCTGCAAAAGAAAGATCATATCGCGAGGGACCACGTCATAGCTCATATCATACTTGTATTCCAGAGTAAGCACCTCTAAACTCTCTGTTATATTTCTCCTCACCGTTTCATTAGGCTCTGGGAACTCCTCGTGAGGTGCGAAAGAAGACGTAACGGCCCCGGCGTCGTTTGAAAAGACAGACAATTACGGCATCAGCAGTAATGACACGCTCAAAATCACGATCAAACTATCACGCATTTATATTCCTCCTCATTGTATATACATTTTGAAGATGATATTTAATGGTTACCATTCTAAGTGCAGTAGGTGCCTTTTAATCAATCTCCTTTTTTGGAAAGGATGGGCAATCCGTTTTTGTCCCGCTTCTCTTCTTTCGATGATGTATCTTTCTGTCCTTGTCCTCTCGTAGCATACCATACCGCTGCCACGATAACAAGGATGGACAGAAGAGTCAGAACCAGGATAAGAGGGCTGTATTTCCTGCCCGGATGTTCAAACTGATCGTTAGGGTCAGTACCGGCTTCATACTCTTCTCTATTTGTATATCCATCTCCGTCTTTATCTTTAGAGGCATCCGAAGGGTCGTTTGGCTTCAAATCGTACTTCACTTCCCACAGATCATCTATTCCGTCCCAGTCAGTATCTTCTGAATGTGGACTAGTCCCCTCTTTGTATTCTTTTCTATTGGTCAGTCCGTCCCCGTCAGGGTCGTTTCCCCCATCGGAACTGTCCAGAGGATCCAGACCGTGTTTTATCTCCCACGGGTCTGGGGTACCGTCCCCGTCAGTATCTCCAGAATGGGGATCAGTACCCTTTTTAAATTCATCCTTATTGATCAGATCGTCTCCATCGCTGTCTTCGTCTGAATCTCTTGGGTCTAGTGGATCAAAACCATTCTCCTTCTCCCAAGAATCGTTCATGGAATCGCCGTCAGTATCTTCGATCATCTGAGGTACATGATAGGGTCTCATCAAGGGATAACTATCATAGCTGTATCCACCAGTGATGTTATATCTCGAATCTCCCACCTCATCCGAACCACCCTGTTCCTGGTCTGCACCAGAATACTCATCTTCTCCCCTATAAGCGCTCCAGTAGTTGCCACCTATAGGATAGTCTTTGTACCACTGATTTGCCCTGTGGTCCCTTGCACTCAAAGAGTTGTTCAGAAAATTGTTGTGGTAGATGAGGTTGTGCCAGGACTCGTAAAGGGTCACACCTTCCTCGTTATTATACAAAGTGTTGTTACTCAGCGTGTTATCGTCAGAATATCTAAGCCTTATAGCCTCCTCGCTGTTCAAGACGGTGTTGTTGGTTAAAAGGTTGCTGTGAGACGAACCAAGGGAGATACCATTAGAAGTGTTATATATGTTGTTACCAATCAATGTATTATTGCATGAGGAATCGAGGTCGAACCCATAGAAGCAGTTGAGAACTTGATTATCTCGGATAAGATTCCCGTTAGAAAGGGTAAGTTCTATTCCGCTATAGAAGGACGTTAGGGCGTTGTTTATAATGGTATTGTTATCAGAGCATTGTAGTTCGATGAAGGCATGGGAAACTCGGTTATTAACGATCGTATTGTTATCGGAGAAAGCAAGTAGTATCGAATCTCTACCATTACCCATCTTCTGTCCCTTTAGGGTAACACCGGTACAGTTAACGAGGATGACCTGGCCTGCGTCTTTTGGAACCGTTCCACCATTTCTATTTTTCCAGTAGTAGATCGGTCTTCCGTCTACGGTGTTGTTGGGAGAGATCTGGTGAGTGTTCCAGTAGCTCAATTTATCGTGTCCGATCTGAAGACCAGAGGCCCCTATTTCATTATCTACTAATCTATTATTCAAGCAGTACCAGATCTCTATCTCAGAGGCTTCGTTATCCAACAGAGTGTTACTGTCCGATTCCGAGAGTTGTATCCTGGAGACGGTGTTCTTTTTCATTATGTTTGAGTTACTATCTTCTAGTTTGATACCCTCATAGCTGTTCAAGGCCTTGTTCTGGACGATCAGGTTTCCATCAGAAAAGGTCAAACCGACTCCACATTCTTCATTCGATAGTAAGACGTTATTCTTCACGGTGTTGTTATTGGCCCGATTAAGTCTCAACCCATGAACTACGCTATAAGTTCCCTTATCACCTTCGTTATGGGCCCCTCTATTTCCACGCAGGTCATTCCAGTGAGAATGATAAATGTGAAAACCTTGACCTTGGTTGAAAGAAGCGTTGTTCCGTTGAAGTTCGTTCTTATCGGAGTCCTTGAGCAGGATACCGTCATCCTTGCTTTTAGATACCAAGTTGTCTTTCAAGGTGTTCCTGTTCGAATCCTTCATGTAGACTCCGTAGCCGCAGGAGATGATACTGTTGTTCTTCAGAGTTCCGTTCTTCACGTGGTTTAGATATATGCCCGCATCTATATAATGGGGGAGGCCCGAGGCGCCTTCAGCCCCGTGAAGATAACAGTCTTTGATCAAAAAATGCTCCGTCGTATCTGCCACATAGATACAGTAGTCTGGGTCGGTTCCATTTATCTCGTATCCCCGGATGAGGTATGGGTCATCTTCGGTGCCAGTACCGGCCCATCCCTCCTCTTGGGCCGTTTTTCTCAGATCGGTATCGTTATCTATCTTTATAGGTGAATGTAGAGTGTAATCCTCGTTTTTGATTTTAATTCCTTTACCATCCATGGAGGTGTATTCCTTCCTATTTACATCACAGCCGAAAGTGTCATCAGGTAAAGCGAGAGAGGTACCGAAAGCGCTCATTATCAGGGTGGTTATGAGAGCCAATACCAGTAGCCTTTTGGATTTCATATGATCAGACTTCCTCCGCTGATATCAGAGGTGCATTTAGAAAAGATTATATCAAATTTCTGCCCCCAATACAGGGTCTCTTAGAGAAACCGTCAAGAGAGATATGTTCTACTTCCTCCTCCACCGATATATCACCAGGATGATCACGACTGGCAGTAAAATCGCTAGAGTGAAGCTAGGTGTGTCGTCATCGCTGTCTTCCTACTCATCCTCTAACCCATCCATGGAACCCTCTTCTGTATCTTCCATCTGTTCCTCTTCAGTCGGCTCCTCTTCGAGCGGCTCTTCTTCCAGCGTTTCTTCTTCCATGGGCTCTTCCTCGTATGGCTCTTCCTCGTATGTTCCACTTGACTCTTCACCGGTCCCTTTCTTTCTACCTCTCATGTAGAGAAGACCGAGGATCACTATTATCGCTATGACGACCGGTAGAAGATACATAAGCAGGCCCAGCCCTTCATCTTCACCGTCGCCTTCTTTTCCATCAGGGGTGCTGTCGGCACTCGTTGGATCGGTCCCCTGCTGATACTCCTCTAGATTTGTTGCTCCGTCGTCATCTTTGTCTTTATCGGCGTCGGATGGATCGTTCGGGTCCAGACCATATTGCTCTTCCCATGAATCCGGCATCCCGTCTCCATCGGTGTCCTGCTCGTCGTCGGCTCTATTCAGAACGATCGAGCCGAGGTCTTCAGTAGCTCCCTTCGGGATGAAGAATTTCCTAGAATGAGTCTTGTAGCCGGACTTCTCAACCGTGATCTCCCTCTCTCCAGAGGGAAGCTTGAGAGAAAAATTGCCTTCTGCGTCGGTGGTCACTTCCTCCCCAGAATCGAAGCTAACAGTGGCTCCCTCTATGGGATTGTCATCCGGATCTACGACCTTCCCCTTCACGGTACCTTTCTCCTCTGGAGGCACGTATTCGGATTCCGTCGTGAAGCTCCAGGAGAACATGGAGAGGCTGTTTCCATCTGTATCCGTAGCGTTGATATAGACGGTATAGCTCGTTTGATATTCCATCGAACTGGAAGAGGTGAAAGTTGCATTGGGACCCGAAACCGTCGTCTCTCCGGTCAGACCGTGTATCTGAATATCGGCCGTCTCCAGTTCTCCGGAATAGGTCACCGTTACAAGCGAATCTATCGGCACGTCATCCCCTTTCGGCGAGTAATCTACGACCGTAGGCACTGAAGACTCGACGAGTACTATATCGCCCACATCGAAGGTTTCGCCCTCTAGAACAGAGATGCTTTCAGTATGGGTCTCGTAGCCGCCTTTCAAAACGGTGAGGGTCCTCTCTCCCGGTTTGACCTCCACCGAGAATGATCCATCACTATCAGTGATTCCACTCTCTCCGGAATCGAAGTTGACCGTAGCTCCCTCGATCGGATCGCTGTCGGTATCCACGACCCTTCCTACCACGGTGCCTGGGTTTGTAGATTCGACCGTTATGTTCCTGGTCTTGGTGGCATCGTTCCCGGCTCCGTCACGGACTGTCAATCTTACGGTGTACTCCCCTGAAGTATCGAAGGTGTAACTCTGAGTGGGACCGTACAGCGTTTCACCAAGTTCCTCTATCTCCCAGGTGTAGTTCACTACGCCTATATTGTCGTAGGAACCATCGCCCCGGAAGCTCACCGTCTCACCCACATCTACGGGCGTGGGCACCTGCATGGATACGAAGGGCGCATCGTTATCAGAAACGTTCACCTCTTTGGTAGAAGTAGAGACCCACTTTGTAGAATCGTATCTCACATGGTAGGAATAGAGGAGCGTTTCAGCGTCGTCCGGTAGGTCGATGGAACTAGACCAGGAACCTCCGGAACCGGGCATGGATTCATTGCTGTCCTTGGACCCATCGATTCCCCACTCCAGATAGGCCGTGGAAACTCTTGAGTCCTCGTTCACGTCCATCTCCAGGGTGAAGGTGTCTCCCGTTGTGGGCGTTCCAGAGGTCAGATCCGTTATCTCTAAGTCAGTCACAGAAGGCGTAGTGAAGGTGTGATAATCGCCGCCGTTGTCGTCCCTTGCCCCGTTCCCTACCGTATCGTTCGATAGCACCTCGAAGTAGTAGGTGGTGTTGGGTTCTAGTCCCTCCAAACTTATCCTGTGGGAAGTCACGAACTCGAGATGATATATCGTATGAGCATCGGAGAGATCCTGATGTAGAGAGTAATTGATCATGCTGTCGCTGGGTTCGTCAGTATCCCAGGTTATGTTCACAGAGGTCGTCGTTAGATCTACGGCTTCGACCGACGAGATCACGGGAGGTGTATCATCCAAAGGCCAGGGCTCCATGAGTGGATACTCGTCCGGGCTGGAGTAACCGTAACTTGAATCCCCTATGCCGTCCCTTCCAGAGAGATTCTGACCCGGCCCCGAGAACTGGTCGGTACCGCCGTAATCGTCCCAGTAGTTACCTCCAGAGGGATAGCCGTTGTCCCATGTGTTGCCCATGCTTATCCGCCTGTGGTTGCTGTTGTTGATGAAGTTGTTGTGGTATATCCGGTTGTCACCGCTGTCCGAGAAGTACATACCGTATTCAGAGTTGTCCTCTATCGTGTTATTGATAAGGAGATTATGGTCGGAGTATTGGACGAAGATACCCCTTGAGTTGTTGGACACCTGATTCTTCTCTATCTCATTGTAAACCGATTGGTAAAGCCGGATCCCGTCCTGAGCGTTGTCATCCAGGATATTGGCACTTACGGTGATATTATCGCAGTAACCGATCTGTATGGCCATGTTCGTCTCCGAGATCTGCAGGCCCTCCACCAGTACCTCCGAGGAGTTCCCCAGTATCACCTGGCCGGCGTTCGAGATCGAACCGCCGTTCTGGTCCTTCATGTAGACCAGTGGTTTTCCGTTCACTTCGTTGGATGTATCTATCTCATGGGTGCTCCAGTGTTCTATCCACCCGGATATATGTACGCCGTTACCTATCATCTGATTACCTGAAAGAGTTATACCTGTACTGTATTCGAGCTCTACAGCCGAGATGTTGTTGGAATCCAGTTGGTTGTTCGACAGGGTCACGTTCTTGGAGTCCTTCACGTGGACGCCGTTCTCCTCGTTGAGAGAAACGGTATTGTCCGATAGGGTATTGTTATCCGACTCGTCCAGATATATACCGTGCAATCCGTTGAGCCTGGCGGTGCTTCCAGAGACCACGTTCTCGGATACACCGCTGAGGAAGATCCCACTGTTCGTATTCTCTTCGGCCGTGTTGCCACTTAAACTGTTATGATTAGAACCGGACAGGTATATACCGTCCTCGTTCTTCCTGACCGTATTATCGTTCAGCTCGTTATGGTCAGAACCGTCCAGACGGATACCTTTCCTAACGTTCGAGCGTGCCGTGTTGTTATGTACGGTCGTGTTCGTAGTGTAATAAAGTGTTAAACCATAGTTGTTGTTCGATACCGTGTTGTGGGCAAGTTCACAAAGGTCGGATTTTACCCATATGCCGTTTTCATTCACGGTGTATTCGACCACGTTCTCCGTAAGAGTATTGTTCATACCAGAATCAACGCGGATGCCCTGATAGCTGCTGTTCTTCACCGTGTTCTTCGTGACGGTGTTGTTATCTCCATCTATCAAGAAGATGCCGGCATAATTTTCTGACAACATGTTGTTATTGATGATATTGTTGTTCGTACCCATGACCTCTATACCGGGTTGAGACGCCCCGTCTATCGTATTCTCACCGACGTAGTTGTGGTCACTATCATCGATCAGATAAACACCCATCGAGCTGTTCGACATGCTATTATCTCTGACCTGATTTCTCGAACTGTACTTGAGATAGATACCGCCCATGTTGGTATCTTCAAGCAGGTTGTTTTGGATCATGTTGTAACTGCTCTCTCTCAAGTAGATGGATTCGTCTCCTGAATGAT
This sequence comes from uncultured Thermoplasmata archaeon, assembly GCA_964394465.1. Taxonomy (GTDB): domain Archaea; phylum Thermoplasmatota; class Thermoplasmata; order Halarchaeoplasmatales; family Halarchaeoplasmataceae; genus CAYMXS01. Next base: position 29,022 of record CAYMXS010000017.1, on the reverse strand, counting down.
GGAACTCGTTATTTTTAACGGACGTGTCGTACACCTGAGAGAGGTATATATCCTCGGCGGAATTTTCGGAAAAACGATTTCCGGCCATGGTGTTGTATTGTGAGTTACGTGCATAGATACCGTTTGCGCTATTATCGACCAGTTCGTTGTCCCTTACCAATATATTATCTACGTTTTGGATAAAGACCGGGGTGGAGAAATTGGTGACGGTGAAATTATTCATCGAAACGAAAGGAGCGTCTATATCGAAGCATAGACCGCTGCCGTCCCCTACCATGAAGGTTTCAGCCGTCCCGTTCAGGGCGTTGAAGGTCACGTTCTCTTCGTCCACCATCAGAGGATAGTTCTCTACCGACGCGTTGTACGTACCGGCTTTCACGTTAACAGTAGCGTTGGTAAGGTCGTAGTTGTCTACGACGTAAGATATATTTCCGGCGGGACTACCTTCTATCTTTCCGTCTCCAGTACCACCCTCTTTTACCCAGTAGATATCGTCTTCGTAGACTTCAGTGAGGGGGTACTCATCGACGCTCGAAGCTCCGGGTACATAGTATGGTTCCTCCCCTATACCGTCCCCGTCTGCATCACTTCCGGTATAGTCGTCCCAGTAATTACCCAATACAGAACCGTTGTAGTAATTATGAGCACTGCTTTCCCTCGCATGATCGTTTGAACTGTTGACGAAATTGTTAAGATAGATCGAATTGTTATACGATTGATACGCGTATATGCCATATCCATTATCTGTGAAATCGTTCTTTTTTACTAGATTGTAATCGCTTGAAGACCACAATCGGATCCCATGAGAATTATTATGGAGTGTATTGTAGCTGAAGGTATTGTTTGTCGATCCTTCGAGGTGTATTCCTCTAGGATTATCGTAGATGTAATTGTTCTCTATTTTGCTATTCAGATGCGAATCAAATAGATATATGCCATACATATCTCCACCGAATATTCGGTTATTTGTTACCTCGGTCTCCTCAGAACGTGAAAGGTAGACGCTGTGATCGTTATTGTTAGATATCTCGTTATCGTGGATCTTATTAAATTTAGTATCAACCAGAAAGATCCCATTTCCTATATTATCGTGAATATAGTTTTTTGTTATGGTGTTGTACTGGGGAAAACCGTAAGCCCCCCCGCCTTCACTCAAATAAATCCCATTTTGGTTGTCGTGAACGTCATTTTCGATGACCAGATTATCGGTGGAAAACTCCCTTATGTATATCCCCCTATCATTCGACTCGTTGACATTCCAGATTTCATTTTTATATATGTAGCTGCCGTTCGTGTTGGCCAACTGTATACCGTGTGTTCTGCTTCCATTTACTTTGTTCTCTATCACTTGACACTCATCAGATTCCTGAAGGTAAATCCCGTAAGAACCCTTTGAGATAGAGTTACTTTCTATTGTATTATTAGTGCTTCCATCCCTCATCCATATGTTGTAATCCGTGTTGTTGGCAAACTGGTTATCCTTTATCGTATTGTTGATACAATCGGACCAGAAAACCACCCCATCGATATTTTTTTCAAAGCTGTTGTTGATTATCCTGTTGTCTTCGGGGGCATATGAATCCGGGCTTGCGTAAACACCGTCGTCATTGGAGGTTATATCGTTTTCAGATAATGTGTTATTCCGTGAACCCCATAACCAGATACCATCGTCTGAATTGTTCGTTATATCGTTATGTTCGATGACGTTATTATTTGAATACCTCAGCTGGATGCCGTCATCCGTATTATTATCTATAGTATTATTGTGGATATGATTTGCCACCCAGTGTTGGTAGAGTCCGATCGAGTTATTGTGTAAATAGTTCGAAGTGATCTCATTATTGCTGCTTCCATAGTCCATTAATATGCCTTCGTATGTATTGTTTTTGATCGTATTATCCGTAACCAGGTTATGCTCTGATCCACCTCCGTTCCAAACTCCAGCTACAAATCCATAGCTATTTCCATCTAGCTTATTTCCTATAAGCTCATTAAAACTGTTGTCTGCGTGCAGCCATATTCCCTGTGCTGAATTCTTGTACACATCGTTGTTATCGATGGTATTGTTGTCGGACTCGTCCATGAATAGACCTACGGTATTACCGGTGATGTTGTTATATCTGAGTACATTCTCATCTGACCCGTTAAGTCTTATACCTCTGTCGCTGTTTAGGAAGGTGTTATTCTCTACGACCGCGTTACTTACGTTGTTCAAAAATAACCCAGCCAAGGACAAACCTTCGCTCGAATTATGAAGATAATTGTTCCTGAAGACAAAATGGACCGTCGTGTTCCCGATGTAGAAACAGTCGTCAGAACCGTTCCCGTCTATTTCATAACCCTGGATCACGTAGGGATCGCCCGAAGACCCAGAACCGTTCCAACCCTCGCTCGCTGCCGTACTGGCAAACTCCGCATCGCTGTCTATCCTAAAGGGGGCATGAGTCTCGTAAGCCGACGTTGTGGTGGTCCCAAAATACGGTACAAAAGAGATCGCTATAAATAAAACTACCAACCATGAGATTATCTTCTTCATATGATATACACCTAACTGATAAGATATAGACTAACGCGATATAAATTTTACTGAAAAGCATAATTTTATCTAAATGAAAAGAGAAAAGGAAAGTACGTGAAAAGAAATGGTTTTAGATACTATTTTATTCCCGTATCTCGACGGCTCTCTCGGCGCCTTCTTCCATGCCATCTACAACGTTGAAACCGGCTTCCTTCAGCATGGCCTTGCCTTCCTCTTCGTGTGTTCCTAACATCCTCACGACGGTCGGCTTCTTAGGATCGAAGTCTATTATACCCTGGGCTATCTGATCACATTGAGTTATGCCGCCGAAGATGTTTAGGTAGATCGACTTTATACCCTCTTTCTTCTCTATTATCTCCAGGGCGTGTTTAGTATCCTCAGCTGTAGCACCGCCGCCCAGGTCCAAGAAGCAGGCGGGCTTTCCACCGAATTCAGCTACGCTGTCTAGAGTAGCCATGACGAGACCGGCGCCGCAGCCTATTATCGCCACGTCACCTTCTAGGTCGACGTAAGCAAGGTCGTATTCATCCGCTAACTTCTCTCGTTCCGTCACACGTTCACTCTCTTCCTTCTCGAAGTCCTGCCTGTATAGTGCGTTGTTGTCTATGTTAAGGACCGCATCTATAGCCAACAGACCGTCCGGTGTGGAGACCAGGGGATTGATCTCGGCCAGTTCGGAATCGTAGTCCATGAACGCTTTATATAGCCGCTGGGCCACCTTGGCCATCTGGGTGAGCTCTTTACCCTCTAGACCAACAGATTCAGCTAGATGCAGTGCCTGATACCCCTGAAGACCCATTATGGGGTCTATCTGTTTCTTCGCTATCTTCTCGGGATACTCTTCCGCAACCTCTTCTATATTCATTCCACCCTCGGTGGTCATTATCAGCGTCGGCTTTTTGGACTCCCTGTCCATCACCAGACCAACGTAATACTCGTCCTTTATCTCAGCCTTTTCAGCCACCAGTATCTTCTTGACCTCTAGACCTCTGATCTCGCGGCCTAACAGCTGTTCAGCCTTCTCTACGGCTTCTTCTCTGTCTTCCGCGAACAGTATACCTCCTGCTTTCCCTCTCTTGCCGACCCTGACCTGTGATTTCAGTACTACTGGTCTATCGACTTCCTTTATCTCTTCAGGACTCTCTATCAGGTAACTATCGGCCGTTGGAACGCCATAATCCTCGAATATCCGAGCAGCTTCATACTCCTGCAGTTTCATTTTTGATCCATCTCCAGATGAACGAAGGAGAGTAAACCTATGATGTATAAAGTTCTTACGTGATTAGCCTTCCCTAACGTGCTCTCTTCCCTTCTCTAGGGCCTTCATGTTCAGGTCTATGAACCTGTCGGGAACGTTGTCCTTCACCGATTTCTCTAAGGCCTCGTCGGGCACCAACTCCGCCGCCTCGTTGAAGGCCCCCAGCATGACTATGTTGGCCACGATCTTGTTGCCCAGGTCCTCTGCGATCTGGGTCGCGGGTACCGGGACTTTTTCCCCTTCTACATCCGCGTTGGAGACCAGGTCAGGGTCCAACACAATAACGGAATCCTCGTTCAGATCGTCGCTGTATTTGTCGAAGGCTTCCTGAGAGAGGACCATCATGTAGCTGCACTGGTAGAGCCCGCAGTAGCCTATCTCCTCGTCGGAAAGTATGACTTCAGAGCGGGCGGCTCCTCCTCTAGCTTCTGGCCCATAGCTCTGCATCTGGACCGCCTTCAAGTCGTGGTAAACGCTGGCCGCTTTTCCCAGAACGAAGCCGGAGAGCATTATCCCCTGGCCGCCCTTTCCGCAGATCCTGATATCTTTTCTCATTCTTGTACCTCCTGGATCAGTTCTTCCATCCGTTGTCCCAGTGACTTCTTGCCTTCCTCTTTATGGAGCACGCCTATCTTGATCTTGTCTTCCAACTCTTCCTTCTCCTCTTCACTGCCGAACTTCTCTATCTTCTCGTATTCTTCCACCAGCATCGTCTTATCGTCGTACCACTGCCAGAACTCGTCTATATCGCCCATCCTGTTCTGCCTTGCATACGTGGTGGTACACGGAGAGAGCATCTCTATGAAGCTGAAGCCTTCGTTCTGTATGCCCTCTCTGATGGAGTTGATGGGCTGTGAAGGTCTATTGACCGGCCACCTGGCCACGTAAGTCGCTCCGGAAGATTTCGCCATCTGGCTCATGTTGAACGGTGGCTCGACGTTGCCGTAGGGCGCCGTACTGGCGTACTTTCCTTCCGGCGTCGTGGGAGCTACTTGACCTCCGGTCATTCCGTAGATGTAGTTGTTAACCGCGACCACGGTCATATCTATGTTCCTTCTACACGCGTGGATGAAGTGATTTCCACCTATCCCCATGCAGTCTCCGTCGCCGGTGAACACGATTACATCCAATTCAGGATTAGTGACCTTGACACCTGTAGCAAATGCCAGGGCTCTTCCGTGGGTCGTATGCAATGAATCCACGTCTACGTAACCCGGGAGACGGGAAGAACAGCCGATACCGGAGAGCATGACCGTCTTGTCCATGTCGAGTTCCTCCTTCTCCATGGCCCATAATGTATAGTCCAACACGTTACCTATACCACACCCAGTACAGAAAATGGTGGGCATCATCTCGTCGCGAAGATATTTATCTCTGAGTTCCTCAGCGTTGATAACATCTACCTTGGGTTCCTCTTTTGCCATGTTTACACCTCCTTCAAGATCTCTTCAGGCGAGTGAATCTCTCCCCCTATCTTGTCCGCTAGAGCGACCTCGCATCCAGCTTCAGCGTGCTCACAGACCTTGTGGTATATCTGACCGAGGTTCATCTCAGCCACGACTATCTTATCGACCTTCTTCGAGAGTTCCTCTACGGCCTTTATCGGGAAGGGCCAGAGAGTCTTCAATCTGAAGTAACCAACGTTCTTACCTTCCTTTCTAGCTTCCTTCATGGCTCCCATGGCACTCCTACTGGCTATGCCGTATGAGAGTATTGCAATATCCGCATCTTCCAATCTTCTACGTTCTATGTCGGTCAGTTCTTCTCTGTCGTCGGTTATCTTCTCGATCTGTCTCCTTATCAGCTTATCATGATCCTCTTGATCGTCCGTGGCGGGAAAACCTTTCTCATCGTGTGTCAGTCCAGTAACGTACGTTCTGAAACCTTTTCCGAAGACACCGAACTCCGGTACCTTTTCCTTGCCGTATTCTCCTTTTCCAAATGGAATATATTCATCCGGGTCGACCTTCGGTTCCTTTCTATAGAATGTCTCGAATTCCTGAGGTATCTCGACCATCTCTCTCATGTGGCCCAGATCGGCGCTAAGCATCAGGGAAACGGGCGTACGATATTCCTCCGCAAGGTTGAACGCCTTGATGGTGAACTCCATGCACTCCTGTATGTTGTTGGGTGAAAGCGTTATGACAGAATAATCGCCGTGTGAGCCGTACTGTGTCTGCATTATATCTCCTTGGGCTCCCAACGTCGGTTGTCCAGTCGAAGGTCCAGATCGCTGAACGTTGACTATAACAGCCGGAGTTTCACTCATGTGGGCGAAGCCTATGTTCTCCTGCATAAGAGAGTATCCGGGTCCGCTGGTTGCGGTCATGGCCTTGGCACCTGCCCAAGAAGAACCGATGACCGAAGCTATACTGCCCAGTTCGTCCTCCATCTGGATGTATTTCCCACCGACCTTAGGTAGTAGTTCAGACATCTTCTCGGCTATCTCTGAAGCCGGTGTTATGGGATACCCACCGAAGAACCTACAGCCAGCTAGAAGGGCGCCGTAGGCCACGGCGTTATCTCCATGGATGAACTGTTTCTCATCTCCTAAAACTCTTTTTACTCTATCCAATTCTTCATCAGCCATCTTTACGCACCCTCTTCATCTTCTCTGACGGTTATGGCGAAGTCCGGGCATATCAGTTCACATAACCTGCAGTTGTTGCATCTATCTTCCACTTCTACTGGAGGATGAATCCCTTTCTCGTTCAACTCTTCCGCGGGCTCGAGTGCATCTCTTGGACAGAACTCTATGCACAGGTTGCAGCCCTTGCAGTACTCTTCGTCTACTTCTATCATCCTCTTACACCTAACCTTTTAGTTCTGTTTATCTTATCAAGACTCCTTACAGAGTTATATCCACGTCCAGATGCCTTTTCAGAACTTTCTCTCCTCTGTACTCTGGTAGGAGCATCGGTGATTCTCTATCCGTCTTTATGCCGGCATCCTTCAGGTCCTGTTCGTAGCTATTTATATGATCAAGAGTCAATTCTCCCAACGAAGCTTTCTTGGCGTGTGAGGCGGCCTTTATGCCGGCCCTTCTACCGAAGACATTGTAATCTAACAGTGAATTGCCCATGAGCCTGTTCTTGCCGTGGACACCGCCTTCTACCTCGCCGCCGGCGAAGAGTCCCTTGACCGGTGTGGAGCCGTCGTCGTTTATGACTAGACCGCCGTTCTGGTAATGCAGTGTCGGATAAACGAGTATCGGTTCTTCAGTTATGTCTATGCCGAAACGCTCGTACTGTCTCACCATGGCGGGAAGGTTCTCCTCTATAGTTCCTTCACCGGACTTCTCTTCTATCAACGGCGAGTCGAGCCAGACTCCTTGCATGCCTGTAGGCGTTGTAACACCCCTGTCTCTTCCCTTGCATTCCCTGATGAGTGAAGCGGCCTCGATATCTCGGGGCTCAAGCGGGTTGACGAACAGTTCGCCGTCTTTATTGACCGGCTGGGCACCTAAGCTCCTCACTTTCTCAGTTACAAGTAAACCGACTATCTGGTCGGGGAAAGCCGCACCCGTAGGATGGTACTGAACGCTGTCTAGGTCCCTTATGGGAACGCCAGCTCTGTAGCCCATTATGAGGCCGTCTCCCGTTGCCCCATAATGATTCGTCGTCGGGAAGGACTGTATGTGTAGACGGCCGAAGCCTCCGGTCGCCATTATGGTCGATTTCGCTCTCACAACGTAATACTCATTGGTCTCCAGATTCATCAACAGGGCTCCGGCGACCTGTCCTTTGTCATCTTTGATCAGTTCCACAGCAGGGGTGAACTCCAGAACGGGTATATCGTGATTTCTAGCCTCGTCCCTTATGACCCTCATCAGTTCCAGACCGGTATAATCGCCGGCAGAATGTAATCTGTACCTGGAGGTACCTCCACCGGGTAATTCAACGAAGTCGCCGTCTTCTTCCCTATCGTACATTATCCCTAAGTCTTCGTGCCAGTCGATTATCTTGGGGGCGTCCATGGTCAATGCTTTTACTAATTCTGGATCGTTTGTAAAGTGGCCGCCGCCTATGGCATCGAGATAATGCTTCACGGGCGAATCGTCTTCCTTGTCCGCTGCTTGTATCCCGCCCTGAGCCATCATGCTGTTGGCGTCGCCGTGCCTCAATTTTGTAGAGATGAGTATATCTTGAGGATCGATACCTTCGTACATCGACCATAGAGCGGCTACGGTTCCAGCGCCGCCGCCTCCGATTATCAACACGTCTACGTCATAATCTATCTGGTTGAGATCTATCTCTGAAGGGTCTATCACGCTGTGCGCCCTCAACAATTTAGACAGCTCGACCGGTACCTTTTTGCCTTTGCTGGGCCCGATCTGTAGCGTCTCTTTTCCTTCCTTCTTGTAATCAGGATGGAAATCATGTAGAACCTTATCCGCCTCGGAGGGACTCATCCTCTCCGGTGTCTTATCCACTCTTTCCGCTCTGGTCTCTTCGACCTTCTTTATCGATTCTTGCATATAATCTGGGTAACCTTCTGACATGTTATCCTTCCTCCTTGATATCTCGTTCATCATAGGTCTTCTTCAATTCTTCCCTCTCCATCTCGACCATCTCTTTCATCTTCTCATCGTATTCTCCTTCTTCGATCTCCTTGACTCTCTGAGCTAACTCTTCACTGGTGGGATCGATGTACCTTCCGGTGATCCTCCTCGCTAGTTGAGCTAGGTGATAATGCTTTATGTCGGCAGGACATCTTATAGAGCAAAGACCGCACTGGATGCAGTCAAAAGATAGTTCCGCGCATCTCTCTATATCGCCTCTAAGAGCCGCTTGAACATAGTCCATGACCTCTATGTCCTGCGGGCAGGACTTCGTACATGTATTACAGGAAACACATCTCGCGATCTCAGGATAGTAATCCAGCATCACGTTGTCATGCTCTTCGGGATCCACTTCTTCCAGATCAAACTCCTCTCTGACCGCCGGCACGAAGGGTAACTGTACCAAGAACATGCCGTCTTCCACCGCGGTCTGACAGGCCAGGTCCATCTTCAGCTTGTACTCGTCTTCCGTTCTAAAGACCGTCGAGCAGGCGCCGCAGAATCCTCCTCTGCAGCCGCAGCCTCTCGTGAACTTATACCCTGCATACTCCAGAGCTGTCATTATGGTCAAGCCCTTGGGTACGTTGTACCGCTTGCCCATGACGAATATCTCGATCATCTCACGTTCTTCTTCATCTTCTTCTTGATCCGCACACATATAATCTCACTCCAGAATTCCTTTTTCCTCCAAAAGTGATTTGGGGTCGATCTTATGGTTTTTCATCTCTATCTCCAAGCCGAAGGCAAGAGCCATCAGCTCGGTTAAGTAGAAAATCGGAACCTCATACTCGGTAGCTCTCTGATGATAATCCAGGTTGAACTGACACAGTGGACAGGAAAGTACTATGGCATCGGCTCCCTGCTTCACCGCGTAGGAGACCAGATCCTCGACTCTCTTCTCCACTATATCGGATCTGTTGACGGTATGATAGGAACCGCAGCACTCCGTCCTCTTCGGGTTGTGGAGCACGTCCACACCTAGAGGTTCGAGCAGTTCCTCCATGATCTTGGGGTTCTCCGTATCGTCTATAGCCACGTGGTCAGGTCTGAGTAACATGCATCCATAGTAAGGCGCTATGGTCAGATCATCCAAAGGTCTTTCCACCGCGTCCTTTATCTCGTCCTTCATCTCGGTCAGGACTTCGAACAGGTGGTGGACTTCGACTCCAGCCTCGTAGTCTGGATCCTCGGTCAGGAACTCGTTCATGGTTTCAAGATCGTCTTCGTTCTCCTTCATCCTCTGGTTGGCCTGACTCAAAACGTTGTAGCACATATCGCATAGAGTTATCACTTCAGACTCGCCCTGCTCCTGGGCGCAGCACATGGTACGTATGGGAGCGATCTGGTTCATTATGTCATCCGTAGAAAGAGACTCCACGGCCCCGCAGCAGTACCAGTCATCCATCTCTATCAATGGTTTTCCAAGCTTCTCCATGACCTTCATGGCACTGCTCTCGTAGTCGCTAGCCTTCGTTTTTAAGGTACAGCCTGGATAGTATAGATATCCTTCTTCCATCGTATCACCCCGTTTCCTTCCTGAAGCAGCCCACTACGGCTAACTGCGGCAGCTCCTCCATGTTCTCGACCTCGTCAACGTCCACCATATCTATGTTGGCCCTCAAGACGATCTGTCTCACGGCCTCCATTATCTTCGCTATGTCTATGTCTCTGGGACATCTTACGGAACAGGTGAAACATGCTGCACATATCCACATGGTGTTGTGTTCCAGGACCTTCTCTATCTCTCCCAGCATTATGTATTTGAAGACCCTTTCTGGTAATATATCCATCTCGTCCACGAAGGGACAGCCCGCCGAACAGGTACCACACTGGATACACGCGTTCAAGGACTCGCCGGAGAGCTCTTCGACCTTCTCCTTGAAGTCCATGTCCCTGGTGAGCTTCTTTATGTTCATTCGCTATCACCCAGCCCCTGAGTCAGTTCCTCATACTTTTTCCCCTCTTCGTCGTATATATTGACCTTCATCGGCGTGTCTCCCATGGCTGAGTGAGTCGCACAGGCCAGACATGGATCGTAGGCTCTAAAAGCCCTTTCCACGCTGTTCATCATGCCCTCCTGTATGTCTCCACCGTCGACGTATTTTTTCGCGGCGTCTCTCACGCTCATGGATATCGGAGCGGCATTGTGTGTCGTGGCGACTATGAGATTTACGTTCTTCATCAATCCGTCTTCATCGAGTTCGTAATCGTGTATGAGAGTACCTCTCGCCGCCTCTACGATGCCGACGCCTTTGCCAGGCTCTCCAGGTTCGTTCCTTATGTTATCGCTTTCCAGGTCTTCGTCCTGGGCAAGCTGCTGTATCAGTTCTGCGGCCTGCAGGACCTCTATCAGACGCGCCCAGTGGTAAGCCAAAGTGGAATGTACCGGATAACCTAACACATCGAACATCTCTTCATACTCTTGCTGGGCCAGTTCCGTCTTCATGCCGTCAGCGGCGTTGATCCTTCCCAATGTTCCGACCCTGTACACACCGGAATCCGGACCTTCCTCGAAGCCCTTCCACCCTATCTCTTTCAGGTAGGGGAACTTCATGTAGCTCCACTCCTCCGTGTGTTCTCTGATGATGTCCATGTAGTCTATACCGGTGAACTGAGCGAAGTCTTCTCCGTCAGGGTCAACAACGTTCACGGTACCTCCAGTATGACTCAACTCGCCGTCCTCGGTGAGTCCCATGCTGTAGGTCTCGAGTCTGTCCTCCATTATCACATCTTCGTATTCATCCAGGATCTTATCCTTGAACAGGTCCAGAGAGAACTGAGCGAAATCGACCATGTCCTCTGACATCTCGATGAGTTCTTCCCTCTCTTCACTGCTCAGTGACTTGACCACCCCTCCGGGTACGCCGAAGGAGGGATGCACGGCTTTCCCGCCCAACATCTTGATTATGTCCTGGCCTTTGGCTCTCTGTCGGATCACCTTTTTACCTATATCCTTGCCGACCTCTTCGATGACGCCCAATATGTTCCTGGCCTCTTTAGCGGCGTCCGTCCCGACTAGAAAGTCAGGGCTGGCCAGGTAGTAGAAGTGTAGAAGATGATCAGCGTAAATATAACCGTTGTAGAACAGCTCTCTCAGCTTCTTCGCTGGTTCCGTAGGCTCAACGTTATAAGCGTCGTCCAAGGCCTTGGTCGAAGCCAGATGGTGAGCAACGGGACATACACCGCATATCCTGCTCGTTATGGTGGGCATGTCCTCGGCCCTTCTACCCTGGCAGAACTTCTCGAATCCCTTGTACTCCGGGATCTGCAGGTATGCGTTTTCAACGTTCTTATCATCATCTAGGAAAATCTCTATCCTGCCGTGACCTTCCAATCTCGTTATAGGATCTATCGATATCCTTTTTTCATCATCACTCATCGATATCACCCCTCTTGTGCTGAAGGATACTGCTCGGTAGACTGAACCTGTAGAACGAACCCGTCGGGTCCCTGACGGACGCTATGGCCTCTCTCAACTCTTCCGTGGACATCCTCTCTTCGCCCTCTATACCGATCACTGATGCCAATGCGGAAGCCATCCGACCGCCCTGGTCCGCGACTTCCCTTGTGGGGCCGTTGCATCCTATACAGGGATGGCCCACCGAGGGACAGGCCGCTTCACACATGCCCGCAGTCGCAGGGCCCATGCAGAGAACGCCTTGATCAAGGAGGCACTGGTCGGGATCGATATCCGTCTTCTCCTGTATAGGTACCAATTTCTCTATCTTCTTCTCCTCCCTTTCCATGGGACATTCATCGCACACGCTCTTCTCCGAGATGAACTCGTACTTGTCAACCTCCACATCATCGTCCAGAAGTGCAGGGAACGCCTCTTCTAATTGAACCGGTAAAGGTGGACATCCAGGTATATAATAATCCACCTCGACCACCTGATCGAGAGGCTTTATATGTGGAAGCATACCAGGAAGTTCAAGTTCTCCTTCTTCCACCTGGCTCTTCCTCTTTGGAACGGTGTCGCCGTCTGTAGATTTTGTGGAATAGCCCGTTTCCAACAGTTCCTTCCGGCTGTGCAGGTTACCCAGACCGAAAAGACCTCCGATACTGGAACAGGAGCCGTAGGCTACGACGTTCTTAGCCTTCTTTCTCAGCAGTTCGACCATCTCCTTGTTCTCTTCGAGTCGGACGGAACCGTTGATGAATATGAAGTCCATCTCGTCTTCGTCCATGGCCTTTACATCTTCATACTTGGGATCCATGGCGCAGGGCCAGAAGACTATATCAGCCTGTTCAACCACGTCGAATATCATCTCGTTAATATCTAAAACGCTTACCTCACACCCACCACATGCTGCGCACCAGTAGAATCCTATCTTCTTCTTCTCGCTCATTGTATATCCTCCTGTGCCTCTTTATCGAAGTCCAAGGGGCCGATATCCTTTATCGTCTCCGTCATCTCGTCCATGACCTTGGCGAATTTGCCGCCTTCCGCAGAGGATATCCATTCCAAGCGAAGACGGTCGGGGTTTATCCCCATGTCGTCCATCATCTTCCATATCAGTTCGGTCTTCCGCATGGTCTTGTAGTTACCATCGATATAATGACAGTCCCCGGGATGGCAGCCGGCTATTATCACGCCGTCGGCGCCGTCCTGGAAGGACTCATAAACATGTTCCGGTGAAACTCTTGAAGAACACATCACCTTTATGTTCAGTATGTTCGGGGGGTACTGCTCTCTGCTCACGCCGGCTAAATCTGCGCCAGCGTAGCTGCACCAATTGCATAGAAATGCGATGATCTTGGGTTCGAATTCTTCCTCTTCTTCACTCATCAGACCACCTCGTCGAGCAACGCGGCTTGTATCATCGAAGAAATCTGGTCCTCCTGGAATCCCTTCTGGTCTATGGCTCCGGTCGGACAGACGCTCGCGCATGAACCGCAGCCCTTGCAGAGCACGTCGGTTATCTCCGCGATCTCTTCCTCCTCGTTGAAGTCTATGGCACCGTAGGGACATACGGAGATACACATCTTACAGCCGCTGCACATATCGTCGTCTATCTCGGCTATTATCCCTTCGCTTTTTGTGTAGCCCCTCATCATGGGCACCGCGGCCTTTGAAGCGGCTCCGTCGGCCTGAGATAGTGTATCGGCTATGTTCTTAGGATAGTGTGCGCCGCCGGCCAGGTAAACACCTTCCGAAGGGAACTCAAGAGGCCTCAGCTTTGCGTGTGCCTCCATGAAGAAGCCCGAAGGGTCGACCGACAACTTCAACATCTTCTGCAGTTCTGGAGTGCTCGGATCGCCTTCCAGCTGCATAGCAAGAACAAGATAATCTGAGTCTATCTCCACGTCTTCATCTAATAGATTGTCGTGGACCTTGATATTCAACTTGTCACCTTTTCTAGTCAGCTCCGGCTTGTCATCCGTAGAATATCTCAGGAATATCACGCCTTCTTCTTCCTGCACGTCCGCATAATACTCCTCTTCTCTCTTTCCGAAGACCCTCATATCCTTGTATAGGATGTAAACGTTGGAATCTGGATACTTCTCCTTGACGGCCTTGGCGTTCTTCAGGGAGTTTCCGCAGCCGACACGACAGCACCACGGCCGTTCTTCCTCCATGGCTCCGACGCAGTTGATGAAGACCACGTTCTCTGGATCCTCTAAGGAGTCTTCAGCCAGAGATTCATCAAGTTCCAGCTGGGTCATTATCCTGTCGTCCTTTCCATAGTCGTAGAAGCCCTCTGGATCGATCTCTTCGAAACCGGTCGTTAGCACGATCGTATCAGACTCTATGACGTTTCCATCATTGAGCGTAAGCTCGTAGTTGCCTACGTATCCGTCGACGTCTTCGACCTCTACCGAGGTCCTTACCTCTATGTTATCGGCCTCGTCCACCTGATGGGATAACTGTCTGGCTAGTTCTCCAGCGTCTATATCGGAGGGGAACAGCGTGTTGAGACGGTTCAGCTTGCCTCCCAGCTTGTCTTCTCTTTCTATGAGCGTTACATCCTGACCGGCATCGGCCAGACTCAAAGCAGTTCTCATGCCGGCGGGTCCTCCACCGATGACGGTCGTTCTGTCACCGACCTCTATCTCATGTTCCTGTAGAGCGGCTAAACGTTTGGCTTTAGCAACGGCCATCTTTGTCAGTATCTTAGCTTTCTGCGTGGCCCTCTCCGGATCGTCACTATGTACCCAGCTGCACTGGTTCCGTATGTTAGCCATCTCGAATAGGTAGCGGTTCAGCCCCGCTTCCTCCATGGTATCCTTGAAAACATCGGCGTGAGTCCTTGGGGAACAGGCGGAAACGACCAGCCTGTTAAGTTTATGTTCCTCTATGGCGTCCTTCATCTCGGCCTGGGCGTCCTCAGAACAGGCGAACATCGTATCGTCGACGTACTTGACCTCAGGTATGTCCTTCAAGGTCTCAACCACGCTATCGATATCCACGTAATTGGCGATGTTCTTACCGCAGTGACACACGAAGACGCCTATCCGCGGCTCTTCCTCCGTGATATCTCTCTCTTCAGGCTTTTCTGGTCTTCCCTTTCTCTCTCTATCTTTGATGGTCTCTATGGCTCTTGCCGCGGCGCCGCTGGCTTGGGCAACGCTGTCCGGTATATCTTTTGGTGCTTGAGAACAGCCCGCTAGATAGATGCCTTTACGGGTGGAGTCCATAGGGGCGGTCAGCATATCTTTGGATTCGAAGAACCCGTTCTCATCCACCTCTATGTTCAATATATCGGCCAGTTCTTCGTTACCCCTGGACGGAACGATCGCGGAAGATAGAACGACCATATCCACCTCGTTCGTCGTCACCTCTCCCTTTTCAGTGTCCTCATACTCTATGGCGAGTTTACCTTCCTCGGTCTCGTATACCCTCGATGGTCTGCCTCTCAGGTAATTTACGCCATCTTCTTCCGCCTTCTCGTAGTACTGCTGGAAGTCCTTCCCGTACGCGCGTAAATCCATATAATGTATATAGGTATCTATATCGGGATTGTCTCCTATGGTTATGGACGCTTCCTTCGTGGCGTACATGCAGCATACTCTAGAACAGTAAGGCATGCCCTTCTGTTTACATCTGGAACCGACGCACTGTATCCAGGCAACGCTCTCGGGCTCTTCCCCATCGGACGGCTTCAAAACCTCGCCCTCTGTAGGCCCGGACGAAGAGAGCAGCCTCTCGTACTCCATGGCCGTTATGACGTCATCGTATTCTTCATAGCCGTATTCCTCTCTCCAGACGTCGGGTTCCATCATCTCGTAGCCAGTGGCCACGATTATGCTGCCCACTTCCAGTTCGATATCCTGCGACTGCTCCAAGAATCGGATCGCTTCCGGTTCGCAGACCCTTTCACAGGCTCCACATCCAACGCAGTTATCATAGTCGATGGTATAGGTCAGCGGGACCGACTGCGGATACTCGACGTAGATCGCCTTTCTACTCGATAGCTCCTCGTCGAATTCATTCGGAACCTCCACCGGACAGACCTCTTCGCAGTCAGCACAGGCCGTACAAGCTTCTGGATCAACGTATTTTGTTCTTTTCCATATGTTGACGTTGAAACCTCCAGCGCTGCCAGACACGTCCTTGACTTCCGAGTAGGTCATGAGCTGTATGTTTTCATGCCTACTCACCTCGACCATCTTAGGGGCCGAGATACAGATAGAACAGTCGTTGGTCGGGAAAGTCTTGTCCAATTTTACCATATTCCCCCCAATACTGGATTTTCTGTCAACAAGAACAACTTCATATCCCTTATCAGCCAAATCAAGGGCAGTCTGTACGCCGGAAATTCCACCGCCTATAACGAGCACGTCTTTTTTCATGATACACCTACCATGAGGGTGACTTCGTGAATGGGCAAACAGAACGGGGATATAATATTTTCGCTCATATCTCCAGGTTGGCTCAGAGTATTACGGTGATTTGCGTCATTTAACATTATTTAATTACCATATAGTGTTTATAATTCTATTTAAAGGTTTCTCTTTTTGCCCCATAGAATCGGCATTTATTGGTCTCTATTCTCTTCTTCCTCCACTCTTTCGTGATCACCCCAGTCATCCTCGAAGAGAGTCTCTTTATCCTGAAATACTTTCTCCGGTTTATAACGATAGATCAGGTATAGGCCGATGAGAGCAACAGCCCCAGCTAAAGCTTCAGCCAACCAGAAATTGCCGTAGTAATAGCCTGCTGGAGCGCGTAAAAAGGCTCCCAAAAAGTGGAGACCTATAGCTCCTAAAAAGTAGAGCCCTTTAGACTTGGTCTTATCCCTGATATAATAGCCCACCAGCAGTGGAAATATTATCGTCCCGATCCCCAAGAGCAGGTAAAGGTACCAGTGATCGAACATGTATCTCCACCTATCGTTCGGTCATTTTCCTAAGAAGTTATCCCGTATTTATATACTGTCGATATGATCCTCGGTCTTCTCCATCCAGAGTTCCATCCCTATGTCCTGAAAAGAGTCTGAGGCTTCCTTCAGATACTTCTCACAGTTCTCTTCATCCCTGTCGGCACAGAGCAGACCTAGTTCATACAGGATCTTGCCCCTTTCTTTTTTATCTCCACCATCCCCCATCTCATCGAGTGCCTCTCTCAATTCATGCTCTGCTCTCTCATCTTTTCCGTCCAATCTGTATGCCTTACCCATGATCCTCTTTGCCTTGGAGAGCTGACTCTTCAAACCGCTCTCTTTGGTTCTCTCAAGAGCGTCCTCAGCCAGTGAAGTTCCTTCATCGGTATTGGACCTATCCAATTCATCCTGTGCCAAGCTCAAAAGGGAGTTGATGACCATCTTTTGATTATTGATATTCTCCGCTATTTCCAGACCTTTCTCGTGACTTTCTCTCGCCTTCGAAACAGCCCCTTTCTCCCTGTAGACTTCACCGATATAGTTGTAGCAGAACGCCATCCCTTCCCTATCGTCTATCTTTTCCTTCACTGAAAGGCTCTCATTGTATCTATCCAAAGCCTTGTCCAGTTCACCCATATTATAATACTCTTCACCTATATTCAGAAGGGTCAGAGAATAGGAGCGGATATCACCCATCTCTTCGACCATCTCTAAACTCTTGTTGAGATACTCTAGAGAGCTTTCAAGATCCCCTCTGTTAGAATGAACTACGCCCAAGTTGTTATAAGAGGAGGATAACCCCTTCCTGTCATCTATCTCTTCTCGTAATTCGATAGCCTCCTGGAAGCGATCTTCGGCTTCATTGAATCTTCCCCTCTTCAGGGATAATGAACCAAGGTTATGCAGGGCCTGGGCAATCTCTTTTTCATCGTCGATACTTTCAGCCACCTTTTTTTCTCCTCTAAAGATCGGAGCTACTTCTTCGTATTCACCCTCTCTCATTAGCGCCCAGCCCTTTCTGTCCAACAGCCTACACTTGATCCAGTTCTCTTCTTCTAGAGTCTTTAGCCCTCTATCTAGAGTCTCAAGCGCCAGCTCATAATCACCCTGGTCTAGATATGTACATCCGATCTTCCAATGGCATCTAGCTTTATTTGCCGTGTCATCGGTTTGTTGTACACAGCTCCTGAAGGCATCCCTGCTCTTATCGTATTCCCCTAACACCCTATAGGAATCACCCATCAACTCCTTTATTTCTTCTTCACTGTGTCTCGAATTGTCCATCGCTTCCAACAGGTCTAAACCCTTTTCGTACATCTGGATAGCGTCCTCGTGGGCATAGAGTTCCTTCGCTCTCTGTCCGGCTTCGATATAATAACCCACACTCTTTTCGCGTTCTCCAGCTCTTTCATAGTGAAATGCCAGACTGGTAAGATGGTCCTCTATATCATCTTCATAAATTTTTTCCAAAGTTTCCGCTATCCTCAGATGATATCTCTTCCTTATCGTTTCAGAAATGTTCTCGTAAACGGCCAACTGGATCAGACCGTGGGAGAAATAGAACATCTCCTCGTTGGGTTCGTCTTCCCAAAGATCACTACCGACCAGTATATCCAGATGGTTCAACAGCTCCAGTTCATCCATATCTAATACGCTCAGGATCAATGAGAAAGGCACATCTTCTCCGACAACACTGCCTATGTCAAGGACATTCCTAGTATCATCGTCCAATCTCCTTATCCGTTTATCGATTATATCGTTTATTATCCGGGGTATCTCTATATCATCTTTATCTTCTGGGTATTCTTCATCTTTGGGATCTATTATCCCTCCTTCCAGCATCTGCTCTGTGCATTCCTTTATGAAAAGAGGATTACCTTCAGTTATCCTGTGTATGAGCTTGACGAAGTCGGAAGGTATATCATCCTGACCCAGGAGATTGATGATTATCTCTTCTGTATCCTCCCATCCTAACGGGTCTAGATCGATCTCATGATACAGATGCGAGCGAGACATCCGCTGTATTATCTCTTTTAGAGGGTGTTCATCGGAGACATCCTCTGGCCTGAAAGTGCAGATGAAGAGGACGGGATGATCGTCTATGTTGTCAGAAAGATAGTAAAGCAGCTGGAGACTAGACCTATCCGCCCACTGGAGATCGTCAAAGAAGATTATCAAAGGCTTTCTAGATGCGATATTTCTGACGGTTTCAGCCGTCTCGTAGTAGACAGACTGCCTTTCCATGTTCTCTATATCATCCCCTTCATCACTGGAGAAGGAGAAGATCTCGGTTGGACTATCTAAGTTGTATTTTTTGAATGCCTCTTTGAATGGCAGGTAAGGCTCCGCGTTATCAAAATAGGCCCTCCCAGAAAGAAATTCCTGTTCACCACTGGTCAGCTGGCTCCTGAACTCTGATATCAGACTGGTCTTCCCTATACCCGCTTCACCCTTTAGGAAGAGGACCTTTCTACCCTCTGTGTTGATATTTTTGGATTCCTGTTCCAATACCTTCATCTCTTCTTCACGGTCAACGAACACATCCCGGGTTCGCACTTTCCGCTCAGTGAGGTCTATCTTTCCTTCACCGTTCAACCTGTTGAGTGCCGTCAACAGCGGACGTTTAGAATCTATATACTTGTCTACGGAGCCGAGTTTGATGGTCTCTTCACTGTTCTTGGTCTCTACGGTCACCTCTTTCTCTTTTAATCTTTTTATGCAGTCCTCTGCTTTCCTGGTACCGTTAGCCGTCAAAAAATAGACCTTCCTCCGTCTCTTCAAGCCTACCACGTGCTTCTTGTCCTCCTTCAGCAACCCTTTTTCTTCTAATTTCTTCACGAGTTGAGCCACCCTGGGCTGAGAGACATCGATTGATTCGCTCAGACCCTGCTGGCAGGTGCTGTAAGGGACCAAAGTCTCGTCCTCATAGTCTCCCTTGCCTAGAAGAGTCAAAAGTATCTTCTCTCTTCCCGTAGCAGGCTTCATCGATAGTCTATATAGGTGGTGATATAAAACTGTTATACCTTCTACCAGGGGGGTTATATATAAGACCTACTTTTAAGGCCTCTCGTTCTCGTCTATTTATACGAGGCTAGAATATGATGATTCAATCGGATATTATAGGAAGTGTGAGTGGAAAAAAGTTGATCTCAGTGGCTGTAGCGACATTCCTTCTTTTGAGTGCACTGACGATAGTTCTTCCGGGCGAAGCTGACTGCATACATCTGGAAGATGTAGACGGAAGAGATAAAATGACAGAAGACACGGTACAGATGGATTATGATAAGAAAGATACGTACCCGAAGTCGGGCATATCTTCAGGATGGCTGAAGGAAACAGTTGATACGTATGGAGATGCCGGGATGGGCCCTTCTCTGGCCGTGGACAGCAGTGGTTTTCCCCATATAGCTTACTGGGATGGAGGTGCCAACAATCTAATGTATGCAACCTGGGACGGAACAACCTGGCAGAGAAGAACGGTCAACATCGCGGTTCCGGATTTTCCCTCAGCCTCACTGGCCATAGATAGTTCTGATAACCCTCATATAGCCTATACTGTCAGCGGTGAACTCAGATATGGTTGGTACGACAGCAACGACAACTGGCAGGGTGCGACCGTTTTAGACAATATAAATTACATGGTGGACCACGACATATCTTTGGGACTCGATAATGAAGACGACCCCCATATCTGTTATTTTACCACCAATGATGAAGCCATCAGGTACGCCTACCGTGACGACATGGGCAGCTGGCACAAACTTCAGGCACTCTGGGGGAACTCGTATTTCGGTGACTTCTCTCTAGCCATGGATACTGACGACCTGCCTATCATAAGCTTCTATGACACACAGGCCGACGACCTGGTCTGCTGTGACGGGTACGGTTATACCAGCGGTTCGTTGGACTATACAACACGCATCGTGGACAGCGGGGGAAGAGTGGGTAGATACAATTCCATAGCTGTGAGCAGCGAAGGGTACGCCACGATATCCTACTACGATGAAACCTTCGGAAACCTGAAGATAGCTGAGCAGGGTCTCGACGATTGGTCCTGTTATCACGTTGATTACGCTGGTGACGTGGGCTCCTCGACGTCTATCATCTTGGACGAGGATGACGACCCACATGTGAGTTACCTGAACAACGATAACTCGAGTCTAAAATATGGGAGGGACGACACCTCCTTCGGGAGGGAAACCGTGGATGACAGTGCTACGTTCATGTGGGATACCTCTATAGCCATCGGGAAGAACGGCCATCCCAGGATAGCGTACTACGACGGCACGGCTGGAGACCTGAAATACGCCGTGGAAGGAGTACCCTCGAAGCCGCCTTTCTTCATCGCTGGAGGGGATGATGGAGAAGTGAATCTATGGTGGGGTACATCGGATGATGAAGGGGGTAGAGATGTCACTGGGTACAACATCTACAGAGGGACTTCGCCTGGCGGGGAGTCCTTCCTGACCAGCGTCTCCGCTTCCACGAAGACCTACACGGACACATCGGTCAGCAACGGTAACGAGTATTATTACTATGTGACCGCGGAGAATCCGATAGGTGAATCCGACCCTAGCGTTGAGGCCAACGCGACGCCGTCTACGGATAATCGTCCGCCCACCAAACCGAGCGATCCATATCCCGAGGACGAAGATACTCTTTCTGAAGGTCAGGATTTAACTACTCTCATGGTGGATGTAAGGGATCCAGACGGTGACTCCATGGACGTGACCTTCAAGGATAACTACGGGAACGTGATAGGCACGGATAATAACGTTGCAAGCGGTGATATAGCTTCCGTGACGTGGAACGGCCTTACAGACAATTGGCCCTACTTCTGGCACGCTATCGCTGACGACGGTACGAACACCACGTCGTCTGATTTCTATTACTTCCTTACCGATGACCCATACGGGGATAACGACGGTCATCTGACCGCCTATGATATAACCGGAAATGAGACGAGATGGTTGACCTCGATGCAGGGATACGGCAGACAGGCGGACCAGGACTGGTACGAGATAGAAGTGAATGGTGGTTATGAGCACGTGACTGTCAAGGCGAATTTCACCCATTCCTCTGGAGATATAGACCTTAGTCTGTATAACGGCAGCGGACTCTGCGTGGCTTCGAGTACGTCTGAAACGGACAACGAGACACTCCACCACAAGGTCGAATCCGGAGGTACCTATTATATACGGGTGGACGGGGACGATGAGAGCAATTTTTACGACCTCTGGTGGGATGATACAGATACGCCGCTTCCGCCCAAAAACCCAAAGCCAGCAGACGGCTCACCGAGGGTGCAGGCGAGTCCCGGTCCTGAACTGAACGTCACCGTTTACGACGGGAGCGGTCAGAACATGGACGTCACATTCTACGACGGTTCTGATGACAGCGTAATAGGCACCGTTTCAAACGTCCCGAGCGGTGGGAACGCATCCGTTCAGTGGACCGGTCTAGATGAGAGAAAAACGTACGAGTGGTACGCAGTGGCTGACGATACTAGTACGAGCGTGAGCTCGCCAACGTGGAACTTCACCACCAATGGGGTCCCGGACGCTCCGACGAATCCCTATCCCGCACCTGGAGCCACGGGCATCGAGTTGAGTCCCAGACTGAGCGCTGACGTCTCAGACCCCGACGGAGATGTCATGGACGTGCACTTCATCAACTCCGACAATTCTTCAGTGATCGGTATAGACAAGGGGGTGGAGAACGGGAGCACCGGCTCTTTCGTCTGGGACGATCTGGAACCGGGTACGACATACAACTGGACAGCGCTAGCCGAGGACGGCGTCGACTGGGATAGGATAGACCAGTCATTCACCACGGATGACGCCTACGAGGACAACGATGCACGGACCTCAGCATATGATCTGGTCAACAACGAAACAGAATGGTTGACAGATATAAACGGAACTGGTGTTCAGTCAGACGAAGACTGGTACGAGATATACGTCAACTCAGGATATGAACGGGTGGTGGTCAACTGTACTTTCGATCACAGCCAGGGCGATATAGATCTGGCTTTGTATGATTCTGATGGGTTCTCGGTAGATTCTAGCTCATCAACATCCGATAACGAAACTATAGATACAACCGTTGTGTCGAGCGGAACCTATTACATCAGGGTCTATTTCAGCGATGCAGGTAACACCTACGACCTGAGGTGGGACGATAAGGGCACCACTTCCAATTCACCGCCGGCTGAACCGACAAATCCTTCACCTGTAGATGGGGCAACAGTCCCCGGCACGAGTCAATCATTATCAGTAGACGTTTCAGACCCAGACGGAGACACGATGACGGTCTCATTCTACGATGCCTCCGATGATAGCGAGATAGGGAACAATACTGGAGTCACCAACGGGACAACATCGGTCACTTGGAGTGGACTCTCACCCGCTACGACCTACCAGTGGTATGCGGTCGCCCAAGATGGAGACCTATCCAACACTTCGGTCACTTGGTCGTTCACCACTGACGACGCATACGAAGAAAACGATAACCTATCTTCAGCCTATAATATTACCAGTAACGATGGTAGCTGGCTCAGTTTCATCGACGGTCCCGGTATACAGGCGGACGACGACTGGTACCAGATATACGCCTTCTCAGGGAGTGAACGGTTGGTGGCCAACTGTACTTTCGATCACAGCCAGGGCGATATAGACTTGAGGCTTTATAATGAAACCGGAGTCGAATTAGCTACGAGTCATTCCACAACAGACAACGAATCCATCGATCGTACGGTCTCTTCTGAAGGTTTTTACTACCTAGAACTGTCTTATGGAAACGCCGGCAACAGCTACGATCTCTGGTGGGACGACCTGGTAGTTAACGATGCGCCCTTTCAGCCTTCAAATCCAAGTCCCGCTGACGGCAGCACGGGAGTTTCACTGGATCCACAACTATCCGTAGACGTTTCAGACCCCGACGGCGATACCTTGGACGTCACGTTCTACGACGCCTCGGATAACAGTATCATCGACACGGCTAGCGGCGTGTCCAGCGGTGGGACCGCTACAGGTACCTGGTTCGGGCTGAACGAGGGAACGACCTACGAATGGTATGTAATAGTGGACGATGGAGGGGATACGACCCAATCTACTACCTGGAATTTTACGACCATCCCCACCCTGCCCATAGGCGAAGCGGTGGATAATACCAACCTATCATGGTCAACCGGTGGTAACGCCTCATGGTTCGGGCAAGCGGAGGAGTACAACAACAACAGCGATGCGGCGGAGAGCGGAAATGTATCGGATGAACAGACTTCCTATGTTCAGACAACGGTCTCGGGTCCCGGTAACCTGAGCTTCTATTGGAGGGTATCCTCAGAAGAGTCCTGGGATTATCTGAAGTTCTATATAGATAACACGTTACAGGACCATATCTCAGGGGTCACCTCGTGGATGCAGCAGACCTACACGATCTCCTCAGGCAGCCATACCCTGAACTGGTCCTATGAAAAAGACGGCAGTATCAGCCAAAACGAGGACCGTGGATGGCTGGACAAAGTTGTGTTCACATCTACCACTCAAAATCAGGCCCCAGATGCACCGACTAATCCATCACCTGCTGACGGCTCTACGGGTATCAGTACTTCTCCAACCTTATCGGCTGACGTCTCAGACCCGGAAGGAGATACCATGGACGTGTCTTTCTATGACGCCTCCGATGACAGCCTGATCGGATCTAACAGCAACGTGAACAATGGTACGACCTCGGTGAGCTGGTCCGGTCTTTTATCCGGAACGACCTATCAGTGGTACGTTGTAGCTGACGACGGAACCGATTCGACCCAATCCACCACATGGAGTTTTACCACCGAGACAACATCTACAGGGGCACCATGGCCCATGTTCCATCACGATCTGAATCACACCGGTAGGAGTCCATACAATACAAGTCATGTGGACGGAGCTGAAAAATGGAGCTTCTCCACCGGCGGTTGGATAGCGTCTTCACCGGTGATCGGTAACGACAGCACCATCTATGTGGGCTCGAAGGACGATATGCTGTACGCTGTCAATCATGATGGCACTGAAAAGTGGAACTTCTCTACCGGGAGCGATGTTGATCCGGCACCCGCTATCGGACCTGACGGAACCATATACGTGGGTTCCTGGGACAGCAATCTATATGCTATCCATGATTCAAATGGTACTGAAAAGTGGAACTTTTCGACTGGGTTTATGATACAGAGCTCGCCCACTGTAGCTCCTGACGGCACCATCTACGTCGGTTCATACGACACGAATCTATACGCCCTTAACCCCAACGGTACCCCAAAATGGAGCTTCTCAACGGCCAATTGGGTACATTCATCACCGGCCATCGGCTCGGACGGTACCATCTATGTGGGCTCGGGAGACCATAGATTGTACGCCATCTATCCGAACGGGACCCAGAAATGGATGTACACCACCAACGACCATATCTCGTCCTCGCCCTCTATAGGAAGCGATGGCACCATCTACATCGGTTCATACGATTCCAACCTCTATGCAATATACCCCAACGGTACCGAGAGATGGAGCTTTTCAACGGGAGGCAACGTGACTTCCAGTCCTGCTATAGCGGAGGACGGAACCATCTATGTGGGTTCTAAAGATGGTAAACTGTACGCCGTGAATCCAGACGGTTCGGAGAGATGGAGTTTCACCACCGGCAACGAGGTCGTCTCCTCGCCGGCCATCGGTAAGGACGGTACCGTATATGTTGGTTCCAGGGATGATAAGCTGTATGCAGTGAACCCGGATGGCTCTGAGAAGTGGAACTTCAGCACCGGTGGACGTGTATGGTCCTCACCGGCCATAGGCAGTGATGGGAGGATATACGTTGGATCGGCCGACCAGAATCTCTACTCTATCGGTGAATCCTCCACGACCATATCTATAGGAGAGGCGGTGGACAACACGAACCTCTCTTGGTCAACTGGTGGTAACGCCTCCTGGTTCGGCCAGGCAACGGAGTACAACAACGACAGCGACGCGGCGGAGAGCGGCAATATATCGGACGAACAGGTGTCCTATGTAGAGACGACAGTCGGTGGGGCCGGCAACCTGAGTTTCTACTGGAAGGTGTCTTCCGAGAACATCTATGATAACTTAAAATTCTACATAGACGGGTTATTCACCAATAATATATCCGGTGTTACATCATGGGAGAAAGAAAGTTATACACTTTCCTCCGGAAGTCATACACTGCGCTGGTCCTACGAGAAGGATATCAGTATCAGCGAGAATGAGGACTGTGGATGGCTGGACAAGGTAGAGTTCAGCCCTGCTGGCTCAAATCAAGCACCCGATGCACCGACGAACCCTTCACCGGCGGACGGTGCTACTGGGATAGGAACGAGTCCCACCCTCTCAGTGGATGTGTCAGACCCAGATGGAGATCTGATGGAAGTCGACTTCTATGACGCATCGGACGATAGCTGGATAGGATCGAACAGCTACGTGGGTAACGGTACGACCTCGATCAGTTGGTCCGGGCTTTCTCAAAGTACGACCTATCAATGGTACGCCGTAGCAAATGACAGCATCGACGAGACACAATCCAATACCTGGTCTTTCACCACCGCTTCAAGCAATCTAGCACCCGATGCACCGACGAACCCGTCACCGGCTGACGGTGCTACAGGTGTAGCTACAACGGTTAATCTCTCAGTAACGGTATCAGACCCAGATGGAGATGCTATGAACGTCTCATTCTACTATGCAGATGATAGTTGGATCGGTACGCACCACGGGGTCTCCGATGGTGACACCGCTTCGATTCCTCTGTATGATCTGGATGACGGGACAACGTTCGATTGGTACGCCGTGGCTAACGATACCGTCTTAGAAACCCAGTCCTCGACCTGGTCTTTCACAACAGTCGATGTGAACGATGTACCCAACGAGCCGACCGACCCCTTACCCTCTGACGGAGCTTCAGATGTAAGTACGAGCGTCACACTGTCGGTCAATGTATCTGACCCCGATGGAGACCCCATGGACGTGACATTCTGTAACGCCTCAGACGACAGTGTTATAGATACTGCTGGAGGGGTTTCAAGCGGAGGCCAGGCCTCCGTGACCTGGTCTGGACTATCTGAAGATACTACATATAGCTGGTACGCCATCGCTAATGACAGCCAGGCAGAAAATCGGTCCTCGACCTGGTCTTTCACAACTGAAGACGTGAACCACGCACCGGACGAACCTATTGATCCTTCCCCGATGGACGGAGCTACTGGAGTCAGTACAAGCGTAACCCTCTCAGTGAACGTCTCAGACCCGGACGGAGACATTATGGATGTGACGTTCTGCAACGCCTCGGATGACAGCGTTATAGAAACCGCCTCCGGCATTTCTAGCGGTGGTCAGGCATCAGTGACATGGTCAGGCTTAGCCGACGGTACGACCTATGAATGGTACGCTATCGCCAATGACAGCCAGGTAGAAACTCAATCCATGACCTGGTCATTCACCACGGAGGAACCCAGTTCAAATAGTCCTCCGGATCCGCCCGCTAATCCAAACCCAGAGGATGGAGCTACCGGTATCGGTATCGAGGTGACCTTGTCTGTTGATGTTTCGGACCCAGACGGCGATACCATGGACGTCACATTCTATGACGCCTCGGATGAAAGTGTTATAGACACGGCTCCAGGAGTATCTGACGGGGGAACGGCATCCGGTACTTGGTCCGGTCTAGAGCACGGGCAAGAGTATCGCTGGTACGTCGAGGTGAGCGATGGGGCTGAGACGGTAACATCGTCCACCTGGTCATTCAACACTTCCAGCTCAGCAAACAATGTGCCTGACGCTCCCATAGATCCTAATCCAGTCGATGGAGCTGATGATGTCCCAACGAGTCCTGAGCTGTCCGTTAACGTTTCTGATCCCGACGGAGATACGATGGATGTTACCTTCTACGACGCCTCGGACGGCAGTGAGATACAAACGGTGAGCAACGCCGCAGACGGAGAGCGGGTCTCGATAACCTGGTCTGGCCTGGAGCACGGAACCACATACGATTGGTACGCCGTGGCGAACGACAGCGACCTGGAAACGCGATCTAACACTTGGTCCTTCACCACCATGGACGAGGACAACACATCGCCGGAGGCCTCTATCGACGTGGACAGTACGACGGTACAGACAGGAGAAGAGATGACCCTTGACGCGGGTTCTTCCACGGACGATGTAGGAGTGAACAACTATACGTGGATCATAGATGGAGAGGAATTCTACGGTGAAACGGTCAGTTATACCTTCGATGAAGAGGGTGAATACACCGTCGAACTGACCGTATCGGACCTTGCAGGTAATGCGGATAACAGCACGGTGGAGATAACGGTCGAAGATGAAGAAACTGGAAGTGGAGCAGAGGACACTGGTCTAGGGATGCTACCGTATATACTGCTCATCATAGTCGCTGTACTGATCATCTCAGGGATAGCCTACTGGAAGCTCAAAGGTGGAACCGAGGAGCCCATGGAAGAAGAACCGTTAGATGAAGAGTACGTCGAGGAAGAAGAGGCACTGGAAGAGGAGGATTCGTTTGAAGAGGACATAGACGAATTCGACAGCGAGGAAGAGATAGAGTAGGTACTTGGACCATACTGGCAGAGAAAAAACCCTTTTCTTTTTTTACTATATTTTTGGCTTGGAAGATGTTTCTTGATATAGAATATTACCTAACCGAAACGCTTTATTACACCTCCTTTCATCCGGCACTGCTGATAGCATGAAAGAAGATGAGGTTGAAGATGTCCTCGTAGAGGCCATAAAGAAGGCAGTGACCAGAGTAACACCAGAAACTGAAGAGGCTCTCAAGAAAGCTAGAGAAGAAGAGGAGGATGAGGGCCCGAAGGTTCAACTGGACGCGATACTAGAAAATATCGAAGTGGGAAAGGACGAGGAGAGACCGATATGCCAGGATACCGGCACTCCTACGTTTTTCGTCGAAGTCGGAGCGGATTTTAAATACACTGGAAGATTGAAAGATATACTCACAAGGTCGGTAAGAAAAGCCACGGAAGAGGTCCCCCTGAGACCCAACGCAATAGATCCCATAGAGGACAAGAACAGCGGCGACAACACAGGAAGGTTCATTCCAGCTATACATTGGGACGTAGTTGAAGGCGACGAAGTCACCATTCACGCGATGCCCAAGGGAGGAGGTAGCGAGAACATGAGCAAATTGGTCATGATGACTCCCGGTAGAGGTCTAAAAGGTGTAAAGGAGATCGTGTTAGATCACGTAGCCGAGATGGCCGGTAAGCCTTGCCCGCCGACGACTCTAGCTATAGGCCTAGGTGGAGGCGCCGACCTCGCCATGG
>CAYMXS010000016.1:0-38872 GCA_964394465.1 uncultured Thermoplasmata archaeon | reverse complement strand
TGACTATACCGTGTACGTTCTCGCTTCCCAGAGCGTCGATGGCGAGCTTGAGTGTAGTAGTTGAATCCAAACCTCCGGATAGACCCAGAACCACACCGTCTGAGTTCGCCTCCTCTACTTTATCTCTTATAAAATCCTTGATGAGCTCGATATCTTCATCTAGAGAATCTTCACGGTCCTTCATTGTCTCGTCCTCGGATAGAACAGCTTCTATTATTATTTTTATGGTGCGGGATATACTTCACTTTACAGCTTCTCTATCCTTATCGTGTCCGCGTCACAGACCCCCCTCAGTCTTTCGGCGGAGTTCAGATTGCCAACAATATTGACCTCGCTGGCCGCCACGGGCTCCATCCTCTCGGACTCCGGAGTCGGGCCGAAGAAGATGGCCAGGGCATTCCCCATGGGCCAGTAACCTATCGTTCCGATAGAGACCTCCTTTCTAGCCGTGTCGTCCAGTTCCATATCTAAACCGATATCGAAGTAGAACTCCTCCCCCCATTTCTGGAAGGACGATTCCAGGGGAAGTTTTTCGTATATGCTCTGGGCACATCCAGTATCCTTCAGCTCGCCTTTCAACGTGAGATCGTCTATCTTTACCTGTATCTTCTCGGGCATAATACCAATAAGTAATGGATATAGAAAGTAATTATATTCTTTGGCTTTGAAGCGCATTTTTGGATAAATAGAGAAACGTTCATATACTGCCAACCAATAATTTTATACTTGCTGATGGGAAGAAAATTTCTAGCGAAGGATAAGATCCTGGTCCATCTGCTGAACTACCAGGATATCAAGGGTGAATATACCCAGCCGGTCGAGGTCACCCAAGGTGGACTGGCCAAAAGACTGGGGCTACAGCAGAGCACGGTTTCTTATGCTCTTCAGGATCTGGTCGAGGAAGGGCTTGTTACAGAGGAGACCAGAAGGATCGAGGGCAAGAGGCAGAAGAGGAAGGCATATCACCTCACCGACAAGGGTCTGGAAAAGGCGAAGGATACAAGAGATGAGATGAGCGATTCCCCGGTCACAGTAGAGATGATAGGTGGCGAGAGAGAGATCACACTTGGCAACGTGAGCAAATACTTCCAGCAGAGCTTGAGCCTGACCGACCTCCTAAAAAGAGTGGAGGACGGTCACCTGAATCTGAATCAGGAAGATAAAGAGAAGGCCTACGTGACCCATGCTCCAGGTCTACCGGTGAAGGACTTTACTGTCAGTCTAACACAGCAATTTCAGAGATGGTGGATGAAGGGTAGAGAGCCCTTTTTACTCGTAGGTCCAGCAGGGAGCGGGAAGACAACCTATCTGCACTCTTTGATAGAATCTGTGCGAGAAGAAACGAATATCTTCTATTTCAAGGCAGAAGGATGGCATACCCGTATATACTATTGGCGGGAACTTTCCGACTTTTTAGATGGGATAGGAAAACACCGTTTATCTGCCTATATCGAGGCGGTAGACTGGATAGATGTAGAGACAGCGGTGAAGAATCTGAAGAGGGACTTGAACTATAAACCAGTGGTCTTCATACTTGACGACGCCCACCTGAATATGCAGGTAGCGGACGAGTTTATGTTCATGGCTAAAAAACTCACGGAGTTGACCAACCTAAGGTTCGTATTCACCCGGGACAGCGTTAAAAAAGAAACGGACCGAGAGGATACAGATATGACCCACTTCGAGCTTGAGACTGAGGGTTCCGAGACGATGTTGTTCTGGTCTATAAGTCAACATTTCAATATAGAAACTGAGGGGTCGCTGGATGATCTACTAAGAACCCTGGCGGTCACAAAGCTAACCTTCCAGGAAATGATGGTTCTGGGTTATCTCTCGGTCTTCAGAGAACCAGTAGAAAAGAGAAGATTGAAGAATACCAGCCCCAGGGAGATAAGTACAAAGGCTATAGATATGCTCGTGGTCTCACCGCTCGTCGATAGAACTGCAAAAGATGGACTGTTCGTTCATCCATCCGTCAGGCATTGGAGGCTATCTAGGATGTCAAGTAGGGTGAAAAGGAACATGCATCAGGTGGCTGCTAGATACTATGCAAAGGAAACATCGAAGGACATCGAAGAGATGCTTGAAGAATTATTTCATCTAGCTAAGGTGGGTGATAACGACACCTTTGTAGAGCGGGTCGAGGAGAACGGTCGGGATATTATAGATTCAGGTTATGGCGAGACACTGGGCAGTGTGATCGGATTGGTTTTGGAGAAGGAGCAGGGTCTATCTAGTGAAGATAGAGAGGAACTTTTTTATAAGGAAGCGGAGGCGAGGCAGAACTCATTTGACCTCAGCGGTGCTAGGGATTTATATCATGATATAATAGATGAAACAAACAATACCGAGAGGAGGGTAAAGGCCCGCTTAGGTCTAGCTAAAACTTTGGAAAAAGAAGGGAAGTATAAGAGTGCGGTCACCCAATACGAAGATGCTAAGGCCGAGTTGAAGGAAGGACCCGTTTCGTCTAGAGAGGGGCTTCTCGGTGTGGTTCACCTTCGTTTGGGCGAGGTGTGGGAGAAGATAGGTGAGTACGAAAAGGCTATGGAAAACCTTCGCCAAGCTATCGATTTCTTGATAGAAGAAGAGGACGAATATCTGCTTACTTCCTCTTACTTCATACTCGCTAGGCTCGAAAGAGGCGAGGGTAACCTGCAGGACTCGTTAGAGCCGTTCAAGATGGGACTGAAGCACTGGAACGAGCTCGAAGAAAAGAACAGAGATACGGAGGGCTTGAGGGGAACAGGCTCTCTTTATAGGGTGCTCAAAGAACTGGAATATGACGGTGAATATCTGGATAGACCGATAGATGAATCGAAGACGCTGGGATATTGGAGATTGAAGTCCTCTGCCTACCTGGCTTTAGCGGAGTGCCACATGGAGAACGGCGATTATGACAGGGCTATAAAGGTGGGTGAACAGGCTAACGAGGTACTATCGAAGCTCGACAGGAAGGAGGACCAGGCGTTCACTTACGCTCTACTGGGCAAGG
Source organism: uncultured Thermoplasmata archaeon (assembly GCA_964394465.1). Taxonomy (GTDB): domain Archaea; phylum Thermoplasmatota; class Thermoplasmata; order Halarchaeoplasmatales; family Halarchaeoplasmataceae; genus CAYMXS01. The sequence goes on along the minus strand of CAYMXS010000016.1, from coordinate 35,877 downwards.
CCTACATGGAGACCGGGATAATGGAGAGGGCCGAGGAGTCCCTGAACAAGGCAATAACCCTCTATCAAGGTCTCGGACTCTCCTTTGAATTGGGTATCAGCTATTTTTCCATGGCCAAATTGAAGGAGAAAAAACAAGACCGCCAGGGGACGGCTGAAAACTACAGAAAAGCAGCGCTTTGTTTCTCGGATATAGGCACCAATTGGATGGCCGAGAGGATATCTAACGAGATGAAAAGATATCCTATGACTTACTGAAATGGTACTGAAACTCATAGATAAATCCTATGTCGATATATCAATAACTTTCTTATATCAGCCCCCCCTAATACTAAATGCAGATGTCTAAGAATTTCACCGCCAAGGAAAAAGTGCTCGTCCATCTTCTGGATTACTGCGGGATAGAGGACAACTACACTCAGCCTGTGGAGGTGACCCAGGAGGGTATAGCTGACGAGATAGGACTGCCTCAGAACACGGTATCTTACGCCGTTAGAAGACTGATCAAAGACGATCTTCTGAACCAGGAGAGTAACAGGATTGAGGGCAAGAAGCAGAAGAGAAAGACCTATAGCTTGACGGACGAGGGCGTGGAGAAAGCGAAAGATCTGCTGGATGAGATGACCAAGACAGAGATCACCGTGGATATAGAGGGTGAAGAGAAGGACATAAAGATAGGAAATGTCAACGCTTACTTCCATACCAATCTATCGGTTATAGACATACTCAAAAAGGTCGAGGACGGACGATTCGAGTACGAGCCAGAAACGGCGGAGGATGAGTTCGTGAGTCAACTCATCGGTCTCCCTAAGGTGTCGGAGGAGTATTCAATAGATGTCAGCGAGGCAATGAAATGGTGGGAAGATGGGGAAGGCGCTTTCACTCTCGTGGGAGATCCTGGTATGGGCAAGACTAGCTTTATATCCACCTTGGTCGAAGAACTCCGCCAGGAGGTGAACGTGTTCTATTTCAGGCTCGAACCCTGGCACAGCCCTATAGATCTGTGGGACCCACTCTCATTCTTTTTAGTAGAATCTGGCCAACATCGATTATCCTCCTACATAGAGGCCTCTGAAAAGTTGAATACCCAGGAGGCTCTAAGGGATCTCAAGGAAGACCTGAGACCGATACCAGCACTCATCGTAATAGAAGATATCGATCGCAACGAATCCATGGAGAACCTCATCTGGGATATGTATGATATGCTGATGGATCTTCCAGATCTCAAGATACTCTTCAGTTCGACAGCCTCTCCGGACAGAGAAGACCTGATAACATATGAGTTGGGAACTGATATCACGATGATAACGAGGTTGAGGGAGTATTACGAACTGCCCTCAGCAGACGAAGAGATACTTTTGGATGAGATATTTGATAAATATATAACCAGAGAGGAATTCATGGGACTTACATACGTGGCCCTGATGAGGGAACCGATCGGAAAAAACGACGTGGCCAAGCAAGGTATACTGAACGTGAACCTTATAAACAACCTGCTGAGCAGTCCTCTGCTGCAGAGGACCTTCGATTCCAGGCTGAAACTGCATGAATCCATCGAGGAATGGGTGAAGATGCACTGCAGGCCAAGTGACATGAGTGACCTGCATTCGGATGCGGCCAAGTACTACGAAGAAAAAACGGCCGCGGATGAGAAGGACAGACTGGAAGAGATATATCATGAAGGCCTGTCAGAGGGTCTAGAAAGGGTCCTAGAACTGCTAATTACAAATGGGTCTGATATAATATCAGCGGGCTACAGCTCGCCCTTACTCAAGGTCCTCGGGGCGATAAAGGAGTATGCGGATATACCTGAAGAAGGAGAGCTGAAGGGATGGATGAGCTTCTTTGAGGCCGAGGCCTTTAGAAGGTTGGATAAGGAAGACAGGGCCGTCGAGAAGTACAATGAGCTGTTGAAAACGTCCATGCAGAGCGGTCTTAAGATAAAGGCTATCCACGGCATAGCAACGATAAGAGAAGAACAGGGGTCCTATGACGAGGCAGTGGGGGAATATGAAAGGGCTATATCTCTAGCCGAGAAGAGTGATTTGGAAGAAGGCCAGAAAAACCTACTTGGTGTCAGCCACCTCCGGCTGGGTGAGATATTGGGCAGGAAGGGAGAGTATGAAGAAGCTAAAGAGAACCTGCTTTCAGCCATAGACGTTTTGGAGAAGGAAGAAGAGCATTCTCTGCTGACTTCGGCTTATTTCGTCCTAGCTAGACTTGAAAAGGGTAAAGGCGAGGGCAAGGAAGCTTTAAAGCATTTCAAGAAGGGTCTGGAGTACTGGAAGGAGATAGACGAGATATACCAATGGGTAGGGGGTCTCACGGAGATAGGGTCTATATATAAAGTACTGAGAGAACTGGAGAACGCTGAGGACTACCTGAAAGAGGCTGTTGACACCTCCGAGAGATTTGGTTACCGCCATATAAAGGCCTCGGCCCTTCTATCTCTAGCCGAGTGCTACATAGAGGAAAGAGATTTTGAGGAAGCCGTCGAAGAGGCAAATGAAGCTATCGAGATATTGAAGGAACTGGGCTACGAGAAGGAGGAGGCCTACGCGCACTCACTCCTTGGAAAGATATCCATGGAGATGGGCGATTTCGACCAAGCGGAGAGTCATCTTGCCAAGGCCATAACCATATACCAGAAGCTTGGATCCTCCTATAAATTGGGTCTGACTTACTTCTCCATGGCTAAACTGCAGGAGAAAGAAGAGAACAAGGAGGGCATCGCTGAAAACTACCGGAAGGCCATCCTATCGTTCTCCGGCGGAGGAGCCAACTGGATGGCGGACAAGGTGGAGAAGAAACTTGAGAAGATACCCATAACGATGTGAGGCCCATGGCCAAGCTCAATCATTCCATGATGGACGAGTTTTTCTTCCAGGAGATGATAAAAGACGAAAGGGTCCTGAAGGGGCCTGAGTACGGTGAAGACGCCTCTGTTTTGAAAATCGGTGATGAGTATCTCATAGCTCATCCGGATCCAATATCTGGCGCTGTTAAAAACATAGGCTGGTTGTCCATACACGTGCCTGCCAACGACATAGCCGTTACTGGAGGGAGGCCTAGATGGGCTCTGTCCTCCATCCAGATGCCAGAAGATATGGAAAAAGAGGCGCTTGTCCAGATGATAGATGACATGAAAGGTGCCGCAGAAAGACTGAACGTTACTTTGGTGGGAGGTCATACAGAGAAGATAGGTGGTATAGACCGGCCGCTCATAACGACAACGATGCTGGGGACTACGGAGAGGATTGAGGATGAACCGAAGGAGCCAGTATATACATCCGGAGCCGAGGCCGGAGATAAGATAGTGCAGATAAAGGAAGCGGGGATAGAAGGAACCTGGGTCCTGGCATCTGATTTTGGAGAAGAGTTGCTTGAAAAAGGAGCGGCGCCAGATTCTATCGAAAAAGCCAGAGGATGGAGAGAAAGGATAAGCGTTGTAGAACCCGCTCTGAAAGTGAGAGACTCGGTAAATTCGATGCACGACCCGACCGAAGGGGGTGTTATACAGGGATTGTACGAGATGTGTAACGCCGCTGCAGTGGATTTTGAAGTGAACGAGGAGATATCGGTGGCTGACGAGACCAAAGATATATGCCGAACTTTAGGCTTGGACCCACTCCGGTTGATATCGTCCGGATGTTTACTCGCCACCTGTCCTGGGGATAAAAGTTTGAGTATAAAACATGAGACCATAGGAAGGGTAAAAGAGGGGAGTGGAAGATTGATATTAGACGGAGAAGAGGTCCAAGAGTCCGTAGAAGATGAACTTTTCAGAGCGATCAGATTTCTCCGTTAGTGATGGAAAAAAATACTTATCCAAATGTCAAGGTTAATGATAAGATGATCAGACCAGGTCGGCTCAAGCCATACTATTTTTACAGATACATAAGGTGGAAAATTGGGATTACAGACCCTATAACTGCTGTAGCCAAGATAACGACACAGTGTAATCTGAACTGCTCCCATTGTCCATGGAAAAATTGGGACAGGAAAGAGATGGACACAGAGGAATGGTTTAGAGTTTTGAAGGAAGCTAGAGAGAAAGGAGCCGCTCATCTAGTGATCGAGGGCGGCGAGCCGACCATGAGAGATGACCTTGCAGAGATAATATCCTACGCTAAAGACCTGGGGATGCTGGTCATGGTCATAACGAACGGGACGAACGATCTTCGCCCGTATGACCCTGACAACTTTTGGCTCTCGGTGGATGGATTACGTGAAGTCCATAATAAACAGAGGGGACGAGAGATATTCGATGACGTAGTTAGGAACATAGAACATATCTCGGACAGGCCGAAGATAGTTGGATGCACCCTTTCTCAAATCAACAGGAATCAGATCGAGGATTATACTGATTTTTTCTCTCCCCTAGTTGATTGGGTCTGGTTCAATTTCATGTATCCTTATGAAGGGGTAGATGACATCTCTCTCTCCAAAAAGGAGAAAAAGGAGGCCGCTAAAGAAATCCTGCGGCTCAAAGAGGAGTATCTAAACGTTCTAAATTCACGGAGTTATCTGGAAGACGTGTGCGAAGATTTCACCTGTTTTCCCTTCCTGACGCTTCTTATAGGTCCTGATGGGACCTTTCAACAGAGCTGCACCATAGAACAATTGGAAGAATGTCGGTGTGAGGACTGTGATCTAGCTTGTTACAGTGAACTATCCCATGCAATGCAGATGGATTGGGACAGTATCGAATTTCTGAAGAAGACCACAGGTTTTAGAAGGGAAAACCTGCTCTGGCTAGGACGGAAATGATATATTTTTACTCGTTTTATATATTCAGTAAATTGCTGACCACTCTATAGAACTGGAAGCGCCGTTGTAGACCCAGTAGCCTTCACCCGGTTTCAGGTAAAGGCTGTCCAAGTTCTGCACGTCTTCGATATCGTATTGCCTAGAGCCGTTATATATCCCAACTTTAGTCACTTCTGAAGGCAGAGTATCATTGGCCAACTTTTCTGTATTTGAAGGGAAGCTGACCATGTTCCAACCCGGTTCTAAAGTTATATTGGTCAGACCCGGCTCGAAACCCAAGAAGGTCAAGTTCGTATCGGAAGTAGCCTTGATCCATATACCTCTGGTTACGTTATAATCGTGGAGAGAATTGAACCTGCTCTCTCTGCCGGGGGCGTAGCTCATCCAATCGTCCGCTTTTCTGTTCCGATACATAACTTTTGAGTACTCGCCTTTTATACCATAAGTGTCTATGTTGAGTATATTCTGAAGGCTGTTGTCCCATAACTCTAGGTTAGTAGAAATTAGGTTCCAACCTTCATGAAGTGATACCCGATGTTTGTCAAGGTGAAGTATAAGGGTCGTAACGGTATAGTTCTCCTGTGGCGAGGCATCCACTTCAACGATGATGCCTACAGATGAAAAATCGATGTTAGTGGGCGTGTGATCCAAAGCGAATGGAGCCTGGATGGTCTTGTTGTAGTTTCCGCTGCCGTCCGTGGTGGTGCTCCATACTGTGCTCGAATCATATTGTCCCGGCATCCTGATGGATATATCCGCGTTAGGACAGTCCGGAAAGGTGCCCGAGACATTAAAGCTGTCATAGATATTGACTTCTGAAGGCTGTACCATTGCTTCATTCTGATTAGCCGTGATATTATAATCTATCAATTTTTTTCTCCAATCCTCTTCCGGCATGTCAGCGTACTCCTTCACGAAGCTTTTTACCGAGGCATTGAACCATCTGTTTATATAGTCGGAATTTCCACCCTGATTGGTCGAGTTCAGGAAGTAGGTATTGAAAGTATATGCTGGTAAAGATAAACTTTGTTTAGATGGGGCTATATTATTTTGGCTGCTAATTGCGTTGGTACTGTCAAAAGAAGTATTTTCGTTCACGAGAGTGCTTATGTCATATGCTTGGTAGCCCCAAGTTCTCATAGTTGTATTCCCCCAAAAATTTTCATCTAGTTTAAGAGGAAAATCATAGTTTTCTACTACAGGCTTATAGCTAATATTCGTCTGGCTCCATGCATTAAAGGGAAAAACACCGATTGTCCCGGTGATATGTCTATATTGATGTTCCGTAACTATTCCCAAGTCTACCACTCTGCATATTTTGTAACCACTAACCGACCCCCCTTGTATGGTACCAGTGTAAGTAGTCCCCTCATGCACAATTGCTACTGATCCTCCAGTCACATCACCAGTGAGCGTTAGATTGTAAGCATAATACGTCTTCCCTTGGCACGTGTAATTCTGTATGTCGGAAACGGTGTAGGTTATATTCTCCACTATATGAGTAGAGTTATCGCTGTCGCTATCGTTGTACCAGAAATTGTGATGGTACGACCATGAGGAGCCGATCGACCAAGTAGGTACATCAGTGGAATTTTGGGCTGTGACCTGTCCCTTATTTATGATCTCATTTTCAGAAATGTCAGAGTGTTGCCCCGTGTTCACCACTAGTCCGAACATCTGGAAAGTCAAGAGAAAAGCGATGAAAACACCAAGCATTCTTTTCCTGTCCATTTTACCCCATATGGATAAACTCCCCAAATCATTTAAATAATTTTCCTTCGAAATAACGAAAGAACAGGACAATTAATATCAATCTTTAAATAGTAACCTTTCTTTCCAGCCAATATGACCTCGGAAAGGATGGGCCTTATGTTTGCCCTATGGAGTTAAACCATGTTATATACCATATTCATCCTGTTCATGGCTGGGTGGGGTGCCGGAGTAGTCACTGGTCTCATCGGGGCCAGTGCGGTAGCTATAGTCCTTCCGAGCCTGATGGTATTCCTGGGTTATGACGCCTATACCGCTATCGGGATAGCCCTAGCGATAGACGTCTTCGCCTCCTCGACCGCCGCCCACACATACGGCAAGCACGGTAACACTGATATAGTAGCCGGGGTCCAGATGGCGATAGCTGCCGTATCTGGTGCCTTCCTCGGAAGTTGGTTCTCCATGCCTATCCCGTCTACTAGCTTAGGGGGTACCAGCGGGTTTATAACGATATGCATCGGTTTTTTCTTCCTGATAGAACCAAAGACCGAGACGAGTAAGAATATCCAAGACCTAGAGATAGTACAGAAATTAAAAGAACGCTTTAAAAAGCATAAACATCTGTCCTCGGTAGGTCTGGGTTTGACCATAGGTATAGTGGCTGGGATCATAGGCGCCGGTGGCGGGCTCATGTTTCTGGTCGCGCTTATTGTTGCCCTGGACTTCCCTATCCATAAGGCCGTCGGCACCTCGGTCATCATAATGATCTTTACGGCCTTCTCCGGTGCCGTAGCCCATTTCATCTACGGTGGTTTCCTGCCTTATGCCATATTGATAGGAAGCGTGGGCGGTGTGATAGGTTCTAAATCGGCGTCAAAATTTGCGAATCTAGCCACTGAAGAACGGTTGAAAAGGGCCGTCGGGGTGGTCTTCATGCTCATGGGCGGGACCCTCGTCGTGGCGAAGGTCATACTGTGAGAGATCAGGTCAACCTTTCTTCCTTTATCTCTTTCGATCTTTTATAGACCTCTTCTAATTTCTTACCGGATTCTAGGTTATCGAAGGGCAGGTTCTCCAAGAAATCTTCGTCTATCTCTTTATCCGATTCTAAGGTTTTGAGGGTCTTCTGGGCGCAGTCCTTCGGATCGTCCTCAAAGAGGTATCCGTTCTTACCGTGATCCACAACGTCTGGTATCACCCCGTGGTCGATACCTACAACGGGAGTACCGGTAGCTAGGGCCTCTATCATGACCAGTCCTAGAGTTTCAAACGTCGATGATATCATGAAGCTGTCGGCCGCTCGATAATACTTGGGTAAATTCTTCTCGGGCACGAAACCCGTGAAAGTCACTATGTCCTCCAGTCCTTTCTCCTGGGCCAGAGATTTATAATAGGACTTCGCTGGTCCGTCTCCCACCACGAAGAATCTGACGTCCGGTCTTTCCTTTTTGATGTAAGGCAGGGAATCGAAGATGAGCTCGAGATTTTTCTCTTTAGATATCCTCCCCACGTGCAGCAACAGAGTGTTATCATCGAGGCCCCATTTATCCCGGACGAACTGTCCATCTACATCGCGGTTGTACCTGCTTCTATCGATGCGTGGGGCTACTACTGCGGAGTGTCTTATATTCGAACACCTCTCCTTAAGCTCGTTCATGGTCTGCTCGCTGGGGGCTATGACGGCGTCGCTCCTTCTCAGAAGGTATCTCAGGTATATCCAGGATAGGCGCTTCAGTAGGTCCTTGTTCAGTCTGACTGGATAATAATGTAATGCATCGGTCACCCAGGTATGGAAGTTGAAAACACAGGGGAGTTCCAGGAATTTGGAAGCTATCATGGCTTTGATGGCCATGAAGCCCACGCCGTGGTTGTGGATGATGTCTATATCTTTCTCCTCTAGAAGATCGTGGGCTCTCTTCGAGGGATAGTAGGCCAACCTGTAATCAGGATACGGACTGAACCGCTTGGATTTGAAAAGAAAAACCTTTTCATCGTTCTCGGAGACTCCGTCCTCCTCACCGGGAGCGAACACATAGACGTCGTGTCCCAACTCCTCTAGACTCTTTCTGAACTGGATGACGGAGTTAACGACTCCATCCATGGTAGGGAGCCAGGTGTCGGTGAACATCGCTATATTCATGTCTTACCTCCTGCCAGTAAGAAACATACTGGAGGACTCGACATAGCAGTAGAGCCATTGGTTAATAAATATTTGCTATCATTCTGTTGTTAATCGAGTAGGGAAGGCAGTATATCTCCGGCCTTTCCCTTCAAAAAGTGATCGGATATCTCATCCGTCAGGGGAGTTCTTTCAAGGTTCAACTCTACTATTTCTGCCCCTGAACTCTTGGCCCAGACCGGGATAGAGGCTGCCGGCTGGACCACCGCTGAGGTCCCTACAACGAACATCAGATCGCAGTTGTTACTCTCCGCAAATGTTCTCTCCATCGCCCTTTCGGGTAGGGGCTCGCCGAACAACACCACTTCTGGTCTGAGTATATCCCCACAGTCACATGTAGGTATCTCATCGTCCATTATGGTTTCGAGAAAATCCTGGGTTTCATACTTTCTGTCACAGGAGGGACAGATCAATCTGGAAAGAGAACCGTGGAGTTCTATCACGTTCTCGTTTCCCGCTCTCTGATGAAGACCGTCGATGTTCTGTGTTATAATAGACTCTAGATTTCTCTTTTCCAACTCGGCAAGGGCTCTATGTCCTTCGTGAGGTTCCGCCGCCATGGTCTCTTTTATCTGGATTTTGAACAGTCTCCAGCTCTTCTCAGGGTTTTCTTCAAAGGCTTTCAAGCTTGCATATTCTTCCGCATCGTACTTCTCCCAGAGACCGTTCTCTCCTCGAAACGGTGCTACACCGCTCTCGACGGACATACCAGCCCCTGTAAGGACGGTGATATGTTCCGCTTTTCTTATCAGATGTTTTATCTCTTCCAGTCGTTTTTCCTCAGCTTCCATCGTCCTTTCATTGATATCATGCTTAATAAAACTCTTCCTTTCAAGGCTCAGGAACCGATCAAACCGTACCTGCCTATGGTGACAGCCACGGAGAAAACGGAGACGGTCACGAGTAACAAGACACCGAATGAATGCTTGAATTCCAATATATCTCCTCTTCTCTCGATCCCAGTGGTGAAATAGGTTATCACGAGGCCTATAAGGATCAGGTAGACTTCTAGAACGGCCGTGAAAACTACCGGCGAGACCATATCTATTGACGCCATCTCAGAGAAAACGCCTTCGAGCATGAAGTAGAGGGAAGCAACGATACCCATGACGATGGGTGCGAATATCAAGGCAGTTCCTTTCATCATCTCTACGCTCTGGGATAGGTTGGACCTTATCTCGTGGTCCATGTCGGCCATATCCTGCTTGAAATTGGCTATCTGGATTATCGTGTTGCCCGCCTCTTTCGGGTCCTTCTTGCTTATCTCTATAACCGTCTTCATCGTTGCACCTATATCCCTTGAAGGGAAATCCACTAGGATACCGTCAGTCCCGAAAAGTGCCTCGTCTATGGACAGCCCTTTAACCTGAAGAGTCGATGTTATCCTCTTGAACAGCTTGCCTATCTCTGTACCCTCCATGGTCTCTCCAGTTCTGTATATGGCCATCTCGGGAGACACGCCCTCCGCGATCCTGCTCCCAAGCTGGAAAAGCGCGTCTGGAAACTCGCTCTCCATCTCCTTTACCCGGTTCCTTTCCTCCCGCTCCTTCCAGGTGGTGCTCAAACAGTAGTAGGACACAGGGACGACAACTGGGAGAAAAAGAGGAAGCGGCATCATGGATTTTAACACTGGATAGAGCAGGAAAACGATAAAAGATAATCCCGCACCCAGGCCGAGGGAGATAACCATCTTTTTTCTGTTATCGCTCATGCTCTCGACATCAGGCGGTGCAGTAGTTCCAGGTCTATCACCCAGTATCTTGTAGGAATAGAGAAAGGCACCCAATGGTGAGACCACGTCCATCAGTAACACAATAAGCGGAAGACCTATCGTCGGGCTTTTCACGGCAGTTTCGGAGGCTATACTCTTCACGTCCAAACCACTAAGAGCGATCATGGGTAGCATGGCACCGATTATCAACGGAAGGAGGATACCTATGGAGAACAATATAGTGGTGGGTGTTCTCAGGGACTCGGTGAAATCCTTTATCTCCTTCTTGGTCCCGTTTATTATGATCTTGTTTGCTCTAGCTAGTGATTTCTTCATGCCCTGTTCCGTCTTCTCTAGAAGCGAGGAGCGTACCGCGTAAAGCGAACGCTTCAGGGAGTCGTTCCACTCACCCCACTCGAGAGCGAAAGAGAGAAAGCTCTCTTCTAGGTTGGACCTCTTCCTGGTATAGACGTCCCAGATGATCTTGTTGAGACCCGAAGAGATGGGCTCGTCGGTGTTCTTCGCGGCGAAAACTATGGCTCGATGGAGTGAAGGTCTTACCCTCATAGACATGGTCATGTAGTTGATGCTCTCCGGGGCCTTGCCCAGACTGTTGACCTTCAGGCGCTGCTCCAACATATCGGGATAGTTGGCGATGAAGAGCAAGACCAGAGCTGGAACTACCACTGTTATTGGTACACCATAAGCGATCAGTTCTAAGATGGTCAGGGAAACGAAATGGTTGTACACGATCACACTCCCGATGACAAAGAAGGCGGAGACCAGAGACATAAAAACGGAGAATATCAGCACGTCCTCATACTCCAGGTCCATGTTGGTGAACTGCATGGTCTTTCTAAAACCATCTCTCTTGTACTCGTTCTTCGTCTGTTCCAACCTCTTCTGTGCCTTTTCTAGTTCCTGGCTTGCCTTTCTGAACTCCCTAGAATCTTTCCCGTGAACGATCCTAGATTCCCTCCTCTTTCCCTCCTTTTCTCTCATCCTTTCCTTGGCTTTCAGGTATTCCTCTTCCTTCTCCTCTCTACGTTCTCTCAACTCGTCGGTAGATATGCCGATATGTGAGTTGACGAACCTGCATGCCTTTTCATACAGTCTAGACATATCTGACCCTCTTTTGGAACCACCTGTTCCATTCGTTCCATATGCTGGAGAAATCCTCGTCTAAAGGCCTCTCCGAAATTATATTCCAGAACTTGTCGTTGGACCTGGCCACCCATTCCGTGCTCAAAAGAGAGGGGGCGCTCTTCTCCGAGGCCGTTTTCACCATCTCCTCTCTTATCCTGGCCCTGATCTTTATATTCTTTATAGCCTGGTTGTAAGTCATGCCCCAGGACCTGGCGATCTCGCCGATCTTCTCCGAGTTGCGCTTAAAGAAGTCCGTGGGCTTGAGCTTCAATTCGGTCGAGCCGTTCTCACTGCTCAATTCCATCATGTCCTGGAAGTCTTCATCGCCGTATTCGGAGATGTGGGTGACCATCCTTTCCTTCTCCTGCCTTCCACCTGGCCGCACGATACCAGCTATCACCACTATATCGGTTGCACCGAAGCTCTCTTTCGAGATGCCCATGTCGTGCACAACTCGTTCGTAGACGGAGAAGGGCGTGTTTCCATGAATGGTGCCGAGAACTGCACTTCCCGCCGTTCCGGCCCTCATGGCCTCGTAAAGGGTTTTCGTCTCCTCCCCTCTCACTTCCCCCAGGACTATGGCGGACTCTCCAAGTCTTAACGAGACCCTTAACGCCTCCTCGGCGTGCATCCCACCTTCCTCCAAAGTAGAGCCGACCTGCATACTCTGGATGTTGTAGTTCATCTCCTGCATCCTCTCCACAGGTAGTTCTCTAGTGTCCTCGATCGTCAGTATGCGCTGGCTCTTGGGGAACTCCAGCATGAGCGCACCTAGAAGCGTCGTCTTTCCGGCACCTCTGCTGCCCGCAACCAGGAGGGTGCTTCTACCGTCTATAAGGAAGGAGAGTAAACCAGCTGCGAGTGGATCAAGACTGCCTACGCTGATCAACTTCGGTAGGGTCCAAGGCTCTTTTTCCCTCCTTCTCAGGGCGAAGGCCCTTCCGTCCGGGCTGAGTGGAGAACCGATGGCCGTGACCCTGCTCTCGTATTCGCTCAGGTTTGTCTCTAGGACGGGAAAGGCCTCCGAGAAAGCCTTACCGCTCTCGAATCTAAAACGGGATATCACGCCCTTCATGTCCACCGGCGATAGAAATATGTTCGTCCTGCACTTCTCTCTCATCCCCTTTACCTTCTTTATCTCGACGTACACGTTGTTCCTTTCTGAAGGGGCATCGACATAGATGTCCTCCACCATTTCGTCTCTTAAAAGCACTTCAAGGATGCCGTAGCCAGCGGTGTACTTCGTTAGGAGTTCGGACAGTTCTTTGACTCTTTTTAGTTCCTCGGACCGATCATCGCCCAGATCCAACTCCAGGGTCTTTGCGGTCCTCTGGATGAGATCTTCACCCCTGTTCTCTATGTAGTCCCGGACCTGCTCCGATTCAGACAGATCTGTGTCTCTTGGATACTCTTCGGTCAACGTTTCCTTCACCTTGGATATAAGCATGGCCTCCTCCGGTTCCATCTTATACTCTGGAGGTAACAGATGGTAGAGGTCTTCAGTGTCTTGAGGTACGCTGTGGAGTCTGACATAACTGCCGCCCACTTCGTACTCTAGAACCTTTTCCGCACTGTCCGGTATCCGGGGTCTGACCCAGGTGTACGAGAAGCCAGGCCTGACATCCTGATTATTCTCGCACACGAGCTTCAGACCTTCGTTTATCCTCTTCCCGTTCACGTCCCTCAATTTATCTCGTGCTTCTTCCATGGTTCATTCACCTACGATCCCATACGCTTTGACCAGTATCTTCGATCTAAGTCCGTTCAGCCTTCGAGTGAGTATTGACAGTTCTTCCGTCGTATCTTTCTTGCACCGATCACATCCCTTTATCCCATCGAGTCTGTCCCACGCTCCAGCCGTAAGTCCGTAGATCTCACCGGGGCTCTTCAAGAACCTGTGCTTGAGCCTGGGATACAATCTCTGAGGGTTCAACTCGCATTTCTCACATCTTTCCCTGCCCGTATCCCTGGACGAGAAACGGTCCAAGTCGTCGGCTATCTCGCGCAACGCGTTCAGTATATCCATGCTCAGATGTGAATGCTGTCTCTCCATATGTCCACCGATTATGAGGGAATCGACTTTATACTCCTGCTGCAGTGTCAGTACCAGATTCCCTAGACAGGAATCGAAGGAATACTCATCGGAACACTCCGTACATCGTAGCAATATCTTCCTTTCCCCCTTCGCCTTCCTCACACTGTAATTACAGGGGGACAATTTTTGTTGATCTTTCTGGCCGTTATCTTTCATTCAAATCTTTCTTTCTAAACACCTATTTACTTAAAAATTTTTTTATTCTACCGTCATAAGAAAAGAAGGTGTGAACGGGCTGCAAAAAGATCAAAGTTTCCATAGGCCAAAACTCATCACGACTACGAGCAGTGAATATCTGAAGCATGCGGAAAGGCTGATGGTCAGCCAAAGTGGCTTCCAATCTAGACCTAATAATCTGCCTATGACGCTCATCACCATGGGTCCAGTTCCATATATCGGTATGAACATAAGCCAGAATATGGTGAAATAGCTCACGTCTTTAGTGAGGTCTCTTTTCTCTATGACGCTCTTCGCCTTCTTACGAAGCTTCTTTATGAATTTTCCTACCAGAGGTATCTTTTCAAGCAGGTCATAATTGACGGAGACTATCAAGGAACTCTCCATGGCGATGAAGATAAGTATGAGAGTCAAAACCACCGGGTGCATGCCCGTATGGAGTCCCACGGCGGGGGAGGTTATCCATCCCATCCCCAGCGCGAAGTAATATGTGGTGAATACAGCAGCCACGGGCAGGTAGAAGTCCGGGCCTAAGAGGTACAATACTACGATCGCCAGAACGGCTGGGGTTATAGATCCAAAGAAATAGAACACCCTCTTTCTAGATTCTATCTCGAGGTTAAAAAAGGACTTTTCTTCTTCACCTTTCCCGGATAGAGGATCGATCCAGCTCAAGAGTTATACTCCCGATTATTTATGTATTTTAACAGGTTCATCTGTGCCTGATAAAAACGATAGACCGATGAGAACGAGAGTTGATAAACTCGTATAGGTCCGATCAGCGGGATATTCGGATTGTTCAAGAAGGTACCTTTGACTTCCTGGTTAGTGTAGTGCTCGAGGATCAGATCTATGATCTCTTCATCGCTCACACCGATATCGTCCTCCTCCTCGAAGGCTCCTAGTATGGAGAGCGTGAGCTGCTCTATATCCTTGGCCTTCTTCTCTAAAAGTGTTAGATCGGGATGATACTCTATCTCGAAGTCGATCCAGTATATGTCACCTTCTTTGGTGAATATACAGTTCTGAGTGTTCGGCTCACCATGGTAAAGGTCCCTTTTGTGTATGTTTTCGAGCCCTTCGACCATCTTAACGATGACCTGTCTTTTCTTATTATTCGATATGTTTTCTCCCCGGAGTATGTCATAGGCCACTTTTCCATCTATCTTCTCCATGAGGATGGCGTTCTCGAAAGAGGTATGATCGCTCTTCACGTCCGGATACAGCTCATTCAGATGTTTTATCTCCCTAGACCCCCATCTCTCATTGTCCAGTATCTTCCTTGATTCTGTTCCCGATAACATACGAGATAGGTTACTCAAGACCCCGCTGAGATAGAACATGGGCGGCCTTATCTTCACTAGGTGGCTTCCCTCCTCCCCCTTCTTTATCTCCTTTATAACGCTGCTGAAGTGACCGTAGCTGTTGTTCTCTTCTTTATTGAAAAAAGTGGTCTCGAAGGTGGACTCATCTACAAGTTCTGAGAGGATGAGCGGATCATCTTTCTCCTTCTTCTTCTCCTCGGGAGCCATTGAAACCACAGATATTCTATGGTTGTATGAGGTAATATAATTTTCGAACATAGTCTTTTTTAACCGAAAATGTTTAAAGATATCCTGGGAATGGATAGACCGATGGGTAAGATCGATTCAAGGATAACTACGGTCCTTATAGCAGTGGTTTTGATACTGCTCCTATGCTGGTTCATAGGAAATCTGGGTGTCTCTTTCCACAGGATGGAGGGCAAGGAACCCGCTGAGCCCCAGAGAAAGGCAGATACCAGACCTCCCGGTAGAGGGCTGACCTCGCCACTCCCTGATTACTTCTCTTCTCTATGTCTTTTATCCATATTGGGTGTCGTCAGTCTATTCGGTTTATTATATTCGAACGAGGAGAGGATGAAGTCCATGCTGATGCGTTTCATAGTATGGACTGTTGGATTGATCCTGTTGTATGGTGTAGCGAGATCTGGCATCGTCTTTTCCGATGATGGAGGCTCTTCTTCATTCCCGGATTGGCCTTTCGGCGGCGGGGCAAGAGAACAGATCACCCCGGGATCTGCTGGTACCTTCATCAGTCTCACCATAGTGGTGGCTTTGGTGGGCGTTCTAGCGGCGCTCATATTCTATCAAAAGATGGTCGTTAGAAAAGAAAAGGCCAGGATGCCCGATAAAGACGTTGAGGAGGACCTATCTTCTACCCTGGATAAGGCTATCACAGAGCTTTACCAGGGAAAGGATGTACGCGACGTCATCTATAGATGTTATATACAGATGTGCTTGATAATGGAGAGACAGGGTGTCACTCAGGAGGAGTTTATAACGCCGAGGGAGCTGAGGAACAAGGCCGTGGCCCACCTGCCCGTCGACGAGAAGATAGTCAGTGAACTCACCTCCCTTTTTGAGGAGGCCCGTTACAGTACGCATAAACTAGGAGATGATAAAAGGAAGAAGGCCGTGGAGGACCTGAAGAACTTCAAAAGGGAGCTGGGGGTCTGATAGGATGGGCGGAGATGATTTTGAGGATGAAGATCTAGTCCAGGAGGATAGGGATTTCCTTAGGGACCTGGCGAGGAGGGGCCAGGAAAGCTTTATCGTTCAATGGTTTCGGATTTTTCTTATCGTCATGTTCATCATAGTCATCTTCGCCGTAAAGGGAGGTAAGGCCGCTCTGGTAATGACACTCTTGATAGGTCCGGTGTTTTTCTTCATCGAAAGGCTGCTTGTGAGTAATCACGAGCAAGAGGAGTGGAAGACCTCTATAGTTAGAGATGAATTCCGATACAGCCCACTTCAGAAGCTGTCTTGTCAGGTGGAGAGAGCCTCAGAAGGCTCTCAGACCCAGAGGGCCTTCGTTGAAGAGAGGATAAGGGACCAGATCGTATACCGGTTGAAGAACAACTGTGATGTGACGGAAAAAGAGCTGAAGCAGTATATCAAGGAAGGTCACAGGGAAAGGATACAGGAACTCACACACAACGAGAAACTCACTGAATTCCTTCTGACCTCCACGGACATAGACAGCCTGATAAAGAAGCAGAGTCGAGCCGCTTTCCTGGGTAAGGAAGAAAAAAAGAAGGAATACACCGGAAAGGGGTTCAGAGAGGAAATGGAAGATGTGATCCAGGAACTGGAGGGATGGACCGTTTCTTAGACGAGGTGATCGGATGAGGACAAAAAAGTATGCGTATATATTGGGTATATCGCTGGTGACACTTCTCATCAGCCTTACCATCTTGAATCTGGCCTTCTTGATACTGACTATCTCGGCTATATCCCTGCTGGGCGTGGCCATCTTGGGCCTGCCACCAAAAAAGGAGGATATAGTGATAGAGAGGGATATAAGAGAGGCTAACGTTTATGAAGACGATGAGATAGAGGTCTCTTTCAACGTGAAGAATCTCGGTGAAAAGGTAAGGTATCTCGAAGTCATGGACGACCTCGCTTCTAATATAGAGATAACTGAAGGGTCCAATCATCATGTTTTAAAACTGGATCGAGATGAGGATAAGGAGATATCGTATAGGATAAAGTTCAGGAAGGGCGGCACCCTGCAGTTCGGTCCCGTGAGGTTGAGATTCAGAGAACCCTTAGAACTTTTTTCAGAGGAGTGGACGGTGGAGAAATACACAAATTTTACCGTGATGCCCAAATCGGAGGAGCTGTCTAGAACCAAGATCAGACCAAAATATACTAGAAACTGGCTTGGCAACATCAAGTCGAAACAGATAGGGATAGGCTCGGAATTCTTCTCTATAAGGGAGTACGTGCCCGGGGACGAGATGAGGAGGATCAACTGGAAAGCGACGGCTAGATATCTGAACCCGATGACCAACGAGTTCGAGGGGGAGAAGAGCGGAGATATCATAATAGTGGTGGACGGATTCAAGGAGTCCAACGTGGGTGACTTCCAACGGAACACTTTGCGAAACTCGGTCAAGGCCGCTACAAGTTTAGCCTCCGATCTCATAGCGGACCAGAATCGTGTTGGATTGCTGGTCCTAGGCGAGATAATCAACTGGGTCTATCCCAAAGCCAGCAGGGATCAGATATATAGGATAATGAACAACCTGATGGGTTTCGAAAGCGGCAGCATATGGCGTTTGGAGCATGCGAAATATGTACTAGAAAAGATATTTCCCAACCGCTGCCTGCTCCTGTTCATATCTCCGCTAACAAACCAGAAGATCACGGACACGTTCATAGAACTGGCCATGAAGGAATACGATGTTATGGTGCTTTCACCCTCACCTCTCTCAATCGAGGAGGAAGTCAGTCAGAATAAGGACGAGATTGCAAAGAGGGTTCTGCTTCTTGAGAGGGAGAACCGCATGGAGGAACTAAGGGATTATGGCCCCGTCATAGACTGGGATCCAGATATGTCCCTGGAGGCATCTCTACAGGAGGTGAGAACATACCTTTTAAGAAGACACCGACACTGAGATACAAGGTCCCAGCCCATCTCCTCTTAACGTTCACATCTCTAGCGGCGGGTCTCTATTCATTTCCTGGGGTCCTCTGGTTCTTACCTCTTTTGGGGGGTATCGTTTCTATAATAGGGATGTTCAGGGAGGCTAGAGACATAATCGATTATGGGATATTATTCACGGGGGCTAGTTTCTTCTTCCTGAACGGTCTAGTGATCAAGGATGCGGTCTTCACACCTTACAATATTTTACTGCTATCGGTTATGTTCTTCCTTTTGTATGGGAATATCGTTTACTCCCACAGAGCCCTGCTCTTAAAAACGATAGCCGAAGAGACAGAGGGTGAAAATGACTATCTTATGGAGTTCAGGAAAGATTCATTTATATATGTCGTGTTCACCCTTTCCTTGGCCACTCTCATAACCGTTTTCGGGTCCTACGTGGCGTGGTACGGCTCCGTGGGCATGATATTGACCACTAGTCAGGACGGACTCTTCGTCTATTCTGTCCTGTTCAGCATCCCCGTTATAATATTGATATATGTCCTGACGGAGTATCTTCCAGACTTCACCGAGAAGATGAGTGAATAGATCACTTACCTTAACTATTTAACCCTCTAGGCCTATCCCGGGCCCATCAGATTGTGATCGATAGGGGATGACCGCATGTACAGAAAGGGACAAGAATGGTACGAGGAAGAAGAGGTCGCGGAGGAGTACGATGAGACGAGGTTCACCGGTGGTGGTAGACTACTGGATAAGAGGGAAAAACAGAAGCTGCTCTCCATGATTGAGCCTGAGGGGAAAACGATCCTGGATATAGCTACCGGTACAGGTCGTTTCGCTGAACTCCTGTGTGAGAACGGTGCCGATGTTGTAGGGCTGGACGCCAGCAGAGAGATGCTTTCATCAGGTGAAGCTCAATATCTTGTAGGGGATGCCCTTTCCCTTCCATTCGCGGATAAATCCTTTGATATGACGATAAGCATGCGCTTCATACATCTTCTCACTGGTGACGATATCCCATCTTTTATAGAGGAGGTCGCGAGAGTTACGGAAGAAAGATTCGTATTTGAATCACTCCACCCATTGAGTCTTCGTTTATCCTATCAGTGGGCACTGCCCCAGGGGAGTCACCTTTACTCCAATTCGTTCTTAAAGAAACAGTTCGAAGACATACCCGTCGTTAAAGAGATAGAGTACGATCAAACGTTCCTGGTCCCTTATGGATTATATCAGATAATGCCCTTGAAACTGGCCGAGGCCATTAACAGGATAGATAGAAGGGCGATAGATAAGCACCCATGGCTCTCTTCGACCGTTTATTGGTCTCTCTCGTTCTAGTGAGATAATTAAAAGGAAAAGTTTATTTTACCGGAATGCATTAAAGGAATGGGAAAAGAGAAGGAGTTAGATAGACTAGAGGATTAAGGGTAAAAAACGTTTCACTTGCTACAAAAGGTGCTCGAAAGGTGTGATATATGGAAGAAGAAAACAAAGTTAGTTTAGTCGAGAGGGCTAAAGGGTTCTTTAAAGAAAAACCGATAACTCCGTCGAACAAGATTGATAGGTACATAACCAGGAAGCTCCCGGAATATATAAAAGAGTATAAATTAGCTACTCGTTCCGATCTTCAGGGCGTTGACGAAAGATTAGATTCCTTAGACGAGGATATGGATGATCTTCTAGGATGGAAAAAGGAGACTAAAAAGAGGGTCGAACGCTCGAGGGAGAAGATCGAAAGACTGGAGAAGAAACACGGGATAAAGGAGGATTAGATATGGAACCTGTTGCCGCCGTACTGCTGGTCATATTGGTCATATTGATAATCGTAGGCATCTTCCTCTTCTTCAAGCATCGAGCGAGGACCCAGGCTCTGACCAAGAAGTACGGTCATAAACCAAAGCATGTAGAACTCTATTTCGAGGAGTACTTCGATGACATGATCCAGAGCTGGGACCTGGTAGAAAAAGACGATGCCAGAGAATGGGCCGATCAGATGAACAAACGTCTTGAAGGTCTCTCCGACGAGATAGAGGACATAAAGACGAAGAGAGAAAGCCTCGATTCCAATATGGATAAAGTAGAGGATAGGATAGCCAAGTTAGAGGCTCGAAGCTCGAAGGTGGATAAATGATGGCATGGACAGAACCCCTCACACAAAATATACTTCTGATATTTTATACCATAGTAGTCATAATAATTCTAGCCATAATCGCGAAAGTGATATCCATCAGAGAGAGAGCAAAGGAAAGGAAGGAATTGGCGAACCTTCAACTCGAATCGAAGAAACTGGACATGGTTAAAAAGGAGAAGGAGATGGAAGACCTGAAGGAAGCTTCCATGGTCCTGAACGATCATGAAAAGGAAAGGATAGACAAGATACAGAGGGATAAAGCGGTCCTCTCTAGAAGGTCCATAGCCCTTATGAACGAGATAGAGGAGAGGATGCAGAGATTGGAAAGAGGAGCCGACAACGCCAAGCTGATGGAGACCATGAAGGATATAAAGAAGGCTGAGAATGATTTATTTGGAAAGGAGGAAAGACCATGAGTGAATTTGCGAATGAGAATAGGAAAGAAGATTCGAACGTATTGGATACGATCCAGGATTTCATCATGCCCAGCGAGGTAGAGATCGAAGGATCGGGCTACCAGAGAGGCCTGATAGATAGAAGATATGAGAAGTACCTAGATAAGCACTTCGACGAGTATATAGAGGAGTTTGGCTTGGTTCGAGAACTCCACCTGGATATCTACGAAGATAGGTACGAGCAGTTGGTGGAAGATACCAAGGATATGAAGGAGTTCCAGAAAGATATAGATGCCGAGCTTTCCTCTCTTGAACGCAGGTTGGACAGACTCGAGGAAGAGATATAGAGCAAGGTGAGCATCTTTGGCCAGAAAGATAAAGAAGAGGAAGGTCCGCAGTAAGAGTATAAAGAGAGTGATAAACAGTTATATCCTAGCACAGGAGGAACCACTCGATAAACTGAGACTACTCCAGAGATATCTCCAGAAGAAAGGCATCGCGGACATCTCCTTGAAGGAACTCAAGACGGAGGTCAAGAGACAGATGGCCAAAGATAGGAAGGATGAAAACCTTTCCCGGATGGAAGCAAAGTTGTTCACCCGCAGTGGGGAAAGCCGCGAGTACAAGTACGGCTCGGCCTTCTGCGGTAACTGTAATATGTATAAGGATTATAAAAAAGAGTGTCCCTACTGTGGGGACCTCGAGATGACTCTCTAAGATAAAAAAGAAGTGATAAAATGCGGACCATGCTGTATTCGGAATTGATCAACAGAACCGTGATAAACCCGGTAGATAAGGAGAAATCTAAATTGGTCGAGATCGTGGCGAAAGACAAGGGGAAGTACTGGGAGACCTGGGATGTGATGATAGAATCCGGGATGATCCACAAAGAGGGCAAGTATTTCTCGATCGAATCTTTGAGCGGTGTGCAGAGTAATGAGGATATCGTTCTAGGTGTAAGCACAACTGAGGGAGCGGATTCACCGCAGAGAGGAGGAGATATATATCTATCGGAGCTGAATAAAGGTAAGGTCGTCACCCATAAAGGGGAGGAGATCGGTAAGGTATATGATTTTGAGATATATGTGGCTAGTGAGCCTTGGAAGGTCTGGAAGGTCTTCTCGAATCCGCTTGGATTGTCCCCCATGAAGAGACGGCAGCGGATAGCGATAAAGGATATAGAAGAGGTCAGACCTAACAAGTTGAAGCTGAAAGAGAGCTGGAAAGGTGATTGACTGGATGGAATATTTACTCCTAGCGCTGATAGCGGTTATCATCTTTCTTTTCCTTTACGGAGCTATGATGACGTATAAGCTTTTCTCGAAGAAGGAGCAGAAGGCATACCAAGAGGACTACAACAAGATCAACAGGAAGATAGACGACGTGCACAGGAGACTTAACGAGGTAAGGAGAAGGGATGTCTCCTGTATAGATGTAGATATCGAGGAAGATGCGGGTTATCTAGAGGAGAGTAGAAGATAAAAAGTCTAAGGAGGAATCAGATGGAATCGATAGAGTTAGAGGTAAAAAAGAGCACGATACGCAAGACGGGTGCGGCCCGGATGTGTAAGACAGATGCAGAAAAACTCGACCTATCTCCGGGTGAAGAAGCTGTGATCAAATATGGTGACGAATCGATCCTATTACAGATATTCGAGGATGACCTTTTAGGCCAGGGTACCATAAAGATCAGAGAAGGGGACCTGGAAAAACTGGGTGCCAGAGAGGGGGAGACTGTAGAGATATATCCCTATACCCCGATACGTTCAAAGGTCAAGGACAAGCTGCACCTGTGATTTTAAAACGCCTTAACCTACCACGCCGCCCTCTTTCTCAAGTTCCATATCCTCGAACCGGGTGACGTTCAACCTTTCTATGTCCATAGATGGAGTTTCACCGAGTACCAGCTCCGCCGTCAGCTTATCCACCATGGGAGAGACCATAAAACCGTGACCGCTGAAACCGTTGAGCTGGAAGAACCGTTCCACTTCAGGGACGGAACCCAGTATCGGCTGTCCGTCTGGAGTGGTATCATAGGCCCCGGCCCACTGCCTGATCATGTTCACACCTTTGAAACGAGGTATGAACTCAGTCAAGGTATCGGCCATGGTCCTCAGGAACCAGAGGCTCGAACGGTTGTTCATGCCCGGTTTTTCATCTGGATTCCCTATGCCGCCGACGATGTTACCGTGCATACTCTGGTTGAAGTATATCCCGTGATGGAATGATATGACCATGGGGTCCAAGAAAGGTGCGTAGGGCTCGGTCACCATTATCTCGTGCCTGTACGGTCTGTTCGGAAGGTCCACGTCCAACATCTCGGCGATCTCATGCGACCATCCTCCGGCGGCGTTCACTATGGTATCCGTTTTTATCTCACCTTCATCCGTTTTGACACTCTGTATCTCTTTCCCTTCTCTCTCTATGTCTAAAACCTCGGTATGTTCCTGGATCTCTATCCCCATCTCTCTGACAGCCTTTGCGTAGCCGTTGACTACCGTGAATGGATAGATGGTACCGTCCGTATCGTTGAACGTCGCCGCTTTTACTCTATCTATATTCAACTCTGGAACTATCTCCTTCGCCTCTCCTGGAATTATGAATTTAGTATCGAGCCCCAGGTCGTTCTGTTTTCTCACGTTGTCCTTGAACTGGTCTATCTCTTCCTCGGTGAACGCTAAAACCAGATAACCCCCCTGCTTGAACTCTACATCGGTATCTAATTCGTCCTCCAGTTTCTCGAACATCTTCCTGCTCTCGATGGCCAGCTTTATGTTCTCCTTCGAGGTCCACTGCTGTCTTATGCCGCCGCCGTTCCTTCCGCTGGCTCCGGAACAGACGTAGGATTTTTCTATTACTTTAATGTCGGTATAGCCCATCCTGCCCAGGTGATACGCCGTACCTAGACCGTTTACGCCGCCGCCGATTATTACCGTTCCAGCGGTTTCACTCATCCCTCTCACCTTCCTTCGATGTCAAGATATCGAAAGATACCTGTCTGTTGGGCGGCCTTGCCGTCGGCTCGTCCATCTCTTCCGGACTCTTTCCGGTCTTACGGGCCAGTATCCTCTCGGCAAGTGGAATACAGGTCTTGCCCTGGCAGGGACCCATACCTAGTCTGAGGTGCCTTTTCAGGGTTTCCAGCTCGTCATAGCCTTCGTCTATGGCCTCCTCTATGTCCTCTTCAGTTATGTCCTCACATCTGCAGACGATCACGGTCATCCGATCACCTCCAGACCTCTGACTTTCCAGACGAGGTCCCTGTCCACTTCCATGGTTACGGCGTAGGTCTTCCCGTCGTTTTTGACGTCCGTGACTTTCCCCCTATCAATTTCCTTTCCCTTCCTGTCCAGTGCTTTCACTTCATCGCCCTCTTCCGGGACCGGCAGGTATTCATAGGGGACCGTTATCTTACACCTTTCTTGGCTGTAGGAGCAGTCGATGACGAAGATGGCCAGGCCTGGACAGTCCAGGACGCACTTCCCACAGCCCACACAGCTTTCGAAATCTACTTTCGGGATATCCGTTATCTCGTCCATGTCTATAGCGTCGGTCGGACAGGAAGCCACGCAGGGATTACACGGTATCTCTTCAACGCATTCCACGATGACCACAGGGCCCTCGTCCAGTCTTTCTTCATCGGGTACCTGTATGTCCTCCTTCGAGACCACACCGTTATCTTTGTAAGAGCTCATCCGCACACCTCCTCGTCCACGGTACAGGTCTTGACTCCTTTTCTAGGTGCTTCACCGTAGGGCCCCTTCCTCATCCTCTCGAGTTTCTCTTTTGCCTCTTCTTTTTCCACCTTCAGCTTTTCACTGTTCCCCTTTATGTCCTCGGAAAGGGCTGCGCCGGCTATCTTTCCCTCTAGAGCCGCAACGGTAGCCTCCTCTATACCGGCCGAATCTCCTGCAACGTAAAGGTTTTCAGCGGTGGTGAGCATGTCTTCTGTTCTTATGGGCACGTAGCCTCCCAGTTCACCGACGAACCTCATCTCGCAGCCGGCCTGTCTCAGTAGCTGGTTGTCCGGTCGTAGACCTACGGAAAGGCATATCACGTCACACTCTATCTCCCGTTCCGTGCCCTCGACGGGCTCCCAGTTCTCGTCTATCTCGGTTATGACGGCTCCCTCGACCTTCTCTTCGCCTACCGCTCTGGTTATCGTGTGACTGGTATGTATAGGAACTCCCGCCCTTCTCAGCTTGGACGCGTGGACCTGGTAGCCCCCTATCTCAGGCAACGCTTCTATGAGCTCGACGACTTCCACGCCCGCTTGCATGAGCTGGTAGCTGACTATAAGACCTACGTTCCCGGAGCCTACCATCAAGACCTTGTCTCCCGGGGAGACCCCGAACTCGTTCATGAGCGTTTGTACACCTCCAGCCCCGTAGATCCCGGGAAGATCGTTGTTCTCGAAGGAGAGGTAGTTCTCCACGGCCCCAGCGGCGTAGACCATCCCCTTTGTATCGTATATCTCGAGCCTATCGTTGGATTCCACGGTGAGCTTCTTATCGGAGTAGTAACCCAGAACTGTCGAGCCGGTATGTATCTTCACGCCCACCTCTTTCGCTTTATCTATCAGTTCGTCCGCGATATCTATACCTCTAGTCCCCGCGTCCTCGTCGGTGCTGCCGAAGAACTTGTGGGTCTGCTTTACCAACTGTCCCCCTAATTCCTCTCCCGAGTCGAACAGATGGACGTCTACGCCGTTCTCTGCTGCAATTATACTGGCGGAGAGTCCTGCGGGCCCTCCACCCACGACGGCCATCTCTATGCTTTTTTCTACTGGTTCCTTCGATTTTTCTGGTTCGCTCTCTGGGAATTCTGGCAGGGCTGAGTGCCTCTCTACCTTCATGCCGTCTTCCGCCCGAGTGACGCAGATCCTTTTGTGTGGTATGCCGTCCACTTTCATTATGCAGGAGGAGCACTTCCCTATGGCGCAGAAAAATCCTCTCGGTCTTTCCAATCTCTTGCTCTCCGTGAACTTCTCTATACCCTCGGCATACAGTGCGGAAGCCACCGTTTCCTTATCATAGGCTCTGATTTTTTTTCCCTCGAAATCTATGGTGACCTCTTCACCTCTGTCGAACTCTAGAATTGGGTGCTCTCGGATTCTTCTACTCATCACTTTCTCAATGAAATCTCTAATAAAAAGTATTCGCCTCTTATCCAAGGTCAGACTGGTCTAGCGTCCTCAAAGGATGAAAAATACCAAATATCAAGTTCCTTATCCAGTATGGATGCCTGAAAGGTATATATGTCCAGACTGCGGCGAGATAAAAAAGGCCGGCGGCTCCTGTGACAACTGTGAAGTGGAACTGACAAGGGTCGAGGAGCCCTACGATCTGAGGTACCTTCTACCCTATATCCTAGGGGGTGTAGCGGCCGTCATGATACTTCTGGCCTTCGTCACCCAGTTCTATATACTGGTATGGATCAACTTTCCAACGATCGTTCTGGCTTTACTTGTAGATCACATCAATCAAAAGAAGCTCGACAGAAAGGCCCGGGACAAGATAAAATAATTATAAATATATATTAGGTCTATAAGGGGCTATCCACTTTTTATTATATTTTTATATCCACAACGGGCAAAAAGATTAATATACACCGAAACAATGACAATCAAAGGAATAGAAACAAGGATAGCTGGGATGTGCTTGAAGCTGTTTCTCTTAGAAGAAAATCCGCGAGCTAATCGGTGGTAAGATAATGGAAGATGAATCCATACTTCAGAAGGAAGATATATACGATTCTGACAAGATCAAGGTCCTAGAAGGGCTGGATGCGGTTAGAAAAAGGCCCAGCATGTACATCGGGAGTACCGATGAAAGGGGCCTTCATCATCTCGTTTACGAGGTAGTGGATAACAGTATAGACGAGGCCATGGAGGGCTACTGCGACAAGATAGATGTGGTTATTAAAAAAGATGGCTCCGTCGTGGTCACTGACAATGGGAGAGGTATACCGGTCAGTGAACATCCTCAGTACGAGAGGCCGGGCGTCGAGATAGTCATGACGAAGCTCCATGCCGGAGGCAAGTTCGATCGTAAAAGTTATAAGGTCTCTGGGGGGCTTCACGGCGTCGGTGTCTCCGTTGTCAACGCTCTCTCTGAATGGTTCGAAGTGAAGGTGAAAAGAGAGGGAAAGATTTACCATCAGAGATACGAGAAGGGTAAGCCGGTCACGGACGTCGAAGTGATAGGCGAGGACGGTTTCGAGAGCGGCACCATACAGAAGTTCGTACCGGACCCAGAGATATTTGAAACCACCGAGTTCGATTACGAGACGCTTAAAGAGAGATTGAGAGAACTGGCCTTCCTTAACAAGGGTCTGAAGATTACCCTGGATGATGAGCGGGAGGGTAAGGAGTGCGAGTTCCATTACGAAGGCGGCATCGTCGAGTTCGTGGAGTACCTGAACGATGAGAAGGAGACGCTACATCCAGAGCCTATATACTTCAAAAGGCGTAAGGACGGAGTTCATGTCGAAGTGGCCATGCAGCATAGGACCGATGCCTACTCAAAGAACATACTGGCCTTTGCTAACAATATCCATACTGTCGAAGGAGGAACCCACCTCAGTGGTTTCCGCGCGGCCCTGACGAGAACTTTGAACAAGTACGCCGAGGACAACGATCTAGTGGACAAGGACCTGACCATAAGGGGTGAGGATTTCAGGGAAGGACTCGTGGCCGTTCTGAACGTCAAACTGCCAGAGCCCCAGTTCGAGGGACAGACGAAGACGAAACTGGGCAACAGCGAGATGAGAGGTATAGTCCAGTCAATAGTCGGAGATGAACTGGAGGCATACCTAGAAGAGAATCCAAAGGTGGCCGAAATCATCGTTAAGAAGGCGAAAACAGCGGCCAAGGCAAGAAGAGCGGCCAAGAAAGCCAAGGAACTCACCCGTAGAAAGGGTATTCTAGACAGCGTCGACCTACCGGGCAAACTGGCCGACTGTTCCAATCCGGATCCTTCAGAGGCCGAGCTTTACATCGTGGAGGGCGATTCGGCCGGAGGCTCCGCCAAGCAGGGAAGAGATAGGGAATTCCAGGCCATACTTCCACTGAGAGGTAAGATAATTAACGCTGAGAAAGCCAGGCTCAATAAGATGCTGGAGAACAAGGAGATACGGTCGATCATATCTGCCTTGGGTGCCGGAGTTGCAGAAGAGTTTGATGTTGACGATGTGCGATATCATAAGGTCATAATCATGACGGACGCCGACGTTGACGGCGCCCACATAAGGACTCTACTGCTCACGTTCTTCTACAGATACATGAGACCCCTTGTGGAGAGAGGCTATCTATACATGGCTCAACCACCGTTGTACCAGATAAAGAAGGGACGTGGTTCCCGTTACGTTTATACCGAAGACGAAAAGCAGGAAGTCCTGGAAGAGTGGGGTAAACGTGGCGTGAGCATACAGCGTTATAAGGGTCTGGGCGAGATGAACCCCACTGAACTCTGGGACACCACCATGAACCCCGAGAACCGTATACTAGCTAAGGTAACGGTCGAAGATGCCGAAAGAGCGGATGACCTGTTCAACCTCCTCATGGGCAAAGAAGTAGCTCCAAGGAGAGAGTTCATCAAGGAGAACGCGGCCGCTGCGACCAACATAGATGTGTGAGCGAGTGTGATATTTTGACTGAAGCTGAAGTTAAAGAAGAAGTTGGTGCTGATGAGATATACGAGAAGGATCTCGAAGAGGAGATGGAGAACTCCTACATCAATTATGCTATGAGTGTTATCGTCGGGAGAGCTTTACCCGACGTGAGAGACGGTCTGAAACCGGTCCACAAGCGTATCCTCTACTCCATGCACCAGGAGGGCTTGAGCTCCGACAAGCCGCACAAGAAATCCGCACGTGTGGTCGGGGACGTCCTAGGTAAGTACCATCCTCACGGTGATAGAGCGGTTTACGATGCCCTGGTGAGGATGGCACAGGACTTTTCGCTCAGGTATCCTCTCGTCGACGGACAGGGAAACTTCGGTTCTCTAGACGGCGATGAACCGGCGGCCATGCGTTATACGGAAGCGCGGATGGAAGAGATAGCCGAGGAGATGATGGAGGACATAGACAAAGAAACTGTGGAATTCAGGGACAATTATGATGGAGCCCTAGAAGAGCCGGTGGTGCTCCCTGCTAAACTCCCAAATCTGCTTCTGAACGGCGCAAGCGGTATAGCGGTGGGCATGTCGACGAACATACCCCCTCACAATCTGAACGAGACGGTCGATGCTATCAAGTTACTGATAGATCAGCCTGAAGCCGATGTCGTGGACCTGATGGATGAGCTGCCTGCGCCCGATTTCCCCACTGGCGGTATAATACACGGCTACAACGGCGTTTATGATGCGTACAAAACGGGTAGAGGGAAGATTACCATACGGGCTAAGACGGACATAGAGGACATCGGCGGGAACAGGCACCGTATAATCGTCAACGAGATTCCCTATCAGGTGAACAAAGCGAAACTCGTTGAGTCCATCGCAGACCTCGTGAAGAAGGAGGTCTTGACCGAGATCTCCGACCTAAGAGACGAATCTGACAGGGAGGGCATCAGGATCGTCATAGACCTGAAAAGAGGTACTATACCGGAAGTGGCTTTGAACAAGTTGTTTAAACATACTCAGATGGAGGTCACCTTCGGCGTTATAAATCTGGCTCTGGTGGATGACGAACCTCAAGTGCTGACTCTCAAAGAAACGCTTCAGCATTTCATCGATCACCGTTTGGACGTAATAACCAGAAGGACCAAGTACGATCTAGACAAGGCCCAGGACAGAGCGCATATCTTGGAAGGGCTGCTGACCGCTTTGGATAATCTAGACGATGTGATCCAGATAATCCGCTCTTCCGAGGATCAAGGTATAGCGAAGGACAGGCTGACATCCAAGTTCTTACTATCGGACAAGCAGGCTCAAGCTATACTCGACATGAGGCTGAGAAGGCTGACCGGGCTGGAGAGGGAAAAACTGCAGGACGAGTACGAGGAGATAGAGCAGAAAATACAGGAACTTAAGGAGATATTGGCGGATAAACAGATCCGGTTGGACATAATAAAAGAAGAACTGGATGAATTAGCTGAAAAGTACGGCGACGAGAGAAGGACGGAGATAAGGAAGGACGTTGAAGAGATAGAGACCGAGGACCTCATACCGGATGAAGACCTGGTCATAACCATGACGGCCAAGGGCTACGTCAAAAGGCTGCCCGTCGAAACCTACAGGGAACAGAGGAGAGGCGGCGTCGGCCTGATAGGTATGGACACCAGAGACGAGGATTACGTCGTAGATCTCTTCGTCGCCAATTCACACGATTATCTCCTTCTGTTCACTAACAAGGGCAGAGTTTACTGGCTCAAAGCCTATAAGCTCCCTAAGGGCAGCAGACGTTCTAAAGGCAGGCCCATAGTCAACATGCTGCCGCGTCTTAACGACGACGAGACCATCGAAGATATGATCCCTGTTTCTGACTTCCCCAAGGATAAGTATCTCCTGTTCTCCACCAGGCAGGGCAAGATAAAAAGGACGGCGCTCTCGGCCTACAGCAATCCACGCTCCACCGGCATCTGGGCTATAAAGCTGAGAGATGGAGATG
This sequence comes from uncultured Thermoplasmata archaeon, assembly GCA_964394465.1. Lineage (GTDB taxonomy): Archaea > Thermoplasmatota > Thermoplasmata > Halarchaeoplasmatales > Halarchaeoplasmataceae > CAYMXS01. Next base: position 5,524 of record CAYMXS010000016.1, on the reverse strand, counting down.
AACTGGTCGATACTAAATTGTCGGATGGCAGCATGGATATAGTTCTAGGTACAAGGAACGGCCAGGCTGTAAGGTTCGACGAGCAGGACGTAAGGCCGACTGGAAGATACACTATGGGTGTCAAGGGCGCTGAGCTTTATGGTGAAGATGAGGTGGCCAGCATGACACTGGTCGAGGAGGACGATATGCTGCTGACGCTGACGGAGAACGGCTACGGGAAGAGAGCGCCCGTTGAGAAGTACAGGAAGACGAACCGTGGGGCTAAAGGTGTTATCACCATCAAGACCAACGAGAGGAACGGCAAAGTGGTCTGTGCACGACACGTCGAGGACGATCAGGAGGTCATCCTCACCAGCAAGAAAGGCATGGTCATCCGGACCAGCGTCAACGATATAAGCGTCCAGGGACGGAACACAATGGGTGTCCGGGTGATGAAGCTGAAGGAGGACGATAAACTGATAGCCATGTCTAAACTCATCAGCGAAGAGGAAGAGAAACAGATCGTGGAAGGAGAGGACGAAGAAGGGTAAGCGGTTAAAAGTTCTGATCGTATCATAACAGGGAGAGTTATCTCTCTATAGAGGGCGAAAAGTACTTATTTGGTAATCAAATCAAAACTTTACGGAAGTTTGGCTTCTTTTGATGCCGAACTGCATGGGCGCGTGGCCTAGTCTGGACAAGGCGCTGCCCTTCTAAGGCAGACGTCGCGGGTTCGAATCCCGTCGCGTCCGCTATATTATCTTTGATAATTAGCGGGCAAGGAGAACTCGTTAGAGTTCTTTAGGTCCGTTTTTTTGCGAGGGATGAGAACCTTGGTTCGTGAGTCAATCTGTGATTGACGAGCGTTTAGAATAGGAGCGGAGCGAGTATTCTGAACAGAATCCCGTCGCGTCCGCTACAAAATTTTAAATTTTTAGCGGTTAAAGAAAATGCGGAAGCATTTTGTAGCGTCCGCTTACAAATCTTTGATTTTAAGTGGGCTGTTGGAAAGCGTTAGCTTTCTGAGGCGTCCGCTATATTTTCTCATCAGCCTCTATAGGTCTCAAAATATGCATCAGGAACTCACGTCCTCGAATTCTATACCTATCAACTCCAACCAATCGACAACCCTTTCCTTAGTTCGTTCTTCCTTAAACTCGAACCACCTTTCCCTTTGTTCAGGATACTTCACAAGAACGTTCTTGAACCTGCGGAAGGCACCTTTACCGTCAATAGCTATCCTAAGCTTCTCTCTCAGGTCTTCATCTTCAACGGTCTGGATGAAAACCTGCATGTCCCCGTACCCCTCGGGCACCTCTACATAGCGGCCTTCGTCGTCCCGTTCGATTTCTGTTCGGCAACCCCTTCCTCGTGCATCACGAGCAAGAGATCGCCGGTTTCCGTATCGAGATAGTGAGTGTTCAGAAAACCTGAATATTCCTAGGCTTCGCAGAGTTCGTCTAGGTCTAATTTCAATGATTCTTTGTCCATCGACTACAGATAGTCATAACCTTTTTTGTTCCCTAAAGAAGCCTTTTATATGGAAAGACTTAATTCTAACCATGAATATGCACCACCGGTCCGGAGAGTGGAAGTATAGGCGAAGAAGATGAAGAGATGGATGAATTTTACGATGAACAGATAGAGGAGTTCGAAAAGGCCTGGGATGATTTTTTCGAAGATAAACCTGAACCGGAAAGCGAAGAGGAATCACTGAAACAGCAGGAAGAGTTCATCCAATGGTACAACACCGAGAGAAAACAATCTGACACAGGGATGACGCCGGAGGATATGGACATGAAGTTCGGATTCGAGCGGGATGAAGAATCCTGAACCATCTCCCTTAGACAAGTACAGTCGAACGGGTCACATCTGAAGATCGATAAAGGACCAATCCTCTGAAAAATCGCATTCGTGGGCGGGTATACCTTTCTCGGATTTCATCAACATATCTAGATCCTTTGACTGTCCCCTCTCGATGAAATCGGCCAATTCCTCTTCAATCACTTCTTTCAAGGAGCTTTCCACTTCTTCGTCCCATTCGAAGCTCTCGTAACCTATCGCTTCTTTCCAATCCCAGTATCTCGGTGAAGTTTCCATCCTGCCCCATCCATCATCAGTGAAGAAAGTGATGGATTGAGTAAGTGTCATCTTGTCTTTGTAGGATATATCATCTCTCTTCAGAAATCCTATCATGATTGGGGCCGCCTTTTTCTGATCTGCATAGAAAGCCCTTTCCAATACGCCCGAGGCCCAGATGGCTTTCTCTTTTTCTATCATCTCTTCGATGAGTCCTTCAAAATCGAATTCTGGGTGATCGAAGCCCCATCCGAGCGAGAAAGATGATTCCCATTCCATATCGGAGGCGTCGTAAAACTCGGAAAGATACTCTAATGCTTCGACGGGTATGTTCTCGACGCCTTCTTCTTCCCTTGTTTTGAGGATCATCCTGCTCACCACTTCTTCAATAGGTACGTTGTCTATCATTTCTTCGTTTCCATAGCCGTAATTTTCGATGAGGTCTAGAACGAAAGGCCAGCCCTCCTTTTGAGAGAATTCAAATAAGATGTCGGATATCTTCTTACATAGTTTTCCTAATAAATATCTGAACAAGCGCCCTCTAGGATCCTTTTTTAACGAATCTTTCATCTCCCTCTGATACTCCTCAAAAACAGAATACAGTTCATTCTTCGAGTTCACGTCCTCGAGCTTGTTGGATATCCGCTCTGCAGTCTCTTTTCCACCTAATTTATCTGCAAATTCTTCTTTTTCCCGTTTCCGCTTCTCCATGGCCTTCTTTAGTTCTTCCTTCATCTCTTCTTCCGTTTTCTCTTCTCCCATTTCTTGTTTATTCTTCTCGATCAGGTTTTTCAGTCCTTCTATCGTATCTTCTTCAGTTTTTTCTTTCGTTTTCTCTTCTTTCCCTTTTTCTTCTTCTTTTTTGGTCCGTTCCTTCAAATCTTCCACTTTTTCGGATTTTTCAGACCAACAGGTATGGCATACGTAGTACTCACCAACTTCGTGACTGGTGGTCGGTTTCCCGCATATCTCACATCTTTCCATATGTCCTCCATCTGAAAAGATTTTAAAAAGATTTTCGTAATAGTTACTTTCCTACTGCCTTTTCTATTCAGATAGAACGATAACCCTTAATCTCTAGAATGAATTAGAAAGATAACCCATCAACTTTCGATCTCATCCGTATGTCTTGATAACTCTTACGCAGTTGTTTAAAGTTCAAATCAGACCTTTGAGTGACTTTCGCCACCCGCCATAGTTCATAACGAAAACTGTCTCGTCGACAATCGTTTTTCCCGAGCAGGGTTGAAGGGTGTGAGCAAACTTACAATTTTTTAAGGAATCTCAACCTTAGAGATTCCTCGAAATCCGCAATGCCAATGAGGGCGTGCAGGATTAACATCCCTTCATTCCTCACTTCCGTTCTGGACCTGAGGGAAATTCTTTCCTGAAAGTCGGCAGTCCTCCCCAGCCTCATTTTCCTCAAGGATAACGTGGCAGTCTCTCGAAAAGGTTCTGATTTGAACATAACTACACCCAATTAACTCATTATCTTTCATAATCAGATCAACCGTCTCTAAAGTGTTTTCAGAAAACCGAAATGTGAAATTTTTTTCTCTTTGCAGTTGATAATCAGATTTTCCTAAAAAAATGGTAATCCCGCTCCATAACTACACATGAACTATTCTCTAGAGAATATATGTGCAGTATAATAGTTATTTCCTATTTCTCCTTCGTTGAAGAGCGTCTTGATATCGAAGAAGATGAATTGGAACTGTTCGTGAAGATGACGGGAGGTCTTCCAGACTACACACAACGGTTGGGGTACATCCTCTATCATAAATACGGAGAAGAAAAGATATCGATGAAAAAACTCAACGATGCCTATGATGAGATGCTTGATAATCTCGAGATGGAATTCAAAGAGACATTGAACAGGTTCAATCAGAAATCGGGAGTATACGGGGACATTATACTTTCTCTTCCCCACCATGAAAGGATATCCAAGATAGCGAAAGAGATAAACACCCCTCAATCAGCTCTGCCAAAGTACATGAAATATCTCATGAGGGTTGGGGTAGTGAAAAAAGAGGAAAGGGGTGTGTATAGGTTGACCGACCCAGTTTTCAATGACTGGGTCGAACGTTTAGAAGAACCGACGATGGCTTTTGACCGATGAATAGAGGAATGTGATGGCGCAAAAGAAGATCACCTTTAAGAGATAGACAACAAACGATTGCGAAGAAGTTGAACAAGCTCCGCAAACAAGTCATCTACGAGAGCCACCTGAAGGCGTTTTGACCATCTACTAGTCTTCTTGTTTCCAGGATAACATCCCGTGGATTTCGAGTTTTATCAGCCGACAAAGGAGATCCAAGAGAGACTGCGGTCCGTACAAATCAGACCTTTGAGTGCCTCCCCACCACCCATAGTTCATAATTATGAACCATAGCAGTTCTCCCCACATCTAGAGCTTCAATTTTCCGGATCTGTCAACTATCCTAGATATGTTTCAGAATTTTCTCTGAAAATTCTAAATATCGATGGAATTGCAAGCAATTCCAGTAGATATGAACTATGGCAGTTTTCCCCCGTTTTATTATCAACAATAGGCAGGAATGAATTCCCTTTATCTTTCGGGAAGTATCCCTCAAGAAGCAGGTGAATCATATATCAACGACGGCAGTTATCAACTGTAGTTGATAACGAAAACTGCTATCCTCGATAATCAAAAACTGCTATTCTAGATAATTATGAACTATAGCAGCTGCTGTCTTTCATAATGAATCTCATTCATTTGAAAGGTATGAGGAAGGATTCCTCAACCATCCTAGATAATTATCTTCGGGAGGTGGTGTAGAGTATCTCGTTCTTTCCTCCCCTGTTGGTAACCATGTTACCCATGCTCGCAAAATGTTATTTTGTTCCCAAGCAGGCTCTCGGGGAGTGAGCAAACTTACAGTTTGCGAGTAAGTGGAACTAGTTCCAACGAGTTCGAGCCAGCGAGGTCCGCAGGATCCACAGGAAAATCTCCGATTTTCCTTCGATTAGAGGAATTAGTATTCCTCAATAGTGAAAATTTTCATTCCCACGCTTCATGGAATTTGATTCCATGTAAAGCGTAGCTTTCGAGGGCGTGTTGTCAAAATCAAAGATTTTCACACGCCCTCAGGCGAAGCCCTGCGGGTGTAGGGGAGCCCGGGCGGGGAATCCGCAGCGAAGAGCGAGGGCGTACAGGATAGAAATCCTTCCGTCCTCACTACCGTTGCGGACCCGGGGGAATTAGTTCCCCGAGTCCGTAATGCCAATGAGGACGTTACAGGATAGAAACCCTTCCGTTCCTCACTTCCGTTGCGGATGTTGCAGGATTACACCCATTCATTCCTCGGGCATAGCCCTGCGGACATACAGGATAAACATCCTTCCGTCCTCGTTATCTACATGAATAAGAAGTATTCATTCGATATCTGGAATATGATTCTAGAAATATCTACTGGAAAGCTTTCCGCTTTCCATCGATGACGGG
>CAYMXS010000015.1:0-39909 GCA_964394465.1 uncultured Thermoplasmata archaeon | reverse complement strand
GGAACATATTCGTTCTATACAGTGGCAAACGACAGCGCAGGGAACTCGGAGGATGCACCGGAAAACCCAGATGCAGAGGTCGTGGTCGATACTGAGGCGCCGGTAGTGAGCATTACAAGTCCTACTGATGGAGCCGTGCTAAATACAAACAATGTAGATGCACAGTGGACGGGTAGTGACAACACTAGTGGGATATCGACTTACAATATAATGAGAGATAGTCAAAACTGGATGGACAAGGGATTGGACACCCAGCATACGTTCACAAACCTGGAGGACGGAGATCATACCATCACGGTAAGAGCGATCGATAGAGCCGGAAACGAGAAAACTGCTGAGGTGCAGTTCGAGATCGTCACAGCGGTTCCGACCATAACCATAACTTCGCCTCAAGAAGGAGCCATATTGAATGAATCAGATGTTACGGTAGAATGGGACTCCGAGAATACCGATTATCATGAGGTGAGGATCGACGGTAATGCTTGGATAGATGTTGGAATCAATACGACCTACACGTTTGAAGGAGTAGAAGATGGTGATCATACAGTGGAAGTAAAGGGAGTGAATGTAGAAAACAGTACTATGCTACTCAGTGCTCCATCGTTGAAAGCAAGCAACGAATCTGAGAGTGTCAGCTTTGCAGTTGACATCTTACCTCCGATCTTAGATATAAGCTCCCCCTCCGATGGAGAGACATTCAGTACTGATTCGATCACTGCGAGATGGAACGGATCCGACGAAACCAGTGGTATAGACCACTACGAGATCAAGATCAATAATGGAGACTGGAAGACAATAGGAGAAGAGATCAACCATACATTCTCCGACCTGCAAGAAAGCACCCATACAGTCCATGTCAGAGCCGTTGACGAAGCCGGAAATGTCGCTGGAGATTCCGTCGAGTTCGAAGTCACTGGAGAGAAAGGCGGTCAAGGAGGACTACTGGGTGAGAACTGTCTCTTCGGGCTCGTAGCTGTCATCATAGCTATCATAGTCGCACTGTTATTGATCTTTGGTTGGTATAGAAAGGAAAGAGATGTGATAGTATCAGCTCCTGAGCCTCAGAGAGTGGATAGTCCAGGACCTTCCTACTACCAATTCGCTCTCGAGAACCCAGGTGATGCTGACGAGACCTACTATCTAACAGCTGAAACATCCAATAAGGAGTGGACGGTGAGTGTCCCCGGGGAGATATCTGTTCCCGAGGGATCCACTGATAGAGTCGAGGTACAGGTAGATATACCAGAGATACCAGAAGATGTAGAGGGAAGCGCTTCTTCGGAGATAACCTTGATGGCCACCTCACAGAGCGACGAGGACATATTCGATTCAGATACGATGCACATGGACTATGAACTGCCCGAGAAGGAAGAAGTCAGTGAGGAAGAAACTGTATCCGAGGATATAGAGACCACTGAAGGAGCAGAAGAGGAAGTCGAAGAGCCCGAGGTAGTAACGGAGGAAGAAGAGACCAGAGCACCTGAGGAAGCCGAATCTGGCGAAGAGATACCGGAAGAAGATCTACCTCCAGAAGTTGAAGATCAGATAAAAGAAGCCCTTGGAGAAGAGGAAGAACCGTCCGAGATGGAAGAGACACCGGAAGAAGAGATCACTGAAGAAGTACCTGAAGAACCTGAGACGAAAGAAACCGAAGAAGTTATCGAAGCGGAAGAAGAGATCACTGAAGAGACCATAGAAGAGGAGATAGGTGCGGAAGAAGGTGCTGCCGCAGGTGTAGGCGCAGGTGTAGGCGCAGCAGCCGCCGGTGAAGAAGAGAAAAATATCCCAACCGCAGAGGCAGGAGAGAGTAAGACGGTGAAGGCAGGTGAAACAGTAATATTCAACGGTTCTGAGTCTACCGACGAGAAGGGAATAGTGAGTTACGAGTGGTACTTCGACGAGTGGGAGACCGCTTTCGGTGAAGAGGTCGAACACGAGTTCGAAGAGGCCGGTGAGCATACAGTAAAACTTGTAGTTACGAACGAAGATGGTTTTTCGGACGAAGACGAGATCGAAGTGATGGTCGAGGAAGTCGAAGAGGAACAAGAAGAAGAGATAGAGGAAGAGGTTAGCGAGGAAAAGCCAAGTGAAGAAGAGATGGAAGAAGCTAAGGAAGAAACAGAGGAAGAAGTAACTGAAGAAAAAACGGTCGAAGGGGAAACGACCGAAGAGGAAGTATCAGAAGAACCTGAAGAGACACTAGAAAAAGAAGAGGTTGAAGAACCAACTGAGAAGCCTCCCAAAGAAGAAGTGGTCGAGGAATTCCAGCAGTTCAAGGGCATAGGGTCAGCCATGGCTGACAGGCTCTATAATGGCGGATTCGAGTCCTTGAAAGAGCTTAAGGATGCGAGTCCAGAAGATTTAGAACAGATCAAAGGGATCGGATCATCTCTTTCCCAGAAGATATACGATAGAATACATTCTGAAGAATAAAAATCTATTCACCACCGTTATATCTTCCTTTTAGAGTTCGTTATTTTATCGAAAAGATTATGTAATTAGTTCACGGTTTAAATACTGTTGTATTGGAGGATTTTTCATGGCTTACGAAAGGTATCTTTCTTTAATCCTAGTATGGGTTCTTGTATTCGGCACCTTTACCACAATATTTGTTCAAAACAGCACATCGGGAAGAAAACCTGACTCCTTTAAAACGGAAGATAAAACCTTCCCGAGAAATAAGAACGATGGTCTAAATAAGGGAGTCAGTGCTGGTCCATACTCCATTTTGCTCAGTTATCAAGACTCTAATCCTAACACTCAATTTTATCTTGATAACCAGTCCTCTTCTGCTACTGGCGCAGGTTCGGAGATCAAAGGAGAATTAAGGGATTTCGATGAAGATGGAGACCTAGACCTTTCATTCGTAGATTCTAATGGAAATATAGAGATCGTTGATATAGATGGGGATAACAGGCAGATAGTCTCAACGAGTGCTCCTGAGAGTCATTCAAAGCTGGCCACGGGAGACCTGGATAAAAACGGTGTCTCTGAGATCTACTGGCCCAATACCAGTGATAACAATTACATCTACAAGGTCGAATACGGTGGTAGTCCTACCCGGGTAACTGATATATCTAACTCAGCAGCGAATGCGATCGTAGGTGTCACAGATTACAATCAGGATGGAGATAAGGACATAGTTTTCGTTGGAACCTCCAATACCATAAAATGGCTGGATAATGGGACAGTGATGAGTACCGGTAACTCTAACATCGGGAGTAACAACAATCTAGGGATAGGATCAGTGGGCGACTTCGATCATGATGGAAATCCTAGGGTGGCTTTTGTAGGTGGCAGTAGAGACGTCCAGCTGCTAGATGAAGACGGTACGACGACCTCTCTGTCCTCAGCAAACGCTGCTAAAGCACCTGTAGGCGCCGTGAACGTAACCGGTGACGATACCCTTGAGATAGTGTATGCAAGCAACAGTGGGAAATTGAAGTATGTTACTTTGACTGACACGACTGGATCTTTGACCGATACCAACGGCAACGATATCGACCTGACGAAAGCGGCTGGAGTCACCTCTAGAGGGATAATGTTAACCTACGGGGTGAATGTGACTGCTCCAGCCGACCAGATAGAAACCGTAAAAAACAATACCTATTCCTATAATTTCACGGTCGAGAATATAGGTTCTTCCAACGACACCTATGACCTAAATATTTCTTCATCCAATAACGTAACTTTTCAGGTATCGGGTCCCTCTCAAGTGAACGTACCAGCAGGTGGATCAATAGATGTGACTGTTGATGTGAAGATATCTAACGATGTCACGGTTGGAAATCAGACGGCTATCGCAATGAGAGCGGTCAGTCAGAATGAGACGACGGTCAGCGATAGAGAGGCCATGAACCTTACCTATGAGAACTGTGGGGTAGATGTATCGGCACCAGAGGATCAGATGGAGATCAGCAAGGGGATCTTCACTTACCAGTTCTGGGTCAATAATACAGGGACCTTCAAAGATACTTATAATCTGACTCCAACTTCCTCGGATCCTAATTTTTCGGTACTAAATTGTCCGGACCTAGTGACTGTATCTCCCGGGAACGGTCGTTTGGTCAGCGTCGACGTTAACATCAGAGCCGGTGCCTCCTCCGGTGATCAATCCATAATCACCTTGAACGCTACAAGTCAGAACAGCAGCGCATCATCGGTGGATTATTCACCTGATGCGATGGAGTCGGTTCACACGGAGCAGGATTGGGAAGAAGGTGGCTTCGCTGGAACTTCGGTCGATAGACAGGATAGATCAGGTAATCTCGGGATCGGATATAGAGATGGCCCACCTGGAGAGGGTCTTATAGGTTACTGGAGGTTCGATGAATTCGTTTCTGGGAGTGGGAGTCCTGTAAAGGATTATTCTGGAGAAAACAATGCCGGCGTCACTGTCAACGGTGTCACTACAGGAGCGGACGGGGTCGAGGGTACTACAGCTTTCAACTTCGACGGGGCTGACGATTTCGTGAACGTTTCAGCCAGTCCTTCTTTGAACCGTCTAGGATCATCTGGATATAATAATTACTCAGTATCGATGTGGATGCACAGAGAGGATAACGGAACCTACGACCATCTGATATCAAACCTTGGTCCACGTGCCCCATCTGGTCCGTGTCCATTCGAGATATGGATGCCTCCGGAAAGCGGAGGAACGGAAGAATTACAGGTCGCTATCAAGGATACAAACTACAATTCTGTAGTCGTAGAAAGAGATACTTTTGTTGGCGAATGGTTCCATATTGCTTTTACCAGACAGGAAGATAAACTAAATGTTTTTGTTAATGGTGAAAAGGAGGAGAGTACCACATTTACAAGCCTTGGAGATACATCTAACAACCAACCGCTACTCATCGGCCAGCGAGGAGACAATGCGATCTGGTTCAACGGTAGTTTGGATGAGACGTTGATCTATAACAGGACACTCTCGGATGATGAGGTCAAGAACATATATCAGCACGGTGGAGGACTAGTCAGTCATTACAGGATGGATAGAGACATAAGAGGGACATTGGGCAGAGTGAAGGACTACTCAGGCAATGATAATACAGGCACTACTCGTAATGGTGTAACTTCCGATGTTAACGGGACGTTCTCTACGAAGGGATTCGAATTTGACGGTAATGACGATTATGTGGAGGTACCGTCAGACCAGATCAATAACGGTCCCTTCGCTGTATCCCTATGGTTCAAGCCTGATTCTTCCGACTGGAACGGTACTCTCTTTGACGCGACGAATGGAGATAACTCCGGAAGTCAAGATCAAGTATTTTATGTCACTGTAGAACAAAATCAGATCAATTGGATATATGAGGACTCTAGTGATTCCAACTCTGAGCTGACTCTTAATGCCGATCTAAGCCAGCAGAAATGGTATCACCTGGTTGCTACGGGCGTATACAACGGAGACGGGTATCAATCCCTTTATCTAAATGGTGAGAGGATCGGTTTTGAGAGCAGGACCGCCTTCGGTCAAAAACCCGATATGAACTCGTTCTATATCGGCAACTATACCTATAGTTATTCATTTTACCTGAATAAAGAACATTTCGATGGAAAGATAGACGAATTCCAGATATACTCACAGAACCTAACGGCCGAAGAAGTAGAGGAACTCTACCACCGCCAAGGGTTAGTGGGAATGTGGAAGATGGACGACAGCAGTGTTTCTGGAGATGGAGGGACAGTTGTCGACCACTCCGCATCTGATAATGACGGAACTGCCTTTAACGGGATAGACACTGATTCACCTGGTGTGTTTTCAACCAATGGTTTTGAATTTGACGGCGTAGACGATCATATAGCCATCCCAGACGACGGCAGTCTAGATATCGCAGGAGCTACCACCATGCAGGCCTGGATAAAACCAAACGTAGCACATGAAACCGGTCCTAACCTGGGGGTTATGGCAAAAGCAGACTCGGGTGTTGGATGGTCCTGGCAGTTACGTTTTGGTAACAATGCTGCCAATGACACACTGGGTTTCAAATTCAATACAAACGTTGGGGACAGATGGGTCAACATTGGGCAAAACCTGACACCGGACGAGTGGTATCACGTCGTCGGAGTCTTCAATGGGAGCCATGCAAAGATGTATTTGAATGGTGAATTGAAAGACATTACTACCTTCGGATCCATAATAACCAGTGATGCTGAGCTAGTCATAGGGGAAGAGGGCTGGGATCTTTATTTCAACGGGACTATAGATGAAGTGAGAATCTACAACAGAAGTCTATCCAAACCAGAGATTATGGACCTTTATTCACAAGGTAAACACTCGGGGGACTATGAAAGTAAAATATTCAACATACCTGAGAACGAGGCCCTCTCCAAGATAAGAGTGAACTCCACAAACATAAACTCGGAAAACGAAACTTGGGTCAACGTCAGTACGAGTAGGGGAGCGTATGACTTGATTAAATTAGACTCAGGTAGCAACGACAAGAATTACAGTCTAGATATACCACAGACTGGAGGTGGGGCAACCGTCACGTTCACCCTCACGAGCGGACATCCCACGACAACACCGGTCATAGGAGATTTCACCCTTTACTCAGCTCCTCACTGCAGTGATGAAGATTCCATGGTAGTAAGCTACGAGAACTATAGTGTGAATGTTTCTGCACCTCCCGACCAACAGGAGACCAGTTATAACTCCTATAACTACACCTTCAATATAACCAACAGCGGAACCCATAACGAGACATTCGACCTTCTAGCCACGTCAAATGACGGTGATTTCTTGATCGTCGATTTCCCAATGTGGGCCTCAGTACCGGCAGGAAGTTCGAAGGAAGTGAACGTCACTATTGATATATCTGGCGCACCTCTCGGAGACAGTGCTATAATCACTTTGAATGCCAGCAGTCAGAATTTCTCCGTCTCAGATGAGGATTCCATGAGAGTCACATATGGCAGATATAACGTATCCGTTGAGGCCCCGCCGAACCGGACAGTGACCGCAACAGGAGTTCACTCCTTCCTCTTCACGGTCAATAACACTGGTTCCCTCAATGAAACCTTCGAACTCAACGCGACCACTAATAACACCTGGAACGTGAGTGTCGAACCTTCTTCAGTCTATCTGACGAGAGGTGAACATAGCAGCGTTTACGTTAACGTGACAGTACCGTCAGGAGTATCAGCAAATGAGAGTTGTAGAGTCTCGCTGAAAGCCAGCAGTTTTAACGGTAACGCCAGCGATAAAAATCATACGATACTCACGTATCAAGGATCGGGTGTAGATGTTATACCACCAGGAGATCAGATAATTACTCAGGACGGATTTACTACTCAATACGAATTCCGCCTGAACAATACTGGATCAATAGATGACACGTACAACCTAAGCGCATTCACGAGCAATTCAAGTTGGTTCGCATCCTCCGTCGTCCCTTCTATAACCATCCCCGCAGGAGGTACGAGGAGAGTGAACGTTAGCGTAACAATACCCTCGGGGTTATCGCCAGGTGATTTTTGTTTAGTCTATCTGAACGGGACAAGCCAGAACTGGACTGCGTATGATAACGACACCATGAGGATAACCTATGATGAGTACGGAGTGAACGTGACGAATCAGACCGAATTCGATATGGTCACTCAGCCCATAATCCATACGTATTACTTCTGGGTCAACAATACTGGTTCCTTGAACGATACTTACGAGCTCAATGCAACGTCGGATGATCCTCATTTCACTATAGCCTCTTATCCGGATAATATAAGCCTAGAGCCCGGTGGTTCAACATCGGTACCTGTGGACATAGAAGTATGGTCCTCTGTAACACCTGGAGATACAGCGAATATAACCTTGAACGCGACAAGCCAGAACAAAACTATGACCTATGACCAGGATGCGATGACTATCCTTTACGAAGAATACAATGTGAGTGTAACAGCTCCTCCCGATCAGGACGAGATAGGGGCAGGATCGTATACATATCAATTCTGGGTCAACAATACTGGTTCCTTGAACGATTCCTATGACCTCTCAGTGGATTGCACTAATTCCGATTGGAGTGTCAGCTTGAACTCTTACTCGATCCATCTGAACGCGAGCGAGAGCAGACTCTTGGACGTTACCATAACCATCCCAGATAGTTCCCCAGGTGGCATAACAGAGACGATCACGTTGAACGCAACGAGCCAGAGCGGTACAGAGGTCTACGATGAAGACTCCATGAATCTGACCTATGATGAGTACGGAGTCGATGTAAGCGGGCCATCTAATAAAGCAGGGACAGGGACAGGCAACTATAGCTATAATTTCACTGTGACGAATACGGGCTCGTTGAGCGACACTTACAACGTTTCCCTTTCCAGCAGCAACACTGATTGGCCTGCTGAGATCCTGGCAAACTCAACGGTCAGTCTTTCACCTGGAGCTTCCGCAAATATACCCATAAACGTTACTGTGCCGACCTCCGTGAGTCCGGGCAACTTCACGGATATAACCGTAGATGCCAGCTCAGAGAATTCGAGTAAGATCGATAATCACACCATGAGGATCACCTTTGGAGATTTCGATGTCAAAGTCACAGGGCCAAATGACGACACGGTATATTCAACAGGCCCTCACTCATATCAATACACTGTTGAGAACACGGGCAGCATGAACGATACTTTTGATCTTTTAGCCACGACGAACAATTCTTGGAGCGCTTCTGCTCAAACTTCGAACATCTCTCTCCCCTCGGGTGCTAGTCAACAAATTACCGTGTCTGTAAACATACCAACCAGCGCCCAGGGAGATACCATCGGTTCTATCACCCTACAAGCGGTGAGCCAGAACAGTTCCATCTCAGACAGTGACTCGATGAACCTCACCTATGAGGAATACAATGTGAGCGTAACGGCCCCTAATGACCAGACAGTTACATCTAATGATACGTTTACCTATCAGTTCTGGATCAACAATACTGGCTCTCTCGACGATACCTATGATCTTATTGCTGATTCCTCTGATGCAAGCTGGACAGTGAATGTTCAAGATAACATGACAGTTCCTTCAGGGGACAATGTATCAGTAGATGTTGATGTAACAGTACCCGATGGTTTAACGGTAGGTTCGACCACCGTTATTACCCTGAACGCCGACAGTCAGAGTTGGAGTGTTTCAGATTCTGACTCCATGGAACTGACCTATGAAGAGTATAATGTCAGTGTGACCGCTCCTCCAGACCAACAGGAGGTCTCTACTGGAACCTACACCTACCAGTTCAACGTAGAGAATACAGGATCTCTCAACGACACCTATCATCTCACTTACACCATCACCAATACCAGTTGGTCCGTATCCCTTGGATCCTCATACATCAGTCTGCCAGCAGGTGCAGATACATCCATCGATGTGAGCGTAACCATCCCATCAGGAGCAGTGCCCGGTGATAGTGTAAGTCTTACTTTGACCGCTTCAAGCATGAACGATTCGGATATTTCCGACATGGACTCGATGATGATAAACTATGGTAGCTATGAAGTTAACGTGACCACCCCTGCAGATACTGTTGAAACAGCCACCGGTCAGTTCACCTATCAATTCTGGGTGAACAATACCGGAACGCTAAACGAGACCTACAACCTGACGGTCACAGTTAGCGTTTCCAACTGGTCGGCCGCTGTTCAATCAGTTGTGACTTTGAGCTCCAATAGAAGCATGTTGGTTGACGTCCAGGTGACGATACCTTCGAGCGTCTCAGCCGGGGATTCCTGTACGATCACGTTGAACGCCACCAGCCAGAACGGTACCGCTACGGCCGAAGATTCGATGGTGATATTATACGAAAATTACTCCCATACTGTTGATGCACCAGAAGACAAGACCGAGTTCAATCAGGCTCAATACACGTATCATTTCTGGCTCAACAATACCGGTTCATTGAATGACACCTATAATATAACCTTAGCTTCGGATAACAACGACTTCGTAGTGGATGGGCCCACCCAGGTTACTGTAGCGGCTGGAAATTCCAAACAGATAGAGATAACCGTCACTATAGAGGGCTCGGCCACCTTGGGGGAAGAGGTAACCATAACTATCATAGCTGAAAGCCAGAACAGCTCCGAAGAAATACAGGACTCCTTCCTGGTAAGTTATGAAGGATACGGAGTACAGGTGAGTGCGCCGGCCGACAGTACAGAGACCTCGACCGGCACGTATACCTATAACTTCACTGTAGAGAACACTGGTACTCTACCCGATACGTATTCATTGACGGCAACTTCAGATAACGGTAACTTCGCTGTCTCCGTGACAGAGCAGATAAGCCTGACAGCTGGTAGTTCCAGCACGGTAGAGGTAGAAGTTACCATCTCATCGCAAGCTAGTCCAGGCGAGGTTGCCAATATCGAGTTGAACGCTACGAGTCAGAACAGCACGGAATACAGCCTAGATTCCATGACTATCACCTATACGGAGGATACAGAAGCGCCGCAGTCCCAGGCCGATCCGGACGGGTCTTTGCCAGAATATGAGAACGAGGAATCGTTCAAAGTATATTTTGAGGCTTCAGACGATCAAAAACTGCAGGAGATAAATCTCTATTATAGGATCGATGATGGTAACTGGAAGCACTGGTCGACAGTACAGATAAGCGGTACTTCAACAAGCGGCACTTTCGACTTCACCGCCTCTGAAGACGGAACATATTCGTTCTATACAGTGGCAAACGACAGCGCAGGGAACTCGGAGGATGTACCGGAAAACCCAGATGCAGAAGTCGTGGTCGATACTGAGGCGCCGATGTTGAGCATTACAAGTCCTACTGATGGAGCCGTTATGAATACGGAGGACGTAGAAGTGGTGTGGACGGGTAGTGACAACACGAGCGGTATCTTAACCTACGAGTTGATGAGAGATGACCAAGACTGGATCGAAAAGGGATTGAATACCCAGCATATGTTGAATAACCTAACAGAAGGGGAACACATCATAAAGGTCAGAGCGACCGATAGGGCAGGCAACCAGAAGACGGTCGAGTTGCAGTTCGAGGTCGTCACTGTAGAAGCGACAGTGAGTATAACCTCGCCTGAAGAAGGAGCGGTATTGAATCATTCATCTGTGACTGTAGAGTGGACTTCTGAGAACACGGATTATCATGAGGTGAGGATCGATGACAGATCCTGGGTAGATGTTGGGACGAAGAAAACACACACATTTGAGTCCGTTGATGACGGTGACCACACTATACAGGTAAAAGGAGTCTACGGTGAGAACAGCACGCTACTCAGTGCTTTTAGCTCTTTAGAAGCGAGCAGCGAAACCGACAGTATCAGCTTCACAGTGGACACCGAGGGCCCGACCATAAATATAATCTCTCCCTCCGATGGAGATACTTTCGATACTGAATCAGTGATGGCTGAATGGGACGGTTCCGACCAGGTCAGCGGTATAGATCACTACGAGATCAGAATCAATAACGGAGAGTGGCAGACCGTAGGTGGTGATCTCAACCATACCTTCTCCGACCTGCAGAAAAGCACCCATACAGTGCATGTTAGAGCGGTAGACGAAGCCGGAAATGTCGCAGAAGACTCGGTCGAATTCGAGGTCACAGGTGGCAAAGGAGGACAGAGTGGTATATTGGGAGAGAACTGTCTCTTTGGACTACTGGCTGTCATAATAGCTATCATAGTCGCACTGATACTGCTCATGGGATGGTATAGAAAGGAGATAGACGTGATAGTATCAGCTCCTGAGCCTCAGAGAGTGGATAGTCCAGGACCTTCCTACTACCAATTCGCTCTCGAGAACCCAGGTGATGCTGACGAGACCTACTATCTAACAGCTGAAACATCCAATAAGGAGTGGACGGTGAGTGTCCCCGGGGAGATATCTGTTCCCGAGGGATCCACTGATAGAGTCGAGGTACAGGTAGATATACCAGAGATACCAGAAGATGTAGAGGGAAGCGCTTCTTCGGAGATAACCTTGATGGCCACCTCACAGAGCGACGAGGACATATTCGATTCAGATACGATGCACATGGACTATGAACTGCCCGAGAAGGAAGAAGTCAGTGAGGAAGAAACTGTATCCGAGGATATAGAGACCACTGAAGGAGCAGAAGAGGAAGAGCCCGAGGTAGTAACGGCGGAAGAAGAGATCAAGGCACCTGAGGAGGCCGAATCTGGCGAAGGTGCACCGGAAGAAGAGACCACTGAAGAAGTCCCTGAAGAACCTGAGACGAAAGAAACCGAAGAAGTTATCGAAGTGGAAGAAGAGATCTCTGAAGAAACCATAGAAGAGGAGATAGGTCCTGAAAAAGGTGCTGCCGCAGGTGTAGGCGAAGTAGTCGCCGGTGAAGAAGAGAGTAGTCCGCCAAAAGCTGAAGCTGGAAAAGGCAGAACAGTAAAGGTCGGTGAAGCCATAACCTTCAACGGTTCTAAATCCACGGACGAGGAAGGTATAGTCGGCTACGAGTGGTACTTCGACGAGTTTGAAACCGCTTTCGGTGAGGAGATCGAACACACCTTTGAGGAACCTGGTATACATACGGTTAAGCTCGTAGTCACTAATGAAAGTGGGTTATCGGACGAGGATGAGATAGAAGTTACTGTAGAACAAAGCGAAGAAGAGGTATCAGAAAAAGAAGGCCGAGAGGAGAAACCTAAAGAAGAGATGGAAGAAGCTAAGGAAGAAACAGAGGAAGAAGTAACTGAAGAAAAAACGGTCGAAGAGGAGCCCATGGAAGAAGAGGGAACTGCGGAAGAAGAAGTCCTTGGAAAGCCCTCCAAGGAAGAAGTGCTCGAGGAATTCCAGCAGTTCAAGGGCATAGGTTCTGCGATGGCTGAAAGGCTCTATGACGGTGGATTCGAGTCTCTTGAGGAGTTAAAAAATGCGAGTCCTGAAGACCTTGAGGAAGTGAAGGGTATAGGCTCATCCCTATCCAGTAAACTGTACGAGAGGATGCACGAGGACGACTAGCATGAGTTGAAAGAGTGTGTGATCCAACCCGCTTAAAAGGGAAAACATTATCTAAAGTGATTTTATTCTTTTTTTAGATTGATCTTTAGGAGGTATCAGGATGGATACTGTGAAGATGATGTCAGTCCTATCAGTCGCTCTTTTGCTCGTATCATCTACTAATATTTTGTTCGCTAGAGGTGAAGATGATCCGCTAGAAAGAGAATTTATGTCCCCTAAGCAGAACAACTCAAAAACGAGTGACTTCAGCGATGACGTCGTGAGCTATTGGAAGATGGAAGACGTTTCTGAAGATGTAACGAACGACTCTGCTGGCGAGAACAATGGAGACGTGATCGGTGGTGTAGCTTCTTCAGAAGGTATAGTAAACGGGGACCTCAAATTCGACCTAAATGATCACATAAAAGTACCCCACGATTCTAGTCTGAACCTGAACGATGAGATCACTATAGGCGGATGGATAGAAAAGTCATCTACTGCTATACCTATAGGCTCTGTAAGAACCGCGGAAGATTGGGGGATCGGAACATTCAACGGAACCACTGTCCAGAAAGAAGGTGATAGTCTTAAGATGGGATACCGAGACGGTTTAGGGGGAGACTCTTTAAAGGGATATTGGCGCCTAGATGAGGAGGAAGGCGAAGCCATAGATCATTCAGGCGAGGAGAACAATGGAACCGTCATCGGGGATATAAATAGAGGTACCACGGGTGTCTTCTCTTCCCAGGCTTTTTCATTCGACGGGAACGATGATAAAATAGATGTAGGTAAACTTCTCCAGAACGGCAGCGATGAGATCACCATCTCTGCCTGGATACTTCATACGAACAGCGAGGACGACCGGGTCATCTGTAAATCAACCGGTACCGCGATCCAGGATCATATATATAGCCTAGGAGTGACGGGTAACACGGTCAGGATCAGGTTGAAAGCTGAGAATTCAAGCGATGATAATTATGACGCTACAAGTTACAATATAGGGGAATGGCAGCATACAGCCTTCACCTATAACGGCTCCTCTCTAGACATCTACATTAACGGGGTAAAACAGGCGAATTATTCGATGAACGGAAGTATCGCCGCCAGCGAGCAGGAGACCATAATAGGCAACGTGAATATGAAAGATGGAAGATACTTCGATGGAAAGATAGACGAGGTACAGGTATACAAAAGAGGTCTATCCGAGCAGGAGGTCAAAGGTCTTTATTTCTCCGGAAGTTCTGGTAAATTCAACGGAAGATATAGTAGCAAAGAGTTCCAGATCCCACAGGATGAAAAACCACTGAAGATCCGTGTAGATTCCTCAGGACTGGACAACGTTGGAAACGATACAACTGTTAGAGTAGATACAACCAATGGTAAAACAGAATCTTTTAAACTAGACGCAGGCTCTAACGACAGAAACTATTCTCTAGATTTCGATAAAACTGGAGGGGAGGCAAAGGTGAGCTTTCTGCTCAACTCGACGGATCCAACGCATTCGCCTTCGATAGACGATTTTACGCTCTATACGACCAACTCGACCGATACGACGATGATCGGAAAGAAGGGTGCATATGGCCTGTACCTGAATTCAACACATATATCCAGCAAGATTGGAAACAAAAAGGTATCTCATCCTTTAACCGGCAGAGGATACAAATGCATCTTCATGACATACAACGGAAGCCAACAGCGTTTGTATCTCAACGGTGATCTGAAGGAAAGGTTGAACACCTCAGGCAGCATACCAGTTAACGATAACGACCTGTTCATGGGCAGGGATCTAGAAGGGCGATTGGACGAGATAGCCATCTTCGACCGGTCACTCACTGAAGAGGAAATCAGACATATCTCTGAGAAGAGTAAGAGAGGTTACGGTTATCTCACAGATATAGTCTGGGTTGACGACGATTATGACTCCTCTACCGAAGGATGGGGATACGACCATTTTGCCAGGATACAGGACGGGATAGACAATGTAAGCGGGAGCACCGTTCTTGTTAATCCTGGTCACTATCGAGAGAGCATTACGATAAACAAAACTGTGAATCTTTTCGGCAGAGCTCGAGAGAAAACGGTCATCGATGGAGGAACCAACGCTACCACCGTCAGGATAACGGCCGATCATGTGAATATGACTGGCTTCTCGATAAAGAACGGGACCTCCGGTATATACATCGGAGGAGATCATACCTCGATAAAGAACACGACGGTAAGCGGTGTTTATGGGAACAACGGCACCGACGGAGATCCAGGAGCCGGAGAAGATGGTGGGATGGCCGTTGGTATATATATAGATGGAGCAGATAATACAAGTTTGATAAATAATGTCATAGAGAATATACACGGAGGCCATGGAGGGAACGGCGGAGGAAGCGAAGGTGATCCTCCATATGCTGGCGGCAAGGGGGGAGAAGGTCTAGGTATATATCTATCTAGTGCAAAGTATAGTCATATATTGAACAACTCTATCCATGACATATACGGGGGCCTTGGAGGCGGTGGGAAAACTGAAGAGCCGGGTGGATCGGGTGGGGATGGTGGCTCGGCTTTAGGTCTCGGCATGAAGTCCTCCTATCTCAATACAGTGAACCATAGCTCTATGACCAATATATACGGGGGTGACGGCGGCGACACGTATGGTAGTGGAGAGGCCGGAGATGGAGGATTTGCGATGAGCGTTTCATTCGATCAAAGCAGTAATAACAGCTTAAACACGAGTCTCCTATCAAATACCGTAGGTGGGGGCGGAGGTACGGACCAATCTTTAGGACCGCCTGGAGAACCCAGACCCGGTTTGGGCCTGGTCTTGAACAGTTCGCATCAAAACCTGATCAGGTCCTGCAACGTCGAGAACAATGATCTCGGCATAGTGATCGATAACTCTCCAAATAACACGTTATACTACAATAATCTGATCCAAAATTCTAACCAAAATGTATTCTCATCCGATAACTCCTCTTACGATAATACATGGCACGATGGAAACGGTACCGGTAACTTTTGGGACGATTATAACGGAAAAGACGATGGAAGCAACAACAGGACCATGGGAGACGGTATCGGAGACACGGATATACCACATCCAGTCAACAACCAGGGAAATGGATACTACCACTTGGACAACTATCCTATAATAGAACCATGGCCTTTACTCAATCCAGCGGATGGGTCTTGGCCGATGTTCGGATACGATCCCAAGCATAAGAGCCGCAGTCCCTATAACACTTCTCATGTAGACGGTACTGTAAAGTGGACGTTCAGTACCGGAGGAAATATTCAAACCCAACCAGCGATCGACGCCAATGGTTCGATATACTTCGGGACAGATGATAACAAACTTTACGCCCTAGATAGTGACGGTACGGAGAAGTGGAATAACAGTTTAGGAGCACCGATCAAATCATCCCCCACCATCGGGAATGATGGTATGATATATCTCGGAGCAAATGACAGCAGACTCCATACTCTGTATGCAAAAAACGGTACTGAAAAGTGGAGCCGAGACCTGGGGGGGAACGTAAAATCCTCACCGGTGATATCGAACGGCACTATCTACGTAGGGGCAAACGACCACTATCTTCACGCTCTTACTCCCGACGGGACGGAGAAATGGAATAAGGATTTATGGGCCAACATACATTCCTCACCGGCTATCTTTAATGGCACTATCTATATCGGGTCCGATCAACCTGGCGTTTTTGGCATACCAACAGATGGCTCCTCAGGGGTCAGTTATTCGCCTCAAGGGAACGTCCGATCGTCACCCGCGATAGCAGATGGGACGATATATGTTGGGGCAGACGATGGAAATCTTTATGCGCTGAGGCCAAACCTGACCGAGAAATGGAACTACTCGATAGGGGGAAACATCCACTGCTCTCCAGCAATTGGTGTGGATGGAACGATATATATCGGCTCAGACAGTGGCAGTATGTACGCCTTAAATCCGAACGGCACGGAGAGATGGAATTTTACAACTTCTGGTGGTATTAAATCTTCTCCGGCCATAGGTGAGGAGGGAACGATATATTTTGGATCGGATGACGGCAATTTTTACGCTGTACATCCAAACGGTACAGAAAAATGGAGTCACTACCTAGGAAATAATATCCACTCATCACCTTCTATAGGTCCAGATGGTAGGATATATGTGGGAACGGATGGGATCAACAGGCTCTACTGCTTCGGGGGAAGCTATGATGTGAACGTCAGCGCACCTTCGGACGAAAGAGAGATCGACCCAGGAATCTATTCTTATGATTTTATGATCAAAAACGAGGGGTCCCTGAACGATACCTATGATCTGTCCGTGGATTCAGACAATCCAAATTTCATTCCTGAGAACCCAGAACAGATATCTTTGGAAGGAGGAGAAGAAGGTCAGGTCACCGTTGAGGTAGAGATATTAGACTCGGTGACCAGCGGTGAAAATGCCCAGATCAGTCTGAACGCTACAAGTACAAACAAAGATGGTCTCTGGAACAATGACTCGATGAACATAACCTTCGAGGATTATGGTGTAAAAGTTACCGGCCCCCAAGAAAAGATTGAAGATACCACTGGCAATTTCACTTATCAATTCTGGGTGAACAATACCGGCACCATCGATGATACATATATGCTGAACGTCACCTCAGACAGCCCCTATTTTTCCACGAAGACCAACCAAACTGTAACGGTCCCTGGTAACAGTTCTTATAAAGTCGATGTGAGGATCAATATCTCGTCTTCCGTTCCAGACTTTGAAACCGGAAGGATCATGCTGACTGCAGAAAGCCAGAACAGCACAGCGAACGATACTAGTGCAACCCGACTCACATACGGAACTAGAGACGTGAATGTAGACGCGGATAAAGACGGGATTGTAACCGAGATATCAAGCTATAACTATACATTCTGGGTCAACAATACCGGCTATTTGAATGATACCTACGGTCTCAGCATAAACTCTAACAGGTCAGGTTTCAACGCGAATGGGCCCGACCAAGTCAGCGTTGAAGGTGAAGGACATTCTCAGGTGAATATAAGGATCGAGATCGAACCGACGGTCTCACCCGGAGAGACTGGGATGGTAGAGGTCGAGGCCGTCAGTCAGAATAAAAGCTCAGTGACGTCTTCGGATAGGATGAATATAACCTATGAGACTAGAGGCGTTCTTGTAACCGGGCCAGAGGATGTGATGGTCACGTCAACCGATCCGATGAGTTATAATTACTGGGTGAATAACACCGGTACTCTGAGCGATAGTTACGATCTGCTTATAGAATCGGACGATCCCGGCTTCTCAGCTTCTGGTCCATCATCTATCACCCTTGAAGGCAAGGAATCAGTTCAGGTAGAAGTGACCGTTGAAGCCGACTCTAGTATCAGTCCCGGTGTAATGGCGAACATAACAGTCGAGGCTACAAGTCAGAACGAGAGTTATGTGAACGATTCTCACCTTGTAGAGATCCGATATGAGACATATGGTGTCGATGTTGAGGCACCATCGGATACGAGCACTTCTTCTCCAGGCTTGAAGGTTTACGATTTCCTGGTGAACAATACGGGTAGTCTATCCGACACGTACAGTCTTGCGGTCGATTCCACAGATCCCGATTTCGATGTCGAAGCACCACCTCAGGTAAGTCTAGCCAGTAGTGAATCTAAGTATATAGAGGTCAGAGTGAATATAACATCATCATCTGAACTGGGTGATAGTTCAATGATAGGACTTACCGCATCCAGCCAGAACAGCACTTCTAACAGTACCGATAGTATGGTCGTGACTTACTCGGCTTATGATGTGTCGGTCACAGCGCCCAGTGATCAGATCGTACACAGTCCACGAGATTATACTTATGACTTCCTGGTCAACAACACCGGGACTAAAGACGATACGTATGAACTCACCGTAGTATCCGACAATAGCCTTTTCAATGTGGACGTCCAAGAAACGGTTAAATTGGATAGCGGCGGATCGACCCCTGTGAAAGTTACAGTTTCCATAGATAATTCTGTCTCTTCCGGACAGACCGCCAATATAGAGCTTACAGCTTCCAGCCAAAACAGCACGATCTCCAGTAAGGATTCCATGCGGATCTCATATCAAAGGGCTGAAGATGGAGAAAAACCCTCCTCTAAGGTCAATACTCTACCCAAATACGTAACGAACCAGTCCTTCGAGATCGAGTTCAACGCAAGTGATAACGTGGAGTTAATGGATGTATCACTTTTCTATAGATACGGAGGGGAGGATTGGAAGTTCTGGACTAAACAAGATGTCTCTGGTAAATCCGTTACAGGAGCCTTCCTATTTACCGCTGAGAACGAGGGAAACTATGAGTTCTATACCGTGGCTAACGATTCAGCCGGTAACACTGAAGATATACCGGACCAGTATGATGAAAACATTACGGTCGATACGACTTCACCGACGGTAAGCATCACCGATCCGAAGACTGATATCCTGATAAACACCAGCGATATAGAGGTGAGATGGACCGGTGATGATGAGGTGAGTGGGTTAGATACCTACAAGATTGTGATAGACAACTCTACCTGGACGGATAAAGGTATGGAAACCCAGCATCGATTCACCGCTCTAAATGAAGGTTCACATCTCGTCCAAGTCAAAGCCATCGATAGAGCTGGAAACGAAAAGAGCGTCGATCTTCAGTTCAAAGTCGACTCAAAACCACCTACCGTTTCTATAAACTCACCCGAAGACGGTGAGGTACTGACAGATCCATCGGTCACGATAGACTGGAGCGCCGAAGACAACCAGACTAGCATAGTAAGATATGATGTGAGGCTCAATGGAAGAAACTGGACTGATGTTGGGACGAAGACCTCCCATCCCTATCCTAGTCTTTCCGATGGGGATTACACCGTAGAGGTCAGATCCGTAGATGAGGCAGGCAACACCAGGATCAAAAAGGTAGAGTTCACTGTCAAAAGCGAAGACAAAAGTCCTGCTGAAGGTTTCTTTACCGGTTCCTGTGGGTTGTTGATAATCCTTTTGATACTCCTAGCTATAATCCTTGTCCTAGCCTTGATAACCTGGCGAAGGAGAGAAAGTGAAGAGGGGGCAGAAGTAGAGAGTGAGACGAGGAGGGAAGAGACTGTTCCAGCACCAGTTGAAGGAAAAGATGAAGAAAGATTTGAACGACACGAGACAGAAGAAGCAGAGGGAGATTTAGGATCAGAAGAGGACGAGATCTTTGGTAGTATCGACGTCTCTGGAGAAGAGGAAAAAGATACTCCGTCATCCGAAGAGGAACTGTCTGAAGAGGTAGAAAAGCAGATCGAAGAGGCCCTGAGTGAAAACGTCGACGAAACAGAAGGCAGTGCTAAAACTGTTAGTCCTGAAGAGACTAGGGTGGATGTTTCTGAAGAAGTTCCCGAGGAAGGGACTACACCTGCAGGTGTCGGTGCTTTAGCAGCCAAAAAAAGCGGAGAAGAAAAGGAAGGCGTAAAGTCCCCGATAGCTAGGGCCGGAGAAAGTAGAACAGTGAAAGTGGGCGAGGAGATAACTTTCGACGGAGCGGATTCTACTGACGAAAAAGGCATAGTCAGCTACGAATGGTATTTCGGCGAGCTCGGTACCGGATTTGGAGAAGTGACTCAGCACGCCTTTGAAGAACCAGGAAAACACCTCGTCAAATTAGTGGTAACCAACGAGGAAGGTGTCTCGGATGAAGACTCGATAGAGGTCACCGTAGAGAGGCCACCAAAAGAAGAGGTGGTCGAGCAGTTCAAGAGGATCAAGGGGATAGGTCCATCCATGGCGGATAGGATCTATGAAAGTGGTTTCCAGTCCTTAACGGAACTCAAAGAAGCCGGACCAGAAGACCTGCAGGAGATAAAGGGGATCGGGGAGTCCCTTTCCAAAAAGATCTACGAAAGGCTTCAAGAGATGGAATGATTCTGTAGCTTTCCTCAAGAAGGGAGTGCCAACGTTACAGTCGAGACGAAATCGCCTCTCATGAAAATGAGATCGATTTTACCGTATAAACGGAAAACGAGTCAACCAATAGAGTCTACATGGAATATCTCTATTGGTCACCTCTGTCGATTCTTATCTTCTTGAGCTTGGTGTGGATAGCGATGTCAGTCGAAGAAAAGAGGACTTAGGAGGAAATTTATGAATTAGATACTTATTCTATTCAAAGGTCTGGATGGACACTTTATTCTCTGAAGGATCTACAACCACTACCTTCCCCGGATCAGGCTGGATATCCCTCATCTTCTGGTATTCCGTTTGACCCTGCCAGGCCGAGGAGTTGACCAGGATCGTCCCGTGGTACTGGTCCACTTCCGTTCTGTGGATGTGTCCCGTCACAAATATGTCAGGGACCTCGTCTATTACCAGATGATCCTCCTCTTCCGGCGCGATGCCCGTTTTCTTACCATAGACGGGTACTAGATGCCTTCGCTTGAGCATCTCCTTCATGGCCGTTATGGGCCTGTCAGAGGTGACGTCTGGATGTATGTCAGATAGGTCGTTTATACTGCTGCCGTGATAAAGGAGAAGTTTAAGGCCTTCTATCTCGACCAAGGATGGGTTTCCGGTGAACCTTATATTGTCAGGGAAGAGGGCCCTTGTCTCCTCGGGCAAAGCGGGCTGAGGCTCCGCATTTCTTACCACGTCGTGATTCCCTGGGATGGCTATAACTTCAAGGCCCTCGGGTAGGTCGCTCAACATATCAGCAGCCTTTTTGTACTGCTCGTTTATGTCTATTATAGTCAATTCTTCCTCCTGGTTTGGATAGACACCTATACCTTCTACGATGTCTCCCATTATAACAAGATAGTTGATCTCCTCAGCTTCCCTATTGGAGTTCATCCAAGAGACGAACCTATCCCAACTTGACTCCAAGAATTCATCGCTCCCTACGTGTACATCCCCTATGAAGGCTATCTTGCCGGGAAAATCCGGATTATCTTCGTTTCCTATCTTCGGGACTCCCGGTCTGACTATATCCTTTATCGCGAAGGTCTGATCGTAGTTTTTCTTCTTCTCCCAGACGCTGCCTATAGCCAGGACGACTTCGTCCTCCAACAATCGTTTATTATCCGCTTGACTGTCCTGGGAGATGAAACCACGTATCTTGTCGGTATCATCCTCTATGGTCATTATCTTGTTACCGTTCCTGGTATTATGGATATCCCTGACCATGCCTATGACCTTGGCCTCACCATTCCTGTCCCTGCCGCCGCCCTCTTTGAGCCTTCTTATGCTCGTACTCCCTCTGGAGTTGCCCCTCTCCTTGATTATGGAGCTCAACCGCTCGAACCTGTCGTTAAAATACCTCTTGAAGTCTTCTATCACGCCGGTACATGTAGAGTTCCCAGATATATCCTTGAGTATCTCAACGTTACTATCGATCCGCTCTACGTTTCTGTCCGTTTCTTCTTCGATGGACTCGCTTTGCTCTAGCTCCTCTTGTTCCTCCTTCCATTCATCATCGATATCGCAGTGAGTCTGTACAAGTGAAAACAGATCATCCCTGCAGATGGGAAAGGGAAGGTCGTCCATCTCCCTCATTATCTTATCTATAGCAGAAGTCGGATCGTCCAATCTGTCGAGATAATCCCAGGCTTCTGGAGTGAGAACCGTGTTCCTTTCAGCGAGTTTCCTGACGATCTTTTCGCGCATCCCCGATCAGTATCTTAATAACGGATGTTGAGCTATTAATTATTTTTTATATCGGTTTTCATTTATCTTAGAAGCGCCCAAGATAACCAATGCAAATCAATATATACCACCCGTAGATATTAAATTCGTATGAAACTGAATTTCCTAGGTGGCGCCTCCGAAGTTGGCGCCCTATCGATGCTGATGCACAAGGATAACAAGACATTGATGTTCGACCACGGCATGCTGCCGGCAGACCCTCCGAAGTACCCAATGAGAGCACCCGTAGTAGATTATGGTTTTTTAACTCATTCTCATCTTGACCACTGTGGTATGATACCCGCATTGATCAGGCAGAACAACGTACCAATCCTAGCTACCCACCCGACCCTTGAGGTCATGGAATTGTTGGTCTACGACAGTTTGAAGATAGCCGGGATAGAGGGATATCCCAAACACTATGAAGAGAACGATATAAGAAACGCAAAAGCCGCCTTCGACCTGGTAGGATACGAATCCGCTAGGTCGTTAGACGGTATAGATATAAGCGTTCATTCGGCCGGGCATATTCCTGGTTCCAGCATGTTCGAGATAATGGGTGACCAGACGACGATGTTCACCGGTGATATCAACACGATCAATACGAGACTGTTGGAAGGCACTTATCCTGTTAAATGTGATAACCTGATAATGGAGACAACCTATGGCGGTAGAGAGCATCCAGACCGCAAAGAGGAAGAGAAAAGGTTCTTGGACAAAGTGGATGAAGTCCTGAAGAGAGGAGGACAGGTCATCGTTCCATCTTTTGCGGTCGGCAGGACCCAAGAGTTGCTGATGATACTAGACGACAGAAGCTACGATGTATGGTACGACGGTATGGGCAGCGTGGTCAACAAGATCTACATGTCTCATGAAGGCTTCTTAAGAGAGCCAAAAGAGTTGAGAAAAGCCGTAGAACACGCCAACGAAGTGAACAATGAATCCGATAGGAAGAGAGCTAAGGACGCGGAAGTTATAGTCTCAACCAGCGGTATGTTGGAAGGTGGACCCGTCCTAGATTACATCAAGGAAGTCAGAAGAGATCCTAAAAGTGCGATACTTTTGACTGGATATCAGGTCGAAGGAACCAATGGTGATAGACTGCAGGAGCACGGAACGATAAGGGATAGAGGAGCGACCCTGCCGGTTGAATGTGAGGTGGTGAGGTTCGACTTCTCGGCCCATGCTGGTCACGAGCAACTTATCGAATTCGCTAAAGGTTGTGAGCCGGAGAACATAATTTTATGTCACGGTGACAAGAGAGGGATGGTGGCGGAAGAACTGAGCGAGTTCGAGGTATACATGCCCAAAGAAGGTGAAGAACTGGAGTTCTAGGATAAAATAGGGTAAAAAGCGGATATAGATAGTATGGAAGGATGGCATTTCTCCCTTTTGAGACTGCTCGTTGGCAGTTCGTTCATGTTCGTAGCAGCGGCAAAGGACATAAAGACAAGGCGAGTGCCAAACGAGCTCTGGATGGTCATGAGCACCATAGCTGGTATAATATTGGCAGTTCAACTTTTTCTAAAGGGGGTAGGCTGGAGATATTATCTGATCTATGTTCCTATAATGTCGATAATGGTGGAGGCCTTCGTTGAACGGCCGCCTCTTTACACGGAAGAAGAAGTGAACTACTACATGATCGGGTGGTTCGCTCTTCCCTTTGTAGTCTTCGGCTACCAGATCTACTCCCTAGGCGGTCAAAGATTCTTCTGGTCTTTAGCTACCATACCGATAGTGATGGTCATAGCGATACTACTTTACTTCTTCAGGATACTTTACGGAGGAGCTGATGCTAAAGCGGTGATCGTCCTCGCCATGCTGGTGCCTTTCTACCCGACGATACCAAATCTGACGTTGATGGGGAGTTCTGGCCCTTTGCTAAACGTTATGGAGATATTCTTCCCCTTCACGTTGATCGTACTGTTGAACTCCTCACTCCTCATGGTGTTCCTCCCGATAGCCTTTGTCACCATAAACCTGATCAATGGAGATCACAGCTTTCCAGAGATATTTTTTGGATATAGGAAAAAACTAGAGGAGATACCCGATTCCTTTGTCTGGCCCATGGAATACTACGAGGACGGGGAGCTGAAAACGGAGTTGATGCCTAGGGGCTCCTCTGACGAAAGGATCGAATCGCTGAAAGAGTCCGGAAAAGAAAAATTTTGGGTGACTCCAAAGCTCCCTTTTATAGTTCCCATGGCCGCGGGATTCGTCATCTCTTTCGTGATAGGTAATCCCGTGATGTATCTTTTCTGAAGATGAAAATGTCGCATTTTAGTAGAGGGGTATTAAGGTTTGGGAAAAGTTTAAATACTATTACTCTTGTAGATTTATATACTTATTGAGAACCTCATCTCTTGGGGGCCTGTATCTTGAGAATAGAAGGCAACGTTGAATGTGTTTCCCATCGAGGGAAGATAATCGCTCGATTCCCTTCTACCGTCGAGACCGGCAGCGAGGTGATAGACAATAGAAACAAAAAAGTGGGGACCGTGAGTTGGATCTTCGGCCCGGTAGATAGTCCCTACACAGAGATCGAGCCTCCAGAGGGCTATAGAACGAGGTTCTCCCTAGCCGAGAAGAAGATCTATGTAGAGGAGGATAATGACGATGGATGAAGAAATCAAGGCTGAGAAAAAACCAGAGAAGAAAAGAGAGAGTGCCGTGGAGAAAGTGACAGAGTGTCCCGAGTGTGGTAGCCGTCATCTAGCTCAAGATTATGATAGAGGTGAGCTCGTCTGTCAGGACTGCGGTCTGGTCGTAGATAATCAATATATCGACGAGGGACCGGAATGGCGAGCCTTCGACATGAAGCAGGAAGAGAAGAGGGCTAGGACCGGGGCTCCCATGACCCAGATGGTCCACGATAAGGGTCTATCCACGGGTATAGATTCCTCGAATAAGGATTCCTACGGTAGATCCATACCAAGCAAGAAGAAGGCTCAGATATATCGTTTGAGAAAGTGGCAGAGGAGGATCAGGGTCTCTGACGCAACGGAAAGGAACCTGGCCTATGCACTCACAGAGATGGACAGGATGGCCTCTACCATGGGCCTCCCCAAAAACATAAGGGAGACAGCGGCAGTCATCTACAGGAAAGCGGTCAAGAAGAATCTCATCCGTGGTAGAAGCATCAACAGCGTAGTTGCGGCTTCACTCTATGCGGCCTGCCGTAAAGCGGGCGTGCCTAGAACACTGGACGAGATCGCCGAAGCCACATCTTCCGACAGGAAGGAGATAGGCCGTACATACAGGTTCCTGAGCAGAGAACTCGTTCTGAAACTGAAGCCGACGAAGCCGCAGGAATACCTGAGCAGGTTCTGCAGCGAACTCGACCTGAGCGGAAAGGTCCAGAAGATGGCCAAGGATATCATAGATAAGGCAGAGGATAAAGAATTGATATCCGGTAAAGGACCAACAGGTCTAGCGGCCGCCGCGATATATATCGCCTCTATAAATGGGAACGAGAGGAGGACCCAAAGAGAGGTCGCGGACGTGGCCGCCGTCACAGAGGTAACCGTAAGGAACAGATACAAGGAACTCGTAGAAAAACTGGACATCGATATCGAGGTCTAAAAGGTCTGAAAACCCTTTCTACTTTACTTTTACTTTACTCTTTTAGTAATATTATTTGATTGTCATTGAATTATTGAAGATTTATCACAACATCGAGAGCCTTTGCTCCCTCCTCTAGGGCCATGACCGGGTTGAGGTCTATATCATTTATCTCTTCCACGTAGTACATCAGATCACCTAAACGGGAGATGATCTCCGCCAAAGCGTCAAGGTCTTTTTTGGGCTGACCCCTAGAACCTATCAGCAAAGGATAGGACTCTATATCGCCCATCATCCTTTCGGCTTCAGCCTTCGTTATCGGCGCGACCCTGAACTCGACGTCTTCGAATATCTCCACGTAGATGCCTCCCAATCCGAACATCACGACGGGTCCAAAGGAAGGATCGATCATACCACCTACCACTACCTCTTCTCCGCCCTCGACCATCTCTGCAACGGAGATGCCTCTGATATGGGCGTCCGGTCTCTTGGACTTCACCCGGGAATGGATGGCCTCATAGCCCTCCTTAACTTCCTCTTCGTCCTCCAGTCCTATGGCTATCCCACCGACGTCCATCTTGTGACTGATGTCTTCGGAGACCACTTTCAACACTACTGGATAACCTATCTCCTCGGCCTTTTCGACACATCCCTCCATGGAATGTACGACTGCTCCCTCGGCAATCGGTATCCCCGCTATATCTAAGACCTCTCGGGCCTCGTCCTCCAAAAGGCTCCGTCTGCCCTCTTCTCTAACTCCAGATATGATATCCTTTATCAGGTTATAATCGATATCCCAGTTCTCTCCCTCTAACTCATCGATCTTTTTATCGTGCTCTTCTGCCTTCATAATCTCACCTCATCTTAATATTTGATCATTTGAACCTCATCTTCAGTATGTATTCCCCGCCTTCTCTCCTCTTGTCTATCTCGTAGCCCATCTTTTCAAACACCCTGAGCATCTTCCGGTTGTCCGCCAAGACTTCCGCCGTGAAACCGTAAAGACCTTGATTCTGAGCTATCATGGTCAGATATTCCAAGAGAACTGTCCCTATGCCCTGGCCCTGGTACTCGTCGCGGATCATAAGAGATACTTCAGCTATGTTCTGACCTTCCTTTATCTGGTAGTCTCCCATGCCTACCATCCTGTGTGGTCCCTCGATCTCCGGGTCTATAACCACTATGGCCATCTCCTTGTTGTAGTTTATCTGGACGAACTCCTGTCTCCTCTCGTGGGGCATATCTTTTCTAGTGCTCATGAACCTCTTGTACCTGCTCTCCTCCGAGAGAGAATAGAACAGGTCCTTCAGCAACTCCTCGTCCGTGGGCTTCATGGGCCGGAAGAAGAACTCTCTACCGTCTATGTCCTTATAGTCTTCCCACTCCTCGGGGTAACGTCCTCCTTCACCGACGACCAACATCTGGTCCTCGAAGACCAGGCTATGTTCTTTCGCTTCCTTAAGAAGCTGGTCTCTGAACTTTGGATGTGCTATATTTATAAGCTCCATGGCCCTTTCCCTTATGTTCTTCCCCTTGAGGTAGGCGATCCCGTATTCCGTAACCACGTACTCTACGTCTCCTCTCGTTGTGACTACGCCCGCACCCTCTTCTAGATGTGGAACGATCCTAGAAACTTCCCCGTCCTGTGCCGTGGAGGCTAGCGCTATTATGGACTTGCCGTCGTCCGCGTAACCGGCGCCGCGCATGAAGTCGGCATGACCGCCGATACCGCTGTAGAAGCTGTAACCCAGGGAATCGGCACATACCTGCCCCGTAAGATCCACCTGTAAGGCCGTGTTGACGGCGGTCATCTTATGGTTCTTCGCTATGTTGAAGGGATCGTTGGTATAATCCGTGGGGTGAAGCTCGATGGCTGGATTATCATCCACGTATTCGTACAGGTCCTTAGTCCCCATCAAGAATGACGCCACGCTCTTATCTGGATGAAGTGTCTTTTTCTTATTGGTCACGATACCCTCTTTCATCAGGTCGGCCAGATCTTCAGACATCATCTCGGTATGGATGCCTAGATCTTCTTTCTCGTCCAGATGGGTCAGAAGGGCGTTAGGTATGACGCCGTAACCGACCTGGATGGTCGCGCCGTCCTCGATCAATCGGCTCACATGACCAGCTATACTCTTCGCGGTCTCTGAAGCGACGACCGGATCGAACTCTAAAAGTTCTTCCTCGTGATGCACCAGATAATCTATATCGCTCACGTGAAGGAAGGCGTCTCCATGCACTCTTGGCATGTTCGGATTCACCTGGGCTATCACCAGTTTGGAACTCTCTACCGCGGACTTTATTATGTCCACGGCTATCCCCAGGCTCATCCATCCGTGTTCATCGGGAGGCGATACCTGGATGAGACAAGCATCGAGCGGAATCCTACCGTTCTTGAACAGTTTAGGGATGTCCCTCATGAATATAGGGGTATAGTCCGCTCGTCCTTCCGCCACCGCTTCCCTTGTATTATCGTCGACGAAGAAAGCGTTGTGCCTGAACCTATCCTGAAATTTCTCCTCGGTGTAGGGAGCGACTCCCAAGGTCTGTATGTGAAATATCTCGGTATCGTAGAACTGAGTGGCTAGGTCGGTCAACTTTTTGACGAGATACTGGGGTTCAGAGGCTCCCGAGCCAACGAAGACCCTGTAACCTCTGCCTATATTCTCCAGGGCCTTCTCTGCCTCTACGTATTCAAAATCCGTATCGCCTCTTGTCGACATTTCATCATCCCTTCAATAAGATAGGTGGGTGATTTTACTTAATACTTTCCAACGGTGAAATTTCCCGTCCTTACAGATCAAGTTTCAGACGGGGGCAGACCTCTTCCTCGATCTTCTCTATCTTGAAATCGTCCTCGATGGTCGTTATCCTATCCATCCTTTCTATCCTGTTCGCAGCCTCGTAGGTATCTATAGGTACAGATATGAGCGGAATGTCTGCCTGGTCCGCTCTAGATATTATATTGCTGGGTGGTATTATATCATTCGTCAAAACTATACCGGCGGTATCCTCGTCCAGGGAGGCGAGAATCACGTCTGTCCTATCTCCACCCGTTACTATCAGCTTTCTCTTCTCTTGGAACGCGGGATTTCTCACCATCTCGTCCGAACTTAGAGCCCCAACGTATATATGCTCGACTATGTTATCCAGACCTTGTTCTCCGGCCACAACTTTACCGAAGAGCATATCGTTGACGAAGCTCATCCTGGTGAGGTCAAGACTGGATATCTCCGGAATGACGCCAAGAACGTCCAGACCCATATCCTCTATCTCACCGACCACGAAGTTCTCCATATCCTCTTCGGACTCGACCTTGTTCAGTACCACGCCTTTCACGGGTATATCCAAAGCTTCGAAATGCCGGTTGAAGGTGGTAACACTATCCAGGATCTCGGTCTCGGAGCCTGAGGCCACGACTATTATCTCTGCTTCGGTCATATTGTAGAGCGAAGCCGGGTCCAGATTAATCGAAGAACCGAACCTCCAGTGTTCACCGGTTTCGATTATCACTCCCTCACGGTTCTCACAGAGTTCATCCAACCTCTCGTTTATCTTGTCCGCTATGGCATCCATGTCATAGGCGTATTTTATCTTCGAGTGATCGAAGCCTATACAGAACTTCTCGTAGTTCGTTTCCAGATCCAGTACGTTCTTGAACAGCTTCGCGTCGTAATCGATGAGTCTCTTCTTCTTGTATATGGGTCGATCACCAAAGGGCTTGAAATAATTGTAATTCCTCGACCCCTCCTGGGACAGGGAAAGAGCGTAGCTCAGACCTATGGTCGTCTTTCCAGCGTCAGGATCCGTTGATGTTATTATGATATTTCTATTTTTACTTCCAGACTCGTCTCCATCCGTCATTTTTTATCACCTTTTTTTAGGGATATAGCAACATCGACTGCTTTACAGCCTTCTCCTTGGTCGAAGGCCTTGATCGGGTTAAGGTCAATCTCAGATATGTCCTCTATCTCATCCATCAAAAATGACATCCTATATATAACATCTGCCAGTGCGTCCAGGTCCTTCCTCGTCTGGCCCCTAGCTCCGACCAAAACGGGGAATGAGTTTATCTCGCCTATCATCCGTTTGGCTTCCTCTTTACCGATAGGCGATACCCTGAACTGAACGTCTTCTAGGACTTCTACGTAAACACCGCCGAGACCGAACATGACCAGAGGCCCAAACGAGTTGTCTCTAGTACCTCCAATTATCGTCTCTTCGCCGCCCTCCAGCATCTTGGCGACAGAGATACCTCTTATACGTGCGTCAGGATACTTCTTCCTACAGTTCGAGATGATGGCCTGATAGGCATCCACGACTTCTTTCTCGTTCTGTAAATCAAGTGCCAATCCACCCGCGTCAGTTTTATGGACGATGTCTTCAGATACGACTTTGAGCACGACGGGGTAACCGATATCCTCAGCCGCCTCGACGGCTTCCTGCAAGCTTGTAGCGACCTTCCCCTCTGCCATCGGGATACCAGCATGTTCCAGTACCGTTCTAGCCTCGTCTTCCACCAGGGTGTATCGTCCTTCACCTTTAACTTCAGACACTATATCTTTTATCTTATCCTTATCTATATCGGGCTCAGGTACCTCTTCCTTCCGTTTCTCCCTCTCTAGATGCCTCTTCCGTTTGAAAAGCGCCCCGAGGGCCGAAACACACTCATATGTATCCGTGAAGGCCGGTATCTTTTGTTCTCTCAACCACTGGACACATTCGTCCACTTTCTTTCCGCCGGTAAAGGTGTACACGGAGGCCTTTTTATCACCGTACTCGTCATGAACCTCTTTGATGGCTTCAGCTACTTCCCAGGGGTCAGCAGTGCCTGTCTCACAGTAAAGTCCGACCACGGCACCGGTTTCATCCGCCTCGAAGGCCTGCCTCAAGGCATCTTCGTACTCCTCTTTTCCTGCCTGGCCCGTTATATCTATCGGGTTCTTCGTGGAACCGAAGGAGGGTATATGGTCTTCGAACGTTTCTTTCAAGAACGTCTGATCGTCGAGAAGTTTGACATCGTATTTTTCCGCGGCGTCGGCGCTCAAGACACCTATGCCGCCGCCGTTCGTCACGACCACGGTATTATCCTTCGTAGGCAGAGGTGAAGTTGAGAAAGCCCGTGACCAGTTGAAAGCATCCTCTAGGCTTTCTGCTCGTAATATCCCGGCCTGTCTGAACGCCGAAGAGAATATACGATCGCTGCCAGCTAAGGAGCCGGTATGAGAGGCGACTGCAGTTGCTCCTTTCTCCGAGCGGCCGGCCTTGATAACGACTACGACTTTATCCGGGGGGAGTTCTTCCACTTTTTCGATGAATTCTTCACCGTTATCCAACCCCTCCATGTAGATCATTATGACCTTGCTCTCGTCGTCATCCACGAAATAATCCATCAGGTCTATATCGTCTATATCGGACTTGTTCCCGACGCTCACGATGGAAGAAAGACCTAGACTCTGCTGAGCCGTCTTTCCGATCATGGCTATCCCCAGGGCTCCGCTCTGAGATATCAGAGCGATGTCCCCTTCCTCGATATCGGACGGTCCAAAAGTAGCGTTCAGGTCCGATTTTGATGAGAAGATGCCGAAAACGTTCGGACCCAGGATCCTCGTCCCGTGCTTTCTAGCCTCTTCAACCAATGCATCTTCCTCTGCAACATTTCCTATCTCTGAAAAACCGGAGGATATAACGATCACGTATGGTATATCATTCTCGCCACACTTCTGGACCACATCTTTGACTATCTTAGCCGGGACCGCTATAAGAGCTAGATCGACCGGCCCAGGTATATCGTCGATGGACTCGTACACCTTATTTCCCTTGATCTCGCCACCCTTCGGATTGACTGGATATACCTCTCCCTCGTAACCACATTCGACTATATTAGAAACAAGTGTGTGACCTATCTTCCCTTCTTCTCTGGAGGCACCGATTATCGCCACAGCGCGTGGATCGAAAAGCCGTTCAAGCTTATCGTTGTTTGATGCCATCAATAGACCCCAAGAGTATCCCCTTTATTAGAGTTTCGGAAATATTTGAGAGGACTTGTATAGATATCGATGATTTTTTCACATATGTCAAGATGGGTCTTCGATGTTCGTCTACCTTTAGCGGTATATGATCAACTCATATAAAGGACGGCCAGAGATGAAGATGATAAAACACCGTGATGGACAGTAAATTACATAAGGGCACCGCTTATCAGGTTTATCGTGTGGTATCATGACGGAAGATGAGTGTGCTAGCGCATCCGGTCTTGATAGACTGTTAGACCCTGATACCGTCGCCATCTTTGGGGTCTCGTTGAGCGACGAGGAGAAGATGGGCAACATCATATACAACAATATAAAAGATTCTGGAAGGAACGTTTTTGCTATCAATCCAAAGGCCCAGGGAGAGGAAGGCTTCTACAAGGACATATCAGGGGTGCCGGAACCTGTTGATCTGGCGGTGCTGGCCATCCCGTCAAAGTTCGCTTTAGACGCCGTCGAAGACTGCGTGGAAGCGGAAGTCGGTTCCATCATCCTCGTTGCAGGTGGCTTCAGCGAGAGCGGTGAAGAAGGAGAGGAGATGGAGGAAAAGATAAAAGAGATGCTCGAGGGCACGGACATAAGATTACTGGGGCCCAACACCATGGGGATCCTGGTACCACCTGTAGATCTCGATACGTTCTTCTTACAGAGAGAAAGGGTCCAGAGGCCCAAGCCAGGAAAGATAGCATTCATCTCTCAGAGCGGTTTCATGGCCACCCCCTTCATGGAGACGCTGTCCGTACATCAGACTGGACTGTCCGGCTTCGTGGGGATAGGCAACCGATTGGACGTGGATGAAGTTGAACTCGTAGATTACTTCGCCAAGGACGACCATACCGAGGTGATCACTCTATACCTAGAAAGCCTATCGGACGGGAGAGAGCTGTACAACAAAGCAAAGGAGATAGCCCCGGAGAAGCCCGTTGTTTTATTAAAAGGCGGCAGGACCAGCGTGGGGAAGAAAGCCACCCAGTCACATACCGGCTCTATAGCTTCCTCATCTGACATAGTGGTGAACGGGGTCTCGAAACAGGCCGGTATAATACGTGCCTACGACGAGAGGGAATTGACCGATCTGGCGGAAGCGTTAGCTTACAACAGACCGATCATGGGTGAGAACATAGCCGTGGTGAGCAGTGCGGGAGGTACCGGAGTGATAGCCTCGGATTATATCGAGGGTGACGACCCAGGCCTCGGCCTGAGCGTCCCCTCTCTCTCGGAAGAAACCATGGAGAGGCTCGAAGAGGTCACTCTCCCGATAGCGTCGGTGGATAATCCTGTGGATCTTACCGCCAACATGACGGATGAGATGGTCGGCCAGGTATTGGAGATCCTTCAAGATGAGGACAATATAGACGCCATACTACTCTACGCCCTCTTCCAGTCACCCTTCGTCGGCGAGGGGATGCTGGATAATGTATCAAAATGGTACCATGAAGGCGAAAAACCGCTCATCGTCTCCTGTATAGGCGACGTGACGGGAAAGAAATGGAGGGAGAGATTCTACGAGAAAAAAGTGCCAGTTTATCCCAGTACTAAAAGGGCGATAAGAGTCCTAGACGTCCTGGTTCAAAGAGGAAAAACAATAAAGAGGTTAAAAGATAGATAGTCGTGAGATAAATTGGACGACGAAGAGAAGGTAAGGCGTGGACTTCATTCACTGGCCGGTCTAACTCTGATCTATTACCTGTTCCCCAAAAGTCTGTACGGCATCTCTAGAGATTCCATCCTACTTCTGTTCGTGATCTCCGTTCTCAGCTTCGAAGTCTTAAGGCTTTACTTCGATATAGACGTCTTTGGATTGAGACAGTACGAGAGCAACAGGATGGGGGCCTATGCCTGGGCCCTTTTAGCCGCCTCTGGTGCAATGCTTTTTTTCCCCATGCATCTGGCCGCTCTATGCATAATAGGTATGGGTATAATAGACCCTCTGATAGGGGAGATACATCATATCCATCCGAAGCTCTATCCTTACCTACCATTTTTGATCTGGACCACTATTGGTTTAGTATTGCTCACTCTTCTGTCTGATCACCAACTCGGTATGGTTCTGATACTCTCCCTCGTAGGCGCTTCCCTTTCTATCCTGATCGAGAGACCGAACCTTGCCGTAGACGACGATTTTCTCCTTATCGCGGTGCCTATCGTCGTTTTACGAGGGATCGAGATAGGACCGTTTTTCTTCCTCTGACAGTACGATATAACGGTGAATTTTCTTCAAAACATACTTAAACCTTGCCTACATTGGGGCTCCGATGAAGGAAAAGATAACCCAATGGCTCGATGAGGACAGTCGAGAATATGAATCCGTCGAACATCCGAACCTTAGATGGCTCATCGAGTTGAAACACGGAGACCGTATGGTCCTTCTGGGCAATCCAGAAGAAAATCAAAAGAGGTTAGAAGTCGTTTACAAACTGAATGTCAGCGACAAGCACAAAGAGATAATGGGAAAATTAGATGGCAACCAGAGGAGTGGCTTCGAGAAAGCGTTGGTCATGATACTGGCCGAGGACGCCAATATCTACAATATAAATAGAGATGAAGATAACGTTCCAGATTCTATAGTCATAAAGCGCCATCTTTACGATTCAAAACTCACCAAAGACAATTTTTTCGATACCATCCAATACGTGATAAACATGGGTATGAGAACAACTATCCATTTCCAATCACTCCACGGAGCGAACATACAGCAGAAAGAAGTGTCTTCTTCTAGAACGCACCCATCGCTGTATAGATAGAAAGGAATATCCAGGCCCTACTACTTCTGAGCTCCCGTATCCGAAAAAGTCTGTGATCAGAAGAAGAACAGGCTTACGGAGCAAGATATGATCACTAGGAGCAGCGTCACCAACGTCATCTGGTCCTCACTCAGTCTCCAGTAGGATGGTATCAGCCACATCAGGGTTTTCTTACTGGGAGGATCGATGGTGCCGTCGTCTCTCACTGTGCCGTATTTATGCTGGATTTTTCCTTTTTTCATCAGGAGCCAGGGGGCCGTCATCAGAAAGTTGATTATCAAGGGTATGAGCGCGACGAAGATGAACGCCTCTATGTTACCCAGGATGGCTATGACGCCTATACCAGCGCCCATGACCATGTCGCCGCAGTCACCGGGGAACACACCAGCGGGTCTAACGTTATATGAGAGGAAGGCCAGGGTCGAAGCCAAGAGGGGTATCAGTAGATACAGGATTGTATAACTGCCTTGAGAGTACAGCTCTATACCGCTGAATACCAGTATTATGGCCGCTGCCCCGGACGATTGACCGTTGTAGTAGGAAAACATGTTCATCAGGTTGGCCGAGACCATCACGTAAACTGGGAGGAACAAGAGGGGATACAATATGCCCAATTTTATCGCAAAGAGATGGGGTATCTTTACCGTTTTCTCTGTATAGAAGAAGAGGGGATAAGAGAAGAGAATGGGGATCAGAACCTTCAACGACCTACCTGGTATAGATGAAGAGATCTCTCCTATATCCCAAAGATCGTCTGCTAGACCGAAGAGGAAGTACAGGAGAAGGACGATCATCGAGATGTATATCACATCGGGTAGATTCAATAAGAGCTCCAGAAAAGCTATACCGATAAGGAAGATCAGGAAAAGACCGATACCGCCCTTGTCCGGGACCATCATCTTGCCGGGCTTGTACATGTCCCTGCTGGTCCAGCCCTTCTTTTTGAAAAAAGAGAGTAGAAAGTGAAATAGGATTATACCCACGAAGTAGGTAAAGAAGAGCGTGACGCTTAATGAAAACGAAGTATCCACATATCTCACCTCGATGGCGATATC
Source organism: uncultured Thermoplasmata archaeon (assembly GCA_964394465.1). GTDB lineage: Archaea > Thermoplasmatota > Thermoplasmata > Halarchaeoplasmatales > Halarchaeoplasmataceae > CAYMXS01. The sequence goes on along the minus strand of CAYMXS010000015.1, from coordinate 3,943 downwards.
ATCTCTATTCCTCAGTTACACTAGTCCTATATATTATATATGTTCCTGATAGATATTTTCTTCCGTCGATTTGTGCCCGACGATTTATGCTATACCATGACGATAAATATTTAGTCCTGCCAACTATACATCTAACGATAACCATGCTGATGATGACACCGGGTCCCACCGAAGTGCCGAAGGATGTGAGAGAAGCTCTAGGAAAGAAGATCCAGAATCCCGAGATGGACGAGGACTTCACCGGCTTTTACCACTCCCTAGAGGATAAACTGAAAGAAGTGTACGGTACCGAGAAAGACATGATAATCATGGGTGGAGAAGGCATACTCGGCCTGGAAGCTAGCCTGGCATCCACCATAGAAGAGGGCGACGAGGTACTCTGCATATCCAACGGTATATATGGAGACGGGTTCGCGGACTTCGTCGAGATGTACGGCGGCGAACCTATCAGATGCAGTTTCCCCTACGACCAGTCGATAAACGGGGAGGAGGTAAAAGAATCAGTTGACGAGCATGACTTCAAAGCGGCTACCATGGTCCACTGTGAGACGCCTACAGGGACCTTGAACGACCTTGGTGGTATACTCACCTATCTAGAGGAGAGATATATATTCACCATAGTGGACGCGGTATCATCCTTGGGAGGTACGGCAGTACCGGTAGATCCCATCGACATATGTATCGGTGGCTCACAGAAATGCTTCAGCTCTCCACCGGGTCTGACGACTCTTTCTGTGAGCGAAAGGGCATGGGAGATGGTCTCGGAAAAAGAGGATCAGCCCTTCTACGCCAGTTTAGCGCCCTGGAGGTCTTGGATCGAAGACGAATACTTTCCGTACACGCCCTCGGTCTCCAACCTGTACGCCTTGGATAGATCCATGGACAGGATCCTTGAAGAGGGATTGGACGAGGTTTACGAACGACACGAAACCGTCTCTAAGATATGCAGGGAGAGAGGCCGGGAGTTAGGGTTAGAGATCTATCCAGAAGATGATGAACTATCCTCTCCCACGGTGACGGCATTTCACGTGCCAGGTAAGGCGAAAATGATAAAAAGAAAGATGAAGAAAGAGAAGGACATCCTTATAGCTACGAGTCTAGGTGAGTTGGAAAACGAGATCATAAGAGTGGGCCACATGGGCTACAACGCGGACATACAGAAGGTAGAGAGAACCATGGACGCCTTGGAAGATATCGTCTGAAGAGATATCTGTCTGCCATCTGTCATAAAAAAAGCCATATGACGGTTTAGAGGATGGATTTGTCTGACAAAGATATACGAGGAGAGATGATAAGTGTGCGATGCGATCACCATCGAAGGGCATCCAGAGAAAAAATAAAGTTCAGATATATGTACAAAAATTCGCACTTAAAACCACGTTTTTACCGCAAATTATTTAAACCATGCTAACACTATTATGTCTGACTAAATGTCGGACGATGGTGGTATGATAGATATGGCGAATGTGAACGAACTCGTGAAAAAGATGCATGAAGAGAAGGGAAATACCGTAGACTATCTGCGTGATACGTACTCCAAAGACCAGCTCGCAGAGCTGAATAAGGAAGTTTGGGGAGAGATCAAATTCAACGGGTAGTCACAAAGATATAGTTCAACCCTCTTCCTTTATTTTTCCTTATACCATCTTTTCCGAGTTTCATGTTCTATTCTCCATATTGGACCTCCAGCTATCATATATCAAATAGAGAGGACAACACAATCTATTAATAGTTATAAAATAGATGAGTGTATAATATATGATAAGTAAAGTGTATAATATATGATAAGTAAAGGTGAAGCCAGTGTTGAACGTGGATGAAGCCTCCCAGGTCTTGAACTCCATGAGCCAAAGGGATTTTAGAGATATATGTCTAGAACTGCTGGAAGGCATGGGTTTTGACATCTCATCGGTAGAGAGTGAAGATGAATATATTTTGGTCGATGGCGAAGTGGAGAGGAAGGGAAAAAGAAGAAGATATATCGCCAAATGCAGCCGCTCCGATGGAGATGTATCCCAAGATATAAGGGAATTGGGCGATTCACTCGATGAAGGAGAGTCCGGTCTATATCTGACCACCGCGCGGAGCTGGCAGGACATAGAAAGTATACAGAGAGTCGAGATAGCTGGGAAAAATCATCTCTATAAGTTGCTGGAGAAATTCAACCTTTTATCACGCCTTGAAGCGAAAGCAAAGAAGAAAAGTAAGAAGGAAGAAAAAGAAAAGCGAGAATTCCAGCCCAGTAATATCGCAAGTTCTAGCACAAAAGAGATGAGACAGGAGGGAAAGAGACTCTACGAAGAGGAAAAATATGCTGAGGCCATATCATACTTTGAAAAGATAATAAAGAAGGATCCAGAAGATCATGCGGCCTTGAATAATAAAGGGCTGTGTCATCTTAAAGTGGGGGATTTTGAAAAGGCTCTAGAAGCGTTGGATAGAGCCATCGCCATACAGCCTGATTTTGAAGATGCGCTTCTTAATAAGGCACTTGTATTGGAAAAAATGGGGGAGTTCAAGGAGGCAACTGAAGTAGGTAAAAGACTGTGCGAGATAGACCCATCCAATCCAGAGTATTATTACATCAAAGCAGCGTATCAGGAGAAAACCGGAGAACTCCAGGATGCATTTTCTTCTGTCAGAGAAGCCCTAGAACTCGAACCCGACAACGAAAGAGCGAAGAAATTGAGATCTAGGATACAGAAGAAGATCGAAAGAGAACCTTCGAAGGAGAAAGAGACGCTGGAAGAGGACCTGAGAAAAAAAATTAAGCAACTAGAAGATGAGAGGGGCAGGTTCGAAGATGAACTCCAAAACCTAAGAGAACGACTCGATAGAAAGATCGAAGAGAAAGATTCTAAAATCGATCAACTGGAAAGGGAATTGGCAGATGAAAAAGAGAGAAGGAAAGATGAGGTCCAGAGCAGAGAATCTAGGATCGACGAACTAAAGCAAAAAATCGAAGAGGGAACAGATTCAGAGGAGCTCGAAGAGAAAGAGGCCAAAATCAGCGAATTGAAAAATGAACTACAAAATGAAAAGAATAGGAGACAAAGGGAGACCAAAGAGAAAGAGGCTAAGATCAGTGAGTTGAAAGAGCAGCTAAGAGAGAAAAAGGATCGAGTAGATATCGAGGAAAAAAAGGATAAGATTAGCGAACTAAAAAAGGAACTTCAGGATAAAAAGGAGGAAAGAGAAAGGGAGATCGGGCGGAAAGAAGAAAAAATCAGTGAGTTACAGGATAAGCTAAGGGATGAAAAAGAGAAGAGGAAAGAAGATATTAAGGAAAAAGAGGCTAAAATCAGCGAACTAGAGGACGAGATCGAGGAATTGAAGTCGAAGATTTCAGAGATAAAAGAAGAGAAGAAACAGATGAAGAACAGGTTCGAGATGGAGAAGAACAGGCTACGAAACACCATAAAGATCAAACAGGAAAGGATAGTCAATCTGAGGGACAAAAGAAACGAGTTGAAAGAGACTCTAGAGGGTGTAGATAGAGTTTTACCGGATGAATCCAAGGATGAGAGCGAAGGAGACGGAAAGGGGGAGAAGGCAATCAAAGAGTTGCAGACCATAAAGTATGTCGGTCCGAAGCTGGCGGAAAATATCTATGATAGTGGATACCATGGTATCGAAGAGCTAAAGGAAGCCTCAAGTGATGAGTTGAACAACATCAAAGGGATGGGGTCTTCCCTATCTGAGAAGATATTCGAATATCTACATGAACAAGATGAAAAATAGGCCCCATATCTTCACTACGGGAGTGAAATTCATATATCACAAGCCCTTTAGTTGATATCATGGCACCAAGCACTTCAAGGATAGAATTGGACGAGGAGAGTCTTTCAATACTACAGAACATACTGCAGACCGCTTCTAAGAAGGCAGCCGGGTCCATATCCAAGATGCTCGGTACCGAGGTCAGCACGGAGATCATAGATAT
>CAYMXS010000014.1:20726-43802 GCA_964394465.1 uncultured Thermoplasmata archaeon | reverse complement strand
TTGGGTCCAGCTCCGCCTTCACCCTTGGATACTATATCTATAAGCTCTTGATAACTTAATTCATCCAGCTTTTCCGCTTCAGGCTCCTTTCTAGGATCAGCCGTATAAACACCGTCCACGGCGGTGGCGTTTATCAGTCTTTCAGCTCTCAAACGCTCTGCTAGCATAGCCGCCACTGCGTCAGTGGTATGGCCTGGATGCGTACCGCCCATGGTGACGATAGGATAGTGGTTACCGGCGGTTATGGCCTCGTTGAAATCTGTAGCTGGAACGGGATATGTATTCTTCCCTAACGCTATTATGAGCAACCTCGCGTTCAATCTTGAAGTCTGAATGCCCAACTCGTCCAGGGTCGCTTCGTCCGCTTCTAGTTCTCTTCCCCACTGAATGTAATCCCTAGCGATCCGGCCCCCGCCGACCACGAGATAGAGGTTGTACTCCTTGGATGAACCCTTCAGCAGTTCGGCGAGAGATTTTAGATATTCTAGGTCGTCCTTTTCGGGCAGCAGGATCGAGCCGCCTATAGATATCACTAGGTCCTCTGGCATCGAAACACCTGTAGATAGATATATATCGTCTATTTAATATGTACGGTTTGAAGAAGCGCAGCTGGAACAGGCGCAATATATATTATGCACTTCTTTTCTCCTTGCACCGATATGGATCAATTGGACTACTCTGAGAAGGTCATGGAGCACTTTCAGAACCCTAGGAACATGGGAAAACTTGAAGAACCGGACGCGGTAGGGGAAGCGGGCAGCCAGGTCTGCGGGGACATGATAAAAGTCTACATAAAAGTAAAAGACGATACCATAGATGACATCTCGTTCCAGACCTTCGGATGTGCCGCCGCTATAGCCAGTTCTTCCATGATGACCGAGATGGCAAAAGGAAAAGGTCTGAAAGAGGCCTACGACCTATCTAGAGATGATGTGGCCGACGAACTGGACGGTCTGCCGGATGTGAAGATGCACTGTTCCAATCTGGCGTCCGATGCCCTCAAAGAAGCTATCCAGGATTACATAAAAAAGAAAGGTATTGAGATCGAGGGTATACCCATTAAAGATGAATAGTAGATAAGGTGGTCATTTTTTCTCGTCCTCGTCGCTGTCTTCTTTCTTTTTCTTCAACACCATGATTATCGCTAGAGCAACCACCACCGAGACTATGACCTCTATAAGTATCATATTATCCAGGAGGATATTACCGTTCTCCGAATCAGATTTCTTATCGTTAGATGATATCGAGTTGCTCTGTTCCCCGTCGTCCTGATCCTTTGAACCGCTGTTCTTGTCGCTCACCTCTTCCAAGACGTTATCCATCTGTTGAAGTAGATCATCCACGCCCTGATAACCTACCTTTCTCTTTATAGCATTCTCTTGAGAGTCCAGGTAAACCAGCGTGGGTATGCTCCGTATACTGTAGTCCTTGGCTATCTCTGAGTCCTCTTCCGTGTTGACCTTTATACAGACGAAATCATCCGATTTCTCTATAACCTCGTTGTCCGTGTAGACCTTCTCTTCCATATCTTGGCAGGGACCGCACCAGGGTGCCCAGAAATCTATCAATATGGGCTTTCCGGTCATCTCCGCCCTATCTATACCGTTCTGATAAGACATCCAGTCTATGCTATCTTTTGCCTGGACGTTAAGGGGCACTAGGGAGACCAGGAGAAGAACTACGACCAATATGGACAGTTTGAATTTCAACATATGAACACCTCCGGTTTTGTTAATATAACACATAACCACTTTCAGTATATATATTTTGTCTAAACTGTTATCGAGCTACTAATATAGACCCCAACCTTTAAATAATACATATCAATAAATCTTAGTTAGATTTAGTTAAATATAATGAGAACAACGAGGAATGATATGATGGCAGAGAAAAAATACACCACGGTCTCGATACCGAAGCCTTTAGCCAAGAAGATAAAGAAGAGGATGGAAGGAACTGGGTTCAATTCCATCTCGAGCTACGTCACGTACGTTTTGAGACAGGTCATATCCAGCATAGAGGAAGAAGAGAGTGAAGAGAGCTTCTCTGAAGAGGACGAGGAGAAGGTAAAAGAGAGACTAAGAGCCCTCGGCTACCTCGACTGAAAAGAGGTGTAAAAGATGCCGAAGCCGCATGGCGGTCAACTCGTCAACCGAGTTGTGAGTGGAAAACGTAAGGACAGACTGCTTGAAGAAGCCGAGGAGATGCGCTCTATACGTCTCGACAGCTCCCTTCGTAAAGACGTTCAGAATATAGCCCACGGGGTGTACAGCCCTCTCAACGGATTCCTTTGCAAGGACGATTACAAGAACGTTCTGGAGCATTCCAGACTAGCGGACGATACTCCCTGGACCATCCCTATAGTACTCGATCTCTCAGACGAACAGCTGGAAGGTATAGAGGAAGGTGAAGAGATCATTTTGGAAACAGAAAACGGTGAAACCTTAGCGATGCTGGACACGGAAGAGATCTATGAATACGACGACATGGAGTTCGCCGAGAACGTTTACGGTACCACTGACGAAGACCATCCAGGCGTTCAGAAAGTGAAGGGGATGAACGACAACCTGATAGGCGGTGAGCTCTATCAGATACACGAGCCGGAGAGCCCCTTCGAGAAGTATAACCTGACTCCTATGGAGACGAGGATACTCTTCAAGGAGAAGGGCTGGAGGACCGTAGTGGGCTTCCAGACTCGGAACGTCCCGCATCTTGGACACGAATACGTGCAGAAGACGGCCCTGACCTTCGTCGACGGTATCTTCATAAACCCGATCATAGGAGCCAAGAAGAAGGGAGACTATAGAGACGATGTCATCCTAGATGCTTATGAGACCCTGATGGACAATTACTACCTAAAGAATAGAGCCGTGATGAGCATACTCCAAGCGGAGATGAGGTACGCGGGTCCAAAGGAAGCCATCTTCCATGCGATCATGAGGAAGAACTTTGGCTGTTCACACTTCATCGTGGGACGAGACCACGCAGGCGTCGGCGATTATTACGGTCCTTACGCCGCCCAGGAGATATTTGACGAGTTCCCGGATCTGGACATAACGCCGGTCTTCTTCAAATCCTTCACGTACTGCGAGAAGTGCGGCGGCGCCGTGGACGGACATATCTGTCCCCACGACGACGAGTACAGAGAGAACTTCAGCGGTACGAAGATGAGGAACATGTTCAAGGACGGCAAGATGCCTCCCGAGCACATGATGAGACGTGAAGTCGCGGAGACCGTAGCAGAGAAAGAAAACAAGTTCGTCGAATAGGTCGATCTAGATGGAAAAAAAAGACCTTCCCGGCGAGGAGGAGGGCCCTATCCTCCTTTTCCACCACTGGGACACGGACGGGATCTCGGCAGCGGCGCTTATTTTAAGAGAGATTGAAGCGGAAACGGAACTGTTCACTCCCACTATAGGCAACTACTATATAGATGAAAAGAACAAGGAGGAGATAAAGGAGAAGAAGTTCGAAGCCACCATAGTCGTGGACATGGCGCTCCCTCCGGAATCCATACAGTTTTTAAAGCGGTTCGGACCGGTCTATATCTTCGATCACCACCTTCAGGATAAACACGACGTTACGATACATCACAACCCGGTGATAGACGGCGGTTCCCCGAAAGACTGGCCCTCGGCTTCATGGGTCGTGAACGAGTACCTAAACAATGAGCCCACCTTTTTGGCCTTCCTGGGAGCCTTCGGCGACAGGGAAGAGAAGCTGAAGGAGAACGACTCTTTCTATCCTAAAGTCAAGGAGTTCTTGGAAAGTTCTGGCCAGGAATTCGATTCCTTCCTTCAGGCCGTTTACTACTTGGACTCGAACTACAAGATGGGAGACAGGAAAGCGGTATCCCAAGAGGCTAGGTTCTTGAAGGACGCCCAGTCCCTACAGGACGTCCTAGATCGTGATGACCTGAAGGAGAACTATCATAAGATACAGGATGCCATAGAAGACGAAGTGGAGGGCGAAAAAAGAGCGCTGAAAGAGGACGTGATGTACAGGGAGATGGAGTCACCCTACAACATAATCTCTACCGTGACCAGACGGTTGGCATGGTCGAACGATGAGAAGATAGTGATAGTGTCGAACTGTGAGTACATGGAGAACGACTGCCAGATGTACATACGGGGACCGATACCGGACTCGGAGAAGATAATACAGTACCTTACAGGAAAAGGACATTCCGCCGGTGGAAAGAGCGATGTGGTCGGGATGGTCATACCCCAGGACGAGAAGGAAGAGATATTGGATAAGATCCTGGATATGCTTTAGATGAGATGAAAAACTATTTAAAAGAGTTTAGTAGAAGAGAGAGCACATATAAGAGGTTCAAACCATGGGAAAAGAACATGTACAACTCCACGAGGACAAATGGGAAAAGCAGAATTATGACGAAGGCTTCACTCTCTGGTTCACCGGGCTTTCAGGTTCCGGCAAGTCGGCGGTGGCTGACAGAGTAGCCCTGATACTGGAGAAGGAATACGACCAGCAGATAGAGCGTTTGGACGGTGATTTCGTCAGGCAGCACCTGACCAGTGACCTCGGCTTTACGAAGGAAGACAGGGACACGAACATCGAGCGGAACAGCTTCGTCGCGGAACTACTCTCGAGGAACGGCGTGGGCGTTCTAGCATCCTTCATATCACCCTACAGGGAAAGGAGGAACAAGACCAGAGAGATGGTCACCAACTTCATAGAGGTCTTCGTCGAGTGTCCGGTCGAAGTGTGCGAGGAGAGAGACGTTAAGGGTCTCTACGAGAAAGCACGCAAGGGCGAGATCGACAACTTCACGGGTATATCAGACCCCTATGAGGAGCCAGAGGATCCAGAGATAACTCTGAAGACCCACGAAGAGAGCATAGATGAAAGCGTTCAGAAAGTCCTCGACTACATGGAAGACAACGGCTACGTCTAAAAACCCTTTCTTACTAAATTTCCATGACAGATGTTATTCTAGATACCAACGCACTGTTGATGCCCTTCCAGTTCGACCTTAATCTTGATTCCGAACTGGAGAGGTTGTTCGGTGATCCCGACGTTTACGTTCCCACCTGTGTTACCTTGGAGCTACAGGGTTTGGGGAGAAAGGATGCTCTGCAGTTGAGTAAAAAGTACCGTGAGGTCTCCGTGGAAAAAAGGGGTGACAGAGGCGTTCTTGAGGCCGCCGAAAGGTTGAACGGAGCTGTAGTTACAAACGATAAGGAGTTGAAAAGGGAGGCCAGGGAGAGGAGGATTCCCGTAGTTTTTCTCCGGTCTAAGTCACACCTAGTATTGATGGGGGAGGAAGACCTCGATGGAGATATGGATGATGAGAAGTTACAAGCTAACGGTCATCTCATGACGCTTGAAGGGAAAGTTACATCTGGGGCGGGCGAAGGTAGCGATTTTTTAGCCCTAAAAGGATACAAAGAACAGATTAAAGAACTGTACGATATGGTTCCCTTTGAAGGTACCCTGAATATAGAATTAGATCATGAATACCTGAACAATTTTGAACATCTCAAAGAGAGAGAAGGTCATATACTTCATGGCTTCGAGAAGGAAGACGAGAGTTTTGGCAAAGTTACGACCTTTCCAAGCAAGCTCCAAGATGAGGACTGCATTACAGTGATCCCAGAAAAGAGCAGATACGAACAAACCATAGAAGTGATAGCCCCCTCTAAACTGAGGGAAAAATTGGATCTAGAAGATGGTCAAGAAGTAAAACTTCTAGTTTATATGCCTAAAGGATCAACCCAGTGATGGGAAAACCCTTTATATAGAAATAATAAATTGGAAGAACGGATTTGAAGCTGAATCTGAAGATGAGAGAATACACTCTCAGGAACCGTTTCGCTCTACTAGCGCTGACGATCCTAGCTGTGATTCTGTCCGGAAACATCGGATACATACTGGTCAAGACCTACTATGAAACCGGGGTACCCACCCTGGTTGAGGCCATGTACTGGACCCTCGTGACACTCACCACTCTGGGGAGCTATCCCTCCAACACCGAATTTACAAGTGACGCCGGCATGATACTCACCATCTTGGTTGTGGTTTCCGGCGTTTTTACTCTGTTCATCGGCCTCCAGATTGCTATCGGTCCATGGATAGAGGAGACCATGAAGAAAGCACTGCGTAAAAAGGGTGAACCATTACCGCAGGATGGCCATGTTATCGTTTGTGGTTACTCCGAGATCGGGAAAGAAGCCATACGGAACCTAAAATCCCATGACGTGGATTTCATCGTCATAACCAATTCTAAAGAAAAGGGGGAGGAACTCCATAATAAGAAGATACCATATGTAACGGGAGATCCCACCAAGACGGAGACTCTTAAAAAAGCAAATATAGAGAACGCCCTTTCGCTCATAGCCGTTGCGGATGATGACACGAACGCCTTCATCTGTCTGACGGCTCACAAGATCAACCCTGATATAAGGATAGTCAGCAGTATCCAAGAGTCTCATCACGAGGTGATTTTAAAAAGAGCCGGAGCCACCCATGTTATATCTCCGAAGTCCATAACCGGGGCCATGATCGGAGGCAAAGCCATAAACGAATCCGTCATCGGCCTCCAGAGCCAGGAGGAAGATACTTTAGCCGGACTGCAGTTGGAACAGATAACCCTGAAGGAGGACTCCAGACTGGCCAACAAGACCATCAGGGACGCTGATATAGGCTCGAGAACTGGGACCGCCGTGGTGGGACTGTGGAAAGGTGGCGACCTCAACGTGGGAGTTTCACCGAGCCAGAAGATAGAGCCCGGCGATATACTGTTGGCCCTGGGAGAAGAGGAGAACTTGGAGAAACTCAGGAGGTACGCCTCATGAACGTGATACTGTGCGGGTTCGGCAGCGTGGGCCAGAGTATCTTGAAAAGATTGGCCGAGGCGCCCTGCAGGACCACTGTCATAGACGAGAGGGAGGCGAAGCTCAGCAGGACGCCGGCCCCTACGGTCGAAGGCGATCCCACGGAGAAAAGAACCCTCGTAAGTGCAGGAATCATGGAAGCCGATAAACTCATCGCGGCTACAGAGAGCGACGTGACCAACGCCTTCATCATACTGGAAGCTAAAGGACTGAACCCATCCCTAGAGATCATGAGTATCGCCGATAGAAGAGAGAACATAGGAAAATTGTACCGGGCGGGAGCGGATTATGTAGTTCCTGAGACGGTCATAGGCGGAAAATACGTTGTGAAGTACGCCCTGGAGCCCTATATAGCGGAATTCCTGGACAGGATAACCCTGGCTCAAGACATCGAGATAACTGACATCTCCCTGCCTAAGGGTTCCTCTCTAGTCGGAAGAAGATTAAAGAACTCAAGGATCAGGGAGAAGACCGGTACGACAGTCATAGGGCTGAGAAGGGACGAGAAATTCATACCCAACCCAGGGAGCAACGTCAGGTTGAAAGAAGACGATAAATTGATCGTGATAGGCGAGGTTGAAGACATACATCGTCTGAACAACTACGTTAGGACCTAGATCAGAAATTCTCTTCTACGTAATTCAAAACAGATTCGAATATGGGCTGGCCGTCACCGGCTTCCTCGTTCTTCGGACCTTTATTTTTTCCATCGCAATCTCTAGTCCAGTCCGGATGCTGATATCGATAGAACACCCTTTCCGGATGGGGCATCAGCCCAAGCACGTTACCGTCTTCGTTGCAGATCCCAGCTATATTATCTACCGAGCCGTTCGGGTTCCACGGGTAGACCGGCTCTTTTCCCTCAGGATGGGTGTATCTGAACACCACCTGGTCTTTTTCCTTTAACCTTTTCAGGTGTTCGTCGTCTTCCAGAACTAGTTTCCCCTCGGCATGGGCGGAGGGATAGACCACCGTTTCCTTTTCATCGTACTCCCTGGTGAAGACGCATTTTGAATCGTCTTCGACCCTGAGAAGCGTAGGTCTACACTCGAACCTGTTGCTGTCGTTGGTCTCTAGAGCCGCTTTGGGCACGTCGCTCATGGTCTCTTCCACGTCTGGAAGTAGACCCAGCTCTACCAAGACCTGGAAACCGTTGCAGACCCCCAAGATAGGCTTCTTCTCCTTCACGAACTGTTTGAGTTCCTCCTTCAGGGCGCTCTTCAACCTGGCTCCAAAGATGGCGCCGGCTCTTATGTAATCCCCTGCGGAGAATCCGCCGGGTATCATGATTATATCGTAATCCTGCAGTTCCCTTTCTTCACCTTTGGACACGTCCTGACCCAGCAGCTGTTTTAGATGCACCTTTTCCGCTGTAGCCCCCAACCTCTTGAAGGCCAGATGTGACTCCTCCTCGCAGTTGGTGCCCTCTATCCTCAAAACCCCTATCTTGATGTCTTCTCTTTGCAACTCTATCTCCTACATAGGGAAAAACATCAGTCTAATAAATATTTCCACCCAAGGGATTTGAACGATCTCTTGTGTACGGAGTACAGACTCAACAGCAGTAAAGTGAAAAAATAATAGGAAAGGGGGTGGGAGGGTGTTATCGTGATGGATGATATCTCTGGCGAGTGTCCTTCGCCTTTAACGATACGTGAAAACCGGTCACTTTATTTATATTTTACCCCCGCTAGCCGTGAAAGTTCCGTCTTCAGCCTAAAAACGAGCAATCTTGTGCTACTGTGGAGAACCCTAGAAAAATAATAAGTAATGGAAGTATATCCATCCGTATGTCAGGTCTATCCTACAAAGAGGCGGGAGTCGATATAGAGAAAGAGGACGACGCCATAAGCGCTCTGAAGGAGTCCGTACTTTTCGCTAGAGAAGGAATAGGGTCTCCTCTAAAGAGTGAGTTCACCGGTCTGGTCGACTTTGGTGAATACGCTCTATCGCTCTGCACAGACGGAGTCGGCACCAAACTGCTGGTAGCGGATAAGATGGAGAAATGGGACACGGTAGGCATCGACTGCATAGCCATGAACGTGAACGATGCGATCTGCCATGGAGCGGAACCGATCGCCTTCGTGGATTACCTAGCTGTTGAAGACCCGGACCCGGAACTGACGGAAGAGATAGGCAAAGGATTAGAAAAGGGTGCGGAACTCTCCAACATGACCATAATAGGCGGGGAGACCGCAACCTTAGGGGAGATAATAGAGGGCTTCGATCTGGCGGGGACGGCTCTAGGCGTCGTAAAGAAAGAAGATATAGTGGACGGTAGCAATATAAAGGAAGGGGACCACATCGTCGGACTGCCCAGCTCTGGACTCCATTCAAACGGCTTCACCCTTGCCAGGAAGGTGGTCGAACAATCCGAGTACGATTATCACGACGAGTTGGACCTTGGAACAATTGGAGAAGAGATGCTTACCCCCACGAAGATATATGTAAAACCAATAATGAAGATCTTAAAGGAACATGAGATAAAGGGCATGGCGAACATAACCGGTGGAGGACTGAAGAACCTGAAACGTATGAACAGAGATCTTTCCTATAAGGTGGATAGACCCCTAAGACCGCAGCCCATCTTCGAATTCTTGCAGGAAGAGGGTGATATAAGCGATAGGGAGATGTACAAGACCTTCAACATGGGTATGGGCTTCTCACTCGTAGTTGATGAAGAAGGAGCGGAAGAGATTGCCGGAAAGCTGGACGGTAAGATAGTGGGAGAAGTCATAGAGGGAGAGGATAATGAGGTCTTCTTCGAACCCAAGGACTTGATCTATTGAATCAGTAGTCGTAGCCCTCGACCTCTTCCTGGCTGAACTCGACGCCCAGGCCCAAAGCTATCCTGTTGACGAAGTTGAAGTAGCTGGCAATCAGATTTATATTCAGTATCTGCCCGTCCGCAAAACCTACCTCTCTCAGATTTTCTATGTCCTCCTCGCTCACCTTCGAAGGGTCTTCTGTGAGTTGGACCGCGTACTCCGCCACTCTTTCCTCCTTATCGGTCAGTTCGGCCTCTTTGTAACTCCTCTTCAGGGACTCCAGCCTCTCTTCGTCTCTCCAGTAGTGGTTAAGAGCCTCAGCATGATGGTTCACGCAGTAGTCACAGCCGTTTTCATTTGAGACGACGACGCCTATGAGTTCACATATCTTTCTGGATATACTCCTCGATTCGAACATGACGGACATGTAGAGATCCATGTGTGATTCCATAGCCTCTGGCATCAGGCTGTGGACCTTCATTATATTGGACAGTTTTCCCCTGTCCTCTCTGATCATCTTGTACGCCTCCTGCAGTTCTCTGTCGGCGTCTTCTGGCTCTATCTCGTCTATCCATGACATAGACATATCTCCTAAAAAATAGAAAAAAGATGGGTTATTCACCCTTGAAATCCGGGTCCCGCTTATCTAAGAATGCGGCCATGCCCTCTTTTTGATCATCGCTTTCGAAGCATTTACCAAAGAGGCGCGCCTCGGTCTCTAGTCCTCCTTTAAGATCCTTTTCAGAGCCTTTATTTATCGCTTCCTTGGCATAGCGTACTGCTAGAGGTGCGTTATTCGCTATCCTTTTCGCGATCTCTTTTACTTCATCCATAAGATCTTCGCTTTCTACCACGTGGTTCACTATGCCCAGCTCTTTTGCTTCTTCAGGGCCGAACCTCTTACCACTGAATATGAGCTCCTTGGCTTTGGCCTTACCGATGAGCCTGGGAAGCCTTTGTGTGGAGCCGAAGCCCGGTATCACGCCGAGTCCGACTTCTGGTTGTCCGAACTTTGCTTTGTCCGAAGAAACGATAAAGTCGCAGGCCAAGGCTATCTCCATGCCCCCACCTAAAGCGTATCCGTTCACCGCGGCGATGACCGGCTGTCTCAACTCCTGCAGCCTCTGGAAGACCTTTTGACCCTTTTTGGAGAATTTTCTAGCTTCCTCCGGGCTCTTCTTTTTCATCTCTGAGATGTCCGCGCCGCCGACGAATGCCTTGCCTTTTCCAGTGAGGATCACCGCTTTCCTTTCTTTCGCCTTCAGATCGTCTATGGCATCGTCCAGACGCTCCAACAGTTCTGTACATACAGCGTTCACTGGAGGATTATCCAGCTTTATTATGGCGATATCGTCCTCTATCTCCATATCTATCATGATCGTTCACCTCAATAGCTGTAGAAACCTTCCCCGGTCTTCCTGCCTAACTTGTCAGCTCTCACCATCTTCTTCAGCAGGGGACAGGGCCTGTACTTCGAGTCTGCGAACTCTTCGTGAAGGACTTCCATTATGTGTAGAACCGTATCTAGTCCGATCATGTCCGCCAGTTCCAAAGGACCCATCGGGTGGTTGGCTCCGAGCTTCATGACCTTGTCTATATTTTCCTTGCTTGAAACCCCTTCGTAAAGAGCGAATATAGCCTCGTTTATCATCGGTATAAGCATCCTGTTGACTGCGAAACCTGGCGAGTCTTCAACTTCGACTGGCTCCTTGCCGAGGTCCTCTGCAAGGGAAAGCACTTCATCAGTGACCTCATCAGAGGTCTCTAGCCCCTTGATGACCTCCACCAATTTCATGACGGGAACGGGGTTGAAGAAGTGCATGCCGATGAACCTCTCGCCCCTGTCAGTTATGGATGCCATCTCGGTTATCGGTATCGTCGAGGTGTTGGAAGCGAATATCGTTTCCTCTTTACAGACATCGTCCAGTTCCTCGAAGACCTTGCTCTTGATGTCTATGTTCTCGACTACTGCTTCTATGACGATGTCACAGTCATGAAGGTCCTCTATATCCAATGTTGTATCTATCCTGGAGAGCGTCTCCTCTTTCTGCTTTTCATCTATCTTCTCCTTCTCGACAGCCTTACTCAGTGAACTCTCGATAGAATCCAACGCATTATCCAGTATCTCTTCCTCGATATCTCTCAGGACAACTTCATATCCCGATTGTGCTGCCACCTGGCCTATACCGTGGCCCATGGTGCCTGCACCCACTATGCCTACCTTCTCTATATATTCTGATCCTTTTTCCATGATCCTAAACCTCCTTGTTATACGAAGCGTACTCTAATCTCCTTTCAGTTATAAGGGTATTGGTCCGTTCATCTTTCTACAAGTGTTGCCATACCCATGCCGCCGCCTATACATAGCGTGCTGAGACCAGTACTTAAGTCCCTTCTCTCCATCTCGTGTATCATCGTGACGATTATCCTGGTGCCTGTACAACCTATCGGATGGCCTAAGGAAATACCGGAGCCGTGGGGGTTGACGTTCTCTCCGCCCTCCTCGTTCATACCGATACCGTACTTCGGGGTGTCCAGTTCCTCCATACACGCCAAGACTTGAGAGGCGAAGGCCTCGTTCTCCTCTATCAGATCGATATCTTTTTTATCTATTCCGGTATCGGCCAGTACTTTTTTGGTAGCCGGCACCGGGCCCAGGCCCATGTACTGTGGATCCACTGCGGCGGAAGCGTAGTCCCTTATACGGCCCATTACCTTCAGGTCGTTCTCCTCGGCGAACTCCTTGGATGTTACCAAAACAGCGGCGCCTCCGTCCGAGATCCCAGAGGCGTTTCCAGCTGTCACGGTACCGTCTTTCTTGAAGACTGGCGGCAACTGGCTCATCTTATCCAGGTCCGTTTTTCGAGGAGCCTCGTCGGTATCGAATGTACCATCTCTTACCTTAACGGGCACGATCTCCTCATCGAAGGTACCGTCTTCAATAGCCCTAAGGGCTCTGTTCTGACTCTCTACAGCTAAACGATCCTGTTCCTCTCTCGATATGTCGTAGGCCTCCGCTAGGTTCTCAGCGGTCACACCCATGTGATAATCATAGAATATCTCGTGTAGACCGTCGTGTACCATTATATCGGTCACCTCACCTTTTCCTCCCACGTTCATCCTGTAGCCCCATCTGGCCTTGGGTAGTGCGTAGGGCGCGTTGGTCATGGATTCCATCCCCCCTGCGATTATAGCATCGGCTTTACCGTTGATTATCTCCTCGGCTGCCAGAGTCACGGACTTCATACCCGAGGCGCAGACCTTATTGACCGTATAGGCCGGGACCTCTCTAGGTATACCGGCTCCGATACTCGCCTGTCTAGCTGGATTCTGTCCCTGACCGCATTGAAGGACGTTGCCCATGATGACCTCGTCCAGTTCTATGCCCTTTGCGTCTTCGTTCCAGGCTTCCTGTTCCTCCTCCACGGGTGCTTTCTCTACATCTTTGAATTTGGATGGCCTAAAAGATCTAGTCTCGTCTGAAACAACGGGTCTCAGACCGTTCTCCTCCAAGACCGCTCTTATCACCGTACTGCCGAGTTCGACAGCGCTCTTATCCTTCAAACCTCCACCGAACTTGCCCTGCGGTGTCCTCAAACCACTGACTATTACAGCTTCCTTCATCTTTCTCAACCTCTTCCTTTTCCGTTTGCTTCCCCTCATTAAAGAGGTAGG
Source organism: uncultured Thermoplasmata archaeon (assembly GCA_964394465.1). GTDB lineage: Archaea > Thermoplasmatota > Thermoplasmata > Halarchaeoplasmatales > Halarchaeoplasmataceae > CAYMXS01. The sequence continues at coordinate 30,502 of CAYMXS010000014.1, read as the reverse complement.
TTTTGTACTTTTCTTCTTGCTCCTTTGAGCAAGCAGGTCTTATCTATATCGTCATCGCTTAGATTTATTATAAAGAAGTGCTTAAAGAGCGGTATGAAGGTAGGAATCGTAGTGGGTACGAGGCCCGAGATAATCAAGATGAGCCCTATAATCAGGGAACTGGAAGAAAGAAAAACGGAATTCATAATAATACATACGGGTCAGCATTACGATCATGAAGTTTCCAACATATTCTTCCAGGAGTTGGAGCTTCCAAGCCCCAAGATAAATCTAGAGGTCGGTTCAGGAAGCCAGGGTGAGCAGACTGGAAACGCTCTTATAAAGCTGGAGAGGACTTTCCAGGAACAGGGTATAGATCTGGTCCTCGTCCAGGGTGATACCAACACGGTTCTCGCCGGGGCCTTGGCTGGGGTGAAGATGGGTATAGACGTAGGACATGTAGAAGCGGGCCTCCGGAGCTACGATTACAGGATGCCGGAGGAGTACAACAGGCGTTTGGCAGATCACTCCTCCAAGTTCCTTTTCGCTCCCACGGAACACAGTGCCGAGATACTCGAAAAGGAAGACGTCTGGGGGGATATACACGTGACCGGCAACACCGTTATAGATGCGTGCATCCAGAACATGACGTTGGCTGAGAAAAAAGCCGATATATCTTTTGACGTGCCGGAAGAGTATGTGCTCATAACGGCACATAGGGCCGAGAACGTGGACAAAGAAGAGGTGCAGCAGAACTTTCTAGAGGCCTTTGAAAACCTAAAACATGAGATGATATATCCCATACATCCCAGAGCGGAGAAGATGTTCAAAGAGCACGGTAACTACGAGAGGTTGAGGTCCATACCGGGCATGAAACTGGTTGAGCCCCAGGGCTATTTTGAATTCCTCCTACTGATGAAGAACTCCATGTACATAATGACAGACTCCGGAGGTATCCAGGAGGAGGCCACTGCGCCCAATATCAGGAAGAAAGTGTTCGTACTCAGGGAATCCACTGAAAGGCCGGAAGCCGTCGATAACGATTTTGCCGAGCTGGTCGGGACCGATTCGAAGAGGATCATGTCAGCGGTAGAGAAACATGAGAAAGAGGAAAACTGGGAACCCTCTTCTTGTCCTTATGGAGATGGAGAAGCTGGAAAGAAAATAGTTGATATAATAACAGAAGAAAAACGAGCCTAAACGACTTCTCTATAGATACTGGATACGATACTAGCCACCCTCTCAGGATGGTGAAATCTTTTGACGAACTTTCTCGGATCTTCGACCTCGTCCGGGTTCTCTAAGCCGTAAAACGTGGTGTACTTCTCGGGAAAATCAGTGTACGTTTCAAGACCGCAAGCCATGGCTTCTAGGCGTGCTAGAGAGACTGGATCTTTCAGAGAGCCTATCATCCTTTTGTACTGGTTGAAGAACTCCGGCAGGTCGGAATGTGACTGGAACTCTAATTCGTTCACGTTCTCTGGGAACTCTATCTCATCGCCCCAGTTCACGCAGTCGTACTCCTTTTCTGTGTTCAGAAAATAAAGCAGACCGCCGTCTCTTTTGAAGCGTCCGAAGAGAAGTTCTCTATCCTTCTTTTCCACGTCGAGAGGTCTAAACTTTTCTATATCAACGGGGTTCGGAACGTAAAGTCCGGCGGACCATTCCAGGAGGTCGGGAGTGCTCAGAATGACTTTCTCCGCTCTTTTCCTCATCCATCCGCTTATAGTCCTGTGATGCAGCGCTAAGCTTTTCCCTCCTTCATGAGTGACGAGTCTGACGTCGCTGCCGTGACAGTGAAGTATGAACGGAACGTTGTTCGTTCTAGACTTGAGATAGGCCCTGATCGTTTTTTTGTTCAGTGCGTAGTGCCCGTGGACGAGATCGAATCTCTTTATATCTATACCTTTAACGGTCCCTTGTATCTCGATCTCAATCCCCCTATCGGAATATTCCTGCAGCAGCGAGGCGATATGCTTTATGGGCTCTGCATCGTCTGGCCTGACGTGAAGGACCTTCATCATGCTTCTAGCCTATAATTTATAATAAGATAATTTATTCTTTCGGTCCCGTGCTCAGTTCTCTTTACGCTTCAAAAGCACACCCTTCAACATCTTTACATCATAGTTCTTTATACCGCCGATCAGGTAAAGGACGGCAAAATAGACCGCTATACCGATCAGTAAGAAGGAGGCCAGTATACCAAGGCCGTCTCCCAAGAAACGGGGTATGAAAAGGATCAAGGCCATAACCACGCTGCTGAGCAGGGGCTTCCAGACCGTCGAGAGCGATATAGAACCGTGTTCCCCTTGAACCAGCCAGTAATTGGCTGTGAAACGAACCACTTCAGCGAACACCACCGCTAGAGCTGCGCCGACTATACCATAAAAGGGTATGAAAAGCACGCCCAGAACCGCAAGAGAGACCGTAGCATAGAACAGGTTTTTAGAGGAATCTAGTGTTCTTTCACTGCTCCAGAGTACCATGTTTAAGCTACCGTTCATGAAGAGGAATGGCAGCATCCAGACCAGCGTTTTAAACACTCTTATGGTTGAACTGTACTCTTCCGAATAGATGAAAGAGAGTATCCTCCCACCGATCACGAACAATCCTAGGCTGAGCGGCAGTGAAAGGGAGAGTAGGTATCTGAGCGAATGCTTGTACGTCTTTTTCAGTGCCTTTTTCTCGGAGGTGAACAGTTTCGAGAAGAGCGGGTAGAGAGCCCTGCCGAAGGAGTGTGGCACGACGCCCAAAAAGACGATCACCTTCCAGCTGGCACTGTAAAGACCGGTACTGTACGAGCCCGCCAATAAAGCGATGAGAACTATAACGATGTGTCCGTAGACCATGTTCAGGAAGGTGAAAAGAGCGAAGGGTTTCGCGCCTTTGAATATATCTTTCCAGAGAGAGAATCTCGGAGTTTTTAACGTCCCTTCCAGACTCGTCTCGTATATCGATAGAGCGACGAACAACCTGACTAAGGAAGCGATCAGCAGCATCGAAAGTATGAACAACAGGTCTCTACCCAGGATTATAGCTAGTACGCCTAAACCCACGTATAGTATCTTCCAGACCACCATGACCAAGGACTGCAGCTCCATCTTGCCCCTGGCGCGGAAAAGGGCGAAGAAGCTCCCGGAGACCCTCTCTAAAACGAGTACAGCACCAACGGTCAGTAAGACCCATAAGGTCAGACCGGGCTGGTAGAAGCGTAAAAAACCAAAGAAAGTCAGAGCCAGGACACCCAAGGTGGCTACTCCTAGAACTATGCGCATGCCCAAGATATTAGAAAGTAACATAGCTCCTTTAGACTCATCACGGGAGACCCTGCGAACGCATAACGCGTCCAACCCGAACTCTGGTATGACTGAAAAGATGAAACCCAGGGAGAAGGCGAAGTTGTAGACGCCGAAATCCCCGGGTAGAAGATAATTGGCAAGGAGTATGATGAAGACGGCGGTCAAAACTCTAGAGAAGACGTTGGCGAACAGGAGCCATCCCGTGTTCTTTGCCACCTCAGTGTACCTTTCTAGACTCACGAAAAAGTCATACCGCTCTTCTTTATAAAAACCCTTAGGACTTTTAAATCGAAAAGACCACTTTTAGCCCTCTCCCCGGGCATATGGGTTTTAAACACCCATCTGTTCTAAAAACGATACCATGGAAGTACAGTCGACGGAGAAAAAAGAGGAGAAAGGTCAACAGAACAGATGTCCGAACTGCGGAGATCCGATGGTCCATTCAGAGGGCTGCAGACTGTGTCCGAACTGCGGCCTGTCGGACTGCTGACCCTACTCGCATATATCTTCTATCAGTTCAAGCATCCAGTCGGTGACGTCGATCTTATCCTCCAGCATCTTTTCCCTGTTCTCCTCCGTCTCGGAGAGGAGCTCGGAGTCTAGAACTTTTTCAGCCGTATCCAGCACTTCTTCGTATCTGTTTATCCTCTTCCCCAGGTCGTACTTATTCTCCTGCTCCTTCAGATAAGATCTGCTCCCCTTCGACAGGTAGAGCCAAGGGACCCCTAAAACTCCGGCCTCCGAAGCCGTGGTAGCTCCCTCGCCTATGTACATCTTTGAGAAGGCCAGGATGTCATGATACCTGTGATCTGGAAATTCCGACCTGTATCTCTCCAACTCGTTCGGTATCTCTCCTTCAGTATCCAGTACGACCTCGGTCTTCTTCCCTAGGTCCTTGACCAGGTCGATCTTCTGCTTTCTATAAAGGATTCCTTCTTCCTCCTGGTGAAGTCCCGATAGGTCGGAAAAGCGCATCACCACGTACTCCTTTTTTCCGAGGTCTAGTTCTTTAACGATGGAATCGTCGGGTGTAAAACGGTCCGGATGCAGGTAAGCCAGTTCGTGATAGCCGGCGTATCTCCTATGCTTTTTCTCGGGTACCTCGCCTTCGTAACAGTCCGGAGTCGCTATCACGTTGGAGAACGGGAACGTCACCTTATTGGTCAAACGCGCTCCCTCAGTGTCTGTAAAATCGACTGTAGTTACATCCAGAAGGGAGCCCACGTGGGCTGAATACAACCCGGCGATCGACATCGTCACGTCCAAGTCCAAGGAAGAGACCTTCTTCAGGAGTGAAAGATCGTTATTTAAGACGCCGAAAGCCTTTCCAGTCTTATCTGGATAGGTCCTCCCGAAGGTCTCGTATTCAATCTCTAGAGAATCTAAAAGTTCCTTTGTGTTCTCCCTCTCCTTGACCAATACTGTAGGTTCTCCACCTTCCTTCTCTATCTCATAGAGGAGGTTCTTGAAGAAGTGGACGTGTGCCGGATGTGATATCACTATCAGGGGCCTCAACGTCGTCTCACCGTCCATATCGAGGATATATGATTTAATATAGTTTCCCCCGCAATAGGATAAAAAACCCTTTAAGTCAGTTCTGTTTTACATTTACGATGGACTTGATGGGCCTGCTCTGGGGAGCATACACCAATCCTTGGGCATATTCAGGGATATTCTTCGTTTATGTCGTTTTAGCCGCTGTGATACTTCCGATACCTGTTGAACTGGGACTGTTCAATCCCACGATACATCCGATCATCTTGATCTCCATACTGGCCCTAGGTAAAGGGGTTGGTTCTTTCTTCGTCTTCGAGATAGGTACTAAAGCGAGAAAGAAGATGAAGCAGTGGTCAAACAAGCTGCCGTACGGCGAGAAGTTCATCGGTTACTGCGAAGATTTCGTGATGAACTGGGGCTATTACGGTCTCCTGATCATCTTAAGTGTTCCTCTGATGGTCGATTCCGTCTCTCTCTACCTCTTCTCGCTGTTGAACCCTCAGAAGGACGGTGAAAGGGGCATAGAGCGCTACTGGTTCGTACTTATAAACGTGATAGCCGGCGCCATAAGAGGTATCATAACGCTCGCCATATTCTACTACGTGGGGATAAAACTGGCCTAACGGCCTAGGAACGAAAGGATAATTAAGTACAGATTTCTTTCTAGTAATGATGTGGCTCACGGTATTCCTCATGGCCCTAGGTATAGTGGCGGTGGCTGAACTCGGCGATAAAAGCCAGCTGATGACCATATCTCTGGCTTCCAAGTACCATCACAGACCGGTATTCTTCGGTATATTCGTCGGTATGGCCCTGGTGACGGTGTTAGGCGTGGGCGTGGGCACCATCCTGTATCATATCATCCCTGTATTCTACATAAGGATACTAGCAGCTCTCATCTTCATCGTCTTCGGCATTTACACCCTTTACGACTTTCTAAAGAGCCAAGAAGAGGCAGATCTAGATGAACTGGAAGACGAAGAACATAGTAAGGTGTTCACCACCTCTTTTTTCCTATCTGTGGTGGCTGAGTTCGGAGACAAGACCCAATTGGTGATAATCGCTCTGACGGCCAGGTATCGTTCGCCCGTGCCAGTCCTCTCGGGCTCTCTTCTGGCCCTTTTACTGGTCATCGGTGGAGGCGTGATTATAGGAACTAAACTGTCCGACCTGGTCGAAAGAGAGAAGATCGAACTGGTCGCCTCGCTCCTCTTCATCGTTCTTGGCGTGGCCTTTTTAGTACAACCCTTCCTCTGAGGACAAAGCATATTATCCGCTCCCTTTATCACGTACCATGAGCAGATGGGTAAAGAAGGACTCTAGAGTCGTAGCCCGCTCGACCCTCTTCACTCTGAAAGAGGATGAAGTGGTCATGCCCGACGGGACTGAGAGAACATACACCATGTTCTATATCCCGGACTTCGCTGCGGTCCTTCCGATCTTTGGAGATCGATTCGTCATGGTCAAAAACTACCGTTATCCCGTAGATAAAAGGGTACTAGAGTTGCCGGCCGGCCTGATCGATGAAGGGGAAGAGCCGATAGAAGCGGCTGAAAGAGAACTGGAGGAGGAGACCGGTTACCTGCTAAAGGATCCAGAAAAGCTGTACGAGTACCATCCCATCGCGAGCCTGAACGATCAAAAAGCCCACCTTTTTCTGGGTGAAGCTGAAAAGGGAGGCGCCATGGACCATGACCCTGGAGAGGATATGGAGGTCGCTTTGGTGCCGATAAAAGAGATGTATGATAAGTTGGATAACGGTGAGCTATCACATCCTCACACGATGATAGCGCTCTACAGGGCTAGGTCGACCTTCGATTTGGACCAATAGATGGACAATAAAATAATAAACACCGAAAAGCTTTATAAATAAAATCTCAATTTTGGTTTACCTTATGGCCAAAAAAATGCAGAGTCAAGATGGAAGAGTGTTTTGTTCGAACTGCGGCATGATCGTGGGGGATGAGGATGATTTCTGTGTAAACTGCGGGGAAGATCTTGATGAGGGACTGGTAGACGCCAGGATATGTTCTTCCTGCGGTAGCCTGGTCGAGGTGGAGAAGGAAGAATGTCCGGAGTGTGGAAAGAGTTTCGCCACAGAAGAGCAGAAGGAGGTCAAAGAGAGCGTAGAGATAGATCTAGCCACATGGGAGGAGATAGAGCAAACGGTGGAGGAGAGGTTGGATGATGAAGATATAACGTTGAACGAGCTCGCCGAAAAGGAGGACTTGGATCTTTTTCCAGACCGATCTGAAGGAGATCAGGAAATATATGTTAAGAGGCTGGAAACTGGCTTCATGGAAGTGATGTACACAATCAGGAAGATACTTTCTGATATATCGGAAAGAGAGGAAGAACTTGGTGAAGATATAGAGAAAGCGGATGAGGAGAGAAGTGAAGAACTTTCAGAGAAATTGAGTCAGATGGAGAAACAGGAAAAGATTTTAGTGGGCATGAATGAAGACATGAAGGATCTCTACAGTGTGATCCAGGGTGCCATATCCAAGGAAAAGAGGTCACCGATCCAGTCACAGGAGAGGCTCCGGGAGCTGCAGGATGAATTAAACAAGAAAGAAGGGGAACTGAAGAGGCTCCGAGAGGAACAGGAAAGGGAGGGGACGCAGGAGCCCGAGTCCTTGGAGAAAACTGAAGGTCTAACACCGGAGGAATGGAGGGAGGAGCAGAAGAAGGTCCAGCAGGAACTATTCAAGCTGAAAGACTATCTGGGAGAAGATGATATAGAGGGCACCATCGAGGACCTCGAGGATATAAAGGATAGCCTCGGACGGGAAGAAAGGGAAGAGAAAGAGGTCGGTATCCTGCCGGGAGGAGACGTCAGCGAAGAGGAGATAAAGACGATACTGGGTAAGTTGGACGAACTGCTCGGTGACCTACCCCAGGATAAGATAGAAGAATTCGCTAAATCCGATGATTTCGACCTTTACAAGCAGGTACTAGATGCCTTTGGCGTGTAGGTGTTGTTTAGATGGGACTAAGAGAGAAAGCAGAGCAGGCACTTGAAGAGGAAGAAGAATCAGAGGATGCTCCGGAGAAAGGGAGATTAGAGGAAAGGATAGAAGAACTGAAGAACGAGAGGGAAAAATTAACGGAGAGCGTCGAAGAAAAGAAAGAGAGATTGTCGGAATTGGAGGGTGAATTGAAGGCCAGGTCAGAGGAACTTGGCTGGTTGAAAGGGGAGGAAGTCGAGTGGTTAGAGGCCTTGGCAAAGGAGAAAGAGGAACGTAAAGAGGAGATCTTGGACCTAGGAGAGGATCTATCCAGCCTTAGGGCGAGGAAGGAAGCCCTGGAGAGTGATGTAGAAGAATTGGAGGCCGAAAGCGGCGAAGCCAAGGAGAAGGCCGAGGTTTTGAGCGACCTAGAGGGTGACATCGAAGAGAAGAAGAAGAGAAAGCAGGAACTAGAAGAAGAGCTGGAAGAACTAGAGGATAAAAAAGAGACGCTTGAGGATAGGCAGAACAAGATAGAACGACTTGAACAAGAGCTCGAGGAGAAAAGGGATGAGATAGAAGAGGAAGAAAAACGATTGGAACAGAAGAAGGAAGAACTGGAGGAAAAAGAAAAATACCTTGAGGAAGAAGAGGAAGACCTTGAGGACCTGCGGTCCACATTGAAGTCTAGAGAAGACGAGATGGACCAGATGTACATGAATTTCTCCGCTTGGAAAGAAGAGCTTGAAGACAAAGAACAGGACCTTCTAGAGAAAGAAGAAAAGTTCGAGGAGAAAGAGAGTAGATTGGATGAACTCGAGGAAGAGATAGAGGAAAAAAAGAGCCAGAAAGAGAAATTGGAGGAAGAGATAAGATCACTTGAGGAGAAGGGGGCCGAGATAGAGGAGGTTAAAGAGGAGGAATTGGTCGAGAAGAAGGAAGAACTAGAAGAGCTAGAAAAAGAAAGAGAAGAGATAGAAGAGGAGAAACAAAAATTAGAGCAGGGGTGGGAAGACCTTGAGGAAGAAAAGAGCGAACTTCAAGAGAAGAGAGAGGAACTAGAAGAGAAAGAAAGCGAGCTTAAGAACCTGAAAAGAAAACTTGACGGAAGGAAAGGCTCTCTCACTAGAACTCGAAACTCTTTGACAGAGAAGGAGAAAGAGCTGGAGAGCAAGGAAGAAGAATTGGATGAGTGGGAAACTGAGCTTGAAGAGATGGAGGAAGACCTAGATGAGCGCTCTTCCGAGTTGAAGTCTAGAGAGAAAGAAATGGACGAGATGTACATCAATTTTGCCGCTTGGAAGGAGGATCTCCAGGACAAAGAAGAGAGGCTTATAGAAAGGGAAGAGGAGATAGAGGAATTGGAAGAGCTCGAAGACAAAATAGACCAGAAGGAAGGACAACTTGAGGAATTAGAAGAAGAATTGAAGTCTAAGAAAGAGGAACTCGACCTGGCTAAGAAGGCTGAAAGCGAGGAGATTCAGGAGAAGCTGGAAGAGAAAGAAGAGGCCGAAGAAAAGCTCAAGAGTCTAGAGGAGGAGATATCAGACCTTGAGGAAGAGAGATCGGAGCTCGAATCGACCGTAGATGAGCTGAGCGAGAGGAAAGAAGAATTGGAGGTGATTGAAGAAAGGTACGAAGAGCTCAAGGTCGAGATAGAAGAAAAGGAAGACGAGAAATCCAAAATAGAGGAAGATATCGGAGACCTGGAAGAAAAGGAGGAAGAACTAGCCCAGAGGGAAGAGAGATTAGACGACTTGGAATCCCAACTCAAACAGAGGGAGGCCGAATTAGATAAGAGGGAGGAAGAGATAGAAAGTCTGGAGGCAGAGAAAAAAGAGGCGGAAGAGCTAAAAGAAGATTTACGCCAAAGAGAAGAAAAGCTTGATCAAAGGGAAGAGGAACTCACTGAAAGAGAAGAAAAGTTGGAAAACGAACGCGCATCTCTACAGGAGATGGAAGCCGAACTAGAAGAAAAGGAGAAAGAGCTTGAGGAGAAGGACGAGGAACTGAAGAGCCTAAAGAAGAAATTGAGCGGGAGGAAAGGCGCCGT
>CAYMXS010000014.1:0-20626 GCA_964394465.1 uncultured Thermoplasmata archaeon | reverse complement strand
AGGACGAGGAACTGAAGAGCCTAAAGAAGAAATTGAGCGGGAGGAAAGGCGCCGTTACCAGAAAGGAGAATTATGTAGAAACCAGGGAGAGGGAGTTGAATAAAAGGGAGGAGGAATTGAAGGATTACGAAAGTGAACTGGAAGAGAGAGAGATAGAGATTGAAGAGAAGGAAAAGGAACTCCAGGAGAAAGAAGAAGAACTAAAAGAAAAAGACCTCGATTTGACCGAGAAGGAAGAAAGTCTAGACGAGAGGAAGACTTCTTTGGACGGAAAAGAGGAAAGATTGGACAAGAGAGGAACTATCTTAGCTGAGAAAGAGGAAGGGATAGAGGAGAGGGAGGAAGAGATAGAAAAGAGAACGAAAGAATTGAGTGAAAAAGAGTCAGATCTATCTGATCGTGAGGATAGATTAGACCAGTGGGAGGAAGAACTCGAGGAAAGAAAAACTGATCTTGGACAAAAAGCTCAAGGTCTAGAAGAAAAGGAAGAAGAACTTGAGGAGATGGAAGAGAATCTTCACGCACAGAGGGAGGAACTGGAGTCCAAGGACGAGGAGTTATCCAAGTTAAACGAAGAATTGGAGGAGAAAGGGAAAGAATTAGAGAAGGCAAGAGAAGACTTAGACGAAAGAAGACGAGAGATCAACGAGAGAGAAGAAGATGTGGAGCAGAGGGTACAAAGACTTGATAAAAGAGAGGAAGAACTTGAGGATTGGAAATTCCAGCTGGAAGAAAAAGAGAAGGATCTGGAGGAAAGGGAAGAATATGTCGAGACGAGAGAAGAGAAAGCTGATGAGTTGGAGAAGGAGCTGGAAGAAAGAGAAAAATCGCTGGATGAGAGGAAAAAGGAGATAGAACAGAGAGAAAGCGAGGTAGAACAGGAAAGGAAGCAGTTGGCTAGAAGGGAGGAGGAACTGGATGATTGGGCTCAAGAACTGGAGGAAAAAGAAGCGGAATTAGAGGATTTAAGGACCGAACTGACACAAAAAGAAGAGAACCTATCTGAGAAGGAATCTGAATTGGAGATAAGAGAGAGTGATTTGGATGAACTGAAAGAGGACTTACAAGAAAAGGAAAAGAGTCTAGAGGGATGGGAGGAAGGGCTTGAAGATAGGGAAAAAACGGTCCAAGAGAGAGAAGACCAGGTAAGCCAGAGGGAAAAAGAGCTATCGGAAGGGGAGGAAGAACTGGAACGGCAGAGGTCAAAGCTAAATGAACGAGAGGAAACTTTAGACGAGAGAGAGCAGGACCTTAAAAGTCAAAGAGAGGAACTGAAAGAAGAGAAAAATGTGGTGGCGAGTGAGAAAGAAGGTTTGATCGAACTAAGAGAAGAACTGGGATCCTGGAGAGAAGAACTAGAAGATGAGGAAGAGCGGCTGACCTCTGATCGAATCGAACTCGAGGAGTTAGAGGCCTCTCTCGACGAGAGAAAAAAGATACTAGATGATAAAGAGAACCAGTTGACCGAGAAGGAGAACGACCTATCGAAAAGGGAGGGCAGATTGAACAGCAAAGAGAACAGATTATCCGCTAGAGAAGAGGAGATAAATGAAAGACTAGAGGAGTTAAGACAGAGAGAAGAAGAGCTGGACGAAAAAGAGGAGAAACTAGCCCGGGAAAGGGATGAATTAGAGGAAGAAAAGCGGGCCATCCAAAAGGAAAAAGAAGAGCTTGGTAGAGAAAGGAATAGATTACGGAAAAAGGAGATCAAACTTGAAGAAAGAGAGAGGGCAGTCGAAGAGGAAAGGGAGAAGGTCGAGGATGAGAAAGAGAAGGTCCATTCGCTGTGGAAAGAGATTGGTCAAAAGATCGAAACCATAAAGGACGCAAGGGCTGAGATCGATTCCGAAAGAGAGAAGCTGGAAGAGAAAGAACGTGAGTTGGATAACCGTGAAGACCACATAGCGGAAAGAGAAAATGAACTGGAGAAACAGGAAGAAGAGATAGAAGAGATGAGGGAGGGATTGAAGGAGAGGAAGCAGAGCCTGAAAGAAAAACAGGAAGAACTGGACGATAAGATAGAGAACGTGACGCTTGAGATGGAGAAAGCTAAGTCGTGGAGCGAAGCCGCACTTAAAAAAGAGGAGAAACTGGAAAAGAGAGAAGAAGAGTTGAAAGATAAGGAAACGACTCTTGCCCAGGAAGAGGAGGAAATCCAGGATAAGAAAGAAGAAGTCGAGAGACGTATCGAAGAGGTCGAGGAAAGAGAGGAGGTCCTTGAGAAAGAGGAATCTGAACTGAAAGAGGAAAAAGAGACCCTAGAAGAGGATAGGGAAGAAGTCGAAGAGATCAAGGAGAACGCGATGGAACTTATGGACTATGCCAAGGAACTCAAATCCAAGAAAGAAGAAGAACTTCAACAGGAGATCGAAGAAAGGGAGAATGAATTGGAGGAAAAAGAGAAAGAACTGGAAGAGAGAGAAAAGGAGATCGAGGAGACTCTTGAGGACATCGAATCGAGGGAAAAAGAGCTGGAAGAAACAGAGGAGGAATTGGAAAAGGATAAGGAAAGTTTAGAGGAGAAAGAGGAAGAACTGGCAAAGAGGGAGGAAGAAATTAAGAAAAAGGAGAAGAAGCTCGATGAAAGGGAGGAGGAGATAAAAGAGATGAAGGATGACTTGGACGAGATATTATAAGTAAGACTATTTTTTGGTTATTTGATCCTTCAACTATTTTTCCCGGTGGATCATAAAATCGACCAGATCACTTAAGAGATTTTTATAACCGCTTTCTGGCAATATATCCAGATGCTTTTTCGCTTCCTCACCGTATCCCTTCGCCTTCTCCTTGCAGTAACTCAAAGAGCCGGCCTTCTTCATGAGGTCTAAAGCTTCTCTGACCTCTTCAGGTGTATTATCTTCGCTTTCTAGGATGCTTATCAATCTGTCCTGACCTGCTTGAGAGAGATGCTGAAGCGCGTGGATAACTATCAGCGTTCTCTTTCCCGCTACGATATCACTGCCCACGTCCTTGCCTATATCTTCTTCCTTACCTACAAGATCAAGATAATCGTCCTGGAGTTGGAAGGCTATACCCATCTTTCTACCGTATTCCCCCATATTTTTGACATCTTCCTGGGATGCGTCAGATATGATGGCACCTCCCCTTGCAGCTACTTTGAAAAGTTGACCGGTCTTCTTTTCTATCATCTCTATGAATTCCTCTTCCTCTATCTCGAAGGTCTCCTCAAAGTTGATATCTTCTTCCTGTCCCTCAGCCACGGTTATAACAGAGTTCGATAATTCAGTGAGCAGTTGCCTGACTTTCTCCCCTTCAACATCAGCTTCCGCCAAGGTCCTGAACGAGAGTGCGAATAGACCGTCTCCAGCGTTTATGGCATGAGCCTCATCCTCCTTTCTATGGAGTGTCTCTACACCCCTTCTCATCTTATCGTCGTCCATGATATCGTCATGAACCAGTGTAAAATTATGGACCAGTTCTAGAGCAACACCGAAGGGCAGCGCCTTCTCTTCTTCTTCCCCCATAGCCGCCGTCGCGACCATGGTCAAGAAAGGTCGAACTTTTTTACCACCGGCTAAAGGATAGTAGGCCATGCCTTCCCATAGAGGATGATCCTGATTATCGAATAAGCGATCGAATTCTTCTTCTACTTTACCCCTTCTCTCCCCTATCTCCTGTAATAGCTCCGCTTTCTTTTCTTCATCCATCTTTTCGCCTCCTAGCTTCCCTTCTCAGCAGTATGCCTTTTATTTATATCCTCTCTTTGTATCCTGTCTTTGGTAACGTGATCATTGCTACGAGTCTAGCCAATCCCTCGTCTCCCCGATGATAGTTTTTCTCCTATCAGGTATCTGGTTTACTCTCTCACAGCCCATGAGGAACATCGTCGACCTCATCTGTTCTATAACGCCTTGGAGATAATCTATGACTTCGTCCTGGCTCTTTAGGGCCGCTGATAATACACCACCTGCGATGCCAACTATATCTGCCCCTAGGGAGAGGGCCTTTACGGCCTGGATACCATCCTGGATACCCCCTGTTCCTATCAAAGGCAAGGAAACCGCTTCCCTGCACTCGACCAGAGACACTGGCGTAGGTATACCCCATTCTCTCAGTTTCCTGGCCAGCGTTTCGCTTTTTCTGTCTTCTGTCCTGAACTGCTCCACCGCCGAGAAAGAGGTGCCGCCCATGCCTCCTACGTCTATCGCCTCTACTCCTGCCTTTTCGAGTCCTACCGCAATCTCCTTTGAGACGCCGGCACCGGTCTCTTTGGCGATGATCGGCAGTTCCTTAGTCAGTTTACGAAGGCTGCTCAAGACATTCTCCGCTCTTAGATCACCTTCTGGCTGTACGATTTCCTGAAGGTAATTAAAGTGTACCGCAATATAATCACCGTCTATCATATCCAAGGCCTCTTTACACCGCTCGAAACCGATAGGTTCTTCTCCCCCTTGACTTATCAGTTGTGGGGCTCCCACGTTGCCGACGACGAGCGGAGGTTCATATTCCTTCACCACGCTGTACGTCTCTTTAAGATCTTCATTTTCCAAACCCGCTCTTTGACTGCCGACACCGAAGCCTATGTTCAATCTATCAGCCGCACTCGCCAGCCTCCTGTTTATCTCTTTACCCTCTTCATATCCACCAGTTATACCGGCTATCATCAAAGGCGCCGATAGTTCCTTGCCCAAGAACTCAACACCCATATCTATGTCTTCGAAATTCACCTCAGGGGCCGCTCTATGATAGAGCTTTATATCGTCCCAATAATCCTTACTAACTTCTACATCCTCTTCAGAACAGATATGGATGTGGTCCTTCTTCCTGTTATTTATCATGCTTTACCTCCGTATAAACAGTTTCTTCTCCCTTCAACAGCTTAGATAATCTTCCTTTAGCTTTCCCGTTCACCAAGAAGGTTTCACATTTTCTTGATATCTCGAGCATCTTAGCCACCTTGCGGTTCATCCCACCGGTGACATCGATAAATTGCTCATCCTCACCCAGGTCTTCTGGTTCCAGGGGATACATATCCTGGATGAACTCCTTCACCACTTTTCCTTCCTTGAAGACGCCGTCGACGTCGCTCACGAATATTGCTTTATCAGCTAAACTAGACAGTTCTACCATCAAGTCGTCACCGGAACAGATAGTCGCGCCCCTTTTCTCATCGTAAGCCACGTCTCCAAAGCTCACCGGTGTCGTACCTATGGAAAGATAATTCTCGAATTTATCGAGATCGAATTCCTTCAATTCTCCGTCCTCAAAGGTCGTTACGAGGCCTCCAGGTACGCTTACGGCGTTTATTCCCTCTGAGATAAGAAACTGCAGTAGATGATTGTTCATCCTTCTCATGTCTAGTTGGACCTTTGCCGTCCCCTCCGCCACGGATGAAGGCCTCTCAGTATTGAGCTTGTATTCCTCAGCTCCAGGATGTCCAAAACTTCCACCCCCGTGGACCAAAATTAGATCGTCATCATTTAAAGAAGAATGGATCTCCTCGATGAGTCTTTCAGCATCATGCTTCTTAAAAGAGTACTTCCTATTTTTATCCGTCAAAACACTGCCGCCCAGCTTGATCAGGATCAAGCTTATCCTTCCTTCTTCCTGCTACAGATGGCGTACTCGTCACCATCGAAAAATACCTCTCTATCTGGGTGCTCTTCTTGTATCTCTCTGATCATCTCCTGGATATCGTTGATAGTGATAGATTCATCTCTTTTGTCTATCTTTTTGTGAATCTTCTTGTCCATTCAGATTCCTCTATTATATGTGAGTAGGGATTTAACTTACTTATATTTTTTTGGGATGTATCCCCGTCATATCTAGGGGTACGACCTATATAAACCCTCCTTTTTGTGGGATAGAATTATATACCACCTCACCACTTAAATAAATGTCATACGATAAGATGACGTATAAGCATATATTGTATGACAGGTGGTGGTAAACATGACGCAAACTGAGGATTACAAATATAAAGTATTATATTATATATACTTCGTGAGCTGTCTGCTGGTGGCCTTCTTGTTGGCCAATCCATCCGGTGTATTGGGGTCACTCCTATAGAAGAGAGCGGACGGTCATGGCTATCGATTCGCCGCTGTCATATTTTGGTGTCCATTCTATAGATTCCATCTTTTCTAGTGAGAGTAACATCGTCTTAACGTCACCCTTCCAACCTCCACCGTCTACTCCGCCGGTCCAGCTGTATTCAACCTCCTCTAGACCCATCTCTTCACAGACTATGTCCGCTATCTCCTTCACGTTTATGTAGTCTTCTGAGCCCAGATTGAAGTACTCCACTCTATCGTCTGCGTTCTTTATGGCGTGAACCATCCCGTCTATACAGTCCGTTATGTAGAAGTAGGATTTAGTGGTCCCGGGAGGACTGCCCAGTATCTCCAATTCGTGGGGGTCCTCCTTTAATTTTTGAACGAAGTCGTAGGTCACGCCGTGGGTACTTCTAGGTCCCACCACGTTTGCGAAGCGGAACGACACGCTTTTCATCTCGTACGTATGACAGAAGCTAGAGATGAGAGATTCACAGCTCAGCTTGGAAGAGCCGTACAGCGATATGGGTTTTAAAGGTCCGTAGTCCTCTTTTGTAGGTATCTCTTCAGCCTCTCCGTACACCGTTGAGGTGCTCGTGAATATGATCTCATCGACCTCGTGCTTTCTCATGGCCTCCAAAACGTTGTATGTGGCCATGACGTTCTGTTCCAGGTGAACGTAGGAGTCCTCCGCCCCCACCTGCACGTCTGGATTGGCGGCGAAGTGGAAGACCATGTCGCATCTCTCCATCTGTTCCGACAAAGCTTCCTCATCCAAAAGGTCAGCAACCACCAGTTCGAAGTCTTCCTCGTCTTCCAGATGCTCGACCATCTCTCTTCTGCCGGAAGAAAGATTGTCGTAGCCTATCACATGATTGTCCTTGACCAACGCGTCAGCCATATGACTGCCGATGAAACCCGCGGCACCCGTGAGCAGTACCGTCCTGTCTTTTAGATCCATGGTGGAACCTCTCTACAGAGCGATACATATGATTTACATTTTAAACTCTCCGGTTTTAATCCTCTTCTTTCATCACGTAGTTCTTCGAGAAGAAGTACAGGAAGACGAAGATCACTAGAACAACTGCAAGGAGACCTATACCCTTGAAAACGCTGCTCTGGAACGCTTCCAGTATGGACTCGCTCAGGTAGTAAGACACCGTTGCGATGAAGAAGCAGCCGGTGAAGGCACCGATTATGATGGCTATCCAGGCATGATACTTGTCCATGCCGATTACCTTGCCCAATATAGAGGCGCCGACGCCGCCGCTGCCCTGGAAGGGGAATACCACGAAGAGAGCTATCCCCACGAAGGCCACTCTAGATATCCATTTTTTTTCTTTCATCTTCTGGGCACCGAACTCCTCGAACTTCTTTATCCATTTTCCCAGGAACGGTATCTGCTCCGCTATGTAGAAATTCCAGAGGAGAAAATAAGCCGTGACTATATCGATGTACGCTATGGTGCCCCCCACAAGTGTGATTATCGCGGCGGGAGTGAACACGCCCCTCCGGTTGAGTTCTCCAACTAGGAGTGGTATGACGCTCTCCTTGCCGAAGGGAGGGAAGAAATAGGTCGACATGCCGCCTCCCACAACCCAGAACACGTCTTTATCCGGCATGATCAGGTAAAGTAATGCTATGTACAGAGCGGCTATAAGGAATGGGAGGAAGAAAAGGGTGACCTTCCCCCAGAAAGTGAAAAAGAAGTCGCTCTTATCCTTGAGTCCCTCTAACATCGTCTAGTGATATGTGAAGGCAATAAAATACCTTTTGAAAAGTGGTTACTTCTCGACGACGAAGATACAGTGGTCCTTCTGCCACCGGTCTAGCTTTACTGACTTTTCCACTTCCACTTCACTTTCCAGCTCTTCTCTCACTTTTCTGTATATATGGTTCGGTTCTTTACTCACATCGATGCTCCTCGACTTTACGGCTATCATCCCAAACTTGGACTCTTTCAGAAAGCTCAGGTTCTTCAAGAAGATGTTCACCTGGTCCCTCTGTGATATGTCCTGGTATAATAAGTCGACCTTTGGGACGATATCCTGGTAGTTCTCTATCTTTCGCGCATCCGATAGGATGGGAAATATGTTCTTTCTCTCCTCGGAGAGCGAGATCAGGTTCCTGTAAGGGTTCCTGGCCATCTCAACTGCGTATATGCTGCCATGCGTCAATATGTCGGAAAGATGGCTCACCGTGGTTCCATCGCCCGCGCCTAGATAAAGTATGTCCATATCCGGCTTTACGGGGAGCGAACCCACTCTAGCCAGAAAAGCGCCTATCTTACTCCTACTGGGGTCCCAATGCCTGTACTCGAACCCATCTTCTTTGACTATATCTTCTCCGTAGACGGTTTGGCCTGGGGTCAGGCTCAGCGTGTAGTAGCTACCTTCGTGTCTGAATACGTTTTCCGTGACGGCCTCCATCATCTCATCTCGTCTATCACTACTGGAAGTTTATCTGCAAATTCCTTGGCCTCGGGCTCTGGAACCGTGAAGGAGACCCGTATGAACTTGTGGCCGGATCTCTGGGATAGGTAATTGCCACCTCTCACGAATATATCGTGTTCGTACAGCAGTTTCTCCTGTATTTCCTGTGGATCCAGACCGGTCTCGTGAACATCTATAACGAACATGTTGGTGGAGGATGGAAATACCGGTAGGAAGAGCCCGTCTATCTTCTCTACGGCCTCTTTTATGTGTTCCTGGTTCCTCCTAGAGATGGAGACCATCCTGTCCAGCCATTCGTCTTTCGTCTCGAGAGCGGTCTTTGCTCCAACCTGAGCCAGAACGTTGGCCGAGAGCACGTTCGTCCGCCATTTGTGAAGCTTCTCGGAATACTGCTCAGGCATGACCAATGCCCCTAATCTCATACCGGCGAAACCGCAGTTCTTCGAGAATGAGTAAACCAATAGAGTCTTTTCGGGATAGAATTCCGTCGTCAGTGTATGGTCGTAGGCGAAGTCCCTGTACGTCACATCGTCAACGAGCCAGAGATCGTTCTCTTTTGCTATTTCGGAGATCTCTTTGACCTCTTCTCTCGTGTACGAAGAGCCTAGTGGATTCAACGGGTCTATCAGAAGGATCATCTTCGTGTTTTCGTTCACGGCTTCTCTAACGTCTTCTGGTTTCATCCTGTACGGTTCCTTGTAGACGTCCAGTTCTACCGTTTTTGCACCACTGAGCTCTATCTGGTGATGTATCGGCATGAAGCTGGGGTCGGAAGCTATAACTTCGTCTCCCTCTTCTAGTAAGGCTCTAGTCAATGTGTAGGTGGCTTCCACACCGCCGTTGGTTATCATGCAGTCGAAGCCTTCTTTTAGGTTCAGGTCATCCAGGACCAGTTCCTTCAGACCTAGGATGCCTTTCTTGTAAGGATAAAGGTTGTACTTCCTCTTATCTACGGCCTCTTTGATCTTTTCCTGGATCAAGGGCGTAGTCTCTATCTGATTCGTGTTCTGACTCATCCAGATTATCTCTTCTTCCTTCTCGTGGGCGTAGACGAACGGTTCTTTAGTCAAGGGACCACCGCCTCGATGATTGAGCTAAACAGTTTAAGCTTTTCGGGGGTCGACCTTTTAACCCATAAAAGAGAGTGACAGACAGAAAATTATTTATCGACCTTTTCTCTTTAAACGCCCCCTTATCAAACCCTTTTAGGTTCAGTCGCGAAGACTCAAAAGATTTCGTCTTCGCTCCTGTGGTGTAGTCCGGCCAATCATCTCGGCCTTTCGAGGCCGGGCAAAGGCCAAAGACAGCCGATCACGGGGGTTCGAATCCCCCCGGGAGCACTTCTCTTTCTTTTCTTCTAATGCGGGAGCATTTACATATTTCTGAACGCAGTGAAGAAATTGTAAAAAGGAGGAATCTGTGATTCCTACGCATTTTTCTTTCTTTTTTAAAAGTGCGACCCAGTGGAAAAATCTTCTGTGATTTTTCCGACATGGAAGTATCCTACTCGAGGTTTCAATTTCCCTATTTTTATCATATTCTATGTTTTTTTCTATGGTTAAGTTTTCCAATCATTTATCTGAAGTGTAATAACCCCTGATTTTCCTCTACTAGAAAAAGCCCTTTAAATGGCGATTAAATTTTGAGTATTACAAGAGCTTGAAGAATCCCAATAATAAACACGATAAACGAATGATTACAAAGTTGTAGTCCAATATATAAATAAGATACATATCTCTCATTATAACTAGGAAAACAAAAGTATGATATTCCAAAAACCTGCAGTATCGATCTTGGTGGCTATACTTGTATTCAGTGGGATCGGTGTATTTCTAACTCCATCGAGAGGGATGATGGATTCTTCACTAAAGGTTGACTCAGTTTCTTTTGCTGGAGGTAGTGGAACGGAGGAGGACCCGTACGAGATCAGTAACGTTACGCAACTGCAGAAAATGGATGAAGATATGGATGCACACTACGAACTGGTCGATGATGTAGATGCCAGTGCGACTGAAGGATGGAACGGCGGGAAGGGCTTCGAGCCGATAGCGAAAGATATCAACTCTAGCGAATTTGATTTTCAGGCTGCCAAATTTACAGGTAGTTTAGATGGACAGGGATACAAAATTAGTCATTTATACATAAATCGGACGACCAACAATTATGTGGGGTTTTTTGAATATATAGGTGAAAATGCTTCTGTAAGAAACCTAGGTATTATTGATGCAAATATTAGTGGAGGTCTGATAGTGGGTGGACTTGTTGGAGGCAATAATGGTATCATCACCAATTCCTATTTTGCTGGAGATGTAAGTAGAAGCAGGGACAGATACTACGCAATTGGTGGCCTCGCAGGAGAGAACGGGGGTAAGATCAAAAATTCATATGCTGGGGGAAAAGTTAGCGGAAAGCAAAATGTAGGGGGACTCGTGGGAAGGAACTACGGCACAGTCTACGATTCATATGCCACGGGAAATGTGAGTGGGAACCAGTCTGTAGGGGCGCTAGTCGGAGGGAACAGTGGCATGGTGTCTAACTCAAACTCCACTGGAAACGTTAATGGATATAGATCTGTCGGTGCGCTCATTGGGTTTAACGATGGTACCATCAGCGATTCATACGCTTCAGGAGAAGTGAGGGGAGAGAACTTTGTCGGTGGACTCGTCGGAAAGAACGAGGCCTTTGTCGATAACTCCCATTACAATGTCAATAAAGTTTTGATCAACGGTGAGCATCATATCACCATAGGAGCTCTCTTCGATGCACAGTATCAAGATTGGATATCGAGCAATAAGACCCTCAATATTGGGGATTACAGCGATACACTCGTTCCGGCTGGAGATCGCTATGAAATCAGTAGTGTACAGGGAATAAAAGATCTGCTTGGTTTTGCCGATGATGAGGGATACAAATTCAGTCTTGTAGCGGATATAGATCTTTCAGGGGAATCAGGTCTACACATCCCATATCTCATAGCTGACTTACATGGTAACGGCTATACGATAAAAAATTTCCATCTAGATTGGACTTTTGGTTCAGCCAGAGGACTGATAGGATATTTAGGTGAAAAAGGGTCTGTAAAAGATATAGCCCTGGTAGATGTAAACGTTAGCGGAAAAAATATTGTGGGTGGACTCGTGGGATATAACTTTGGAACGGTTGAAAACTCAGATACCACTGGAAAGCTAGATGGAAATAAGTGTGTGGGTGGACTTGTTGGAAAAAATGAAGGTGGAATCCATGACACTCATTTTAGTGGAGAAGTGAGCGGAAATCGTCGAGTGGGTGGACTTGTTGGAGAAAACTATGACGGGGCGGTCAACAATTCATACACCAAAGGTAAAGTAAACGGAAGTTCTGCAGTCGGAGGGGTTGTAGGATGGAACGGGGGCAGGGTGAATAACTCCTATTCTAGAGTAAATCTAGATGGAAACGATGACGTAGGAGGGCTTATCGGTAGTAACGACGGTAGGGTTTCTAATTCGTATTCACTTGAGGATGTGATTGGTTCTGGGAAAGTAGGAGGGCTCGTGGGAGCAAACAGAGGGACAGTCAGCAAGTCATACGCTACCGGAGAGGTTAGCGGAGTTTATTATGTTGGTGGGACGGTAGGACTAAACCATGGTACGGTAAGATCTTCGTATGCAAAAGGAAATGTGAGCGGAAACCAGACCGTCGGTGGATTCGTTGGATTTAACACTGGCAAAGTCTCTAGATCATACGCTATTGGCGATGTGAACGGAGGAATGGATTATACAGGTGGACTTGTGGGAAAGAACAGGGGAGGAACATTGTGTAACACATATGCCACTGGGAAGGTAAAGGGGGAAGACAACATAGGAGGACTCATTGGATCGAACTATTTAGAGGGCACGGTATCGAACTCCTTCTGGGATGTAAACACTACAGGGCAGCCTTCCAGTTCTGGCGGTACGGGTAAAACAACTGCAGAGATGAAGAACCTGACTACGTTCACAAACGAATCAACAGGAGGTTTGAAAGCCGCATGGGATTTTGTTGGCGATCCCAACGATGATACTGGAAATGAAGAGATATGGGACATCGATGAGTCTGGTGAGATAAACGATGGATACCCCATTTTAAATGATTTGAATTATAGTAGCAACGGTGACTCAGACAGGGACGACGATGGGACAAACGGCGGCTTGGAGGACACCGATATGCTCGGATCAGTAATATTGATCCTGATCGGGATTATTTCATTTTTGATCTTCTACCGGTACTGGGTAGAGGATTAAAAACTGTAGGTTAAATATTGATTCTGAGGTCTTTGAGGTTGGGGAATAAAGAGAATTAGAAATATATTGACTCTCCCCCCTACATCACCCCAATATGATATTTATAAACACAACCTCTATAGAATCCATCTTGAACAAAAAACATCACTAAACGACTTTTTTATAGATGGATGAGTCCTATGGCTTTATCTAGGGCTCTGATATAGTAAGTTTACTAGTAAAAACCCAAGTTTGACACTTGCTCCGCTAATTTCTCAAGAAATTTGATTTGACAGGAGTCGTTCTACTAGGAAATATTTCCTAGAGTAAACAGAAAACTATTGTTTTACTGTAGATCTCGCGGGTAAAATGTATACAAGACTTTTCGATAATATCTCTATACTGCTAGTATCATTCCAATCGGAAAAGATATATTGTTGTTCGGCTTTATCCTTCTTGCTCTTAGGGATGTTAGTTTTGTTTGCATGAAACAAACTGAACTAAGAGCACTTATTTTTACTTACTGTCAAACTTGGGTTAACATAGTGAAGAAATTGTAAAAAGGAGGGATCTGTTATTCCTACGCATTTTTCCCTTATTTTGTTTCCATCCTTTTCCCGAACTCTATCTACAAATCAGTATCCTGGTACCTTCTTCAGTCCTATCGAAGGAGACAATATTTTCATCTCCAACTAGCGATCTGATCTCTCCTTCTTCGTACCTGTGAAATAACAAGCCTTCTCGTCCACCTTCCACAACCCTTAGAGTACCGTCGGAAATGACTTCAACTTTATCGCTAAACTCATTCTTTTCCTTGTAAGCGTCGAAGGTAAGAAATATCGCACCCGTTGGGCTTAGGACTCGACGGACTTCCTCAATAGTTTCTTCTGCCTTCTTAGATGTGATATGGTCGAATACATGGCTGCATACAACGCCTGAGAAGTAGCCTTCTGGGAACGGTAATCGCTCAAATCTTCCAAGAGTAAAATTTCCAGACAGACTAAATTTTTCAAATGCCTTCCGGCAGAGTTCTATCGCTCTTCTTGAAAAATCTATGCCGTAGACCTCGTACCTATTTTCTCCTAAATAATGCGCGTTTCGTCCAAGGCCACAGCCCAGATCGAGTACCTCATCCTCTGGAGTTAAGTAAGTATCACAGAAGTCTCGAAGACGTGAAACGGGTTCTCTCTCGGAAAAGTCGTAGTCTTCAGGATCTATCCCTTCAAAGATGCTTTCCCAGTACTCTTGCGAGCTTACCATCTATACTCTAACATCAAGGATAGAACAAATATTTTTCGAAGAAGAATTCGACAGCTCAATTAGAAACAAGCGTCCGGTAATTATAAGTAAATTTTACGGGCTATACCACCGATATGGATAGCGAATTACCAGACAGTGAAGTCAAGAGACTAGAGGAACTCCACAGGAAAGGCCTTTCCCTGTACGATATAGCGAAAAAGATAGACGAACCGGTGAAGAGCGTACGACAGTATTTTCTGGACAATGAACTGTTTGAAGATGAACAGTTAGCTCTGCAGTCCAAGGCCTTCGAGATGTTCGACGAGGGCAAGACTCCTGTCGACCTGGTGAAGGGCGGCCTATGTACTGCAGAAGAAGCCGGCGCTTTACTCGAAAAATATACTGAGCTCACGGAAAAAGACCTCAGCGAGCAGGACCTGAAGGACCTGCACAACAAACTGGCCACCCAGATCGGACTTCTAGGGAGTAGGATAGCCAGGATAGAAATCCAGGTGATGAACTCCCTCATGCTTCCAAAGGAGATAGAGTGTCCGTCCTGCGGCCACGAGGGGAAATACGCGGTAGGCGTGGTCTGCAAGAGATGCGGGAACGTGACCGCTCAGACCCCTCAGGGCTTCCCAGGCGATGCGTTGGACAGTGTGGAGATATTGTCCTCGGACTCACTACCGATACAGGGATCAGAAAAGGAAGAAAAAGAAGAGAAAGAAGACTGAGTTTTACCTGGTATAGGAGATACTCTCCATCTCTCTTTTCAGCAGGCTTATCTGCTTCTTTTCTAGGGCTGCTGGACTGACTATCACCAGGAAGATAGTATCGGTCTCGGAGACCTCGTCTATCGTATGCCTTAAAAATTGAAGCGTGGCGTCGAAGCTGGTATTGCTTATCAGGTATTCCAAGCCGTCTAAAAGGATTATATCGTGTTTTCTTATGACCTGGTCCAGTTTCCAGCTCAACTGTTCCAGGTTGGGTGTCATCGTTTGGTATGTTTCGCTCTCCTTGGACGTGAGCCAGTGTATGTCCGCATTCTGAAGTCCGAATTCATTCCTTACTCTCGTTGGGTTCAGACGGGAGATTATGAACGTCTCGCTTTCATCTGATGTTTTGCTGACAAGTTCCAACCCCTGGGAGGCCCCTTCAACTTCTATTATGTAACTCCTCCCTTTCTTAAGGTCCGGTTTCAGTCCTTCCTCCTCCACCTCGTCCTCTATATACTCGTTCAGCGCCTCTCGAACGTTCGTTAAGGAGATATCTTCCTCCAAGAGGGAAGAGTATGCGATGACTCTGTTCAAAGCCCCCTCTATCAGTCTAACGTTCTTCTTCACTTTTTTGGCTATGTAGTCGACCACATCTTGTGGTATGCTCTTCTCGACGGATTCCGCCTTCCACTCTATTATATCCTTTCTTGTCTCGTATCCCGGTGGTAATATGTCTACTACAAGACCGGATTTGAACCTTGAGATCAACCTGTCCTCTATAGAGGTCAGTTCGTCCGGGCTTCTATCGGAGGAGAGTACTATCTGTCCAGATTTATTCTGAAGGCTCTGAAATATATCGAACAGGTTCTCCTGGGCCCTGCTCTTCTCCCCCTCGGCTAGTAATTGGAGATCGTCCATGAGCAGGACGTCACATCTTGTGTACTTATTTCTGAACTCGTTTATCTCTCCCTCCTTCGTATATTTGTCTAGATCGCTCAAGAACTTAGAAGTACCCACGAACATCACGTTCAGATGCGCGTGATTCTCGTTTATGTGTCGGCCTATAGCCTTGAGAAGGTGTGTCTTTCCGAGTCCTGAGTTACTGGTTATGAACAGCGGATTGTAACTGTTACTAGGGTTTTTGGCTACGCCGTAGGCGGCCCGATATGCGAAACGGTTGTTCGGCCCAACTATGAACTCGTCGAACGAAAACCGCTCAGGGAATTCCTTGGAGAGCCCCTTCGAGGATGTTGTACTAGAACCTCCCTTTAATCCCTGGGTTGATAGATCCTCCTCCCCTTTCGAGACCTGTTCTACACCGCCGATCCTCCCTTCGACCTCTTGGATCAATCTCTCCATGTCCAGATTGGTATGGACAGTGATCTTAAGATCCGACCGCTCGTCCAGATTTTTCATCTCTTCGAGTGCCTGGTTCCCCTTTCTTTTGCCAGAAGGTGTACTCATCACAGCGTTTTTAGAGTTACCATTTTTGAGCACGATATAGCCCTCGTACTGGTCGGAGGCCAGAATATGTAGATAACCATCGAAGTCATACCGATCCAATTCAGAGAATAAAGCTTTGAGACTCCCTTTTCCTTCTTTTTCTTCTACTTTCAGGCCTTCTGGTAGTTTTTGAAGAGACACGGCATTCTAGCTATACAACACGGCTCCCTTAAATATATTTTCTCGATTGCCCGTTTTCAGGGACAAAAAACTTAACCTTCTGTTCACTATATAGAACCATAATGTTAAATCTGCTCACCCGGTGCCCCTACTGCGGCTCAGGTTTTTATATCACCATGGCCGAGGATGATCATCCCCGTTCTGGGGAGAGTGTTTACGCGGTCTGCCCCTACTGTAGTTACAGGTACAACGATGTTTGGGAGCCAACTAAGGTTAATCAGGTCGACTATTATTGGGAGATATATTCAGGCCTTTATCCGCCAACGGACCTAAAGACAGGAAAGAGGTCCCATCTTAAGATCAGTGGATGGATTTTGGCCGCGACTCTGCCGTTCTTCCTGGCTGTCCTATTCTCGATATTTTCCTCAGGGATATTAGCCACTCTATCTGTCGCTGAAAAAAGCACGCTACTGGGTATAGGTCTGGCCGGCGGGGTTTTCATGTCGCTGGTGGTGATGGGTGTGATCAGTTCTTTGAAATCGTACTCTTTCGCACTTTCCTTCTCCGGTAACGTCTTCAGCTTTCTGAGCGTCGGCATACTGATGTTGATGTCCCTCCAGGCCGACAGTATTTTACCGATAAGTCCCTCTCTACTTCTGCTCATACCGGTCGTTTTGACTTTTATCTCGCTTGGTCTGGTGATCAAGAATAGGAAGGTATTTACTCTAGGAGTATGAACTGCTGGTATGGTAACGAATTGTTAGAAATGATAGAGATAGAATATATATATGAAATATCCGGAGAGCATAATGGCCCCTTCCAGTCTTGATAATCTCTTTCCTGTGTACATGAAGACTGTAAGCATTATGCTGACCCCTAGCATTATGAAGACGTTGGGGATCAGATTACCGGAAAAATCCAAGGGGATAACGGTGGCACATATCCCGAGTACCATCAGGATATTGAACGTGTTGGAACCGATGACGTTTCCAAGGGATATATCGCTCTCCTCTTTGTAGGCTGCTACCGAAGAAGCGGCCAGTTCGGGCAGTGAGGTGCCAAGAGCTATGATGCTTAGACCTACTATACCTTCAGATAGTCCAAATGTTTGGATGTAAAATATACCCCCTCTGATGAGTAGCTCTGAGCCCAAGATTATTCCTCCTATGCCCAGGAGGATTTTGCCTATATTGACGGGAGCGCTGTACTCCTCCACCTCAACGTATTCCTCGTCCTCTATCTCCTCTTCTATTACCTCTCTCTCTCCTTCGAATATGGCTACCCATATGAAATAGACTACGTAGGCTATGAACGCCACTAGTAGAACGGCGCCTTCCCATCTTGTGATTATATATTCATCCGAGTAGAAAGTCGAAGCGAACAGCATCAGGAGACCCATGGCGCCGAACATAATGGGTATCTCCCGCTTGATTATATCCCTGTCCACGGATATGGGATTGATCAAAGAGCTGGCTCCAAGAACAAGGAGTATGTTGGCTACGTTGGACCCGATGACGTTCCCCACTGAGATGCCCTGTTTTCCCTTCGTTATCGCATTGAGACTGGATGCGAGTTCTGGTAAAGATGTGCCGAAGGATATGAGCGTAAGACCGATCACTATGGCTGGAACTCCTAGATATGCCGCTGTCTTTCCCGCTCCTTCGACTAATATATCCGCTCCCTTGACCAGGATAACGACACCGATGGCTAGTAGAACCGTCCAAGCCAGAACACCAACTACCATGTTCTCTTCTAACCCTCTCTCCTATAAAAAAGTTTTAGTAAGCTATCCTTTTCTGTTTAAAGGCCGATGGATGTAGAGAGTATACACCTGTCTGAGATACCTGAAGAGATAGTTTTGGCCGGAGTGGATTACGTAGAGGCGGATGGCTTGAATCATAGGGTCAGTGGTCTCATCCAAAAGTTCGATCCTGACGTTATCGCCCTGGCCCTCTGTGAGAAGAGGTTCGAAACCCTAGAAACGAAAAAGGAATGGGAGGACAAGGCCCTTTTATCTTCCTACAGGGAGGGGAAGTTCAGTGTTCTATTATACCAGGCCTTCGTGGATGCCATACACGAAAACGTTCGGAGGATCAGAGAGATAGAACCTGAAAGTCATATAGCTAAGTTGGCATCCGTCGCTTCAGGCTTTGACAAGGAAGTGGAGTTCATCGACCAAGATATAACGGAGACACTCAGCCATGCATTCAGGAGGATGTCCATCCTGAAGAAATTGAAACTGCTTTGGTACTTTCGCTCCGCCTTGATCCCCCTATCCGAAGAGAAAGAGACAGTTTCTGCAGAAGAGATTGAAGAACACGACGATATAGTCGAAAGTGTTCTCAGAAGTATAGGACGTTTCGCACCCATGGTTGCCGAAGAGGCCGAGAAGGATCGATTGAACCATATGGCCGAGAAGATTTATGAGATAGGCAGCGAAAAGAAGGTGGTTGCGGTGGTACCGGCCAGCAAGGTAAAGAAGATCAAAGCCAGGATAATAGAGCTGGCAGAGACCAAAGGCGAAAGGAGGTGTAGAAAACCTCTAGAGGAACTCGACACCGTTTTCAGAAGCGTCTACAAGAAAGCTCTGCGGTACGGCTCCTCAGCATTGTTCATAACTCTAGCCGTTTACTTGTTTTTATTCTCCGATGTGATGAACGTGTGGCGTGCCTCGTTTTACTGGTTCTTAGCTGTAGGTGGTAGCGCCGCTCTAGGGGCCGCTCTAGCTAGGGGCCATCCTCTGTCCATACTCACGTCCTTCATCTTGGCGCCGTTCATGTCTTTGACCCTCATAGGCCCTGGCTGGGTAGCAGGATACGTGGAGGCCAAAGTGAGGTCGCCAAAAGTGAGTGATATAACTGAACTTACCCTTTCAACCTCTATAAACGAAGTGCTCTCCAACGATCTCATAAAGGTCTTCACCGTTGGTATATTCTCCAACTTGTTGACTTGGGTAGGTCTCTTCATAGTACTGCCTCTGCTCATCTCACTCTTCGGTTGAACCGATCTAAAAGGAAAAAAATATAACCTTTCTTAAGTTTGACACTCCAGCATCAGATGAGATTCAAGGAATATTTCAAGCGATTCTTCGAAGGTATATTGATGGGCTCCGCCAATATAGTCCCGGGAGTCTCAGGAGGGACTATAGCGCTCATCGTGGGCATCTATGAAAGGCTGGTCCATTCGATAAATACCATACCTAAAGATCTGCCCATAGACCTGTTGAAGGGAGACATACC
This sequence comes from uncultured Thermoplasmata archaeon, assembly GCA_964394465.1. Taxonomy (GTDB): domain Archaea; phylum Thermoplasmatota; class Thermoplasmata; order Halarchaeoplasmatales; family Halarchaeoplasmataceae; genus CAYMXS01. Next base: position 1,104 of record CAYMXS010000014.1, on the reverse strand, counting down.
CACCTTTAAGAAGAAATTCAAAGGGATAGACTTCAAATTTTTAGTCCCTCTCTTGTTAGGCGTGATAGTCTCCGTCATGTCGATAGCCAGGATTATGGAATACGTCATGGGGGTATACCCGGCTCAGACCTTTGCCTTTTTCTTTGGCCTGATACTGGCTTCGGTCACGGTCATCTATAACTATATCGACAGGATCGACCCAGGCATAGTCATCTCCGCCTCCGTGGGTTTCATCTTCGTTTTCTTCCTGGTGGGCTTAGAGGCCATCAAGGCAAATCACAGCCTGCCGATGATCTTCTTCTCAGGTATGATCGCCATAATATCAATGATATTGCCCGGTATATCTGGTTCTTATATCCTTTTGTTTCTGCACCAGTACCACTACATGGTCCACGCCTTGAATACGATGAATCTGTTGGTTCTATCTGTCTTCATGGCGGGCGCGATTATAGGCCTCTTCACCTTCGCTAAAGTTTTAGATTATCTGTTTGAGCATCACAAATCAATAACCATGGCCTTCCTTTTCGGCCTTATGTTGGGTGCTTTAAGGGTTCCAGGTGAAAAGGCCATGGAGGTGAATCCAGATATCTGGGTGGTCATCTTGTCTGGTGCCGTTGGTTTTATCTTGGTGATAATCCTAGAGTACAAGTACATAGAAGAGAAGGATATGGATGACCAAGAGAAGCTTGTATAGGTAGTCGTTGAACGAAAAGGATAAATAAGAATTCTCCGTAAGAATCCAAACGCAGACCCGACTTAGCTCAGACTGGCCAGAGCGGGTGACTGTAGTTGGAATATACTCGTTTCGGTCAAAACCGAACACCCGCCACACAGCAGAAATCACCATGTCCCCGGTTCAAATCCGGGAGTCGGGACTTCTCATTTTATTCGAAGTCCCTTCCCTCCGTCGAATTGTAGCCAATTCCACTATTCCCTCGAAAGCTACGCTTTCTGCGGACATCAGGGAGGAATAAATCTCACATTTATGACTCAGAGGAATTTTTAATTCCTCGCAGTCGGGACTTTTTTAGGATCTTAGTTATCTCTCTTTCTCTTTACGATCTGGTATGTGAGCAAAGAGACCGTCACGGCAGGTATAAGTGC
>CAYMXS010000013.1:36084-44973 GCA_964394465.1 uncultured Thermoplasmata archaeon | reverse complement strand
GAGAGATATCACCGATCGGATGGAAACCTTAGAAACTCTCAAGGAGAAGAACAAAGAGATCGAATCTATGCTGGACAGCATGATGAACGCTTTCGTGCTCTTTGAGTCGGTTTTCGATGAAGATGGAAACTTTGTGAGTTACAGATTCATATACATCAACGAGGCCTACGAGGAGATGACCGGTGTTACATTAGAGGAAGTGAAGGGAAAAACAGTTCATGAAGTATGGCCCGAGACCGACGACGAATGGGTCGAAAGGTATGGAGAAGTCGCGGTCACTGGAGAGAGTCAGACCTTTGATCTTTACCACGGGCCCACGGATAAAACATACCACTGCAACGTTTACCGGCCGTATGATACGAAAGAAAAATTCTGCGTGATCTTTGAGGATATAAGTGAAAAGGAAGAGAGAGAACAGAAATTGAGAAAAGAACGCAAAAAATTCCAAGAGATATTCAACAATGTCAACGATGCGATATACCTGCATGAGGTGACGAGCGAAGGTATGCCAGGTGATTTCATCGAGGTGAACGACACTGCGGTTGAGATGCTGGGATACAGTAGGGAAGAATTCCTAGAGATGTTACCAGAGAAGATCGATGCGGCGGAGAAAGCCGAAGAGGTACCGGAAGTGATGAAGGAACTTGTAGAAAAAGGTGAGAGCAGGTTCGAGATGGTACATAAAGCAAAGGACGGGACCAAAATACCGGTCGAGATACATTCACATATGGTCGAGTTCGAGGGTGAAAAGAGAGTACTATCTGTGGTACGTGACATCTCTGAAAGAAAGGAGGCCGAGGAAAGATTGAAGAGCTCGGAGAGGAAGTTCAGGAGCAGTTTTGAAGCCTCGCCAGATCCTACGTTTTTACTCGATAAAGAAGGTGTTTTCCAAGATGTGAACGAGGCCGCTTTAGAGAAGCTGGGATACGATAAAGAAGAGATAGTGGGGAAGAAACTGCAGGAACAGCCTTTCCTGACTGAGGAGGGAGTCGAGAGAACTGTGGACAGATTCAAGAGAAGAAAACAGGGAGAGGAGATACCGCCCTACGAAGTGGAGATGGTCAGCAAAGATGGAGATAAACTATATGCGGAGGTGAACGCCGCCACTTTTGAGGGAGATGTTTTCGAAGGAGAGATCGTTATCGGTAGAGATATCACCGAGAAGAGAGAAGCCAAGGAAGAAAGGGAAGAACTCCTGCACGACCTCCGTGAAAGATACAAGGAATTGAACTGTCTCTATACCATAACTCGGCTAGGAACAGACCCTTCGAACTCCATGGACGATATTTTAGAGGGGGCTTTGGAGGTCATACCGCAGTCCTGGCAGTATCCTGATATTGCTGCAGCGAAGGTCGTGCTGGAAGGAAGGGAATACCTGACGGACGATTTTGAAGAGACTGACTGGTGCCTGAGTTCTCCTATAGAAGTGGGAGATGAAAAGATCGGAGAGATAACGATCTGTTATACCGAGGAGAAGCATGACGTGGATGGAGACCCGTTCTTGGAGGAAGAAAAAGACTTGATCGATGCCATATCCACCGTGATATCTGGCGTGATCCAGAAGAAGAGATCTGAGAGAAGGCTGGAAGAAAGCGAAGAGAGGTACCGAGCCTTGGTAGAGACGGCCTTCGCCGGCATAGGCATAACTGACTTCGAGAACGTACTGACCTACGTGAACGATCAGTTCGCCGATATGCTCGGTTATCCGAAGGAAGACCTGATAGGGAAGTCCCTGGCGGAGATATCTCCCGATGAAGAGATGACCAAGTTTGAAGAGGAAATTGAGAGGCGTGAAAAGGGCGAGACCAGCAGGTATGAGACCACACTAGAGAAGAAAAACGGGGAGAAGATAGACGCGATGGTCCACGCCTCGCCCTTCAAGAATGCAGCCGGTGATTTTGTTGGCACCATGGGCGTGATAACAGACATAACTGACAAAAAGAGAGCCCGTGAGAGGGAGGAATTACTGCATACCCTTCTAAGGCACGACGTGAAGAACAAGGCACAGGTGGTAAGAGGATACCTTCAGTTATTGGAGGAGGACGAGGAGATACCGGAAGAGGAGAAGGAGCCCTTGGCCAAGGCGATAAAGGCGAACAAGGAGGGCATAAACCTCATGCAGAAGATCAGGCTCCTTCTGAGTGCTCAGGAGGAAGAGATAAGACCAGTAAATATAGCCACTACTATCCATGAGGCAGTGGACGATACCGAGGCACTAGTCAAGGACAACGACATGGAGATATATCTAGAGTGCCCATCCATGGAATGTGAGGTCCAGGGCGGTACGCTCCTTAAAGAGGTGTTCTCCAACATAATAGAGAACTCCGTTTATCACTCCGAAGGCGAAAAGATAAGGGTATCCGGGGAGATTAGAGAGGATGAAATAATCTGTAGTATCGAGGACGACGGTAAGGGGATTCCAGACGAAAAGAAAGAGAGGATATTCGATAGAGGTTATACAACTGACGAAGAGAGAGGTACTGGACTAGGTATGTTCCTGGTCAAGATGCTGCTGGAGACCTACGGTGGAAGCATAGAGGTGAAAGACTCCGATATGGGAGGGGCTAGGTTCGAGATACATCTCAACAAGGTGAAATGATGAAAGATAGAGACGAGTTAGAAGAGGAGTTAGAGCTGTACAAAGAACGGTTGGAAGAGGCAATGGACGCTGGTAACCTTGCCTGGTGGGAGATGGAACTACCTTCAGGAGAGGTCAGGTTCAACGACAGGAAAGCCGAGATGCTGGGATACGCTCCTGAGGAGTTCGAAGATTATACCGATTTCACCGATTTGGTTCATCCTGAGGATCATGATAGAGCCATGGAAGCCATGAGGGATCATCTTGAAGGAAGAGAAGAACGGTATGAGGTCGAGTATCGCATCCAAAGAAAAGATGGAGACTACAAGTGGTTCAGAGATATCGGCAGTATAACTGAGGAGGAAGGAGAGAAGAAAAAAGTTGCCGGGATAGTCATCGATATCGACGAGAGGAAAGAGGCCGAGGAGAGAGAGGACCTTTTGAATTCTCTGCTCAGGCACGACGTAAAGAACAAGTCACAGGTCGTGAAGGGCTATCTCCAGTTGACTCTAGAAAAAAAGGACCTGCAGGAGGATCTAGATGGCTACATAGAAAAAGCACTGGGCGGTAACGAAGAGATAATCGATCTTATAAAGAAAGTCCGACTACTTCTCAGCGCTCAGAAGGAAGAGACAGAAGAAGTGGATATAGGAGAAGCCATTCAAGAAGCAGCGGCATCATCAAGGTCTCTGGCAGAAGATAACGGTATGGATATATCGGTGGTGGATGGATGTGAGTCCTGTAAGGTCGAGGCAGGCCCACTCCTGAGAGAGGCACTGTCCAACATAATAGAGAACTCCGTCTATCACTCTCAGGGTAATAAGGTCAAGGTGACCACGGATGTGAAAAAGAACGACGTGGTGTGTGTTATAGAAGACGATGGAAAGGGGATTCCGGACGATGAAAAAGGAAGGATATTCAACAGGGGTTATACAACGGATAAAGGAAGAGGTACCGGCCTCGGGATGTTCATCGTGAAGATGCTGGTGGAGACCTACGGTGGAAGCATTGAGGTGAAAGACTCTGATTTGGGCGGAGCCAGGTTTGATGTGAGACTGCAAAAGGCGTGATCTGTTCGATTTTTGCGATAACATTAAGTGTTGCCTCCCCCCTTATTTGATAGTCCGTTAAAACTGGGGTGACTCGATGCATATACTGTTCGTAGACGATGAGACCAGCCTACTAGACCAGGCGAAGATATTTATCGAGAAGTTAGATGAAGATCTGAAAATCGAACCAGTTTCCTCAGCTGAAGAAGGCTTGAAAGAACTGAGTAGGGAAGAGTACGATGCAGTGGTCTCAGATTACCAGATGCCGTGCATGAATGGCTTGGAATTTTTAGAAAAAGTAAGGGAAGAGAGAGATAACGATATACCCTTCATAATATTTACTGGTAAAGGTAGAGAAGAGGTCGCCATGAAGGCTTTGAATCTCGGAGCCGATAGATATATGCAGAAAGGCGGCGACCCGAGGGATCAGTATGAGGTACTAGCTCAGGCTATAAAGCAGGAAGTAGAACATCGGGTCGCTGAGAGTCTTTTGAAATTGACTAAGTACTCGGTCGACAATGCGAGTCTAGAGATATTTTGGATCACACCAGAGGGAGAATTCACATATGCAAACGAGACGGCTGCAGAACGCTTGGGCTATTCAAAAGAGGGATTGGAGGGTATGCGTGTCTGGGATATAGATCCGAATCATGGGAAAGACAAAAGAAAAGAGCGGTGGAAGAAGTTGAAAGATGAGGGTGTGCTGGTCTTCGAATCCGAGCACGAAACCAAGGAAGGAAAGAGATATCCTGTAGAGATAACCAGTCATCATCTGGAATTTGGTGGAAAAGAATATGAATTCGCCTTCGTCGAGGATATAGGTGAAAGGAAAGAGAGGGAAAATAAGCTAAAAAAGAACAAAGATTGGTTGTCCCAGATAGTAGAAGGGAGTTCTGTGCCTTTATTCGTGATCGATGAAGATCATAAAGTGACTCACTGGAATAAAGCATGTGAGAATTTGACAGGGATATCCAAGGATGACCTCGTTGGAACCGAAGACCCGTGGAAGGCTTTTTACGACGAAGCGAGGCCTGTTTTGGCTGACCTGGTCTTAGATGACGCTTCCGAGGAAGAAATAGAGAGATGGTATGGTGATGACCTTTCTAGATTATCTATCTTAGACGGGGCTTATGAGACGAGGGATTACTTCCCCGATATGGGAGAAGAAGGTAAGTGGGTCTTCTTCACCGCTGCTCCTCTGACCGACTCTGATGGAGACACGATCGGTGCCATAGAAACACTTCAGGATGTAACCAAAAGAGAAGAACAGCGACAAGAATTGAAGCAGAAAGAGCAAATTCTGGACCATACGCCAGCATACATCAATGTGATCGACGAAGAAGGGAATATAGAATACCACAGTTATCCTTCCGATGAGATCACTGGGTTGAACCCGAACAAATTCATGGGATCCGAAGCGTTAGAATTTGCACATCCCGACGATAGAGAAGATGCTATGGAGATGTTCTCAAAGGTGCTGGAAAATCCCGGTGAAGAATACAGTACAGAATTACGAGGAGAGGTGGAGGACGGCTGGATATGGCTCGAAGTCAGAGCGGTCAATCATCTAGACGACCCTACGATAAACGGGATAATAGTGAGTGCTCAAGATATCAGCGATAGGAAAGAGATGGAGGAAGAACTGAAAGAGAGTGAAAAGAAATTCGGGATCGTGATCGAGAATTCAGCGGATGCGATATTTTTAACGGATCAGGAAGGAAATTATACCTACGTAAATCAGGCCGCTTCAGATCTGCTTGGATATTCTAGAGAGGAACTTACGGAGATGAACATTCTAGACCTTACAAGAAAGGAAGATGCGGAGGAGTACATGAAGGTTTTTGAAGAGATTTTGGAAGAGGGAAAAATATTCACGGAGATGTCCATTGTTAAAAAAGATGGAACGGAGGTCCCCGTGGACCTTAACGCTATCTTACTGCCGAACGGATTGGTCTACGGGAGTTGTAGAGATATCACAAAAAGAAAAGAAGCAGAAGAAAAGCTGAAGAAACAGGAGGAGAAGTATCGCTCCATATTTGAACAGTTCCAGGACCTATACTATCGAACCGATCCCGAGGGCTTTATCCAGGAACTCAGTCCTTCCGTAAAAGATTTATCCGGATACGATCGAGGCGAACTACTGGGGGAATATGTTGGAACAGTTTATCCGGATCCAGAGGAGCGTGAGGGGTTGTTAAAAGAATTGAGTGAAAATGGTGAGGTGAGGGGCTATGAAATCGAGCTCGAGAAAAAGAGCGGCGAAATAGCCATCGCTTCTGTTAATTCACATTTGATAAAGGATGAAGATGGAGAGGTAAAGGGGATAGAGGGAACTATGAGAGATATCACAGAAAAGAAGGTGGCGGAAGAAGCATTAAAAAGAGAAAAAAGACGATATGAGACGCTCTTTCAGCAGAACCCAGAAAGTGTTGTAGAGGTGGATGAAGATTATAGGATAGCAAAAGTAAATGAACGATTTCAAGACGTGTTCGGCTATAAAGAGGAGGACATTTTAGGAAAGAAACTCGATGAGCTAGTGGTGCCTGATGATAAGATAGAGGAGGCTGAGGAATTGAATGAAAAAGCTAAACGTGAGGGCTATTTTGATCATGAGACGGTGCGTTTGACGAAGGAGGGAGAGGAAGTAGATGTATCTATAACTGCTAGGCCTATAGAATATGATGGAAAAACACGTCATCTGGCCGTTTATAGAGATATAACGGAAAGGAAAGAGGCTACGGAGAGAGAAAAATTCCTTCATTCACTGCTCAGACATGATATAAAGAACAAAGCACAAGCTGTCCAGGGATACCTTCAATTATTGATGGAAGGGGAAAAGGAGCTTTCAAAAGATTCCCGAGAACTGGTTGAAGGGGCACTCACAGCGAACAAAGAAAGCGTAAATCTGATACGAAAAGTGAGAATGCTGTTGAGTGCTCAGGAAGAGGAGAAAAAACCCGTGGATATCGCCTCTACGATAAAGGATGCGGTCGAATCGAACGAAGCGATGGCTGAAAGAGTAGGGATCGATCTGTCACTGGATTGTCCATCGACAGAGTGTAAAGTAGAAGGTGGCTCTCTCCTTGAGGAGGTCTTTTTCAATATCATCGAGAATTCGGTCAATCATTCTGAAGGCAGCAGGATAAACATAACTGGAGAGGTGAAGGATGACGAAGTGGTATGCAGTATAGAAGATGACGGTAAGGGGATACCCGACGATAAGAAAGATATCATATTCGAGAAGGGGTACACCACCGACGAAGATAGGGGAACCGGCCTAGGACTTTTCCTCGTGAAGAACTTGCTGGAAAGTTACGGAGGAGAGATCGAAGTGAAGGATTCCGATATGGGTGGAGCTAGATTCGACGTGAGATTGAAGAAATTGTCTCAGGAAGCGGATATATAGACCAAAAGATCACTTTATCGTACCATAGGTAGAAGGATATAGACTGATCCGGATTATGTATTTGTGTTCGAAGACATCTACATCTTCTATCTTAGCATTTTTTATGTTTTTCAGTTTAAACGAAAATTTGTTGAACTGGGGTCCACTATCGAATTCGAAAACCAACATCTCCTTGCCCGGGGAATCGCTCGGTGAGTCTGCTAGTTCTTGTTGATATTTTTCGATAGTTTTCAAGGCTTCCTTTACGTCATCTACATCTTCGACCTTCTCTTCTTCTCGCTGCTCCTTTCTTCTTAGGTTCTGATATATGGTGAACCTCAGTTCCTCGTTATCCCAGGGTTTCTCGATGTATTCGTGTACACTGGCCTCATTGATGGCTTCCTTAGCGATACTCAGGTCACGGTATCCCGTTATCAATATCCGGATAGTATCGGGCTGTATCCTCATAACCTTTTTCAGTAATTCTACGCCGGTCATCCCGGGCATCTTATGATCTGATAGGACCAAATCGTATTCTTTTTCCTCTACCTTCACTAAGGCCTTATCCCCATCTGAAGCCGTGTCTATTTCAGCTGAAAATTCCTCGGCTCTTTCTAGTGTCATCCTCAAAGATTTTCGGACTGACTTCTCATCATCTGCGACCAAGATATTATATCCTTCATCATCTTCTGTCATCTTATTCCTCCTTGGGTAAACTTATGGTTACTTCTGTCCCCACGCCTTCTTCACTTTCGACCTGGATATCTCCACCGTGTTCTTTAACTATCCTATAACTCACGCTTAAGCCCAATCCTGTACTTTCATCCTTAGTGGTATAGAAGGGATCAAATATTTTATTTCTTACGTCTTCGGGGATTCCTTCTCCATCGTCCTTTATCTTGATATAGACCTCCTTATCTTCTGACCATGTTGTGATCTCTATAGTGCCCTCCTCCATCGACTGCAGAGAGTTATAGATCACATTCATGAACACCTGATTCAATTTTCCAGGACTACATCTCACATCTGGGAGATCCCCCAGGTCCTTTTTTAGTTCGATATTTTCCTTGAATTCATTCTCCAACAATGTCAGGGTAGAATCAAGATTTTCATTCAAGTCTGTCTTGGATTCACCTTCTATATCTGCAGATACGAATTTTCTCAAGGTCTCTGTTATCTCCGTTATCTTGTTTATGCCTTCCACGTTCATTTCAAGATTCTTTTCTATATCATCCAGCAATTCGGTATATTCCTCTTCATCACATCTCTCTTCAAGTTCTCGGATATCATCCATGATGAACCCTATACTTGATTTCATGTACCCCAAAGGATTGTTGATCTCATGAGCGATGCCAGAAACCAATCTACTCAGGGAAGCCATCTTCTCCGATTGTATCATCTCCTGGGTCTCGTTTTTGTATTTATTCAACTGTTCAGAATATTGTTCCAACTCACCGTTCATATCCTTTTTTTCTGTCATCTCCCTGATCTGATAGATGGTCCATCCTAACTCATCGTCCCTGATAGGAAAGGCTCTAACGTATAGGAAAGTTTCTTTTTCTGAGAGATAAAATTCGTTTTTCATACCTGAGTTTCCATCCTTGAAGAAACACTCCTCTTCCTCATCGCTCTGATCGATATCGAATATATCATCACAGGTAGAGCCCCTGATATCTTCTATATCCATATCTAGATACTCTTCACATGATTCATTTGCCTCGATTATCTTGTCGTCCTCATCCACCACCAATATCATGTCTTCCAGGGAATCAAAGATCTGAGCCCAGTTATCTTTCTGCACCTGATCCATATATGATTTAAAGGAGGTATCCCTTATAAATAATTCCTATCTGAGTATCTCTTATTTAGCTCTATCT
>CAYMXS010000013.1:0-35984 GCA_964394465.1 uncultured Thermoplasmata archaeon | reverse complement strand
CTTGACAGGAGAGTTGATGCCCTCTTTTTAGATATCCAGAAAAAGGTTTATTAAGTCTATATATGATGATGCTTTAGCTATAACGAATTTTGGGGTGACTCGATGCAAATACTGTTCGTAGATGACGAGAACGACCTACTAGACCAGGCGAAGATATTTCTAGAAAGGATTGGGGAAGGAATAGAAGTTTCTACCAGTCCCTCTGCCGAAAAAGCTCTTGATATGATGGATGAGAAGGACTTCGATGTGATCGTTTCTGATTACCAGATGCCCGGCATGAATGGCTTGGAATTCCTAGAAGAGATCAGAGAGATCAGAGAAAGTGATGTTCCTTTTATAGTGTTCACTGGTAAGGGTAGGGAAGAAGTGGCGATGGAAGCTTTGAATCTAGGAGCGGACAGGTACATGCAGAAAGGCGGAGACCCGAGGAGCCAGTATCATCTTCTGTATCAGGCGATAGAGCAGGAATACAAGCATCATAGAACCAAAGAAGAGAGAGAAAAGTACACCTCTGAACTCGAATTTTTGAATGATCTCATCCTGAAGGTCAGTAGGATAAAATCTCCCGATGAGATATGTCAGTACATCGCCGAAAAAGTTCATTCTCTCGATGAGGACGATTACGTCGCTGTAGCTCTTTATGACCATGAAGAAGAAACCATCCGGATCCGAGCTGTAGAGGGTTTTGACGATTACCCACAACTGGTAGAGGAGTTGATGCATCCCGGGGAAGAAGTGACATTCGATCCGGATATACAGGAGGAGTGGTCGGATATATACAGTTCCGGGAACCTAGAACTGATGCCCGAAGGACTCTATTCATTGGTGAAGGGCGTTTTGTCAAAAGAGAAGGCTGCAGACATCGAAGATCTTTTGGGAGTGGAGGAGGTTTATTCCGTCGGCTTCGCTTTGGAGGGGAAACCGTATGGAGGTATAACTATATTGAAGACGTCCGAGGAGGGCGTCAAATTTAGTTCGGCCATAGAGACCATAGCTAGTCATCTTTCCGTCACACTTCAGAGGAGGCAGTTCAAGGAGAAGTTTAGAGAGAGTAGAGAGGAACTCAAAGAGAGTGAAGAGAAGTACCGAAGATTGTTCGAGACCGCCCAGGACGGTATGCTGATAATCGATGCTGAGACGGGGATCATCGAGGAAGCGAACCCGTTTTTACAGGATATGTTGGGCTACTCAAAGGGGGAAGTGATCGGAAGAGAGCTTTGGGAATTGGGTACATTCAAAAGCGTGGTTGAGAATAAAAAACGATTCGAAGAATTGACCGAGGAAGGATATATCCGGTACGAGGACATGCCCCTGGAAACGAAGGATGGAGAAAAAGTCCCTGTAGAATTCGTCAGCAACACCTATGAAGCAGGTGGAAAGGAAGTCGTGCAGTGCAATATCAGGGAGATCTCTAAAAGGGAGGAAACCAAGGAAGAACTGAAGCGGAAAGAGAGATATCTCGATCATACCCCTGCCTTTATCAACGTGATCAACGAAGAAGGTGAGATAGAGTACCACAGTTATCCCTCGAACGAGGTAACGGGTTTAGACCCGAACAAATTCATGGGATCCGAAGCGTTAGAATTTGCACATCCCGACGATAGAGAAGATGCTATGGAGATGTTCTCAAAGGTGCTGGAAAATCCCGGTGAAGAATACAGTACAGAATTGAGGGGGAAGGTGGAGGACGGCTGGATATGGCTCGAAGTCAGGGCGGTCAATCATCTAGACGACCCTACGATAAACGGGATAATAGTGAGCGCTCAAGATATCAGCGATCGGAAAAAAGCTGAACAACGGATCGAGAAGAATAAAGACAGGGTCAAGAGACTTCACGAGATAAGTGCAGAACTCCAAACTTACGATTCGGAAGATGACGTGTATTCTTTTGTGATAAAAGCGGCCGAGGATATACTCGATTTTGATTTGTGTGTGATAAACGTCCCTGAGGGAGATGTAATGAAAGCCGCAGCGATCTCTTCTGAATTCCCCAAAAGCGCCTCCTCCACAGATAAACCTTTACCCATCGATGACAGCCTAGCCGGGAAGACGTATCTCGAAAAAAGGTCATTTCTTGTCCGGAATAAAGATGAAAATGAACACATCAATCCCACCTCCGATGATTTCGAATCGGGTATAAGCGTTCCCGTAGGAGAATATGGAGTATTTCAGGCGGTTTCTACGGAACCAGAGCACTTCACCGAGGAGGACCTGCAGACGGCGGAACTCCTTATGAGCCATGTTTCAGAGGCCCTTGACAGGATCCAGATGAAAAAGAGAGAGGAGTTCCTTCACTCCCTGCTCAGGCACGACGTGGGGAACAAAAACCAGATGATCAGAGGGTATCTAGAACTGATGAGAGACCACGATCTTCCCGACGAGGTGAAAACTTTAGTTGATAAGGCGGAAGACGCCTCCAAAGCTAACGAAGATATGATAGAGAAGATCAGGAACCTTAGAGATATAGAGGAAGAGGAGGAGATCGGCGAAATGGAGATAGATCCTATCATCGAGAAAGCCTCGTCAAAGCACCGAGGTCAACTGCGGGAGCACGGTATAGACTTAGATTTTAGTGGATGTGGATGTGTGGTGAGAGGAGGTTCACTTCTCGAGGAACTTTTTTCCAACCTGATCGAAAATTCCATCCTCCACTCCGACTGCGGTGAGATCAAGATATATTCTGAGATAGAGGATGATGAATGTGTTGTGACAGTAGAAGACGACGGTTCGGGCATATCTGATGAGATAAAGGACGAGATATTTGGCAAGGGGTTCAAGAGTGGAGAGGATCGAGGAACCGGCTTGGGATTGTACCTGGCGAAAGAGATAGCTGAAAATTATGATGGAAGCGTAGAAGTCAAGGACTCAGATATGGGCGGAGCGAGGTTCGAAGTGAGCTTGAAAAGAGCATCTTAGATTTTAAGGGATGTTATCGGTTCTAAATAGTGGTATGTCCATCTGATAGGTTATGCACAGGCTGTCTATCACTTGGGAAAATTATATCTCTCTCTTCAGCCATATCTATTCCTATCTCTCCCCCGGTGGACTCTATGAGGATATTGATCGTTGACGATGATAAAGCTGTATTGGAGCAGGCGAAGATATATCTGGAGGAGAAAGAGGAACGTTTCGATATCGATACCGCGATCTCGGCTGAAAAAGCACTGTCCAAGCTTGGAGAGATAGACTATGATGCCGTCGTCTCAGACTACCAGATGCCGGAGATGGACGGTCTTGAGTTCCTGAGGACCGTCAGGGAGGAGAGAGGCAGCGATATACCTTTTATCATCTTCACCGGGAGGGGAAGAGAAGAAGTGGCGATAGATGCCCTGAACCTGGGTGCTGATAGATACATCCAGAAAGGGGGCGACCCGCGGAGTCAGTATGGCATCCTTTCTGATGCTATAAAACAGGAGATCAAGTTGTATGATGGAGAGAGGGCTAGGAGAAGATTATCCTCGATAGTGCAATCGACCCAGAGCGCGATCATCAGCAAGGGTCTACACGGATCCATAACTTCGTGGAACGAAGGGGCTGAAGAGATCTACGGTTACGGCGAAGAAGAAGTGCTGGGGGTGGACATATCTCTACTCGCTCCAGAGGATAAGAAGAACGAGCCAGATCAATTTTTGGAAAGGATAAAGAACGGGGAGAAAGTGGGCCCGTTTGAAACCACGAGGCTCACAAAAGACGGCAAAGAGATACACGTCTCAGTCACGGTCTCTCCCATATATGATGAAGATGGAGATGTCATGGGTGCCTCCGCCATACAGCAAGACGTCACCGAGAAAAAGGAAGCGGAACACGAATTGTTGGAGAAGGAAAGAGCTATCCAGAATTCTCTGAACGGGATGGCGATAGCCGATCTAGACGGGACCGTCAGGTATGTGAACAGATCCCTAGTGGATATGTTCGGTTATGACCGTGAAGAGGAGATACTCCATGAGGACACCGTTGAATTTTTCCATGACGAAGAAAGGGCGGCGAAAGCGATAGAAGAACTTTTTGATGAAGGAAACTGGCAGGGCGAGATGAAGGGTGTCAGAAAGGATGGAACACTGGTAGATATATATCTATCTTCAAATCTCATAAAGGACGAAGACGGGCGTACAACCGGCCTATTGGGTTCCATGACCGATATAAGTGAACTCAAGGAGAAAGAACAGAAGTTGAGGAAGAGCGAGGAAAGGCTCCGCAGGTCCCAGGACCTTGCCAAGGTCGGGACATGGGAGATAGACCTGGAAAGTGCTGATCTGACCTGGTCGGACGAGACCTATCGTATATTCGGAGTTCCGAAAGGGGAGTCCATGGATTACGATAGTTTCTTGGAGCTTGTCCATCCTGAAGACAGGGACCATGTCGAGGAGGAATGGAAGAAGGGGTTACAGAGAGGAGAATACGATATTGAGCACAGGATAATCTCGGACGATGAAATCAGATGGGTGAGGGAGAAAGCGGATATCGATTATAATGAGAACGGTGAGCCAGCCGACATCGTGGGGAGCGTTCAGGATATAACTGAAAGAAAGAGGACTGAAGAAGAGCTACAAAGGTACAAACTCGCCGTGGAGGCCTCGGAGGACCAGATAGCGGCCGTAGATGATGAATACAGATACCTCTTCGTCAACGAGGCGTTTCTGGAATATCACGATCTTGACAGGGAAGAAGTTATAGGCGAGAAAGTGGATAAAGTGGTCGGCGAGAGGGCCTTCGAGGAGACGGTCAAACCCAACATAGACGGATGCTTGAACGGCGGAACACTGAGGTACAATATGTCCAAGGAGTATCCCGGTAAGGGCCGGGTTCATCTAGATGTTCTCTATTATCCCTTTGATCTCGAGGAGGAAAACCGTGGTGTAGTTGCAGTTATAAGGGATGTCAGCAAAGAGAAGGAGAATGAAGAAAGGCTTAGAGAGAGGATAGAAAGGGACAGAAGGCTTTTCGACGCTCTGGGTGACGCTGTCCTCATCGTGACTGTGGGAGGTGACGACCATGGGGAGATACTGATGGCCAACGATACTGCAGTAGAACATACGGGTTGGTCTGAAGAGGAACTCATCGGAAGAGACATCCATGAATGGCTCGCCCAGGGCCCCCAAGAGATGGAAGTCGAAGAGGTCCGCGAGAGGCTGGAAAATGATGAGACAGTCTTCGCCACTCTGAAGAGGGAGAAGAAGGACGGCTCGATCTACTGGGCAGAAGAGACGATCGTACCTTTCAGGTACGGAGGGAGGGACGCTTCTTTGGTCGTATCCCGGGATATAACGGATAAAAAGAGGGTCAGACAAAGGATAGAGAAGAAACAGAGGTATCTAGAAGACATAATAAACAGCGTTCCAGACCCGGTCTTCGTCAAGGACCGAGATCATAATTGGATAATGTTGAACGATGCGTACTGCGAGTTCATGGGATACAGCCGTGAAGAACTGCTTGGGAAAACAGATCACGATTTTTTCCCCGAAGAGGAGGCCGAGGTTTTCTGGGAGAAGGACGAGGAGGTCTTCGAAACCGGGGAAGAGAACGTGAACGAGGAAAAATTCACCGATAGGGAAGGGGTCACTCACACTGTAAAGACCAGGAAAAGGACGTTCAGGAATGAAGAGGGAGAACAGGTCTTAGTAGGGACGATCCGAGACATTTCCGAGCGTAAAGAGGCGAAAATGCGTATCGAACAGAACAAACAGAAGATAGAAAGATTACATAAAGTTAGTTCAGAACTACAAACATGTCAGTCCGAAGCGGAAGTTTTCAAATTAGCAGTTGGGACCACCGAGGAAATATTAGATTTCGATATATGCAGTTTTTCTAAAGTGGAAGACGATAAAATAATCGTAAAAGAAAGGACTTCAGGTCTTCCTGAGGGTGATTATTTAGAAAGGCCGTTGGAAGAAGGTGGGATCGATGCGAAGACCTACTTGGATCAGAAATCATATCTGATAAAAAACATAAACAAGCACAAAGACGCAAAACCGGTTAAAAGCAAATATAGATCAGCGATCAGTATCCCCATCGGCGAATATGGAATATTTCAAGCAGTGGATACGGAGTTTGATCATTTTGATGAAGTTGATCTTCAGATGGGAGAACTCCTGATGAATCACGTTTCCCAAGCCTTGGAAAGAATTCAAGTGAAAAAGAGAGAGGAATTTCTACATTCCATCTTACGGCACGACGTGAAGAACAAGATACAGGTGGCGAAGGGTTACTTGCAGTTGGTAGAGGAAGGTGGGGCAGAGGTAGAGGATTATTCTGACAAGCTTCAGGAAAGCATCGAAAACGCTGAGAAGGTGATCGAGAAAGTGAGGACTCTCCAGAAACTCGAAAAAAGTGAAGAGAAAAAGAAGATAAAATTGAGTAGTATTGTAGATGAGGTGGTCAGTGAGTATGAAGAACAGGCGGAGGAGAAGGGAGTCGAAATAGTGACTCGATCGTTGGGATGTGAAGTGAAAGGAGGAGCTTTGTTGAGTACCCTCTTCGATAACCTACTAGAGAATTCCCTAAAACACGCGGGATGCGATAAAATAAAATTCAGCAGCGAGATAGACGAGGATTTCTGCGTTATAACGGTGGAAGACGATGGAGAAGGGATCCCAGATTCTGTAAAAGAGGAAATATTCAAACAAGGGTTCTCTCAGGGAGAATATGAAGGTTCTGGCATAGGTATGTACATAGTCAAGGAGATAGCCGAAAGTTACGGCGGTAATATCGAAGTGAGTGATTCTGAGCTTGGCGGTGCGAGGTTCGACATAAAACTACATAAAGCTTGACTCTATATATATATAACAGCGTGATTTAAAGATGGATCTCGAGGAGTCTCTGAAGGAGAAGCTAAAAAAACAGCCCCTGGGCACACACATGTGCTGTATCTACAGGGATAAGGAGGAACAGCTCTCCGCTCTGGCCTCCTTTATCTCAGCTGGAGTGAAAAGGAACGAGAGATGCTTTTACATAGTGGACGACAGGACTAAGGAGGAGGTCGTAGAGGGCTTCGAAAAGAGGGGTTTCGCAGTAGAGGAACACATCGAATCCGGACAGTTCGAGTTCTTGACCAAAAGCGAGTCGTATCTTAGAGAGGAACGTTTCGATCCCGATAAGATGATAGCATTGCTGAAGGAGGCCACAGAAACGGCTCTCGATGAGGGCTACAACGGTCTGAGGGTCACAGGAGAGATGACCTGGGTCTTCAGCGATAAGCCCGGTGTCGAGCGCTTGATGGAGTACGAGTCGAAGCTGAATGAATTCATCCCGGATAGTAAGGCCACAGCCCTCTGTCAGTACAACGAAGAACGCTTTTCTCCTGAGATACTCGTAGATGTTCTCAGGACACACCCAAAGGTCTTACTGTATGATGATGTCCATGAGAACACATATTTCATGCCGCCCAGCATATTCAGAGCTCAGATGAGAGACGAGGTGACCGCTGAACATTATGAACGTATGAAGGAAAATATCCTCAAGATGACGCGGTTGAAGAGGGAAGAGGAGGAAGCAAAGAGGCGGTTGAAGAGGGAAAGGGACAGGGCTGAGAGGTATCTAGAGACGGCTGAGGTCATGCTCGTCGGTATAGACAAGGATGGAGAAGTCATCCAGGCCAATAGGAAAGCCTCCGAGGTCCTTGGACACGATAAAGAGGACATAGTAGGTAAGGACTGGTTCGAAAATTTCGTACCCGAGCGGGAAAAAACAAAGGTCAGAGAAGTCCACGAAGAGGCGGGGAAGAACACCTATCCAGAATACTTTGAAAATCCCGTCTTGACCGCCTCCGGTGAAGAGAGGATCATCCTATGGCACAACTCGGTCCTGGAAGATGAAGAAGGCGAGATGATAGGGACCCTGAGTTCCGGTATGGACATCACTGAAAGAAATCAGCAGGAAGAGGAGCTCAAAGAACTCAGCCGATTTAGAGAGAAGATCATCCAGGATGCAAATATCTGGCTCAACGTCTTGGACGATGAAGCGAACGTGGTCGTTTGGAACAAAGCTGCCGAGGATATAAGCGGCTACCCGGAAGAAGAAGTTGTCGGCCACGATAAGATATGGGAATTGCTCTATCCCGATGAGGATTACAGGCGGGAGATAACTGAAAAAGTGGAGGACATCTTGAGTGGGGAGAAGATCGAGACATATGAAACGAGGATCCGGTGCAAGAACGGCGAGGAGAAGATGATCTCTTGGAACTCTCATCCGCTGGAGAACGATGAGGGAGAGGTCATGGGTTCTATAGCTCTAGGAAGAGACATAACCGAACAGAAAAAAGCCGAGGAGAGGGAGGAATTTTTGAACATACTGCTCAAACAGGACCTGAGGGGAAAATTCCAGATAATCCAGGGATACCTTCAACTTCTAGAAGATGTAGATCTCGACGAGGAACATACTAGATATCTGGAAAGGGCGGAGGAAGCCGGGAGACAGATATCCGAGATACTCGAAACTGCTGAGGAACTAGATAAGATAACGACTCAAGAATCCATGACGGATAAAGAGGTCCCGGTGGTCTTTGAACATGTTCTAGAAGACATATCAGAACAGATCGATAGCGATGTCAATATCGTTGAGAACTATGAGGAGGGCTTGAAGGGAGTGAGAGCATATCATACATTAGACACTCTCTTTTCTCAGATATTGAAGGTGAGGTTACAGGAGTCTGGGTGTGGTAACATCCTGATCGAAGGCAAAGAGAAGAACGACAAAGTGATGGTCGCTATACAAGATGATGGAGATAGATTACCGGAAGATATCAAAGAGCTGTTCTCTGGAAAGAGTTATACCGGCGTGACGGCCGGGGTCGGAGGTGTCAGATACTATCTCCTCAAGGAGATCGCTGAACATAACGACGCTGAAATAGAGGTCGGAGATCCCGAGGACGGGGGCGCTCGCTTTGAAGTGTATCTGAAGCCGGTCGAGGGATGATTTGATTTTTCACCGAAATTATTTATAGATACTTGAAGGAAGTATGTAAGGAACGATAATGAAGGTCCTGTTTGTGGACGATGAGAAAGGTCTTTTAGACCAGGCTGAGATCTTTTTGGAGAGGTTCGAAGAAGAACTGGAGGTCGATACCGCAGCGTCTGCAAAAAAGGGTCTAGAGATGATCGAAGAGCGATGCTACGACGCCATCGTCTCGGACTACCAGATGCCGGGTATGGACGGCCTTGAATTCTTGAGAGAGTTGAGGGTGTGGAGGAACTACAACGTGCCGTTCATAATGTTCACCGGCAAGGGGAGAGAGGAGGTTGCGATAGAGGCCCTGAATCTAGGCGCTGATAGATACATCCAAAAGGGCGGCGATCCAAAAGCCCAGTACGGAGTCCTGCTGGATGCCATAAAACAGGAAGTGGAACACTACAAGACCAAGCAGGATCTGAGTGCCAAACAAAGTCAGTTCCAGAACGCTGTTCAGAAAGCTCCTTATCCTGCCATGCTCCACGCCGAAGACGGGGAAGTCATATCCATAAATGATAGCTGGACCGAGATGACCGGGTATGAGAAAGAAGATATACCGACCATAGGGTGGTGGGTCGAAAGAGCCTATGGTGAGAGAAAAGAGAGCGTTGAATCGGAGATAGAGGAGCTCTATGATATCGATGAGAGTATAGATGAAGGCGTTTATGATGTACGAACGAAGAGCGGAGAGGTAAGAAGATGGCGGTTCAGCTCCTCTCCTGTTGGAGAACTCCCCGATGGGAGACGCCTCGTTTTGTCCATGGCCAACGACGTCACGGAGCAGAAGGAAGCCCAGGAAAAGCTGAAGGAGAGCGAGCAGAAGTACAGGAACCTTTTCGAGGTAGGTCCTCACGCCACGTTCATGCTGGATAAAGACGGAAAATTTACCGATGTGAACGAGTTCGGCTGTGAACTCACCGGTTATTCAAAGGAGGAGATGATAGGCACCGAGGTCTGGGACGTCGATTTCTTCCCTCAGGAGAGCAAGAGGAAGATACTGGAGAAGTTCATGGAAAAGTTAGAGCATCCTGAAAAGCGGTTCTCTCCCTACACGGTCAAGGTGATCCGAAAGAACGGCGAGGTCGCCTACGGCGAGATAGACTCGAAGGTGATCAGGAAAGACGGTGAGATAAAGGGCGTCATAGGCACGACCTGGGACGTGACTGAACACAAAGAGACGGAGGAAGCACTCAGGGAGAGCGAGGAGAGACTATCAACAGTGGTGAACAGCAGCAAGGACGGTATCCTGATACATAAAGACGGTGAGATCAGGTTCGTCAATCCCATAATACCTAAGGAACTGGGCTACCCGGAAGAGGAACTGCTCGGCATGAACATAGCCAAGTTTATAGCACCCGAGGACAGGGAGAAGGTCCTCGAGCGATACAGGGCTAGGATGGACGATGAAAACGTGAAAGATCCCTACGAAGTTATGGCAACCAGAAAAGACGGTTCTACTTTTCCGGTCGAGGTCAAGTCCACACTTATAGAATACCAGGATGAAGAATGTGCTCTCTCGTTCATACGTGATATATCACAGAGGAAGGAAGCTGAAGAGAAACTGGAGAAGATAAAGGAGAGGTACAGAGCGCTCTTCGAGAGGTCCTTAGACGCGGTATATATCCACGATCTGGAAGGGAGATTTATAGATGCCAATCAGGCGGCCCTTGACCTGTTGGGATATGAAAGGGAGGAGATCGAGGGTCTGAAGATCAGTGACTTGGTGGGGGAAGATCAACTTGAGAAGGCCTTCGAGACCTTGGATGAGGTGTTAAAGACCGGCACCCAGGATGATATAACGAAATTTGAATTGAAGACAAAAGATGGAAGAGAGATACTCATGGAGACGAAATCCTCGCTCATCTACGAAGATGAAGAGCCATATGCGGTGCTGGGCATAGGTAGAGATATAACTGAAAGGGAGAAAGCTCAGGAGAGAGAGGAGTTCCTTCATTCCCTTCTCCGGCACGACCTGAAGAACAAGGCACAGGTCGTCCGAGGATACCTCCAGTTGGTGGAAGAGAGTGATGAGATACCTGAAGAAGTTAGTACCTACATCGAAAAGGCGGTCCAGGAAAACAAAGAGAGTATAGATCTGATCCAGAAAGTCAGGCTCTTGATGGATGCGGAAGAGGAAAAGAAGGAAGCGGTCGATATCTGTTCAACTCTAAAAGAGGCCGTGTCCGCTAACAGGTCTAGAGCGGAGAACCAAGGTATGGATATGACTTTTGATAAATCTTCCATGGACTGTAGAGTGGAAGCCGGCTCTCTGTTGAAAGAAGTTTTCTCTAACCTGATCGAGAACGCGATCCGTCACTCTAGTGGCAGTAAGATAAAGATTTCAGGGAGATCGGAAGAAAACAGCTTTGTATGCAGGATAGAAGACGACGGTGAAGGGATCCCGGAAGAGAAAAGAGAGGACGTCTTTGAAAGGGGATACACGACGGATGGAGAGCGTGGAACTGGTCTAGGATTATTCCTGGTCAAGGTGCTTCTGGAGAGCTACGGAGGGGAGGTCCAGATAAGAGATTCCGAGCTGGGCGGCGCCTGTTTTGAAGTGTGTTTGAAGAGAGCGGATTGATCACTGTGATCGGACCGCTTTTGAAGACAGAACAAGAGCGTACAAGTGCCTATATGCGTAAAAATTATATGTATTGAGGTGATTATTATTAAAGTAGGGTCTAGAGGAACTCATGAAGATATTGATAGTCGACGACGAGAGAGATTTCCTAGAGCAGACGGAGATTTTTTTGGGACAGTTAGAGAGTGATTTAGAGATCGATTCTGTTCTCTCGGCTGAAGAGGCGCTGGAAGAGCTTAAAAAGCAAGATTACGACGCCATCGTTTCCGACTACCAGATGCCCGGGATGGACGGTCTGGACCTGTTGAAGGTCCTCAGAGAGGAAAGAGACATCGACATACCCTTTATCATCTTCACTGGTAAGGGCAGAGAAGAGGTCGCGATGGAAGCCCTGAATCTAGGGGCGGATAGATATCTCAGAAAGGGAGGGGAATCCGAGGTGCAGTACGCCGTTCTAGCCGATGCTATAAAGCAGGAGGTGAAGCACCATAAGACGAAAGAACATCTCGACGCGAGGAAGGAGCAGTTCGAGAAAGCCGTACAGAACGCCCCTTATCCCGCGATGCTGCATACTGAGGACGGCGAAGTTGTATCTATAAATGAACTTTGGACCGAGATAACCGGTTATGAGAAAGAGGATATCCCCACTCTAGATGACTGGCTGGAGAAAGCCTACGGTGAAAAGAAAGATGAAGTTAAGATCCACCTGGATAGTCTATACGATATCGGCGGGAGGGTGGACGAGGGCGTGTACACCATAAAGACGAAGGGAGGCGAGGAAAGAGAATGGGAATTCAGTTCTTCTCCTTTGGGTGAACTTCCAGACGGGAAAAGCATCGTGCTCTCCATGGCCAACGATATAACCGAACGTAGAAGGATGGAGAGAGCCCTCAAGGAGAGCGAAGAGAAGTATAAAAACCTCTTCTACGAGACACCTCTGGGGACCTTCTACTACAACGAAGAGGGCATTATAAAGGAGTGCAACGAGAAGTTCGTCGAGATAATAGGTTCTTCTAGAGAAGCACTCATAGGTCTCGATATGCTTCATGACCTTGAGGACGAGAAAATGGTCCAGGAGGTCAGGATGTCATTGAAGGAGGGCGAGGGATGTTACGAGGGAGATTATACCTCAGTTACGGGAGAGAAAACGACTCCGGTAAGAGTGATATTCAAGGGCCTGAAAAATGATGAAAAAGAGATCTCTGCAGGCATCGGTCTTGTGGAGGATATAACCCCTCAGAAAAGGGCAGAGGAGGAACTCAAGGATGCCAAGGAAGAATGGGAGGAGATATTCCAGGCGATATGTCATCCTACGGTCATACTGGATAGTGAACAGAACATACTTCAGGCCAACGAGGCTGCTCTCGATGAGTTGGATACCAGCATGGAGGAATTGAGAGGTCAGAAGTGCTACGAGATATTTCACGATAAAGATGAACCGCCGGAGAACTGCCCGACCAGGAAGCTGTTCGAGTCCGGAAAGGTCGAGATCGAAGACATGGAGATAGAACTCTTGGGTGGATATTACCTCGTTTCTGTAGTACCCATCTACGACGAGGACGGTCAACTCGAGAAGATGATACACATCGCCACGGATATCACGGAGCGTAAAGAGGCGAAGCAGCGCATAGAACATCTGAACTACCTCCTCGAAACGATAAAGGAGATCAATCAGATCATCGTTCAGGAGGATGACCTCGAGAAGATGATGCACCAGGTCTGTGACTCACTGGTAGATGAAGGCCCTTTTGTCGGTTCATCCATAGCGCTTCTAAATGAAGAAGAGGACGAGATCGAGGCTGTGGCCAATTCTGGAGAACACGTCTTCACTAGGGATTGGTCCATCACTCCTGACGGTAGCGGAGAGGCCCCCAGGTGTATAAAAGAAGTCATGGACTCTCAGCAGATCAAGACCGTCGATCGTGAAGGATGCGGGGACTGCAGCTTTGAGATGAGTGAGAATTGTAAGCGGTGCATCTTCGTGCCCATGGAACGGGGAGACCGGATGATCGGTTTTATAAGTCTTGGATCACCAGAGAGAGGCACCCTTTCAAAAGAAGAGAAGGACCTGCTGAAAGAGGTGGCCAGCGACTTAGCATATGCCAGGGAAAAGTTCCAGGCGGAGCGGGCCTTGAGAGAGAGCGAGGAGAGGTACAGGCGTTTGTTCGAGACGGCCCAGGACGGTATGCTGATTCTAGACGGATCGTCCGGGAAGATAATAGATGCGAACCCGTATATAAAGGAGATACTGGGTTATTCCAAAGAGGAACTTGAGGGAAAGCACCTCTGGGAATTGGGGACCTTTGACGACATAGTGGAGAACAGGAAAAAATTCGAGGAGTTGAAGGAAGAGGGATACGCCCGCTATGAGGACCTTCCACTGGAGACCAAGGAGGGAGAAAGGGTCCCGGTGGAGTTCGTGAGTAATACCTACGAGGCCGGAAACGAAGAGGTCATACAGTGCAATATCAGGGATATATCGGAAAGAAAGGAAGCTGAGAGCCGATATCGATCCCTTTTCGAGGAGATGAATGAAGGTGTAGCTCTCCATGAGATGATCTATGATGATTCCGGCGAAGCCATCGATTATAGGATCATAGCCGTGAACCCGAGCTTTGAGGATATATTGGGATTGGAAAAGGAAGATGTCCTTGGAAAGAGAGCCACCGAGGTATATCACACGGAGGAGGCTCCCTACCTGGACCGTTATTCAGAGGTGGCTAGAGAAGGAAAGTCCATGGATTTTGAGACGTTCTATGAGCCGATAGATAAATATTTTCACATCTCGGTATTTTCTCCTGGCGAAGACAGATTCGCCACCGTGTTTTCCGACATAACCGAAGAAAGAGAGGCCCGGAAAGAATTGGAGAAGAAACGTCGGCTGCTGAAAAAGACAGAAGAAGTGAGCAAGATAGGAGGGTGGGAATACGACGTGGAGAAAGAAGAGATGTACTGGACCGATAATCTATACGAACTGCACGGCTTCTCCAGGGATGAGGAAGACCTGATCGAGAAGAGCTTGGCATGTTATCCTCCCGAAGCGAGGAAGGAGGTAAAAAGAACATTCGAGAGAGCGGTCCAAGAAGGAGAGCCGTACGATATTGAGGTTACTTTCGTCAACGCCGACGGAGAGGATTTATGGGTGAGGACCGTCGGTGAGCCCGTGGAAGAGGACGGAGAGGTGGTAAAGATAGTGGGGAACATGATGGACATAACGGAGAGGAAAGAGACGGAGAAGGAGTTGAAGGAGATCAATCGGACCCTTTCGACGCTTATGGAGAATATCCCGGGCATGGCCTACCGATGCTTGAACGACAAAGACTGGACCATGAAGTTCTTGAGTGACGCCTGTTCGGACCTCACGGGGTATGAACCCTTTGAATTGATAGAGAACGAGAAGCTTTCCTACAATGACGTGATCCACCCTGATGATAGAGAATTTGTATGGGAAGAGGTCCAGAAAGCAGTAGAGAAAGAAGAGCCTTTCGAGATAGAATATAGGATAATAACTTCCAGCGGCGGGGTGAGATGGGTCTGGGAGCAGGGAAGAGCCACGGAGTATCGGAGGGAAGAGCCGGAGATATTGGAAGGCATCATCATGGATATAACGGATAGGAAGGAAGCCGAAGTAGCGTTGAAAAGAAGCGAGGAGCGCTTCAGGAACGTATTCGAGAACTCGACCGTCGGCATGTATCGTACGACTCCAGACGGGCAGATATTGATGGCGAATCCAGCCCTTGTGGATATGCTGGGGTACTCTTCCTTCGAAGAACTCTCCGAACGAGACCTGGGCGAGGAAGGCTACGAGCCGAAGTATCCGCGCTCTGATTTCAAAAGGCAGATAGAAGAACAGGGCGAAGTGAAGGGGTTGGAGTCCGTCTGGATGACCAGAGACGGAGAGAAGATCTACGTGCGTGAGAGCGCCAGAGCCGTTGAGGACGAAGACGGTAATATAGAGTATTACGAGGGCACCGTGGAAGATATAACGGATAAGAAAGATGCCGAAGAGAGACAGGAGTTCCTCCATTCAGTGCTCCGTCACGACGTGAAGAACAAGATCCAGGTGGCGAAGGGCTACCTCAAGCTCATGCAGGAGGAGGGAGAAAGAAAAGATTATCCTGAGAAGATAGAGAAGTCACTCAGGAATGCTGAAGAGATAATCAAAAAAGTTCGGACGATGCGGAAGATCGGGGAAGGCGAAAAGGAAGAGATAGTTCTGAGTGAGGTCATGGACCATGTCATCTCAGAATACAGGGGGCAGTTGAATGATGAAGATATAGATATCGAGATAGAGAACGTTGAGGGCCAGGTACGAGCGGGCCCGCTTTTGAAGACCGTTTTCACCAATCTTATCGAGAACGCTGTGAGGCATTCTGGATGTGATGAGATCCATGTCCGATGTGAAAGCGAAGGAGACGAGTTCATCATAAGGATAGAGGACGACGGTAAGGGGATACCCGAAGATAAGAAGGAGAGGGTCCTGGAGAAGGGATATCACAAGGGAGAGAAAGCCGGTTCCGGACTTGGTCTGTTCCTGGTCAAGGAGATCGTTGAGAAGTACGGCGGGACGTTGAATGTACAGGACTCCGAGATGGGAGGAGCACGCTTCAACGTGCATCTGAGAAAAGTTCAGAGGTCATAGACGATAAGCAATAGTATTTAGGCAGAGATATTTTTACGAGTTCAAAGAGACAGTAAATCTATCCACAGCAAAAATAGAAAAAAAGATAAATAATCTATCTACAATCATGTTATATCAACGACTGATGGAGGAGAGATTAAAATCAATGATGAATCCAAGGATCCCAACTTACCCGTCGTTGGGATAGGCGCCTCGGCCGGGGGCTTACAAGCACTTAAGAGTTTCTTGAGCAACATACCGACCGACAGGGATGAGGATGTATCGTTCGTGATCATCCAGCATCTGGACCCGGAGCACGATAGTGTTTTGGACACCCTGTTGGAAAAGCTAACCGATATGAAGATCCACAAGATAGAAGACGGTATGGAGATAGAGCCAAACTGTGTTTACGTCAACCCCCCTAATAAGAAGATAGGGATATCTGAACGCACCTTTAGGACCTCGGGATTTGAAGAGACAGATGTTCCCAAACTGCCCATCGATCATTTCTTCCGTTCGCTCTCAGAGAGTGTGGGAAAAAAATCGATATGTATCGTTCTATCCGGTACCGGTTCAGATGGCTCCACGGGATTGAAGGCGATCAAAGGGGCCGGCGGGATGACCATAGCTCAAAAGATAAGGCAGGCCGAGTATAAGGGGATGCCTCAGAGCGCAATCAATACGGGTCTAGTCGATCATGTCTTACCTGTAGAAGAGATGCCCCAGAAGATATACGATTACATCAAGCATCCGTATATAGATAGGGATGAAGAAACGGATATCGGAAAGATGCAGTACAGCGAGACGGTACCCAGGATATTTGAGCTGATCAGGCAGCGGACGGGGCATGATTTCTCCGAGTATAAGACTAACACGATACGCCGGCGGATAAATCGGCGTATGGCGCTTCATCAGCTCGAGACCATAGCGGATTACTATGGTTTTCTGAAAGACAACCGGTCTGAAGTAGAAAACCTGTTCAAGGACATCCTCATAACGGTCACCAACTTCTTCAGAGAGCCGGAGGTGTTCGAGTCCTTGAAGGATGAGGTCATCCCGGACCTGTTGGAGACCCGGTCCCCCGATACGAGCTTGAGGATTTGGGTCCCCGGTTGTTCTACGGGTGAAGAGGCCTACTCGATAGGGATGCTCCTGACAGAGTTAAGGGAAGAACGCGGGGTCAAGTCCAACGTGCAGATCTTCGCCACCGACATCGACAGCAGGTCGATAGATATCGCCCGAAAGGGGCTCTATCCTGAAAGCATCGCTGCGGACGTGCCTCAGGAGAGATTGGAACGTTTTTTCGAAAAGAAGGGCGATAAGTACAAGATCAGCGACAAGATAAGGAAGATGGTGGTCTTCGCTGAACAGGACCTCATCTCGGACCCGCCCCTTTCGAGGATGGACCTGATCAGCTGTCGTAATGTACTCATCTACATGGACAGGAAGTTGCAGAGGAAGATCATCCCGATGCTCTATTATGCGTTGAATAAAGATGGATACCTCGTTTTGGGCACCTCTGAGAGCATAGCTGAATACAACGATCTTTTTGAGAGCGTGGATAAAAAGAAGAGTATCTTCAGAAGAAAAGAGACAGCAGATGGAACCAGGCAAAGGGAATGGGGCTTCCCGGACCTCGAGAGAAAACCCGTACGAGCTAGATCGTCGGGATCAGAAGGGACTGAACCACTGGACTTGAAGGAACTGGCGGAAGGTATGATCTTAAAGAGCTACAGCTATCCCGGGGTCTTGATCGACGGGAATTACGAGATACTTTATTTCCACGGTGACACGGAAAAATATCTGTCCCCGCCGGAGGGGAAGCCAAACCTGAGTATATTAAATATGGCTAGAGGGAACCTCCGATACAGCCTCACCCCCGTCATCCAGGAAGCGAAAAGGCAGAACTCCACAGCGGAAAGGAGAGACGTAGAGGTCAGATGTAAAGACGAAGAACATATCGTTGACTTGATCGTAAGACCGGTGAAGAAAACCGAAGATAGGATGGAGTTACTGATGGTCGTCTTCAAGGAGAAGGCCATGGCCGAGAAGACGGAGGACTCATCGGAAGACGAAGGTGGTGATGAACAAAGGGAGATGATGGAAGAGAACGAGAGGATAGAGGCTCTTGAGAAGGAATTGAAGTCCACCAAGGAATCCCTGCAGGCGACGATAGAAGAGCTGGAGACGTCGAATGAAGAATTACGCTCCCGCAACGAGGAACTGAAGGCTACGAACGAAGAGCTGCGGAGCACCAATGAAGAGTTAAAGACCGCCAGGGAAGAGACCAGGTCGACGAACGAGGAATTGACCACTGTAAATCAAGAACTGGAAGAGAAGATATCCGAGCTCTCCCAGGAAAAGAACGACATGAGGAACCTTCTGGAAGCCATCGAGGTAGCGATCGTTTTTCTAGATACGGATCATCAGGTGAGGCGTTTCACCCCGGAGGCTACCAATCTATTCAACCTCATCGATTCGGATATCGGTCGGCCGTTGAACGACATCAATTCCAGCGTCAGATATGAAAACCTCGAGGATGACCTTGACCACGTTCTCGATACGTTACAGAAGGTGAACAAGGAGATACAGACGGACTCTGGAGATTGGTATGATATGGAGATCTTACCCTACCGAACCACCGAGAACGTGGTGGACGGGCTCGTTCTCACTTTCAAAGATATAACGAGGGTCAAACGGCGCAGACTGAAAAAGTTGAGGCGCTTGGCTACGGTTGTAGAGGATTCCAACGACGCCATAACAGTTTTGGGTCTAGACGGTAATATAGATGAATGGAACAAAGGGGCGGAGAACATGTACGGGTACTCTCGATCTGAGGCCAGGGATATGAATATCAGGGAGATCATACCCGAAGGTCAGCGGAAAAAGGAGACGGAACTCTTGGACAAGGTCAAATCGGGCGAAGAGGTCGAGTCGTTCAGGACGAAGCGCCTGACTAAAGACGATAGGGTTTTAGATATCTGGATGACGGTCACAGAACTGGTGGATGAAGATGGAGATGTTTACGCAGTGGCGACCACTGAAAGAGATATAAGTGAGATCGAAGAAAGGGAGAAAAACTATAAGAAAAGGATCAACGAGTTGGAGGCCGAGTTGGAAGAGAGGAAAACTGAGTGAGTACTTGTAAGAGGTTTAATAGAGATGGTAGAAGAAAAAAGGTCCGAAAAATTCGAGCAGCTGCGTAAAGAAGCTGAGAGAAAGCTGGACGAGGCCATGGAAAAGACTGATATCTCTGAGGAAGAGACCTTATCCATCAAAGAACTGATACACGAATTACAGGTACATCAGATCGAGCTGGAGCTGCAGAACCAAGAGCTCCGTGAGACAAAAGCACGACTCCAGCGATCGAAGGAGAAGTACACGGACCTCTATGATTCCGCCCCCATCAGTTATTTAACGCTGGACGAGGACGGAAAGATAGTTTCAGCCAATCTGACAGCTGCCGAAAAACTTGGAACTGACCTGAGAGACTTAAAGGATGAGAAACTATATCGATTTGTAAGGGAGGATCACAGGGACCGGCTTTATAAACATCTCAGAAAGGCCTTCAGAACTGAAAAACCGCAAAGCTGTGAACTGAAGATGATTACTGCCTCTCAAAAGGACCTGGAGGAAAAGGAGGAATTTTACGGGCTGATGAAGAGCAACGTCTATGCTGACGAAGAAGATAACCTCCTCTGTAGAACAGCGCTGATCGATATCACCGAGCGGAAGGAAGCCAAGGAAAGGATGCGGAAGAGCGAGGAGAGATACAGGCGTTTATTCGAGACGGCTCAGGACGGTATCCTGATAATAGATGCTGGTTCGGGGAAGATCATCGACGGCAATCCCTTCATCAAGGAGATGCTTGGTTATTCTTTGAAGGAGTTGAAGGGGAAGCATCTGTGGGAGGTCGGAACATTCAAAGACATAGCTGAGAACAGGGAACGCTTCGCTGATTTGAGGGAGAACGAATACGTTCGTTATGAAAACCTTCCTCTAGAGACCAAAGATGGGGAGAAGATATCGGTGGAATTCGTGAGCAACATCTACGAGGTCGGAGATGAAGAAGTGATACAGTGCAATATCAGGGACATCACGGCGAGGAAGAAAGCGGAGGACAGAGAGCAGTTCCTGCACTCTCTGTTGAGACACGACGTGAAGAACAAATCCCAGATCGTCAAAGGATATCTTGGGTTGTTGCGGGACCACGATCTCTCTGAAGAGTCTCTAGAGTATATCGAGAAAGCCTATAGAGCAACCCAAGAAGGGATCGATATCATCGATAAAGTGAAGAGATTAAGAGAGATAGAGAAACAGGATGAATCGAGAGTGATGAACATCGATATGGTCTTGAACAAGGCGGTCTCGGAACATGAAGGCGAGCTGGAGGAGAAGGATATAGAGATAGAAACTGAAAGGTGTGGATACGAGGTACAGGCAGGACCACTTTTGAATGAGTTGTTCTCCAACCTGATAGAGAACTCTATCAAACACTCTGGTTGCAGCATGATCAGGATAGGAGTCACATCCCGGGAAGAGGAATATATAGTGACGGTAGAAGACGACGGTAAAGGGGTACCGGACGATAAGAAGGAGAAGATATTTGAGAAAGGATACAAAAAGGGCGATGATGCGGGCTCTGGATTGGGGCTGTTCATCGTCAATGAGATAGCGGAGGGTTACGAGGGCGGCGTTGAACTGAAAGATTCCGAGCTGGGCGGTGCCAGGTTCGACGTACATCTGAGAAAAGTAGAGGACTGAGTTAAATTATATGCCCAAAGTACTTATAGAGATCTGACCGATTGTAGTTTGGAATCTGATGGATGTTTTGTTCGTCGATGATGAGAAGGGTCTTCTAGACCAGGCAAAGATTTTTCTGGAGAGGGAAGAAGGTGAGCTAGAGGTGGATACGGCTATCTCGGCAGAGGAGGGGCTCGAAAAGTTCGAAGAGGAACGATACGACGCCATCGTTTCTGACTATCAGATGCCCGGCATGGATGGACTAGAGTTCTTGGCGGCAGTACGGAAAGATCAGAGCAGCGATATACCGTTCATCATCTTCACCGGTAAAGGGAGAGAGGAAGTGGCCATAGAGGCCCTGAATCTCGGAGCCGATCGCTATCTTCAGAAGGGTGGTGATCCAAAGAGCCAGTATAAGGTCTTACTGAACGCGGTGAAGCAGGAGGTGGAACACTACGAGACCAAGAAGGATCTGGAAACAAGAAAGGAGCAGTTCGAGAAGGCCGTTCAGAACGCTCCCTATCCCGTTATGCTTCACGCTGAAAACGGCGACGTCATATCCGTAAATGATATCTGGACGGAGATAACCGGTTATACGAAAGAAGAGATATCGACCATAGAGGAATGGACGGAGAAGGCCTACGGCGAAGATAAAAATAAAGTCAAGCCTAGGATAGAGGAGCTCTATGAAGAAGAGGGCAGGTCCACGGAGGGGATCTATACCATCACCACTAAAGCGGGTGAAAAGAGGCACTGGGATTTCAGTTCTACGTCTCTAGGTGAACTCCCGGATGGAAGACGCCTGGTGATGTCCATGGCCCATGATATCACGGAGAAGAAGAGGGCCGAGGAGGAACTGAGAGGTAGAGAGCGGAAATACAGGGAGTTGTTTAACACCGCTCTTTTCGGTATAACTGTACATGATTCCAGAGGCAATATAATCGCGGCCAATAAAAAAGCTGAAAAGATTTTTGATATGTCTGAGGATGAACTCATTAGCACAGATATGGATTTCTGGCTGGGAAAATTACTTAGACCGGACGGAAACCCCATGGAGCTATCTGGATTTCCCCTGTCTAAAGTGGATAGAACAGAGGAACCTTCAGAGGGAAATATCGTAGGTCTATCGATGTCCGAGGATGAGCAAACCAGGTGGTTCCTCCACAGTGCTAGACCCATATTAGACGAAGAAGGATCCATTGAGAAGGTGATAACCTGCTTCGTAGATATAACGGAGGAGAGAGAAAAAGAGCTAGAAAAGGAGAAGGTAAAGCAACAGCTGCAGGAAGCAGTGATGAGATTCAGGAGGATATCTGAGATATCTCCCTATGCGATCATACTTGTGGACCAGGAAACGGGAGAGATAACGGACGCGAACAGGGCCGCTGAAGAGATCATAGGGTCTGATAGGGAGGATATAATAGGTAGAGAGTATCTTACGATCCATCCAGAGGTATATAGAGAACGTGTACAAGAGATATTCGATGAAGAAGATCCCTCCTTTTCTTCTGAATACGATATATTGAACGCCGAGGGGGAAAGGGTACCTGTAGAGATAAGGACATCCACCCTGGAATTGGGCAGTAAGAGTATCAGATTTTTAGCGCTGAATGACATATCTAAGAGAAAGGAAGCCGAGGAGCGTGAGGAGTTCCTACACTCTCTACTGAGACACGACCTCAAGAACAAGATGCAGATATCTAAAGGGTTCCTTCAGCTCTTGGAGGAAGCCGACCTAGAGGAAAGATACGATAGAAGCGTTGAAAAAGCCCTAGACAGTTTCGAGGAAGGCATGGAGATAATCGAAAAGGTCCGTAAGGTCAGGGGTATCGAGCAGGACGTGGTCAGGGAGATAGATATAGATGAAGAGATAGGAAAGACCATCGAGGAGTATCGTGCTGAGGCTGAGGAGCATGGGATGAAGATCTCCTTAGAACTCCCTGAGAACAGGACCAAGGTCAAGGGCGGTGATCTACTCTCTGAGGTCTTCTCCAACCTTGTAGGTAACTGTATAGAACATTCTGGCGGACACGAGATAAAGGTGTCCTGTCAGGAGACCGACGGAGAGGTCCTTTGTACACTAGAGGACGACGGAGAAGGCATCCCTACAGACCAGATGGACGAGGTCTTCAATAGGGGTTACACCACCTGTGAAGACTCCTCCGGACTTGGTCTGTTCCTGGTCAAGGAGATAATCGAGAAGTACGGCGGTAGTATAGAGGTGAGAGGGTCAGACTTGGGCGGTGCCCGTTTCGATGTGCACCTCCAAAAAGTATAATGCGGCAGGAGTAGATAAAGAAGGAAGATGGATATCATGGTAGGAGACAGAAAGATAAAGGGAACCGGTATAACAGGTTTAGATAGGATATTGGAAGGTGGTATACCCGAGGGTCATGTTGTTCTGGTCCAGGGCGAAGCCGGGACCGGGAAGACCATGCTGTCCATGCAGTGGCTCTTCCAGGGCTGGAAGGAATACCAGGATCCAGGTATATACATAGCGGTCACGGAGACCTATCAGAAGGCCCTGAGGAATATAAACGACATCGGCTTCTATGATGCCGAGGTCTTGAATAAGGGTGATATAAGGTTCACGGATCTAAGAAGCATGACCCAGATAATGGGGTGGGGTGAAGAGGATGTAACAAAAGACGACGTGGAGGATCTGGTGGGACGGATAAAAAAACTGATAGAGGAGACCGGAGCGAACCGACTGGTCATAGACTCTATAACGGCCATAGGCTACATGATAGATGATAAGGAGCTCTTCAGGTATTTCATATTCAGGCTTGGGACCATAATCGACAATCAAAGATGTACACTCCTCATAACGTCCGAGGGACGGGGAGAAAGAAGTCCCTTCTCTGTCGAGGATTTCATCTCTGACGGCATAATCCAGATGAAACAGGTGCCGGGTGAACAGCGGCTTTTAAGGTACATAAACATCTTGAAGATGAGAGGGGTAGGCTACCGGAGCGGGAAGGTTGTTTTCGATATAGACTCCGACGGTATCACCATATTCCCGAAGATATCCGTGGAGAGGAAGGTGGCGAAGACGGACTTCGAGAAGAGATTGAGCACCGGAGTAGAGGGTCTCGATGAGATGGTGAACGGCGGCTTTCCGAAGGGACACGTGGTGCTGCTGACCGGTAATACAGGTACGGGTAAGACCACCCTTGGCATGGAGTTCCTGGTGGAGGGCCTGAAGAATGGCGAGACCTGCCTGTACGTGAACCTTGAAGAGGCCCTCACACAGGTGAAGAATACGGCCGAGGCCCACGGCTGGGACTTTCAAAGATATGAGGAAGAAGGTCTGCTGAAATTCATAACCCCCAATCTCATAGATACATACCCAGATAAATTCCTATACGAGATAATAGACACGGTGGATGAGACCAACGCCGAGAGGTTACTCATCGATTCCGTCTCATCATTGCCTTCGGCGGGCATGAGCCAGGACAAGCTGAGAGAGACACTGCTGCAGCTCAACTCCAGCCTGAAGAAACGGGGCGTTACAACTGCCATGACGTTCTTGAGCAGCAACATGTTCAGTTCCAGCGGTGGAACCTTGCTCGGTACAACGACAGCCAGCGACCTGAGACTCAGTTCATTGACGGACGGGATAATACTGCTGAGGTACATAGAAGAGGAGCAGAGCGTGGGTAAGATCATCAACGTTCTCAAGATGAGAGGTATAGGTCACAGCAAGGCTATAAAGAGATTCAAGATCGGAAAGGACGGTATAGATATCGGAGGGAAGGTCGAGGAGAGTGATATCCATGACTGATGACGCTGAGAGGATCGTCAGGATATTCTACTCCAGCACCACGGACCCGGAACTGATGGTGTTCTATTCCGACGGTATATCGTATCTCAAAGATTCCGACGTGGAACTCGATATAATCGATATAGCCGAGGAACCCGAGAAGGCCAGGGAGTTCGACATAACGACCACGCCGACGGTACTGGTAGAAAAAGACGGCGAGATCCACAAGGAGTTCGGGGTGGTGAGCTACTTCAGCGGAGACCTCGGTATAGACAAGGTTAAGGAACTGCTGGACGAGATGGACGAAAAGTCGAAATCGGATTGAGGGATTGAATAGAGAGGTCCCGTCTTGCTTATTCAACGTATTGTTTAAATACTATCAGAACAAAATATAACAGTTAGAGGTTATCCCACGGACGTTCTTTTCGTCGACGATGAAGAGGGTCTTCTGGACCAGTCAAAGATTTTTTTGGAGAGAACAGATGGCGATTTAACAGTGGACACGGCCTCATCCGCTGAAGAAGCGATAGAAAAACTCGACCAGAAAGGGTACGACGCCATAATCTCTGACTACCAGATGCCGGGTATGGACGGCCTTGAATTCTTGAAGTATGTCAGGGAAAGATTGGGCATAGATATCCCCTTCATAATCTTCACTGGAAAGGGAAGAGAGGAAGTGGCCATGGAAGCCTTGAACCTGGGAGCTGAAAGGTACATACAGAAGGGAGGCGACCTGGCGAGCCAGTACGAGATACTGGCCGATGCCGTAAATCAGGAGGTGAGGCTGTACAGGGCGGAGCAGGCCCGGGAAAGGTTATCCTCTATAGTTAGGTCATCACAGAACGCGATAATAGGTAAAGATCTGGACGGCATCATCACGTCCTGGAATAGAGGTGCTGAAGAGATATATGGTTACAGCGAAGAGGAGATACTCGGGGAACATATCTCCATCATAGCCCCGGAGGAAAAGAAGGACGAGATCGACGAGATCATGCAGGAAGTGAAGGAGGGCAGAAAAGTGGAACCATTCGAGACTGAACGGCTCACTAAAGATGGTAAAAAGATACATGTCTCACTGACTGTCTCTCCCATGTTCGACAAGAACGGAGAGGCGATGGGCGCATCCACCATCGCCCAAGATATAACGAAGAGAAAGAAGGCGGAGGAAAAGCTGAAGGAGAGGGAGGAAAAATACAAGGCGGTAACGGAGAAAAGCCACGATGCCATATTCATGGTCGGGGAGGAAGAACTGCTCTTCGTGAACGAGCGTACATCTGCCCTGACAGGATACAGCAAAGAGGAACTCTACCAGATCGACTTCTGGGAACTGCTGCATCCAGACGATAGAGAACGGGTCATGGATATCGATACCCGGGGAAGGAAAGGGGAGTCAGCTCCCACCAAATACGAGGCCCGTATCGTTACCAAAGAGGGGAGGGTCAAACACTGTGATTTCAGGGTCACCCCCATCGAATACGGTGATACGCCGGTCATACTGGGCACCGTGAGAGACGTGACAGATAGGAAGGAGGCCGATAGGAAACTCGAGGAGAGCGAGGAGAGGTACAGGCGTTTGTTCGAGGCGGCTCAAGACGGTATCTTAATACTCGATGGCGGGACCGGAGAGATCGTGGACGTGAATCCTTACCTGCTGGATATACTGAGTTATTCGAGGGAAGAGCTACTGGGAAAACGGCTCTGGCAGATAGGCACCTTCAAGGACATCGTGGAGAACAGGTCCAAATTTGAAGAATTGAAAGAGCGCGGTTTCGTTCGATACGACGATCTCCCACTTCAGACCAGGGACGACGACGAAGTACCCGTAGAGTTCGTGAGCAATACATACGAGGCTGGAAACGAAGAGGTCATACAGTGCAACATAAGAGATATCACTGAGAGAAAGAGGGCGGAGGATAGACTACAGAGGGAGAGGGACAGAGCCCGGAGGTACTTCGATATAGCCGGTGTGATCCTAGTAGCCCTGGACAGTGATGGGATCGTGACGGCCATCAACAAGAAGGGATGTGAAGTCCTGGGCTGTGAAAGAGATGAGATCCTAGGAGTGGACTGGTACGAGAATTTCGTTCCACAAAGGGTCAGGGATCAAGTCGTGAAAGATATAATGGATCCTCTCCTCGCTGGAGATTTCGAGGGAACGGAGGGGTATGAAAACCCTGTCCTGACCAAAGACGGAGAGGAGAGGGTGATACACTGGAACAACACCGCTCTGACCGTAGAGGGTGGAGAGATAATAGGGACTTTGAGTTCCGGTCGAGATATAACTGAAAAGATCGAGATAGAGGAAGAGATGGAGAAACTGTCGACCGTCGTGAAGATAGCGAAAGATGCAGTCGTGATATCCGACATGGACGGGACTATAGTAGAGGCCAATAGAGCCACCCTGGATATGTACGGAGCCGATCGTAAAGAAGAGATAGTGGGAAAGAAGGCCTTCGATTTCATCCTGCCCGAAGATAGAGATGAGGCCCGGAAAGACAAAGAGAGGGTCCTGAAGGACGGATATATTTCTCTGGGCGAATACAGGATAACCGATAATGACGGGAACGAGATATCCGTCGAGATGAGCGTGTCCCTTCTCAGGGATAAAGAAGATGATCCGATAGGATTCGCCGGGATAATCCGAGATGTCACTGAGAGGAGGGAGATCCAGGAGAGAGAGGACCTGTTACACTCTCTTCTCAGGCACGACGTCAGGAACAAGATATACCTGGCTCAGGGATATCTTCAACTGATGGAGAACACCGAGATGTCCGAGAAGGCCAGAGATTTTCTCGGAAAAACGAAGAAGGATATAAGAGAATGCATGGAGGTCATAAGCAAGGTCAGCACCCTCCGGCAAGCTCAGAAGGAGGAGATAAAGCCGGTGAACGTAAAACTCTCTCTTGATTATGCGATAGAGCAGTCTAAGGACCTGCTGAATGACCGGAAGGTGAGCCTCGAGACCGTTGGCATACATCAGGACCACGAGGCCCTGGCCGGGACCCTGCTGAGCCAGGTCTTTTACAACCTCATAGAGAACTCCGTTCTGCATTCTGAAGGTGACAGGATAAAGATCGTACAAAAAAAGAAAGATGACCGGGTAACAGTGACCATCGAGGACAACGGCACCGGGATCCCGGACGACAAAAAGGAGGTCATATTCAACGATGGTTACACCACCGATAAGGAGAGGGGCACCGGTCTCGGACTGTTCCTGACGAAGACACTGCTAGATATATACGGTGCTACCATAGAGGTAGGTGATTCAGACCTAGGCGGTGCCAGGTTCGACGTGGAACTGAAAGGACTTTCTGATGACCCAGGGGTATGATAACTAGCTCAAGGAATTCAAACTCTCAAACGTTTCCCTTGAGCCTGATGATCTTGGAGCCCATCACATAAAAAATTCTAGGTCTCGTGATCACCTGATACGGGTCTGATCCATGCCCTTGTCCAACAGACCCTGATCATCTGTTATCTGTTCAGCATAGGTGAATATCGTTGCTGAAATAGCTCGAAATACCGTTTTCTTGGTCACCGCTAAATTTGAAGATCGATCTTCGTTTTAGAGAACTCTTTCCACTACAGGACAGTCCAAGACAGGCATTAAAACTATCAGAGGAGCAGGACCTTGGGACACAAAGGTTAATATAGAGTTTTAGGCATGTTCAGACGGGGCTAAATAATGAAGAAGATATTTGTTGTACTGTTGGTTTTTGCGTTGATGCTGCTACCCCAGGCGGGACTTTCAGCGGGTTCTCAGTCCTGGGAAACCGGTGATACCTGGTCATACAAGTGGACCTATGACTATGAAGGCCATGAAGACGACATACGGTCCAGCTTTGAGAGCGGTAGCACGGACATGAACTATTCTATAGATGAACTATCCGGTGGATTCGTCGCCATGTTCACCATAGAGTACAGAGGAAAGGATGCAGGATATCACAAGTTCGACTACGAAGGAGGTTACTACGCCGAGGCTGTCATAGATATAAGTATAGAAGCCAGCTCAAGCACCTCTACCTATGGTTCCGGGTCGTCGGACACCAGGATGGAGATGAAGAAACTCGAAGTCGATTTCAGCGGGAGCCTCTGGGTGGAGAAACAGGATTATCAGACTCACACTGGGACCTCTACCGCATACGCGGTGGTCAAGCAGACTATAGAGTCAAAGGGCGAGATAAAAATAGAAGCGGATGTAGATATGGAGATGGACAGCGGTGAAACGACCATGGATTTGGAGTCCGTCACGGACCTCAACTGGAACCTGGCGATGGACGAGATAAACTACGATCCAGGCCTGCCATGGGTGCCTCCCTCGACGGAAGGGATGAGCAGTCTTCCATCCGATGTGACCGTCCAGGCCGATTATACCGGCTCGGTCGAAGGCCACGCCAAGATGGAGACCACTGGCAGCAGCCAGGGCTGGGGCAACATGAGCCTGGATTCGTCGATCGATGAAGACGTGAGCGAGACGATATCCAACACGGAGAGCATGCCAGTGACCATGTACAACCGTCAGGGAGATGAGGTTCAGAAGCCTTCACCGGTTATGGGCTGCATAAATATCGGGTCCACCGCTCTGACCGAGCAGACCGAAGATGATTCAGGTTCCTACTATACGTCCGGTATACTGCAACAGACCATCGGCGAATCGACGACCGCTGAGTACGACGGTGAAGAGGGCTTCTATACCACATACTACATGGGCTGGATGGGAGCCGCCAGTACCCCAGTCGGTACGTCCACCAGCTATATGCCGTCGAGCGGTTCCGCACAGTCCATCAGTTCTCAATCCGCTTCGGACCAAGAAGTGAATTCCTTCATGTCCGATAAGGAGAGCTACACCAGCGACCAGATAGGACTGCCCGGAGATGCCAGCAGTGAAGGCCTTCCAGGCTGGCTGTGGTGGGGCCTGATACCAGCGGTGGCGATGATCGCGGTCATCGTCCTGGTTCTAGTGATGAGGAAAAGAAAACAGGAGAAGGAGCAGCCATACGCCTCGGGACAGGTCGGTCAACCACGGAGCTATGGACAGGAACCCAAACGGGGATACGGTCAGGGAAGGAATTCCCAACAAGTGGGTCAATCACCCCCGTCTAGAGAAGACCAAACCAGACACGTCTGCCCGAGATGCGGTAGACGGCTCCGCTACATCGAGGAGTACGATAGATGGTACTGTGACAGCTGTCAGGAATACGAGTGATGGACGAGTAAAAACCGGATCAAAACCTATTTTTATTTTTTAATTTGTTCGGGGATAAAGTTAGAAATTTTTGAATGTCCAGTAGTATACTGTAGGGGTAGAGGTATTTTATGGCCGTGGAGATGACGGAAAGCACGTGTTACAATCCAAGGCCGGGATAGGTAAATCAATATGGGTAGAGGAGGTCTATGATACCGCCAGGAAAAGGGCCGAGGTCCTGCAAAGGACTAGAGATATCAGACCTATGAGCGATGGAATGGTTTTTATATCCTATCTTGCTTGGCCTTACCGGAAAGATGGCGAAAACAACTGGCAAGGTCCCGAGAGAAGCCCAACTCGAGTTCGTTGGAAGAGAGGGGGAGTTTTCAGAACTCCAGAGTGTCCTTAAAGAGGTTAGAGAAGGCGCCGGAAGAACCGTCTTGGTGAGCGGTGAAGCAGGGGTTGGAAAGACCTCCTTTGTCAAGAAGTTCGCCGAAGAAGAGCGGCATATTAAATTTCTATACAGCAACTGCTCTCATTATGACCAGCCGAGACCTTATCAGCCCTTCACCGAGATAGCCGATGAACTGGAGAGAGCGGAAGAGACGGAGAAGGACGGCCTTCCCGGATTGGATATAATAGAGTCTGCGCTTCAGCCCATCGAGGAGATCAGGGACGTAAATCCCGACGTGGCCAAGGATAACATCTACGGTACCTTTCTAGACGTCTTTCGAAGAAGTACTTCATCTGATAGTCCCCTGTTCATCTTCATAGACGACCTGCACTGGGCGGACACCTCTTCACTGTATCTCTTCCACTACCTCGCCCGCAATCTAAAGGGGATGCCCGTACTGCTCTGTGGGACCTACCGCCCGGAAGATATGGTCGAAGAGAGCCCATTGAGCGAGGTGGTCACGCGTTTAAAACATGAAAAGCTGGTTGAATTTTTGGAGCTTGAAAGGCTGACCAGGGACGATATCGATACGGTAGTAAGCGGTTTGACAGATAGAGGCGATGAGATCTATCGGATAACGGAGGGTAATCCACTATTTGTGAGTAAGATCCTAGAGACATTGGAAGAGACCGGGGATCATGAGGAGGTCTCCTTACCCGAGTCCGTGAAGGATATCGTTATGCACAGGGTCGGTGATCTATCGGCCAACGCCAAAAGAGTATTGAAGATAGCTGCTGTCATAGGTGAGGAGTTCAGGGGTCGTCTGCTCGAGGAGATGATAGGGGATATGGATATGTTCCTTGACGGCATAGACGAACTGATCGAGAGGAGGATCCTCCGTGAGAAGAGAGGCCTAGAGAAGGAGGTCTACGAGTTCGATCACAGATTGATTCAACAGGCGGTATATCACGACCTGACAAAACACAGCAGGCAGGTACGACATAGGGAGATAGGTAAGAAATTGGAGGGGTTTTTAAAGGAAGACGAAGACGTGGTATACGACCTGAGCAGGCATTTCTATCTCGGAAAAACTCCGGATAAAAGCCTGGAGTATTCACTCAAAGCCGCTGAGAGAGCTGAAGATATGTACGCCCACGAGGAGGCTTTGAAGTTCTATGGCTACGCGTTAGAAAGTATAGATGAAGTCGGACCCGGGCGGAAGGACGAGATAGGTGTGGAAAAAAACGATATCTTACAGGACCTGGGCGATATATGCAACATGACCGGGAAGTACGATCGATCCATGGATCATTACAAGGGGGCGCTGGAGCTTGCGGATGAAGATCAAAAGAAGGCTGAACTCTATGGGAATATGGCTGAAGTACTGATAGACGAGGGTGGATATGAAGAATCTCTCAAGTACTGCGAGAAGGGCCTTTCACTTATAGACGAAGAAAACATAAAGAGGGTCAGACTGTTGAACAAGAAGGGCTGGGCTTTCATACGCCAGGGTGATTACGACGAAGCGATCCAAGTGTTCAGTAAAGAATTGGATCTGGCGGAGAGCTTGGATGATAGAGAGGAGAGAGCCCAGGCACTTCATGACCTTGGAACCGTGCGTTTACGTAAAGGTGATCATGACAAGGCGGAGGACCTTCTGAAGAGAGCGATAGAGATCGGACAAAAAGTGGAGGACAGTGAGGGCCCGAGTGATTCTTTCAATAATATCGGTGTCCTAAAGCGCTATAACGGTGAATTGGACGAGGCTCTAGAATACCAGGAAAAAAGTCTTGAGATAAGTAGAAAGATAGGAAACAAGAGCGGCGTAGCCTCCTCGCTCAACAACATGGGGCTGATCTACAGTGATAAAGGAAACCTAGATAAGGCATTGGAGCACTATAAAAAGAGTCACGATATATATGAAGAGATAGGAAACAGGAGCGGCATCACTATCTCGTACAACAATATCGGGCTCAATCACTCAAAAAAAGGCGAGTTGGACGAGGCTCTAGAATACTACGAACGTAGCCTGGAGATCAGGGAGGAGATCGGTGATAAGAGCGGGATATCCATGTCGTTCAGCAATATAGGGGATATATACAGGATCAAAGGAGAGCTGGACAAGGCCTTGGAGTACCATAAAAGGAGCCTCGACATAGCGGAGGCCATCGGAGAGAAGGAAGGTATGGTGAGGACCCTTACCGAACTGGCATCTACCCAGCTCAAGAGAGAAGAGATCGAAGAGGCGAGGTCAAACGCCCAGAAGGCTCTTCAGATAGCAACGGACATGGGATTTGAACTGGGTGAAAGTCGGTGCCAGAAGGTTCTAGGTATGGTATCCAGAGAGCAGAAAAACTGGGCCAAGTCTGAGGAG
Organism: uncultured Thermoplasmata archaeon; assembly: GCA_964394465.1. GTDB lineage: Archaea > Thermoplasmatota > Thermoplasmata > Halarchaeoplasmatales > Halarchaeoplasmataceae > CAYMXS01. The sequence goes on along the minus strand of CAYMXS010000013.1, from coordinate 3,380 downwards.
CGATTCGAGAAGAGTATAGAGTTCTTGGAAGATGGACAGGATGAGGAGGAACTGGCTGAGACGCGCTATGAATACGGATCGATGTTAGCTGAAAAAGGCCAGGAGGAGAGGGCCCGAGAGCATCTGGAAAAGGCCCTTTCTATGTTCGAAGGGATGGGTATGCAGTTGTGGATACAAAGAACTGAGGAAGCCCTTTCTTCGCTTTCCAAGTGAATAATCCTATGGGGTATGAAATGTTTTTATACTCTTTTCTCACTGTTTAGACGGATAAGATGGAGGAGACCATTTTCCAACACGGGTTCGCTGGAAGGCGGGAGGAGTGGGAAGAACTTGGATCCTACTTTCAGGAAGCTATCGATGGTGAGGGTTCTACCGTTTTCATATCAGGAGAAGCTGGTGTTGGTAAGACGACCCTTGTGGAGGAGTTCATAGATAAGATTGCATCTAAAAAAGCAGAGATAGTCAAGGGGACGTGTCTCTCCGACAGTCTAGAGCCCCTCATGCCAGTCCGAGAGGCCCTTCGAGACGCTGACGCCGGCTACCTCATATCGGAGACTCCGCCGCCTAAGGTGTTATCGACTTATCTGATAGATGAATCCGGACTGCTGGTAAGGAAGGCGGAGAGGGAAGAGAGCGATCTAGACTCCGATATATTCGTGACCATGTTGTCCACCGTTGAGGACTTCGTTCAGGACTCATTATCGATGATGGGCAGAGAGAAGAACAGCCAGCTCAACACCATCGGTTACGGTGATTACGACATCGTGATACAGACCATGGATAGTTTCTCTCTTGCATGTGTAATCGAGGGGACGGAGGACGAGTTCCTCATAGAAGATATGAGAAAGAATCTGGTCAAGGCCAATGAGATACTAGGATCCTGGGACGGAAATATGCGGAAGGCAGAGGAGGTCGCTCCCTTGGTAGATTCTTTCATCGATTCAGATAAGTACGACGGGAAGTTTCTGGTTGATGACCCAGAGATAAAACGTGAGAACCTTTTCGACAATGTGTTATTGGGCCTCAAGAGAAGAGCCAGAAAGAACCCCATCGTTGTCTTCATCGACGACCTGCAGTGGGCCGACCCAACCTCTCTCAATCTGCTGCATTACCTATCTAGGAATACAAAGGATGAGAGAGTGCTGATACTGGGTACGTATCGGCCAGAGGATATAGTCAGGAGATGGGACGGCACCACGCACAAGCTCAAGACCATCAAGCAGGACATGAGCAGGGAAGGACTCTACGAAGAGATCCGGCTGGAGAGGCTGGAAAAATCCACGGTAGAAACGTTTATCGAGAAGAAACTGGGCAGGATCAGGCTGGAGAAAAGGTTCTTGGATCGTGTCTACCAGGAGAGCGAAGGGAATCCGTTCTTCCTGCAGGAGGTGGTAAGGATGCTGATAGAAGAGGGCCATCTGAGTAAAAAAGACGGCGTGTGGCAGATGGAGGGGTCTTTAGAAGAGCTTCCGATACCCTCAAGGGTCTATGACGTAGTGGTTCGAAGACTGGACAGGCTGAAAGACGAGCATAGAGGTATACTCGAGAGGGCGAGCATACTGGGGGAGGAGTTCCAAAGTGATATACTGCAGTATTTGAGCAGTCTGGAGAGGGTACAGCTTCTGAAGGAACTCAACGATATAGAGCGGAGCTACAATCTGATACATTCCAGCAGGAACAAGTACAAGTTCGACCACAGCAAGATAAGAGACGTGCTATATCACGGGGTGAACGATGAACTGAGACGGGAGTACCATCGTGTAGTGGCGGAGGGTTATAAGGAGGCATGCAAAGATGATATAGACGAGGTTCTAGAGCAGGTGGCTCACCACTACTTCAAAGCGGAGGACGAAAAGGGCGTTGAATACCTGCTGGAAGCAGGTGATAAAGCCAAGGAAGGATATTCGAACGATGAGGCCGAGCGTTTTTACAAGCATGCCCTATCGCTGATAGAGGACGAAAGGTCGGAGACGGCTATTACGGCCTACAACGGCCTTGGCGAGGTATTCAAGGTCACAGGTAGATATGAGGAGGCTCTAGAGTATTTCGAGAAGGTACTGAACGATGTAGGCGAGGATAAGAAGAAGGCCCAGATGTACGGAAAGATGGCTGAAGTATTCAAGGAGATGGGCGATTACGAGGAGATGCTTGACAATTCTGAAGAGGGTCTTACACTGACCAGTGAAGACGATATAGAGAGATGCCGTTTGTTGAACAACAAAGGCTGGGCTCTCATGCAGCAGGGCGCCTTCGATAAAGTTGCTGATGTCTTCCAAAAGGAGGCCTCCTTGGCAGATGAACTTGGTGAGGATAAAGAGAAGGCCCAGGCCCTGCATGATCTCGGCACGGTCTTTTGGCATAAGGGAGATTACGAAGAAGGTATAGACCATCTTGAGCAGGCGATAGATCTCTGGAAAGGGATGGAAAACAAGCAGGGTCTTGCCAAATCTTACAACAATCTGGCTGTGATATACTCAGATAAAGGAGACCTGGATGAATCCCTTGACTACCAAGAGCGATGCCTTGACATCCACCAGGAGATAGGAGGTAAGTACGGTATAGCCACTTCACTGAACAATATAGGAAATATTTACATGAAGAAGGGCGAACTAGACAGAGCACTCGATCACCAAGAGAGATGTCTCGAGATCCATGAAGAGATAGGCGACAAGTATGGGATAGCGACTTCACTCAACAACATCGGAGCTGTATATAGGAACAAGGGGGATCTAGATAGATCTGAAGAATATCATGAACGGAGTCTAGAACTGGTGGAAGAGATAGGTCACAGATATGGATTGGCTACATCGCTCTATAACCTGGGCGTGGTTTTCTATTACAAGGGTGAGCTGGATAAAGCCATGGAACACTACGAGAAGAGCATCGATATCGAGGAGGAGATAGGCAACATGCTGGGCGTGGTGCGTTCCTTGGTCGGCTTGGTGGATGTCCACCTTGCGAAGGGTGAATTAGAAGATATCGAGAAGAAGGCTCAAAAGGCACTCAAGATAGCCGGTAAGATCGGCGCCAAGGGTGAAAAGGTCGGAGCTCATCAAGCCTATGGCAAGATATACAGGGAGAGAGAGGAGTGGGACAAGGCGGAAGAAGAGTTCGAAAAGGCGTTCGAGATACTGGAAGAGTCTGGAGGCACGGTCGAACTGGCCAAGACCCATTATGACTACGCTCTGACTTTAAGAGCAAAGGGGGAAGAAGGCAAGACCGAGGAGCACTTGAAGAAGGCACTCTCCATGTTCGAAGAGATGGGTATGAAGCTTTGGATAGAGAAGACGGAGGAAGCGCTTTCTAGATGAGAGCACCCGGTTGAGGATTCCAGTCAGAAAAATTCGTTACACTCATTTTTCTAACAGCTCACAAAATTG
>CAYMXS010000012.1:0-46755 GCA_964394465.1 uncultured Thermoplasmata archaeon | reverse complement strand
CTCTCAGTATGTATATGTTGTAGAACTCACCGGAAGGATCGGTCCAGTAGCTCCAACCTTCTGGGTTCTCGTCGTACTCCTCTAGAAAATCATCCATCACTTTCTCGGCGGACTCCATCTTTTCTCACTGTACCCCGTTTATCGGTGATGGCATTTAAATGTAATGTACGAAAGTATATCTTTTAGACCCGCCAAAGGTATGAGCCCGTAGCTCAAACCTGACTATCAAAAAAAAAGATGTTTTTAGGTTTTTGACCAAACTGCTTTATCAGCGTTTTCTTCTGTAGTGTATGAACGTTGCCAGCAGTAATACCAAGGTCATGCCGATGAAACCTGCACCGGGTGTCTGTCCATCGTCAGTTTGGTTGTCGCCGTCCGTCTTGTTGCCGTCTGTTCCGTCGCCATCGGTGTCGCCGTCTGAAGTATCCGCAACGTATGCGGATACGACCCCATCTTGGTTTATCACATACACGTTGCCATCTGAGTCTACAACTGGTGGGGCTGCATAACCTGTGTTGGTTACCGTGTGGTTCCAGCGCTCGTCACCGTTTTTATCGAAGGAATGTATGGATCGGTATCCTTCATCCTGGCTTCCGCTAAGGAGGGACACGTAAACCTTTCCATCTTTACCCATCGTTGGATGAGGGAGCTTCGTATTGCCCTTCCAAAGCTGTTTTCCAAACATCTTTTTTCCGTCATTGTCCAGCCCATTAAAAAGTACCCTTGCTTCTCCGGATCGATCTCTGTAGTACATACTGACAAATGTTTTTTCGCCAGCTGTGACGGAGTATATAATGAAACTAGATAGCGATCGCGCAGTGTATGGGCCAAAGGTATTATCCCATTTTTCTTCTCCCTGGTTGTTCAACTTCAAAGCAGTAAGGTTGTACTCACTCGCATCAGTACTGTTCGGGGTGGAGAGATATAAAAGACCCACGGTTCCATCATCATAGGTCGCCACGTCATGGATAAAGTACTCCCTATCTCCAGATATGGTGTGATTCCATTCCTTGTTACCTGATTTCCCGTATCTCGTTATGGTTTCGTCGGTCACGCAGTAAAAACTTCCATCCTCACCTACGATGGCGCCCGAAGCGGATATGTTCTTCGATAGTAATTCTTCACCGTCAAGCCCATATCGATATACCTTTCCCTTGCTGATCAGATATATCGACTGCTCGACGATACTGATCCTTTTCTGAGAGACAAATTGAAGGCTGCTGGGCAGTTCCTTGGACCACTGTTCCTCACCCTGGCTGTTAACACATCTCAAGAAGTTCTTCCCACTGCTGATATTCTTTGACAACAGATAGGAGTTGCCATCCTGGTCTGTTCTAAAGCCCTCTATCGACTCGTTTTTAGCTGTATCGTTCCATCGTAAATTGCCATCTTTGTCAAGAGAAACCAGCGTATGTGAACCCACGCCGTTCCTAACCAGGTACAGGTTTCCATCCGAGTCCCTCTGGAGATATAGATAACTCTCTGTATCTGACCCACTCACGTCCTTGGTCCATTCAGGGTCATTCTTGAAGGGGGACACACTGTCATCTGCAGCCTGTACGGCGCTTCCTAATACCACGGAAACCAAAGATATCGCTATAACGAGGACTAGCGTTTTACTGAGCACTCCTCCGAGCATATTATCTTCGTTGATACCGCTCATAATAGAACCCACCTATGTACAGGTATAAGGCCGTTTAAATAGCTTTTGTCAACCGGTTACCGTGTAGAAAATCTTCCTTATAACCATGGTTAGTTACATTTAAATCAGACCTCTTTCTTTTTTTATCTTATGAAGGAGCTGATCTCGAAGGCCATGAGTTCTGGGCTGGACTTCTCACAGAGTGGAGTCTTGAAATCATTTTTAGCCAAACTGGACATCGACGAGGATAACTACGATAAAGTCTTCATAGCCATTAAGAACCATGCACTGGAGGACGAGTTCAGGGAGATACCCAAAAAGAAGAGGTATATCTTCCTACCACAATGCCTTCGTGATTCAGGTGAATGCGAGGCCGAGTTAACAGACGAAGGCTATAAATGTAAAAGATGTGGCTCCTGCGATATAGACGAGATAATCTCTACTGCTGAAGACCTAGGGTATGAACATGTCTATATCGTCCCTGGACTGAGTCTGATAAAGAAGATCGCGAAGAAGGAGAAGCCACAGGCAGTGGTCGGGGTGGCGTGCTATGGGGAACTCGTCGAGGGCATAAGGTACACATCCATACATGACATACCGGCCCAAGGGATACCCCTGCTCAAAGAGGGATGTAAGGACACGGTCGTGGATGTCGACAGGGTCGAAGAGATATTGAAGAGATGATCAACAGAAGGTGATATTTTGGGATCAGATGAGAGAAGAGATAGATTCGATTTGATCGGGGAAGACAACGTTTCACCCGTGTTTCATTTCGCCGTCTCTGGGAGATCAGAAAGGGGAAAGACGAGTTTGATAACCGCCCTTGTAGAGAAACTAGATGAGGATGGATACAGGGTAGCCACTATAAAACACACGCTGGGTGAGTTTGGATTGGACGAGGAGGGAAAAGATACCTGGAGGCACGGCCAGGCAGGTGCCGAGCTGGTCGTCTTCTCGACTCCGAAGGAGACAACTTACATCTTTCACGAGGAGAAGGAGATAGGTTCCATCTTGGAACAGATAGAGAGTATGAACGGATACGATATCGTGCTGATAGAGGGTATGAAGGGATCCAACATCCCAAAGATAGAGGTCAAAGAGCCCTCTACTGTGGATAAGATCAAGGTAGATATAGATGAACTCTACAGAGAGATCGAGAAAGGCATCCAGTTAAGTAATATCTTGAAGGAACTGCCCGGGTTGGACTGCGGGGACTGTGGCTTTGAAGACTGCCTTGCACTAGCTCAAGAGATCTTCAAGGGTGAGAAGACACTCGAGGACTGTGAAGTCCTCACCAGTCCCGGCGAAGTCGAAGTAAAGGTCAACGGTGAGAAGATCCCTTTAGGAAAATTCCCGAACGATATGATAAAGGGCAGTATAACTGGACTGCTCAAAAGCCTCAAGGGTGTAGAAGGGATAAGAGAAGCGAGCATCAAATTTGAAACCGAAGGAGAATAATCTTCTATGAAGATCATAGGGGCCAAAATAGAGGAGCCGTGTTCTGCGGAAGACGTACTGCAGAAGGTAGAGGACTATAAGAGAAAAAACGGTACGACGGTCCAGGTCTTCGACCCGGATATGGTCATAGGCAGAGATCATCTTAAATGGGCCTATGAAAAGGCCAAGGAATGCTTCGAGAACGGTACCAATAGGGCCGATTCCTTAGAGATCGAAATAATACTCTGGTCCTCTGGCAGAAGGCAGATAAGAAGGGCGTTGGACAAGATGGGTCTACCGGATCGTGCAGAAAAGGCCGCGATTCTTGTAGAAGATGATCCTGAAGAATTTTTGAGCTATATGGGCTGGGAGAGGTACGACGCCGTACTGGAACCTTCAAAAGAAAAGCTGAAGAACTTTGGGATCTCGGAAGAAGAGATGGCTTCTGTGGACAAAAAATTCGACCTAGTCTTCGAAAGGATGGCCGTGTCGCAACTGTGATATGTAAGAAGAAAAGAAAAAGGTTTTAGTCGGCCTCTTCGAACCGACCTTCTAGACCGTCCATGACATCCGGTAGAGTGGTGTACTCCATCTCTTCCAGTGGTAGTCTGTGGGGCTCGAAGGGACCGTGTCTTCTCATGTAATCCGCCGTCTCTGCAGATTTTTCTCTTACTGGATCGAATGCTGGATCATCGAACAGGTCAGCTGGCTCGTCGAAGTGTCCGTTCTTCAACTGAGTGCCCAGGCTTACTACACGTGGAGGGCCGTCGAATCGAGTACACTGAGCATCGTCCAGTGAGACGGGCATGATGGGACCGTTGTGGCTCCCTCTCATCCAGCCGGAAACGAGATAAGGATGCGAGAAGGGCTCTAACACTTCACCGAGTGCTGGAAGACCGGACTGGGCCCTGACCACGGCCACGGGATCGTCCTTTCCTACGTATTCACCGGCTATCTGGTACAGTTTTTCGGTACTGACCACGGCAACCGGCTCGTCACCAGGAAGCTTGCCTTCCTTGGGGTAGACCTTCTTGATAACGAATCTTCCTTTGGCCCCTAGAAGAGCCAAGATATCGTATATCTCCTCTGGAGTCTCCATCATTATCTTCTTGTTTTCCTTGATATCCCATATCTCGAACTTGAATCCATTATGTAAAGAAGGGTCGATGACCAGTCCAGCCGTGTTGAAAGGATCGGCGAACATCTTGAATATAGGATAGTTGAATGCACCGGGCTCTGTCTTATCCATCAGGAACGCAACGACTGGTTCTGCCTTCCTCGGAGTGAACTCCATCTCCGCTATGCCTGGACCCATTCCTCTTACATTGCCCGAAAAGGCATCTGACAAGAGGTCCTGGCCGGCCCCATAAAGTCCGAGCTCCTTGGCCTTCTCCGTGGCCTTCTGGAACGTGTCCCAGGCCAGAGAATGGACTTCTTCCGAGTCCTCTCCTTCCCTGTGGGTCATCAGAAGTTCTAGGTCGTCACCGCAGTGCGTCACGTAATGATCGATCAACACGTCCGCTTCTGACAGTTCCTTCTCCGCCACTTCTAAAAGATCGGGATGGACGTTCGAATGTCCGGGATAACCGCCTACATCCGCCTTGATTATGCTGAAGGTTATTTTGCTCATGTTTTTTATCCCTCGGTCGGAGCAATAAAGAATTTCCATAAAAACTTATCGGTAACATGATGAGAGCATTTGTATCATCTCGACCCGGTCTAACAAAAATTATTTAAGCCCAGATATCGAATTTAAAGATATGTCTTCGGATTGGATAGAGGACTACGACTTCGGGAAGATAGTGATAGACGGTGAACAGTATAGCGACGATGTGATATTACTGGGCAGAGAAGTAAAGCCGGGCTGGTGGAGGAAGAGAGGTCACAGCGTAAATAAGAATGACCTAGAAAGGGTCATCGAGTACGATCCAGACATACTGATAATAGGAACAGGGCATTCCGGCAGGATGAGCGTCCCAAGGGGGCTCTCATCCAAGTTGAATTTTGAGGTCAAATCCTACCCCACCAAAAAGGCCAGCAAGGTCTACAACAACATACTGGAAGAGGACAAGAAGATAGCCGGTGCCTTCCACCTGACCTGCTGAGGTGATTTCTTGGTAAATATAGAAGAGACCTCCTTCGGCTGGATAGAGATTGACGGAAAGAGATACGATCACGACATGGTAGTTTATCAGGATGGAGAAGAACGAAATATCATAAAGAGGAAAAAGCGGATAACGAAAAGCAAACACGGGACCAGCCACAAGTTCACCAGGAAGGAGATGGAGACCTATCTTGAGTTGGTAGATATCGATGACATAGATAAGATATTGGTCGGAACCGGTCAGTACGGTGAACTCGGTCTTTTGCCGGAGACCAAAGAGCTTCTAGACGAGTTAGATATCGATCATGTAGAGAAAAAAACGCCCGAGCTGGTCGAACTATCGGACCAGCTAGAGCAAATAGGAGTTATCTACATCATCCACGTGACCTGTTGATCTTCAATCAGGACTTACGGGATAAGAGACCTCCATGACTGTCTTTATCCTTTCGGTCAGTCTTTCTACACCTTCTTCCCACAGCTTCTCGCCTTTCTCTTTCGTCGCTTTCTTCGGATTGCCTAGAACTCCCGTTCGGCTCAATTCATGAGTATCCCAGGTGAAGAAAAACGGAGGTTCCTCATCGAACTCTAGAGATTTATCCGGATAACTCACATCTTCCTCGGGTATCTCTTCTTCCTCTATGAGTTCCTCCCTGTTGGCCAGAGAAGTAGAAGTTTCGTATTCTCCCGCATGGACGTCGTTCTCGCTTTCGACCAGTTCTTTTCTACCGGGTTCCATGCTCTCTCCGGAATCTATGAAGACGATGAGGCCGGTATCGTCCTTCAGTTCCTGGGCCGCTGCTTTCAAGGTCGAAGTGTTGCCGCCGTGCCCATTGTAAATCAAAAGCTTGTGAAATCCATGGCTGACTATGGAGCCGCCGATCTCCTTGACCGTGTCTTTCAACGTTTCAGAAGAAACGGTGACGGTGCCTTTAAAGGACATGTGGTGTGAACTCACACCGTAGGGTATGGTCGGCAGTATGGGAGGGCGTGGAGGCCCCAACTCTTTGACGCTTTTCTTCACGATATATTCGGCGTCGTAGGCGTCCGTATCTAATGGTAAATGAGGACCGTGCTGTTCAAGACTTCCAACGGGAAGTATTGCCGTGTCTACAAATCTGGACCTGTTTCTAAGTTCCTGCCGGGTCATCTCACCCCAGAATATCTTCTCTTTCATGTCTTTCACGCACCTCCATATATCAGGCGGTTTTAGAATCTTTTGTTTCCACCACTCTCTCTATCTCTATACCCCTCTTTTTCAGGTTCGAGACCAGGTGATCATAGTATCGTTCTTTCATGCCGAGCTCCTCGGGAGGTACCACGCCTTTTTCCAATCCCTCCTCAAGGACCAACCTGGACATGAGTGCGGCGGGAAAGCCGGTCGTCCTCGCGATAGAGTCGAACTCTTCAGTTGCCTCGTCGTAGAAGGTGTACCTGATCTTCTTTTCCTTTTTCCCTTCCTCTATCCCTTCACCGGTTATATCCATCAGGCAGAAGTCATCGCTCTCGAACCGCATCAACGGTGTTATAACATCTAAGGTGTTCTCTATCTGGCCTTCATCGAAGAAACCTAGGTCTCTCAAAACCTTCATCTTATCTAGGTGTCCTTCCCATCTTAGGGTTGTCTCTTCCAAGGTTTTGATCTCAACCGTATCTAGAAGAGTACGGAGACCGTCACTGTAGAACTCCTCGAAGGTCTCATCTCTCAGCTCTACTTCTTTTATATCCTCTAAGGGGTCTAGTTGGACCATCTCATGATCTCGGAACTGCCTAGCTTCCCTCGTATATTCTTCGATAAGGTCTTGAACGGACCAGGTGGCTCTATAGAAAAGAGGGGGCTGCGGTTCTAAAGGCAGGGCTCCTATCCTTATCTTGGCCTCTTTCAACTCCTCGATCTCATCGGCCAGTCTTCCGACAAAAACGTTACTCATACCGGGGCCGAAACCCGCGTCCGGGACTATGGTCACGTCCTTCTCTTTGGCTTTCTCATCTAGAACCAAAGGATCGTCAGGCATGAAGGATATATCTACAACATCTTTTCCAGCTTCGATACAGTCCTCAAGGACGGTAAAACCGAACCTGCCGGGAAGCGCGTTCACGACCAGATCAAAGCCCTTCAAAAATTCTGTTGAATTCCCCGAGTTGATGAAATCCATCTCGTGAGTCTTTACATCCTGAGAGAGCTTTTCAAGGATCTCTCTACTCCTATCCACTGCATGAACTTCATACTCCCCAGCTAGATCTTCGGCTATCAGTCTTCCTACACAGCCCGCTCCTATAACCAATATCTTCGATGTCATACCGATTGGGTTTAGTGAGTTGTATCATATTAAAACATATCTCGACGGCCTAAGGTTTTTAAGACGCTCGACAGTTCTTCATTTCGATGGATACTCCTAGAGACGTACTGAACGAATTGAAATGGAGAGGAAAAAGAGATCTAGAAAAAGCCAGGATACACTACGTTCATAGGGGAGCTCCGAACGATTCTAGAGTCATGAAAGGCTCCGAGATAGAGGACCTGGGTCGCTCATTCATCCAGTGCGTGGAGGGGCACATTCCATATCATAGAATATTCAAGATAGTCTACGAGGATGAAGAGATATTTTCCAGGGAAAGAAAAGATAAGAAAGGTTAAAAAGTTACTCTTCCAGATCTTCTCTGAGTCGGTCCATCTTCCCCATCAGTTCCTCGTTTCTCACCGCGTTAGCTATATCCCCTCTAGTCTTCTCTACTAGTGTTCTAGCCATGTCCTGCTTGTTCCTCAGAGGTACTATCGCCTTTGGATAATCGAACCCCATAAGAAGGTTCCTTATCCTCTCCATCTTGGAATGGACCTCTTTTGCTTCTTCCAGATTTCCCTCGGTGAGCTCATCTAGGGCCATCCTTCTCAGTTCACCGATGGTATCGCCTAATCCGAGCAGATAGGAACTGGGTGTTATATCCAATTCCTGAGGGGGCTTCAACTCTTCTCCCTGGCTGAGAGCCCAGATAAGATGGGCCTCGGCCAGTTCCTGAAAGCCGTTTCGGAGAAAGCCGGCATGGTATAACTCTGGGTGTCCCTCTATGATGCTCTTGACTTTGGATACCTCTTTAAAGGCCTCGTTGAGAGTATCCCTTATCTCTTCAGCATCCTCTCCGTTATGTATACTCTGGATCACCTTCCTCGAAAGCCTTCTTATCGCACGGCTCGACTTCATGGCCAGCTCTCGTACAGTATCCTTATCGTCTAGACTGTCGTCTACCTCTTCCACGATCTGCTCCAATCTGTCGAGTCCAGTCATCGCTTTCCGCTCCTGACCTCGTTCATATGATCTACCTTCCTCTGGATGCTCTGGGGCTTACCTATATCGTGTCTCATCCTGATGTGGTCTCCTTTTACATGACCTAGAGCCCTTTCGCTGGCGGCCTCGGCTTCTTCCATATCTTCTGAGTAACCGACAACGGCTAAAGAGCGCGAGGTCGTAGTATATATCTTCCCGTCTTTCTCGTCCACGGAGGCATAGAATAACTGGGCGCCTTCGTTCTCTACGGCCTCTTCGTCGACCTCTAACGGGTTGCCGCCGTTCGGGTCCACACCGTAGCCCTCTGGAACCACGTATTTGCACACGCTGGCCTTCTTTTCGAAGGTCACGTCCAGTCCATCTAACTCGCCTTCAGCTATCCTCTCGCATATCTCAACGTAATCGCTCTCTAATAAAGGTAAAACGTTCATGGCCTCTGGATCTCCCCAGCGGCAGTTGTACTCGATTATCTTGGGGCCATAAGAGGTGAGCATGAACTGCCCGTAGAGTACTCCTTTGTAAGGTCGTCCTTCCTCCTTCAGAGCCTTCAGGGTCTCTTCCATTATCTGGACGCTCTCACGATAAATCGATTCATCCAGGAATGGCAGTAGACCGTCGGCCTGAGAGTAAGAGCCCATACCACCGGTGTTCGGCCCCTCGTCCCCCTCGAACAGACGTTTGTGGTCCTGCACCAAGGGCATGGGTATCAGGGTCTCACCGTCGGTAAAGACCTGAAGCGTGAATTCTTCTCCCACGAGTCTCTCTTCAAGAACCAGTCTGGGTTCGCCTCCGATCTCCTCTTCAAGTATCTTCTCGCAGTACTCGATAACTTCCTTTTTATCCTCCAGGTGCTCACCCATGATCTTAACGCCTTTGCCTCCGGTCAGCCCGACCGGTTTAACCGCCAACTCACCTTCGTAATGAGAGAGAAAATCTTCTATATCCTCTATGTTGTCGAAGGCCTTGTATTCGACCCTGCCGGGCAGGTCGTGAGAGGACATGAGGTCTCTCATGAACTCTTTAGATGTTTCAATCTCAGCGGCCGCTTTGGTCGGGCTGGCACACTTGATACCTTTTTCTTCTAGGGAATCCACTATACCTTCTCCCAGCGGAGCCTCGGGACCTACAACGGCCAGTTCCACTCCTTTGTCTACAGCCCAATCGACCACTAGATCTATATCCGTGCCCTTCTTCAGAGTGTATTCCTCGGCCAGCCTGGCTATGCCTGGATTCTTGTTGCCCATGGCCGCGTAGACCTCTGCACCATCTTCTGTCAACGCCTTCACTATGGTGTGCTCTCTAGCTCCTCCGCCAACGGTGAGTACTTTCATGATATCGACTGCGGTAAATGTTTTGTAGGATATAAGTTTTAGTTTTTAGTCGACGTTAACAAAGGACAGATAAAGATTAGATATAGTATATATATTGCAAGGAGGACGTCGAGAAAGAGTCATTTTTGTCCATCTTTATCTATCCCTTCCAAGGTGTTGTTCATGTCCCTCCTCATCCCAGAGTGATGATATTGTAACCCAATAGTCCCTGATGACATGGTCCGTCGAAAGTTGAGTCTCTTTATTCCCAACTATCAAAGAGCTCATGATCGATCTTTCTTGGCTCTCTCGTCCATGTATCTCTCCTTCTTTCCCTTGAGCCGTATACAGTCCTTGCCCACATCCACTATATCCTCGGAATTAACATAGATCTCCTCTGTCTTGACATCCAGATGCGTGGCTATAGGGCCCTCGTCCATGGGTGAAGCTGGCAGAGTTATACTCATATCTTCGAATGACATGCTGGGCAGTGCATAGGCCTCCAGTTCCTCGTCCTCCTCCCTCGTCCTTATGATACGGGTTTCCACTCTTATATACTCGAGATTTCCATCCTGGTCCTTCTCCGCTTCTCTAACTTCCCCCATCTCGGTGCCGTCCACGTCAAGGACTTGATACCCAACAAGGTTCCTGGCTGGACTTATCCAGAGGTAGATACCGTCTCTGGTCACCTTGTCTATGTACTTCAGATTCACCCTGAGGTACTCGCCGAAGAATCCCTTGTGGATCATCAACTTGGTCGGGTTCAAAGTAGCCTGATTTATCTCTACATCGGATACATGTCCTATCTTTTCTCCATCTGCATCGTAGACCTTCATACCCTTTATCTGGTTGAAGGTAGTTCTACCATCCTCGTTCTCCTCTTCAATATCTCTTTCGATCCCTTCACTATCCTCTCGAGTCATCACCATCACAGTATTCTATGGTAGCACGAATACTTTATATTTTTCATTACGGGAACAAAACATGTTTATAGTTGTTCGATAAAATAGAGATAAAAGTGTTGAGCAGATATGATCAAGATATTCGACATCTTCCTGTGGTTTGGAAGCGTGACTCTGCTTCTAGGTTATCTCTTCTCCTACAGGAAGCATCGCCTGAGGATAGTCGGACTATCATTATTAGGCGTATTCTGGATAGGTCAGACACCAGAGTTTCTAGCCATCGAGGATTTCTTCAACGCGGCTCTGTGCGTTTCAGCTCTACCCCTGTTCCTCTACTTCGGTTATCATGAATATCTATCGGAAAGATGGGGGGAGGACCCGGAATATATGAAGTTCCTGGCAGGTAGTATATCCATAGCTTCCCTGATATACTTCGTCATAGAACGGATTCCAATCCTCTCTGGTTATCTAATAAAGATCGTAGCCGAGCAGACCACCTGGTTGACCTCCGCTATGGGCTACAACTTCTCGGCTGGACCCATCCATTACATGGGGAACCCTCTCCTTTACAGGGTGAATTCCAACAACATATTCGTGCCCATAGAGGGGGCACAGATCAATATAATACTGGCATGCACCGCGCTTCAGACCTTAGCTGCGGCGGGCGCAATGCTCTACTGCACTCAAGCAGAACGGATGAAGAAGCTGAAAAGTATGCTGCTGGTGATGCCGGTCATATATATAGCCAACATAGGGCGTAACGCACTGGTCATATACCTGACTCACGAGGGGATAACCTCCTTTGAGGTTGCACACAACGAGATCGCAAAAACCGGCTCGGTCATACTGCTCATAATACTGTTACTAGTGGTCTTCGAGATGATGCCGAAATTCCACGAGAACATAATGAGTATAATCTCACTGCCAAAAAGGGAGCCTATCCACCAGAAACAACAGAAACGATCTTGATCGGCCTGGTTGTATCTATCTTTTCGTCCATAGGCACGGGCTCGTCACCGGATAGAACGACTACGGAATCTAGGTGGTAATCGAACTGCTCCACTATCTCTGAAAATCGGCCATCCTCGGGAACCTCGACTTCCTTGTTCTCTCCTTCCACGTTCACATCGATTAGAATAGTAAACACCTCATTTGTTCACTGCTTATCCGTCGTTATCTTCTCGACCTCTTGTAGCTCTTCCAGGGCTAGGTTCTCTATCAGAGATAACAGGTCTATCAACAGTATGAGGCGGTCGTCCTTCTTGACTATGCCGTCCAGATATTTCTTGTTTATCGGCGTCTCCAAGGGCTTGCTGGGCTCCTCGATGTCCTCCGTGTTTATAGTTGGGATCTCGGTCACCTCTGAGACCACTATGCCGACGTCGTTCTCCTCGCTGTAGAGTATCATCAGCTGAGAATCTTTGAGGTCTATCTCTATATCGAGGCCCATCAACTTTGCAAGGTCCACAACGGTTATGATCTCCCCTCTTCTGTTTATTATTCCCTTGATTATGTCCGGCGTCGAGGGAACCGGTGTTACTCCCTCTATCTGTATTATCTCCTCTACCTGAGAGATGGGGCAGGAGAGGTAGTTCTCTCCCAGTCTAAAAAGGACGACCTGTACGGATTCATCGTCCCACTGGCCCATGGCCTGTTTTCCTTCTTCTCCCATATTATTCACCTAATTCATACCTGTTAACTATATTTGTAAGTTCGGATGAAAGGTCGGAAAGGTCCTTCGCCGAGTCCAATAATTCCTGGGATAACGCATCTTGTTCCTGAGTGGCCGCGGAGGAAGATTCGGCCTGGGCGGCGTTCTGCTCGCTTATCTCCGCCAAAGACCTCACCTGGTGAGATATGTCCCTCAAGAGTTCAGAGAGATCGTTAACGGCTATGGAAACGGACTGGACCGATTCACTGACCGAGTCCGTAGCTTCCCCGATATGAGTGAGGGAGTCCAGGTTCGATTCCGTCTTACTTTCCACCTCACGGGTCTTCTCTATCACCTTTTCGACGCTAACAGCTATCTGCGTAGCCGTACTCTGGGTCTTCTCTATTATCTCGGTTATACGTTCGGTTTCGTCCTGTGTCTCTTCAGCTAGTTCCCTAACTGAATCGGCAACGACCGCGAAACCCTTGCCGGATTCCCCGGCCCTAGCTGCTTCGATAGCGGCGTTCAAAGCTAACAGGTTCGTTTGATCCGCTATGCCCGAGATCGTCTCGACCACTTCGCCTATTTCGTCGGACTGCTCATCCAGCTTCTGGACCTCTTCCGAAGCGCCTTCCAGTACGTCATGGAGTTCTTTGACGGTGTTCGCCACCTCCTCGGCCTGCTGTTTGCCCTCCTCGGTTTGAGCGGAGGTTTCTTCTGAAGCGGCTACGATATCCTCTATAGATGAAGAGGTGGTCTCTATCTCATCTACGCCTTTCCTTATCCGACTCGAGATCTCATCGCTCATATCGGCCATCTCAGAGGCGCCCATAGATATGTTCTGGACGTTCTCGGATACCTTCTCCGCGGTCTTGTTCAATTCATCAGAGGAATGAGTCGTCTTTTCGGCCGCTTTGTCAAGCTCCTTAGAGACCTTCTGAAGTGTCCTGAGATTGTCCTCTAAAGTATTGAGCATGTCGTTGAATCCCTCTATCAACCGGGTCAGATCTTCAGCGACCTCTTCTTCCTCCAGATCCTTAGTCTCACGCTCCACCCTTCCCGTAAGGTCGCCTTCAGACACCTTGCTCAGAACCCTTAGAACGTTGTTGACCTCCGATTCAAGCTGGTCCTTCGTCCGTTCGAGCCTTTTCGTCAGTCTCTTCTCCTGGGTCACGTCGGTGACGGTCTCCATAGCCCCTATTATCTCTCCCTCTTCGTTCCTAAGCGGAACGCCGCTGTCTTTTATCCAGGTGGTAGAGACCTCTTCTTTATCACCTTCCTTCTCCCCTTTGGACCTGTAGTCTACACTCTCTCTTTTGGTTACATCGACGATAGATTCACCTTCTTCCATGGCCCTTTTACAGACACATCTGGGGGTTTGACAATCGACTGTATCGAATATGTCATAGCACTTCTCACCAAGGCAGTCTTCTGGTTCCAATCCAGCTCCGCTAGCGCCGGCTTCGTTCATGTAGAGGATATCGAACTCGTCGTCTATGACCATCAAGGGCATGGGGAACTTGTCCATGTATTTCTTGTATCTACGGGCCCTATCTTCAGCCTCCTTCAGCTCACTTATATCGTGCAGGTGCTCCAAGACCAGGGTCCTATCTCTCCAACGGATAGGGACGGCGAAATAACTGATGTGCTTCTCTTCGCCCCCATCGAAGATGATCTGACCATCACCCATCACTTTTTCGTCACTTTTAAAGACCTCTCTAGCCACTGGGTCTTCTCCTTCAGAGCCTTCGTACCGGTAGAAGCGATGGACCTTCTTTCCCTCGGCCTTCTCCATAGAGGTTCCGAGCATGTCGGCAGCTACGGAGTTCAGATAAACGATCTTGTGATCCTCATCGACGGCGAAAATCGGGTCTGAGACTTTCTCTAAAAAAGACCCTTTCAGTTCTTTTTCTTTGAGCTCAATTTCTCTTTTAGCTAGGTCATCCTGAAGCTCATCCCTCTCCTCCCTACATCTGTCCAACTCTCCCTGGAGTTCCTCGATCTTCTTTTCTTTTTCCTTACCGAACAGGTCTATCCCGAACAGATCGAACATGGTATATCCACCTTTTCAAGAGTTTTTTATATGTAGAGAGGCGGGTATCCAAAAGTCCTCTTGAAACTCTTCTCGCCGCACTGGTGGTATACACCGCCTAACTTATTTATACATTTTTGTTTTTTAATAAATCTGGCTATTTTTCTCCGCTTCTTTCTCCATACTTCATCAGGTCGTATCTATTTACAACCTCAGTCAGGTTCTCGCTCAGTTCCGAGAGGTCATCAGCCAAATTGGTCAACTGTTCAACCGAAGAGGTCTGTTCCTCGGCTGCCGCGGCGGACTCTTCCGCAGCCCTATCGTTCTCGTCGGCTATCTTCGCGACCTCCTCCACCCTTCTTGAAGACTCCTGAAGATCCTCCGCTAATTTGCTAACAGATATAGATATCTCCTGTATCGATTCCGAGACGGAATGACTGGCTTCCTCTATCTCCTCCAGCGACTGCTTGTTCTTTACCGTTAATTCGTCCACCTCGTCCGATTTCTCTTTCACCTCGTTTACCCCTTCTACAACTTCAGAGGCGTACTCCCTAGTCTTCTCTATGGTCTCCCTGATCCTCTTCGTTTCCTCCTGAGTCTCTTCGGATAGTTCACGGACCGAGTCAGCCACAACTGCGAATCCCTTACCTTCTTCTCCGGCCCTGGCCGCCTCGATAGCCGCGTTCAACGCTAAAAGGTTCGTCTGCTCCGCTATATCCGAGATGGCGTCTACTACGTCAACGATCTCATCTGATTGTTCGTCCAACCTCTCCGCTTTCTCAGCCGTGGACTCCAAGATGTTCTGTAGCTCGGATACCATCTCGGATACCTGAAGGGCGAACTGTCGTCCTTCATCGACTTTTGCAACGGTCTCTTCCGTTGCAGAGGCGATGTCTTCAGCCGAAGCGGAACTTTCCTCCATGCTGGCTGCGCCGTCCTCCACTCTTGCGGAAAGGTCTTCGGTCATCCTCGCCTGTTCCGCCGCACCCTCTGAAATATTTTTCACGGATTCCGACACCCGTTGAGAAGTCTCGTTCAAGTCTTCCGAAAATGAAGCTATACTGCTCGAAGCTTTGGAGACCTTCTGGGCCGCTCTCTGTATCTCCCTTATACTCTCGCTGGTCTCTCTCACCGCTGTGCTCAGGTCCTTGCCCATCTCGGAGAAGAGACCGGGCAGGCCTTCGAAGTCTATCTCCTTGTCCAGTTCATATTCCTTTAGAGCGGTGCTCAGTTCCGATATCTTATGCAGGGCTTCCTCCATGGAATCTATGCTCTCGTTCAGGCTCTTCGCTATCTTTAGATACTCTCCCTGTAACTGCGAAGTATCAACTTCTCTGCTGAAATCTCCCTCGGCAATGCTCTGGGCCCCCTCCCTTATCTCCTTCAAGGTGTTCTCCGTAACGTCTATCGTCCTGTTCACGTTCTCCGCTATCTCTCTATACTCGCCTTTCAGTTCTTCATCCTCCTCTATCCTCTCAAATTCTCCTTGAGCTAAACTGTCCATGGAGCGGTTTATGCTGGAGAACGTTGTCCGAAGACTGTTCATGGTCTGGTTTATCTCTTCAGCAAGTTTCAGGTATTCACCTTCCAGATCTTTCGTTTCCATATCCTCGTCCAGCTTGCCTTCGGATATATGACCCATCATCTCCTCGACCATTTCTATACTGTTGTCTATCTGGGCTATACTGGAATTCACGGCGGTAGCCATATCCAAGAAGTCGCCCTCTAGGTCTTCTGTCTCTATGGATGTGTCGAGATCACCTCTCGCTATCTCTCTCTGGGCGTTCTTTATCTCGGTCAGACTCTTCCTCAGGTTCCTCTGCATCCTTTTGAAGGAAGTGACTATCTTGTTCAGTTCACCTTTCGCTTCGATAGATATTTCCCTCGAGAAGTCTCCTCTAGAGATGGCATCCGCTGCTTCACTTATCTTCCTTACCGGTTCTGCGGTATTGTCCAGCATCTCCTGGACGGCGTCGACCATATCTCCTATCTCGTCGTCGGATTCCTTCTCCTCTATGGTAACATCAAAATTACCTTCGGATATCTGCTTTGCCACCTCTGAGACCTTGCTTATCCGACCTACTATGCCCTTAGCCAGAAAATAGGCCAATATGAGACCAGCGAAGACCGTAGGTGGGCCCATTATTAGCATTATATCCGTTATCTCTCTGGTGACGGAAAAGAAACTGAAGAGCACGAACATGACGATATAATTGAGACCCAATATGAGTGAAAGGAAAAGACCGAATATCAACATCATCTTTACCCAAACCGAGCGGATAGGTTTTCCACTGACAATCCCATACTTGAGCAGGCCCGCCCCGATAAATATAGCAGCTATACTGAACATCTGCGGTGTTATGTCAACACCCATGGACATGAACGAGGCCTCGCTCACGTACATAAAGTTGAAAGGTATTATCGTCAGGACAGGTATCAGGAAAGTCAGAGCCTGCATCCTCTGTAGTTTTTCCTCGGGTTTAATGGCAGTCTTGAAAAGAAGAGAGAGACCTACTAGGATGGACCCATATACATATACATTGTGATAGTACCAAAGTAAGGGCGGTGTCGAGGTCTCCTCTAAAAAGCCGTTTCGTACTACCAGCTTCACCGTAACATAGGGCAAACCGAAAGCTAGTTGGAGAGTCAACATCAAAATAGCTACGATAGCTAGGGTGTAAGATGTCGTTAATATGATCTTCATATATTTATTATCTTGATAACCTGTCAGGCCTAGAACGGTGTGAAGGAAGACCGGGCCCAAGAAAGAGATGAAGTAGTAACGGAGATCGTAAATCACACCCCTCCAGGAGTTAAGTGCTATGGTCCTATCGGGTCCGCCCGCCTGAAGTATGGATATCTTCAAGACCTCGGCCACACACCATCCCACCATGACTAGGGTCAGGTAGAAGAAGCCCTGGCTCAAAACCCTGTTTTTGCCGTGTTTCTTTATATACTGGCCTAGGAAAAGGATGGCAATAGATGTGACCAAAAGCGGGACACTCCATTTTATTGCGAACAACTGCGACATTTTTGGCCCCTTCATAAAATCTTGCGAGTACGAGTTTAGCAATGGTCGAGGATTTAAAATTTGTGTCTCTTATCCATAGGTCCATAAAAGTTTATTATCCTTTCGTCTATCTACCAAACGATGTGCGGTATCTCCTGCGAGCTAGAGCTAGAGTATGCTTCCGAAGAGATCGCCTTGATGATCATGTCGTCGGTCTCTCCTGACAACGAGGGATACATAACGATAGAGAAGAAGGACGAAAAATTGATATGTAAAGCAGAGGCGGAAGGCCCGCTTAAGTTGTTGCAGACCTTGGATGACTTCCTAGCGTGCGTGAGCGTGGCTGAAGAAACGGTCATCGAAGAATAGATCTTTATTTCAAGTCGTTCTGCCGCCGCGGTTCAGATACCGGATGATGTAACCTGCGATCTTGTTCCTCATCATGTTCGAATCGACGTTGGTGTACTCCTCGACCTTCTCTTTATTGTGCTCGTAGTCCTCCGGGTCGAACTCATCCGGGAACCTCTCGACTAGTTCGATGGCGACTCTTTTTATGTATGTCGGTCTTATGTTTCCCATGATAGATTCCTCACTGTCTTGGGGGCTCAAAAAAGATTTCAAGGATATAAAACTTCCCCTCGGCTGGCCCTTCTTGTGATACTCTAGCCCGTGAAGACCGGTCTCTCACTCAACATCTCTGGAAGCGGGATCTGTCGGAATGGCATGCCTCTCTGTTCTTCCTCCAAAAGGGTCTTGAGGTCCTCTATGGTCATCTGCTCTTCTCTTTCCTCCTTCCTTATCCGAACGGAGAGGTCTCCGCTCTCCACCTCGTCCGGTCCTATAACGACTATGTAGGGCACCCATTCCTTTTCAGCGTTCCTTATCTTCTTTCCCACCGTTCTGTCGGTATCGTCTATATCCGTTCTGACGCCTTCGAACTCGTCCGCTACTTCTTTTACGTAGTCCAACTGGTCGTCCGATATGGGAACGAACCGAACCTGGGTCGGTGCAAGCCAGAAGGGAAAGCTCGGCTTGTCGCCCTCTTCGGCTACGTGTGCGGCCTGTTCCAGTAACGTGAAGATGACCCTCTCGATGGCTCCGCTGGGAGACAGGTGTAGTATATAGGGATGTTTCTCCTGTCCGTCTTCATCCACGTATTGTATATCGTACCTTTCTCCCTGCTCGACGTCCACCTGGTCGGTCACCAACGCAGAAGCTCTGCCCAGAGGATCGATATAATTAAACTCGTACTTAAGAGCGAAGTAAGAGTGCTGTCTGTCCCACAGTTCTATCAACGCTGGCTTTCCGTAGTTCTCGACCAGTCTTTCGACCTGATCACGATTCTCCTCGAAGTAGTCTTCAGTTGCGCGGACCACCAGTTCCAGATCGGTAGGCACTCCTATACCTATGTCGTTCACGACGGACATGGCCAGGTCCATCCGGGTCATCATCTCGTCCTTGGCCTGTTCCAGGTCCTTACACATGGCATGGCAGTCGGGCATCGTGAAGGCTCTCAGTCTCCTCAGACCTGTCAGTTCCCCTCTCTGCTCGACCCTGAATGAGTATCTGGTCAGTTCATAAAGTCGTACCGGCATGTTCCTGTAGGATAAGGTCATATCCCTAGCCATGAGGAACTGTCCGAAGCAGGCAGCGAATCTCAAAAAGACGTTGGTGTCCGGGGTCTCCATCCTGTACTGTCTCGCGGGAAAACGATCGAGATGTTTCTTCAAAGCGGGATGGTCGATATCGTACATTATCGGGGATTCTATCTCCATGGCCCCGTAATCTCTGGTCCTTTCACTCACGTAGTCTTCGAGCAGGCCCTTCATCATCCTTCCCTTTGGATAGAAACGTAGATTGCCGGGGTCCGAGCCAGGTTCGTAATCCACCAGCTCGTGCTTCTGCATCAGGTCTATGTGAGGTGATTCCTTTCCTCTGCTCTCCTTCTCCCCCGCCTCGTAGATTGCAAAGGTCTTCAGGTCTTCGTTTCCAGTAAAATCATAGCCTGAGACTTCACTGCCTCGTACGTTCAATTCATGCAGAGTTCCGTCGGGCTCCATGATCCCCCATGTTGATCTCGTGGTCTCCTCCGCTTCTAGTGCTTTGGAAACAACTTCTTCTTTCTCCTCTTCCTCTCCTACGATCTCTTTAGAAAGTTCAGATAGTGGGTGGCCTTTACAGCTAAGCTGGAAGGCTTTGTACCAGCCGAAGGGGGAGCGGTGCACTTTGTAATCGGGACTTAAGGCTTCCTCCAGACCCTTCAGGACCTCGATGGCGGTCTCCGGCTTTGAAAGCTCGGAGCTCAGGTGTGCGTAAGGATAAAGCATTATCTTCTCGACACCCAGTTTTTCGGCGGTATCCTTTATCTCTTTGACTCCCTTCTCGATCACGTTCTTCTCAGCGTCTTCATCCCTTTCCTCCACGGCCGTGAAGACGGAGAGACATTCCTCCATCTCACCCTTCTTCATCTCTTCCTCTATCTCTTCCGCTACAGGCGTCTCTTTTTTGACTTCGTACTTCAGATAGTCCGAGTGTATCAGCAATATCTTCATCCTATGCACCTTCAGGGTCGTTTAGTTGGGATAGATTACTAGAGCTCCTATTAAAAAACTTATCCATCATCATACTGATCGAGACTTTTGTTCCGATATTTTAAAACCGTTTTTATTATCTAATATAATGCCGTGATACAAGGTCCTTCAGTGATTTTCAGAACTGATAAAAGAGGAAAAACATATATAACCGGAAGTCAGCATATTACAAGACAAGTTTTGGACCAAAAGGTGTGGTAAAAATGAAAAAGCTATCTTTTCCGAAATCTTTGGTGATACTTCTGATCGCCTTGATACTGACGATCTCAGCCACTGGTATGTTGGGTACAGCTGCAGATATATCCGAAGACTATGATGAGAACAGTAATTTAGAGCTTCTAGTGCTCGGACCTAGGGTTAATTACAGAAATATAACCCAGAACGGTAACACTATACTCCATAATAACCAGGGGAACGTGAATTCAGCTACCAAAGTGACCATCAACGTTACGCATACCCAGACCATCGATTATCTAGATTACGTAAACGTCAGCGCATGGTTCGATAACGGCGATGAAAACAATGACTACAATGATGTTAGTGGGCCCAACTACAGATGGAAAATCGTATACGATAACACTACAGGAACCCCTTCCTGGAGTCTGGTATCAAGCCATCCCAACAACGAGGTGATCCTCGATTCCCATACAGTAAACTACCAGGACGATCTAACTGTAAATTGGACGGTAACTTTACTGTGGAACTATCAGATCAAGCATGCCCAAGCAGATCAAGGTGCTGATTGGGGAGTCAGAGATACCCCCAATACATGGAACGTGAACTGGTCCGCGGTTTCCTCACAGCCCAACGCTGTAGAGAACGTGACGAACGAATTCGGTGTATACAAATATGTTTATGTCCGTTCCAGCGGAGATGCCACGGGTAGTGGAGCACCTGGACAGACTGTAGACCATTCAACAGACGAGTCGATGAATACCAGTCTAGAGATACGGAGTAACGATAGATACAATGTAAGTGCTATGTTAAACGCTACTTTGGATACGGGAGACCTGGATAACAATGACGGGAGCCATAGTATAGGGATAGGCAATATAGCGGTAAATACGAACTGGGGCGACGGTATAGGTTCGTATGTCTATTTCTCAGCCCTAAATACACCGGTCTATTTGAACTCTGCAACGCCTCATCCTGCCTATTCTAGTGGTAACTGGACGACGTTCAAAACATATTGGAGGATCGATATACCGGTCGGACAGTACGCAGATACGTATGATACAAGGATAACCTACCATATAACCATGGACTCTGAATTCTAGGTGATAAAAGTGAAAACAAAAAACTTTTTTTTTTAATTATTTTACTGATTTTGATACCTGCCGTATCACCTGGTTTCAGCACTACAAAGGGTGAACCAGTCGAAAACCTCTCTATATCACTATTAGGTTATTCTCCACAGCATAAAGGTCCAAACCCCATAATGATCGGCGGTTTTTTACACTCCATCGAGTTCGATTCTTCACAGGCTAACGTCACGATCAATAGAGGCGATACCTCCTACAATTGGTACTACGATAGCGGTTGGCAGGGAGACACATCTTTCATGGACGTCTCCGCTTCTAGTTCCTCCTCAGGCCACTTCAAACTGGTCGCAGGAATAGAAGCAGACGAGAACCCCGGCTGGTGGAACCTCTCGGTCAATGGGAACGAGTACGATGTATGGGTGAAAAAGCCTCAGAGGAGCCTATCGCTGACCACGGCGGACTTCAGGATCAATTTCGAGCCCTTCACTTCAGAAACGAAATCATCCTCGCCTCAAAAGTTCATACTCACCAATGAGGGGAACTGTGTTTTAGAGTACAAAACCAAATTCGAGCAGTACGGTTCCAGGATAACCGCTTCAGACCCCAACGGTATGCTGTACCCGGATGAAAAGGTCGAGTCTACAATAACGTTCACCTCCGGGAAATGGAAACCGGGTTACAGGGAGTTCAGCGGTACCATCGACATAACCCCAATAAATGTAGTTTCGAACGCGACTTTCGCTCTCATCTCCAAGTATCAAGCCAGTTTCAACATGAATATCTCGGTCGGACATTCAGGATACGAGATAAAAGAATTGAGCGAGGGTATAACAGTTCAATATCTAGACAAGACGAAGATGAAATACGGTTCAACAAAAACTCTGAGCTTCTACCTCACAGGTGATAAACCTGTAAATATAGACGTGAGTGCAGAGGAGGTAAAGCTAAAATCAGTGAAAGGCGCTGGGAAAACCGGAGTGCCCACCACGGTTTCTTTGGAACCTGGTAGGGAATACAGGTTCAACGTAACGGTCAAATCCAATGTAAAGAATACCACCGCTCATGTGATCTACAGGATCAAACAGGGAGAGACCCAAAGGGAATATACAACATCTATAAGGATCGATGAGAAACGACCATCAACCGAAAAAGAGGAAGAACCATTCACTCCAAACCGTAAAATCAACATGATGATCTTGTTGATCGGAGTGGTCTTGGTCGTTCTCTATTTCATACTAACCAGATTCAGAAATGAGGAGGTGGAAGATGAGGAAAAGGAGGAAAGATAGTCTAAAATTCTCGGCTGTCTTTATCCTATCGCTGTTATTATTAGGGTGTATCTCATCCTTGCTTATTCCAACCAGTAGAGGCAACCCTGACCAGAGTGGAGTCAGCGTCATAAACGTAGCACCAAATATAAGTGATGCACAGTTAAAGAAGATCAATCACGTGTATAGATTGAAGGTCATAGCTTCAGATTATAACGGCTGGCAGGATATAAGCCAGATAAACTTGACCATATTGGACAAGAAGGACACCACCATGGCCTCCGGAGGATACATACAGTACAAGAACGACACCAAAATACCGACTGAAGAGAACAGGATAGATGATTTCTCTAACTTTGAGGGCAGTCCTCTAGTAACAGAAGAGTGCACTGTTAAGAGACCTCGAAATTCCAGCTCCGTGGAAGACAAAACAGACATGGAGTTGGTCTTTTACTTCCTCATCGACGGGGGATGGACAGTTCTTTTGAACATAAAGGACACTCATCAGCTTTCGGCCAGTATGGAGGTCACCTTCCCCTCGATAATGAGCGGGATCTATAATATCTCCCCCTTTCTGATAGTGATAGCTGCTGCCACCGCCGTATACATATCTTATAGGAAGTTCAAACAGGTAATCTGGATGGAGGTGAAATAAGATGGGGGAAGAGGAAGACATTATAGAGATCCTAGAATCCCTAGACGAGCAGAAGGTCGAGGATATAGCAGAAGAGATCGAAAAACTAGAGGAGGAAGAGGGCCTGACAGATAAGAGCGGAAAGGGCATCGAAGGTATAGACGAATATGAAAGCAGGTTCGAATCAAATACTGATAAGATACAGAAATTCATCGATAGGTTGGAGGAAAAGGGGGTCGTAGAACTTGAAGATTTCAAAGAGGATTATAGGGAGTACCTTGAACTCAAAGAGCAGGGTGCCTATGGAAAGGCTCTTAGAACGATCCCAGAGCTGGTAAGGAAAGGAGAGATGATCGCAGAGATCAGCGAGATAATCTCTGACGCTCAAGAAGAATTAAAAGAATTACCTGCTGATATAGATACTAGTGAAGTCGAAAAGAAACTGGACTCCATCAGGGGGAGAGTAACGGAAGGAGACTACAGGGAAGGATTGAAAGAGGCGAAATCCATTCCAAGTATTTTATCGACATTAAAAGGGCGAGAAAGCAAAGAAAAAAGATTCAAGGAAAGGCTCCGTGAAACGAGAAAAAAAATAAATGAGGCAAGAAAGACCGGCATTAATCTAGGACCAGTAAAATCAGATTTGAAAAAGGCTGTAGAGTTTGGAGAGGAGGACGAATACGAAAATGGCCTTAAAGTTCTTGATAGGGCTCTGGAAAAGCTGTCCTTGATATCTGATATATCCAAAGGATTAAAGGAAGCAAAATTTGAGATCACGATACTGGATAATAAGAATGTGGACATAAGACCCTATATGAACATACTGAAGGAAGCCAAGAAAGAGGCCGAGGTTGGTGACTATGAGGAGAGCCTAGCCAGGATAAACGAGTGCCTTGAAGAGATGGAAGAGAGCTCCGTCCTAGAAAGCTTCGTAGAGATAGAGAGAAAATTCACCGGTGATATACCTGCAGCTGATCTGTCAAATCTAGTTGCCCCTGTCTATTCTTTTCTGGTTCCTATCTTTTTAGTGATCTACGTGTGCATCGAATTCTCCGCTGTTCTGCTCGTTTTTCCATTGATATCACCATCCAGGGTGCTGCTGTATTTAACACCGATGCCCATGCTACAGGGAGAATCTCTACCATCCTTGACTGCATCATTCTTCGTAGCCCTGGGACTGCTGGTCTCCACACTGATCTCATATGATTTCAGCGAGACTACGCTCTCTATCAAAAGGAAGACTATCGCACTATCACTGGCCATATCCCTCTCTATGGGGGTATCATTAGGCATGTACGTTTACTTCGTCCCCTACTCTCTAGCCCGGGTCCACCATTACGTAGTATTCTTCCTGACCCTCATACTGATAGCGACTCAACTTGACCTGGTCTTGAACCATAAAAAATTCGTCAGGAAGATAGAGGGTGGAAAAAGAGAAGGTAAAGGATTGAACTTTATCGACTCAACGTCGACGAGTTCTATATTCAGCCTATCTTTGAGTACCCTCTCTTTCAGTTCGAGCTCCTTATCCGTTTATCCTGATAGCAGAAAGAATATCGGTCGGGTGAGATTAGATTCTAGAGAAACGTCCATGATCGCGGCCATCTCTTTGATAGCCATATTGCTGGTGAGCGGCTTGTCCGCCGGCTTCAACGGGCTGAACTTCAGTCAAGAAGACGATACCCCCACCTCCGACCCCCGGAGCAGCGATCAAACTAATAACGAAACGAGTAGCGATACCGTAAAAAGAGAGATAAAACGCGGAAACAGCACAGTAAAAAATAAAGGGTTACTTCAGAAAGGTAGCTCTAACAAAGCTAGGCCCATAAATCTGGTCGAGCTTATCTCCGGTAATTCAAGCGAAAGTGAAAGATACGGTTGGAACATAAGCAAGGGTGATCTGAACAGTGATGGGTACAACGACATAATAATAGGAGCTCCTTACAACGACAGTCAGGCCGGAGGTATTCCCGAAGCAGGAGCGGTGTATATATTTCTAGGTTATAAAAATATCAGTAATAGTGGTCTAAAACCTTCGAGTGCCAACGTGACCATCTATGGCAACACCGATGGAGGACATCTTGGCTGGGACGTATGTGGTGGAGGTGACATAGATAACGACGGTTACGAGGACTTGGTCCTCGGAGAACCTGACAACGGAAGCGGCTCGTCCTATGTGTTCAAAGGAAGACAAAACTGGCAGGATTCCTACAGCGTATCAGATGCCGATATAACTCTGAACGGAGCTTCTCCAGGAGATATGTTCGGCATGAGCGTGTCCGGTGGGTTCGATGCCAACGGTGACGGGTACGATGAACTAGCAATTGGCGCTCCATTAGTTGACGTTGGCACGGAAACCGATACCGGAGCGGCCTATGTCTTGCAAGGTAATTCTTCTCTAGGGAACTTCTACCAGGCGGGAGATGGAGAATTTGAAAGATTGACAGGTGAGCAGAATACAAATATGGAATTCGGCTTCTCCGTGAGCGGAGCCGGAGATCTCGATAAAGATGGTTACGAAGATCTTGCAGTCGGGGTGCCAAACGAGGATAAAGCCTATGTTTACTATGGGTCAGAAGAAAACTTTCTAGTAAGGGAGTTGAACACAACTGTAGATGATTTCAATTCTGGGACCGGTTATCATACAAAAATCATTACAAATTCTACATCTCCTCCTTCCAACAATGGAGACGTGATTTTAGCTGATGAAACGCCGAACGAAGGCAGCAGTAACGTGGACGGAAAAGGGGATATATACGATGAGGAGAACTCGACCGGCGATATCGATGACACGGAAGAAAAGGACGGGAACAGGTGGAATGTTCAAGAAGCAGGCGGCGAGATGAATCAAACCGCTACCGGCGAAAACACCGTCAACGGATCAAAAACGAACAGCTACACCGAAACAAAATACAGTGACGACAGTTACGAGATCCTAAGTGAAGGAGAAGGTATAAACGGGAGGGAAGAAAGGTTCTTCGACGGCTTTGAAGATGGTGATCTCCAGGATCCAGATTGGACGACCTCTAACAATCCAACGGTGACGTCCAGTACCTCCTCATCCGGGACATATTCAGCGGGAGCTGACGCAGTAGATGGGAGTAGAAACGCATCCTTCGAGATAGGTATAGACACCACAAATTACACATCGATTGAGTTCCAATATGACAAAAGCACGAGTGTGCAGTTCTGGGCTGGCGTAACACTGACTTCTTGGTGGTACGATGGTTCAACATGGCATTCACTGGAATCCGTATCCGGTGACAACGCCTGGTCAACGAGTTCTTTTTCTCTGCCTTCATCCGCCGGTGAAAATCCCGATTTCAAGATCAGGTTCACAGTGGCGGTAGCTGTCATAATCGGGGGTGCTGAAGGATGGGTGGACGATGTTACTGTGAGTGGAAGGGTCCCGACGAGCAGTCTCGAACATACCTGGTCATTTTCCATACCCTCGGGGAGCGATAAGGCCTTCAATGCAGAGGCGTTTCATCCTGAATCTGAAGACCATGACAATTTTACATTCTATTATTCAACAACAGGAAATGGATACGTAGGAACAGCTGGTTGGACCGAGATGTTCACGGTCAGAAATACCTCCGATGAGGACTATGTTCATAGTTATACTGATGCAACCCTCGAGGGATACGAGGGTACTATCTATGTCGGAGTTTTAGATACGGATAGAGGTGCTTGGAACACCACCCAGGATTCTCTGTATATCGATCGTCTTTGGTTCGACGTCACCAGCGAAAGATATTACCGCCTCGAGTTTGGGTTCTACAATCTCGGTACTGACTATACCGGGGATACGAGTCTATCATTTTATGGTTATGAGGAGGCGAACGACTGCAATGTGAGTGTCTGGGACAATTCCTCGAGTCAGTGGATCAGATTGAATGATATCGATATAGGACAAGGGGCAGCGAACGAGGGGTGGTACAACAGTTCGACTAATCTAACCCAGTATATATTTGATGAGAAAAATGGGAGACTGGCGATCATGCTCAATAAAACCCCAGACCTGGTAAAAGATGGTTGGATCCATATAGATTTTCTAGGACTAAGGTTCGATCCCTATGTGAATAATGGGACATTCTATTCTGCTATAACTCATACCGAGACCAACATGGGCTTTGTCGAGGTCTACTGGAATGCTAGTGATACGACCGATGCTCCTTCAAATCTGAATTTATCTGTGTCTTCCGATGGAGGAAAAACCTGGGACCCGGTAATTTCCAGCGGTGCAAAGGTTGATATTTCAAGACCTGGAAAGAGATTGATGTACAAGTGTGATTTAAAACTCTTGAACAGGGATAGATCCCCAGTGCTGCATTCGGTCAAGCTGATCCGTCCCCATGCTTATAATATCCTTTTAGGTGGGGGAAAAACAGGATTCGGCTGGGACGTGAGTGGAGGAAAAGATATCGACGGAGATTCTTACGATGATCTACTTATAGGTGCACCAGTGAAGGAGGGAGATAAAATTTATACCCCACTTAGTGATAATTTTGAGGATGGTGACCTGAACAACCCCGATTGGACAACGAACGAGTCTGGAGGAGGCAGTATAACAGTCAACACGGATACATCCAACAGCGGTCAATATTCGATGAGGACCGGTGAAGGAACCTGCTCCGCTCTTTCAAAACCTATGGACCTTAACACGCTATCCTCGAACCATATCGTTAATCTCTCCGTTTGGATAAGAAGAGGTGATGATGCTTTCAGCGAGGACCCCGACATAAACGAGGATCTCCAGATACATTATCTTAATCAAAACGGGAACTGGGTAATGTTAGAAAGCTTCCCGGGAGCTGGAACCCCAGGGGAAATATTTGAAAGAACCTACAAGTTGAGTGAGGATGCATTTCATTCTGATTTTAGATTACGGTTCACTCAAACCGCCGGAACTGGAAGTGGGTGGGATTATTGGCATATAGACGACGTATATATCAACTACACCTATGAACACACTGGAGGAAGAGTATATCTGTTCAACGGCGGCCGAAACGGTGTCTCACAGAAGAGAGGGAGAGACACCGCGAATACAACGATCTCAGGTACCAAGGACAGAGACCGCTTCGGCTACTCCTTAGACATGGGAGACCTGAACGATGACGGCCACGCCGACATCTACGTGGGCGCCCCGTACAACGATACCGCTGACGGCACCGTTTCGAACGCTGGAGGCCTTTACGTTTTCCAGGGAGAGAGTTCCATGAAATCCTCCATGACCGCAGTCAACGCTACCGCCGACTATTACGGCTCCTTTAGTGACATCTACACCGGCTGGTCTGTCTGTCACCTCGGTACGATAGGAAGGATAGACCCCATCGCGGTGGGAAAACCTGGATGGTCGAACTGGTACGGAAACGTGACGGTGTTGAGTAGGCAAAGACTGGCTATAATAAATTATAGAGGTATGTTCCAAGACAACCAGAACGTGACTCAGGATTATGCGGAGGTCTATAACGTGAGTGAAAATACTTTAGACCTCAAGATCAACGTCACCGCCGAGATGGGATGGACCTCTTCATTTGAAGGACTGACCATCAGGGGATGGGTGGATAACGGGTCGATAGGCAACGCTTCTGATTATCCGGAGCTTGATTATCCGAACACGAGATGGAATCTATCTTATAACGGAACCGGTTGGGCCCTCCTTTCTCCCCATCCAAATGATGAGATCATGCTGAATTCAACCGACCTCACATACTCGAAAGAAAAGACAAGGAACTGGACCGTTTCTTTATACCTTGGAAATCAGACAAGGTATACCCCTAAAAATGGAAGCGGAAGCAACTACAGCGGATTAGATACAGCTAATACCTGGGACGTCAGCTGGAACGTTTCTGTGTCTAGAGGAAAAGGGGCAACGGTCTACAACGAGTTGGGTATCAGTAAATTCTGTTCGGTCTGGACGAACGACACCAACCTGTACAACAACTCAGGGATACCGGACACTTACGCATACCCAAAGGTCAACGGAGGGGGTCAAAATCCAGTGATACATTACAGTGCGAACTACGACTTCAACCTTTCAGTTTATCCCATGAATCCCCTAGACAACGACGAGAGTGGAGAGAAGATAGGACTAGGTAATGTCTCCATCAACACATCTCACCTGTCAGCATGGAGATCCATGAGTAACGGGGAACTGGGAAACAACAGTGCCAGCGAGATCAACCTTTTTGGGGGTGTTCAGGCCGCACCGAGAAACAGGACCGATGAGACTATAACTGTTTCCTGGAGAGTCTATATTCCAGCGGGAACACCTGGATGGTCTTATTCATCCGAACAGATCACCTACCATATAGAGATCGTTGACGGTCAATAAATCCCCTATTCTGATTCATAATCTATTTATATTTGATTGATGGTTTTGGGTACAGGTACCAACTTCCATGAACAGATGAACTTACTCGATTCCTCATGTTGGATGATTTGTTATTTGAGGTGTAGGAAAATTGGAAAAGGATGAACCTGTTTTAGAGGACCCCGGCCCACCTCCGGATCAAAAGGAGAGTTCTGAGGAGAGCATGAAGAAGAAGGAGCTCGAAGAGTGGGAAGAAGAACTTATAGAGAAAAAATCCAACCTAGAGAAATGGGGTTCCACTTTACAAGAGAAAGAAGACGAGCTGAACGAGTGGGAAGAGGGTTTAGAAGATCGGGAGAGAAAACTAGACCGTAGAGAGGACCGCCTGGATAAAAGAAAGGATGAATTAGACGAGAGAGAGGTGGACATAGAGGGTCTAGAAGACGATATAGGCAGGCAGGAAATAGAACTCGCCGAAAGATCGGCTGAGCTCGATGAACGAGAGAAAGATATCAAAGAAAGGAGGGAAGAGATAGACGATAGGATCACCCATCTCGAGGCAAGAGAAGAAGAGATGGACGAATGGGAGAAAGAACTGGTAGAGAGAGCCGGTAAACTCGATGGAAGAGCAAAAAAACTGGATGAGCGGGAAGAAGACTTGGACGAAAGGGAGGAGAGACTCGACGAGGTAGAGAAGAACCTGACAGAGAAGTCGAGTGACTTTAGGGAGAAAGTAAAAAGACAGAAAAAAGAACTGGACGAGAGAGGGGAATCTCTGGACGAAAGAGAGAAGGAGCTAGAGGCCAGAGAAGATGAGATAGAAAATAGGGAGGATGATGTTACAGAGAAAGAGGAAAAGATAGCCGAAAGAGAGGAAGAACTAGAAAAGAGAGAGGAAGAACTCACTGAGAGAGAGGAGGCCATTACCGAGCGGGAGAATCGACTAGATAGTAAAGAAGAAGATTTGACCTCTGATAGGGTAAGACTAGATAAAAGAGAGGCTGAGATAGAGGAAAGAGAGGCCGAATTAACCGAGGTCGGGGAAGATCTTGCCGAAAGGGAGGCCTCGTTGGATAATCGAGAAGAGGATTTAGACTCCAAAGAAGACGAACTGGACAAGCGGGCCGTCAAACTTGAGGAGGTAGAGGATGGGATCGATAGAAGGGAAAGATCATTGGATGAATGGGAGGAGAAATTGGAGGAGCTTGAGAACAAATTGGATCACTTCCAGTTACAGCTCTCTGATAGAGAGAATAAAATAGACGATAAAGAGGACGAACTGATCGAAAGGGAATCGGATATAGAGGATAGAGAGGGGGAGTTGGCCGAAAAAGAAGAAAAGATATCAGAGAGAGAAAATGAACTGGACCAGAGGGAAGATGAACTTACTCAGAGGGAGGAAGAACTGGAGACCAGAAGCCAGGAAATAGAGAGCAGAGAGAAGACGGTGATACAGAAAGAAGGAGAACTGGAAGACAAAGAAAGCGAGCTTTCAGCGTTGGAAGAAAAACTCGGCGAGAGAGAAAAGGATCTAGATGAAAGAGAAGAAGAGGTCGAGCGGAGAAGTGAGGAACTAGAAGATAGAGAAGAGAAGGTCGAGGAAAAAGAAGATTCACTGCAGCAGAAAGAATATAGATTGGATGAACGGGAAGAGGAACTTGAAGAGAGAGAAGATGAACTAGACAGGAAAGGGCAAAAACTCGGAGAAAAAGAAGAGGAACTTGAACAGAAAGAAAGCGAGCTCGAAGAGAAAGAAGTAAAGATCGAGGAAAGAAAAGAAAGAATTGACCAGCGGCAGGATGAAGTAGAGGAAAGAGAGAAAGAGTTGGATAGTAGAGAAAAAGAGGTCAACGAGAGAGAAGACGAAATAGTCGAAAAAGAAGAAAAGCTCAGTTCAGAGCGGGAGGAGTTGGAAGAGCTTGAAGATACCTTGGAAGAGAAGAAACGCAGGTTCGAGATCAGAGAGGAGGAGATCGAAGAAAGGGAAGAAGAACTGGATAGAAGAACTGAAGAACTCAAGTCCAAAGAAGAAGAAATCAAACAGACAGTATTCCGGTTGGATGAAAGAGAGGAAGATCTTGAAGAGAGGGAGCTGGAGGTCAAAGATAGAGAAGAAGATCTGAAGGAGAAGGAAGAGGAACTAAAAGAATTGAAAAAAGAGTTGGATTCTTCAAGAGAAGAGATCGAGGGGGAAAAAGAGAGGTTAGAGAAAGAAAAAGAGGAGCTGAAGGGAAGAAGAGAAGAGATAGAAAAGAAAGAGGAAGAACTGAACCAAAAAGAAGAGGATCTGGAGAAGGAAGAAGAGGAGATAGAGGAAAAAGAATCAACTTTGAATGAAAGAGAAAAAGAGTTAGAAGAAGAATCTGAAGCGGTCAGCGCAAAAGAGGAAAAACTAGAAGAAAAGCAGTTCCGACTGGATGAGTGGGAGGAACAACTCGGAGAAAGAGAAAACGAGGTAAAAGAAAGAGAAGAAAGACTACAAGAAAAAGAAGATGAATTAGAAAAAGAAAGGGAAAAGATAGAAAAGGAAAGAGAGGAGCTAGAAAGAGAGAGCGAAGATATAGAGGAAGAGAAGTCAGAACTGGAGGAGAGGGGAAAAGAGATAGAGGATAAGGAGGAACTCCTGAAAGAAAAGGAAGAGAAACTGAAGAAAAAGGAAGAAGAATTAGCAGAAAAAGAAGCAAACTTGAAACAGGAGAGGGAAGAAGTAGAAGCCGAGTCAGAGAAGATCAGTGAGATAAAGGAAAAACTGAAAACCAAAAGAAGCCAGGTCTCAGAAAGGCTTGATGACTTGAAAGATAAGAAGGAAAAGATCGACCAGAAAGAGAAGGAGATAAAGGAAAGAGAGGAAGAACTGAGGGAAGAAGAGGAGAAGATGGAGGAGGAAAGAGATGGGTTGGAACAGAAAATAACGAACGTGGAAGAGAAAGAGGAGAAACTGGAAGAGAAAGAATCAGAGTTGAGCGAAAGGGAACAGGAACTCGAAGAAGAATCCAAAAAGGTAGAAGAACTCAAGGGGAGATTGAAGGAGAAGAGAAAGGAGATGTCTGAGCGAGTGGACAGGCTGAAGGAAAAGAATCAAGCTCTCAAAGAGAAAGAAAAGAGGCTAGAGGAAGACGAAGAGAGTGTAAAGAACGCTAGAAAGACCCTTAACGAGAAAGAACAGGAACTTAAGGAATGGGAAGAGAAACTGAAGGAAAAGGAGAAAGAACTAGAGGATTAGGATATACTCTTTCTAGCTCAAGTTTGTTTATTGTTTAAGCGATCTTGAGGAGTTTTTTAAAAATGGGATACAAACGTAAAGACGGCTATTACCGTAAAGCGAAGAAGGAGGGGTACCGATCCAGAGCTGTATACAAGTTGAAGCAGATAGATGAGAAGTTCAATATATTCAAAGAGGGGGACGTCGTAGTTGATCTGGGTGCGGCACCAGGAAGCTGGAGCGAGTACGCCGTTGAGAAAGTCGGAAAGGACAACGTTTTGGCCGTAGACCTTGAAAGGATCAGGGATATCTATGGTGTCAATACCTATAAAGGTGACATGACCGACGAGGCCTTCGTACAGAGGATAACGATAATAGCTGGAGAAGTGGACGTGGTTATCTCCGACATGGCACCTGATATAACGGGCAACTACTCTATGGATCATGCACGATCGGTATACCTGGCTCAACAGGCCCTAGAATTCTGTCATAAAACATTAAAGAAAGGAGGAAACTTCGTGGTCAAGGTCTTCCAGGGGGAAGATTTTGAAGACTATTTAGAGCAGGTAAATTCCTTATTCGATTTCAGCAAGGGGCATTCACCTCAGGCCTCTCGAGAATCGAGCTCGGAGATGTACGTGATAGGCAAAGGTTATGTCGGGGAATGAGCCGTCGGTCTGGAACCCCAACAATAATTATATAAAGTTCTATGAGATTATCAAAACAACATTACCTCAGAAGGTGTGTAACATTGAACATTTCTGCTGCTTTAAAAGAAGCTAAAGGGCTTATAGACGAAGAGAATTTTGACAAAGCCGTGAGTTTGTTAGACGATATAATATCCGTGGAGGAGGACAACTACGAGGCATACTTCCTCAAGGGAAAGGTGCTTCTTAGACTGGACGATCGTGAGGGGGCCATCAAGAGCTTCACAAGGACCACGGAGTTAAAACCCGATTTTCCGAACGGTTGGTATTACCTCCTCGGCTCTATAGCCTTTAAAGAGGATCCAGAGAGCTATAAAGATCTGACCCCGGTGCTGAAAAAGATGAGGACCAATACGGACATACAGATAAGTGAGATGGATATCATAGATGCGATGGTGGACAACGAGAAGATATCCAAGGCTCTTTCCTATGTAGAGTATCTCTCTCCCTTCTATGAGAACGAAAAATATCTATTGAATTTCAAGGGAGCTATCCTGTCCAACGAGCGTGGGATGCACGAAGAAGGGATAGAGGCCTTCGACAGGGCCTTAGATATCGACCGGGATTACGGTATAGCTCACTTCAATAAAGGAATAACTCTCAGAAGACTAGGTGAATATGAACGGTCTTTAGAATCCTTCGAAAGTTCCATCCGCATAGACGACTACTGGCAGGCCTATCTGAACAAGGGCTACACTTTTTTGGAGATGAAAGAACCGTCGAAGGCCGTAGATGAGTTCAAGGATGCTATGGAGAAAGGTAAGAACTATCCAGAAGCTTTCCTTGATGCCTATGAAAGGCTTTCGGAAGAGACCTCCGATAGAGAGCTTGTCATGGATTTCCTGAACAGCTTGATAAATAAATATGAAAAGGAGCTAGAGATACTGTTTGAACTCCTCGTGAAAGTGCTAGATAGGGGAGAGATCGATCTTTTCATGGAGTACTTCGAGAAGTATAGAGAAAGCCTTGAGGATATCCCCCAGTACAAGTTCCTTCTGACCTCATACCTTATCGAGAAAGGAAGAATAGAAGAGGCAAAAGGTAAAATAGACGAAATAAAAACCGAGGAAAGATTGGATAATGACTCATTCTACTGGCGCCTTGGCAATCTCCTCCTGAATATGGAAGAGAGAGATGATGCCGTGGGGATGTTCGATAGATATACAGCCCATATCATCAACAAGATCGAGAAGACCGATCTATCCTCTATTAATCTCGAAAAAGTGAAGGAGATAATAGACCAGATGAAGGACATGATGGACGATTTCCTGGGAGAATATCGACTGAGGATTGAGAGGGACGCCTATCATCTAGAGAAGGAGTATTACAAGTCTAAATATGAAGAGACAAAAGAAAGAGAAAAACTTTCCGAGCAGAGATTGAGCTATGCGAAAGAAAAGAAGTACGACGATACGATAAAGGAGCTAAAAGAATCATAGATCAAGCAAACTCATATATGATAGACTAAGAATAATTATGTAGGGAAAATTTTAAAGAGCTTAAAAACCTATTTCTACTCAGTAACCGGACCGAAGTCAAGGAGTTGAAACAGATGAAAGTCTTATTGGTCGATGACGAGAGTGAATTCCTAGAGCAAACGGGGATTTTTCTCGAAGAAAATGAAGAGGGGTTCGATCTAACTACAGCGTTATCTGGAGAGGAAGCACTCAAGGAGCTAGAAAAAGAGGATTATGACGCCATAGTCTCAGATTACCGGATGCCAGAGATGGATGGATTGGAACTGCTCAGAAGGGTCAGAGATAGAGGGATCAAAATACCATTCATCATCTTTACAGGGAAGGGGAGAGAGGAAGTGGCCATAGAGGCCTTCAACCTGGGAGCAAACAGGTACATCCGTAAGGGCGGCGATCTACAATCCCAATATGACGTGTTGAGAGACTCTATAAAACAGGAAGTGAAACATCATCGGACGGAGAAAAAACTTAAGAAGTCCGAAGAAGAAAAATCCCTGATACTTGATAGCACCAATGAATTGATCGCCTATCACGATACCGGGCATCACATAAAGTGGGCCAACAAGGCGTATCAAGAAGCAACGGGTCTGCCCTCTGAAGAGTTAGAGGGAAAGATATGTTACCATTCATGGGGCCTCGATGAAGAATGCAGTAACTGTCCTGTGACTAGGGCGATAAGGAACGGCGAATCCGCCGAAGCTGAGCTCACACCTGAGGCCCAAGAAAATTGGCCTCCAGATCAGGGTTCTTGGCTGGTAAGAGCTAGCCCCGTAGAAGACGAGAACGAGAGGGTCATAGGTGCGGTAGAGATAGCTTCCGATATCACCGAGAAGAAGGAAGCTGAAAGAAGGATAAAACAGCTGAACTCCCTGCTGAAATCGATCAGCAGGGTGAACCAGGTCATAGTTCAGGAGGATTCCCTGGAGAACGTGATGATGGAAGCCTGTAGTTCGCTGAGCGTAGAAGCGAATTTTCTAGGCTCTGCCATCGCACTCTTGGATGAAAAGGACGGCATGATATCACCCTTTACCACCGGTAGAGATTGCAGTTTATCTGAAGATTGGTCAGTGACACCAGAAGGTGAAGGAGAGGCACCAGATTGTATAAAAGAAACCGTTAGATCAAAAGAGATGCAGGTATTGGACCCGGAGAGATGTCAAGAATGCCCTTATAAGACCTCAGAAGTTGGTTATACGTGCATCTTAGTACCTATGGTCCGTGAAGAAACAGTTGTAGGATTACTATATGTAGGTATGGAGAATCCGGTCGAGTTGACCTCCGAGTACAGGGAGCTCTTGAAGGAAGTGAGCGAAGACCTTGCCTATGCCAGGGAGAAAATAAAGTCTGAGGAAGCCCTTAGGGAGAGTGAGGAAAAATTCAGAAGGCTGGCGGATACAAGTCCATTTTCTATCTTCGTATACAAAGAAAGATTCCTTTTCGTCAACCCAGCCAGTGAGAAATTGACCGGATATTCTGAAGATGAATTATTGAATATGGAGTTCTGGGAATTGGTACATGAAGATCACCGAGAGACGGTCAAGCGAAGGGGCCTAAAACGTGTGAAAAAGACCGGAGAGGAGCTACCCACTCACTACGAGTTCAAGATACAGAGGAAAGATGGAGATGTTCGATGGGTTTATTTTACCGGGGCTGATATAAAATATGAAGGTAAAAGAGTAGGTCTTGGCACTGCCCTAGATATAACCGAGAGGAAGAAAGCAGAGGAAAAGGTCAACCAATTGAACAGAACTCTTAGAGCCATAAGAGACGTGAATCAGTTGATAACCAGAGTTAAGGACAGAGAAGAGCTGCTGGGAAAAACATGTGAAAAGCTCAACCAGAATGAGAATTACAAGGGAGTTTGGATCGATCTGGTAGATTCTCCTAAAGGCTACTATAGATTCACCGAAGAGGTTCCCGATCACAGCATGGATAACCTTAAAGACCTGATCAATAAGGAATCGATGAGTGAATGGGAAAGGAGACCCCTTGAGAAGGACGAAGTTATAGTGATCGAAGACCAAAATGAACTGTCCGAAGAGCTATCTCTAAAGGGAGATGAGATCGAGTATTCATCTGCACTTGTTGGCCTGGACTATAAAGGTAAAAAGTACGGAGTACTATCGGTTTTAGCTTCACCTTCATTTAAACTGGATGAGGTTGAGCAGGAACTTCTGAAGGAGGTAGCTAATGATATAGCTTTCGCTCTACATAACATAGAGGTAGAGAGGTCACTGAAAGAGAGGGAAGAAAAGTATAGAACATTATTCGAGGTGGCCAATGATGCCATCTTGATCATGGACGGCTATGAATTCATGGATTGCAACTCAAAGACAGAAGATATGTTCGGCTGTAAAAAGGAGGAAATAATCGGCAAGACACCCTGGGATATAATCTCCCCCGATGTACAACCGGACGGAAACAACTCAAAAAAGAAGGCCAAGAGGAAGATAGATAAGACCTACGATGGGGTACCGCAAAGATTTGAATGGAAACACTGTACGATAGATGGTGAAGAATTCTTCACGGACATAATCCTCACAAAGTTCGAGGTGCAGAAGGAGACATACATCATGGCTATCGTCCGTGATATAACAGAGAGGAGAGAGGTCGAAGAGCAGGAGGATATCTTACATTCACTTTTGAGACACGATGTGAGGAACAAGCTGCAGATAGCCATGGGGTATATGGATCTGATGAATAAAGAAGAATTGAACCCTGATGATAGGCAATATCTGGATAAAACTTTGAAAACCATGAACGATGCCTATGATATCGTTGAGAAGGTGAGGTACCTCCGAGACATCGAAAGAGCAGAAGTCATCCAAGAGCTCAACATAGGGATGGTCTTGGATGAAGTGATAGATGATGTTCAGGCCTTGGCTCACGACTACGGAGTAAAGATAAAGAACGAATGCAAAGATTTCCATGAAGATGTTAAAGGAACGACACTGTTGACCGAGCTATTCGTAAATCTAGTGGAGAACTCGATCAAGCATTCAGATGGAACAGAAGTCGTGGTCTCCACCGAGGAAAAGGACGACCAGATCATCTGCTCCATCGAGGACGATGGAAAAGGTCTATCTGAGGAGATAAAGGAGAGGATCTTCGAGAGAGACTTCAAAAGAGGGGAAAATGCAGGGTCTGGTCTGGGCATGTATCTCGTAAAAGAGATCACCGACAAATTCGGAGGCGAGATAAAGGTCAAGGATTCAGAGCTTGGAGGGGCAAAGTTCGAGGTCCATCTGAGGAAGGCGTAATGTATCTATAGTTTTATATCAAGTACTTTCCTTATCTCTCTTCTTCATCCTCTTCCTCTGATCCACTTTTATATCTCTTCATCAATTTGTTTATATACTCGACGGATTCATCGTCTCCGTGCTCCTCATACCAGCCCAACAGGCCTCTGGCGAATTCGATGGCCTTCTCCTCCTTCACATCTTCTGAGCTGAGTGGAGCCTCTATCTCACTCTCCTCAAGCATCTGCTTTCTATCGGCATGGGAAAGTGCATCAGGTTCTGAATAATAGACCAAAAGTGTTCGCAAAAACCTCTTTGGATCTTCTAAACCATCCTCCGGCATCAGTTCGTCTAGTTCGACCTCTTCTGAATCTACGGTCGAGGATAGAGTTTTGGAGGCTATTGCATAGAATATCTCATCAACGTTCTTACCCGTTTTAGAAGACGTGAAGAAGAAATAATCATAATCTATCTCTATATCCTCCGTAACCGATCTCTCATCTATCTCTTTATCTTCCAAGTCGTCCTTGTTCACAGCCAAAACTATGGGAGCCTCAGTGTTAGCGATGGTCTTATAAAGTGGTATCCATTCATTCGCCAGGTTCTGTAGTGTCTCTTTCCGGGTCGCATCCGCGACGGCTACCGCTCCCTGTGACTGGCGAAAAAGGGATGTGAATACTTCCTCAGACTCTTCCCCGGTCTTTAAGTCGTGCAAGGCTAAGTTCACTGGTTCATCCAGAAGTGGTACCTGTTTCTCATAGACTCCTGAATCCGTCTCAGACAGTTCTTCTTCATCAAAATCTTGTTCGATGAACCTCTTTATGAGCGAGGTTTTTCCCACACCAGGGTCCCCTATCAGATTGATCTTCTTCTGCATTCCTTTTATCACGTCGTCTTCATCCATAGGATAACACCTAATGATCACTTACAGACATCCTTATCTTCGGTCTTTTATAACATAGACGATACAAAACTTTTCCCCATATATACCCTCTAAATACCATCGTGCCCTTGACAGAGGATTTGGATGCCTGTAAAGACAGGCAAATGCTCGGTTGATCGGTCATTAGTAAGTTTTAAACGTATCAAATAACTTTACAGTAGCAGATGGTGTGTTAGGATGAAGAAAATATTCTACGTACTCCTTATAATGAGCTTTTTGGTGTTGACCAACTTTTCCACGATGGTAGGCAGTGCTTCGAATATAAACCAATTGGATATAATCCCGAGTGCAAATATAGATGGTAAATTGATATCGAACGGTACCGCGATAGTAAGGGTCGATGATGAAGGTGACTCAGATCGATGTGAACTGTGGATAGACGGCTCCTTGTACACGTACATGAATGAAATAGGATCTGGAGGAGCCGGGAGCTTCAACTGGCGTTATGCCCTTAACACGAGGGGGTTCAGCGACGGAGCCCATACTATCCAGGTGAGGAGTAAGAACGGCACGGGTGGTAACGATGTAAAAGCACGGCAGGTCTGGTTCGATAACACCGGACCCCAGTTAGAAAATATAACAGTAAATTATCAAAACGGGTTCGAGGCGGCCAAGAACAATTCAAATATATACGTGAGGGCCCAAATAACCGACGATATCGCAGGTATAGAGAACGTCAGCGTGAACGCATCCTCTATAGGAGCAGATACGATCCAGATGTATGACGACGGGAGCCATCAAGATGGAGGGCCGAACGACGGTATATACGGCACGGTACCGTTCACAGTCCAAGCGAATACATCCTACAGGTACATAAACATAACCACTAGGGATAGATTGGGGAACTCAAAAGAAGAGAGCTTGGAGGTCAAGATAGACAACTACGCACCGACTATAAGGGGTATAAAGACGAATATGCCGCCAGGCCAGTCGGCCGTGAAAAAGGGAGATGAAATACAGGTAGTAGCGGACGCTAGGGACCTGAAGAT
Organism: uncultured Thermoplasmata archaeon; assembly: GCA_964394465.1. GTDB lineage: Archaea > Thermoplasmatota > Thermoplasmata > Halarchaeoplasmatales > Halarchaeoplasmataceae > CAYMXS01. The sequence goes on along the minus strand of CAYMXS010000012.1, from coordinate 6,760 downwards.
GGAATATGAAACGGTCACCACTCGTATACCGACAGATATCGTTCTAGTGATAGATAACTCTGGGAGTATGGGAGACGACCCCAACGGAGACGGTGAAACCAAACTAGATGACGCTAAACAGGCGGCTAGATCGTTTATAGGCCAGCTGAACCCCGAGGATAGAGTGGCGTTGTATGTTTTTTCAAATCAAACATCCTGGGGTGTTGAAGCACCGAGAAGGGTCGAAGATTATATGAACATGACACAGGGGAACAAGGACGAGATGAACGGGACCATAGATAACCTAGGGGCGGAGACAGGAACTCCTATCTGGGACACCATCGGGAACGCTACCTCCTACGCCTGGAATTACCATGAAACAGGACATGTACCCACGGTGATCGCACTCACTGATGGAGACGACACCGTTTATGGAGGGTTAGAGACCGGTAGCGAGACGTATAGTCCCGGGGCAAGATGGTCACAGAGCGGAGAGGCAAACAGGACATGGAATATAACGGATAATCTAAGATGGGGGGAACAGAAGACATACAACTGGGAACTAGCGAGGTATCAGTACGGTTCTTGGGAGGGGCTGAACTGGAACAGAGATACGCTTGACGATCCCACCAGATGGGGACTGACCGGAGCACCTCTTCCGATCTTCGATATAGGGCTCGGAGTGATGCCGCAGGCTTCGAACTCCTCTGAAACCGGATATGTAGACCCCACTGCTACAGCATCCGGCGAAGGATGTAGTTACAGTTTCGTAGACCCCGACGCCTACGCCCACAACTTCACTACAGAGTACGACCTCTGGAAGATAGCCAATTCTTCGGGTGGTAACTACTACTACGCTCCTACCTCATCACAGCTCTCCAGTATATACGATCAGATAAGCCAGATCATCCAATATAAGGGCGTTAACTGGTACGGCAAAGAGGCACCCCACGGCTTCAAGGAGGTCTATCTCGAAGCGGACGAACTGGGACTCTCATCACCGGTTCCCATGTTCGACGACGGTGACCACGATGATGGAAATGCTAATGATAACATCTATGGGACCGAGCCTTTCACCGTGAAGACTGGAGAGAGCAAATCAGCGCCTATATGGGTAAAAGGGGTAGACCTAGCCGGGAATACCAATAAAAGTTACAAGCTTATATCCGTGGACAATACGAAGCCTGCGTTCAACAACCACACTGTCGACTATCCAGAGGGGAAGGGTTTTGCTGAAGACGGCGATAATATAACGATAAAAGCCGGGGTGACCGACAACAACGTCAGGCCAGAGAGTGTCACCGTCGATGGCACTGAGATCGGAGGTAAAAGCGAAGTCAAGCTACGGGACAATGGAAGGGGGACCGATCAGGTAAGGAACGACGGTGTTTACACATCACCAAATATAACCGTCTCTACAGGAGGATCCACCGATGATTTCAAGCTGAAATCAACCAGTTACCAATTGGAGATCTCGGCGATGGATAACGCGGGGAACCAGATCGACCAGGGTATAAGCGTAGTGATAAACAACACCGAACCCCCTCTTGTACCCCCAGATTTCAACGTGCTGGATATCTCGCCAGGGGAGATAATCACCGGCACTGTACCCATAGAGATCAACGCCAGTGACGACGACGGTATCAACGATACGGATAACAATCCGAGATTTTATCTAGATTCCGGTAAAAAGATAGACATGCAGAGGATATCTGGTGACAAGAACAGTGGTGTATATAGAGGGAGCATACAAACATCTCAATATACCGATGGAGAGCACGACCTGAGTTTCGAGGTGAAGGATTCGTTGGGAGCCACGGCCGAGTCATCTCTCTCCATCACCATCGACAATACTGGCCCCACGGGCGATATAGCCAATCCTACACCAGGTGAATACATCGAGGGACAATACGTATTCAGGATAGTGGCACAGGACAATATAGAACTAAAAGACGTGAATCTATCCATCGACGATACACCTTACCAACCCGGGTACAACGCCCAGAGTGGATACTGGGAATACTCCATGGACACGGATGCTCTCAGTGACGGGGAACACTCCTTGAACGTTACTGCTGAGGACACTGCTGGACATTCAGAACTCATCGGTTCCCAGGTGTTCAACGTGGACAATCATGCTCCTTCCCTGGGGGTGAACAGTCCCAACGAGGGAGAGGTCTTATCCGGCAACCGAACCCTGTCGGTAGTATCACAGGATTCTGTAGGGATAGCCCGTATCCAATACCGGGTGGATAACTCCGTCTGGACAAACCTGTCGGGAGGACCTCCCAACTGGACAGCTGTATTGGATACCACCACCATAGATGACGGAGACCATACACTCCATTTCATATCGAAGGACGAAGCGGGCCATGAAGTGACCAGCGATCTTACCTTCACCGTTGACAACTCTCAGCCCCTAACATATCTGGAGAGCCCGAACAGTCAAGACCATATCGAGGGTGTATATACATTCAGAGCCGGGGCATCTGATGAGGTATCTGTTGATAACGTCAGTTTGACCATCTCATCGGGAGGGGAAGAAAACTATCAGATGAATTACAATCCGAACACGGGATACTGGGAGAACACGCTGGACACCGATTCCAAGACAGAGGGCCGATACCAGGCATCGGTCACGGTCACTGATTCCGGCGGAAACACATACACGACCGATTGGATCACTTTCTACATCGATAACGAGGGCCCATCTCTAAGTGTGAACACTCCACAGGAAGGCGAAATCATCTATGGAAACTACACCACATCCGTGGATTCAGAGGACACCGTCGGGTTGAGTTCGGTTGAATACAAGGTGGACAATACTAACTGGATAAACATGAGTGGGGGCCCGCCAGAATGGAGTGCTGTACTCAATACAAGCCAGTTCTATGACGGAACCCACGACATCCATTTCAGAGCCAAAGATGAAGCGGGACATGTTACAACCTCCGACCTGTCGATAACAGTAGATAACAATGCACCTGATTCATACCTACAATCCCCTGACAGCCAGGACTTTATAGAGGGGACCTATACGTTCAAGGCCGGAGCATCCGACGCCGTGGAAGTGGACGAGGTTTTCTTATCCTTGGCCGGCGAAACGAATATCCAACACGAGATGGGTTACAATCCGAACAGCGGGTATTGGGAATATCAAAAGGACACATCCAATATGGAGGAAGGGGTATACAGAGCGAACACTACCGTTGTGGACACTGCGGGCCATTCCTACACCTCTGGAAGTATAGAATTCTATGTCGATCGTTCGGCTCCGTCTCTCAGCGTGAACTCGCCACAGAACGATGAGATCATCCATGGGAACTACAGCATCTCGGTCAACTCCTCCGATGCCGTTGGAGTATCCACAGTGGAATACAGGATAGACAGCACCGGCTGGATATCTATGGAAAAGAACTCATCCAGCTGGAGATCGACTCTTGATACCGATGTTTATCAGGACGGGGAACACACCTTCCACGTCAGGTCAATAGACGATGCCGGCCATGATATTTCTACTCAATTTCCGATAACGATAGACAACACTGCTCCCTCTGGGTACCTGGCAAGCCCTGAACCACTCGAGTACATAGAGGGACAATATACCTTCAAAGCAGGGGCGTCCGATGAAGTTGGACTGAACAGTGTTATTTTAGAACTCGAGTTATCGAACTCTACAGAACTATACCCGATGGAGTACAACACCCACAGTGGATACTGGGAGACCACCTTGAGCACCGAATATATGGACGGGGCTCGCACGAGCCAGGTCAGAGTAATCGATATGGCTGGACATGTATATGTATCCGAGGATAAATGGTTTTTTGTCGATAACCATGCCCCCAACCTGGATGTGAAAAATCCTGATATGGGAGAATTCATCTCGGGGGTTTATGAATTAAATATTTGGTCTTCCGACGAAGTCGCGATGGAATCGGTTAAGTACAGCGTAGATAACTCGGATTGGACCGGATTGAGGAGAGGGTCAGAGAACAATTGGTCTGGTAACATAGATACAACACTGTTTGAAGATGGACAGCATACCATCACTGTAAGGAGTGAGGATGAAGCCGGTCATGTGAAGAGTCAAGAGGTAGAAGTAACGATAGATAACAGCGCACCCGATATCTCGATAGTGAAGCCATTGGAACACCAGTTCGTGGAAGGACAACTGAACGTCAAGATAAACGCCGATGACGAGGTCGGTTTGGAATCCGTGAGAGTGGATATATACAGTCTTACCTCGGGCAACGATCACAGCCACAGATGGTGCATGGAGGCGACTTATAACCCCAGCAGCGGATATTACGAAGTCAGTCTGGACACGACGTTGGAAAAGGAAGGAGGCTTTTGGAATATAACCGCTACTGCTGTAGACAGATCGGCCAAGGTCAGCAGAACGAACACGGTCGAGTTCCGAGTGGATAACTACCTCCCCAGCCTTAACATCGCGGAGCCGAGGGACGAGGACTACGTATCCGGGGAAGTGAAATTGAACGTCAGCACGGACGACGCCTTCCCTGGCTCTATCGAATACAACGTCGATGACAGCGGATGGGTCCCGATAGTGGTCAATCTGACCACCACCGACCTGGCAGAAGGACCTCATACGATCGATATCCGGACGAGCGATCTGGCCGGTCATACGGTCACTCAGTCCATCCAGGTTCACGTGGATAATCACGAGCCCAAGGCAGAACTGGCGAGTCCGGTGGAGGGACAGTTCATCGAGGGATGGTTCAAATTCAGGGTGTCTGGAAGAGACAAGGTCGGTGTCAAAGAGGTCAGGATAGAAGTGTTCAACCAGACAAGGAAGATATCCTACGACAGCGACAGCGGCTACTACCTCTATGAGATGGACACGAGAAGTATCGAGGACGGTAACTATACGTTCAGTGCCACCGTGATCGATAATATCGGCCATAAAAACTCGACAAAGACTATAGGTTTCCAAGTGGACAACAACGATCCGGTCGTAGAGATAAACCATCCGATAAATGGACAGTACATAAACGGCACCATAGACCTGAATGTTTCAGCTCAGGACAGATTCATGAAGGAGGTCAAATACACGGTAGATGAAACCGGATACGCTTCTTTGACCCAGAAATTGGACACGACTCGTTTGAGCGAGGGACAACACACGCTCACAGTGAGGGCATCCGATCTAAATGATCACGTCACCATAAGGAAGGTCACGGTGATAGTCGACAATATAGCTCCCAGCCTAAGAGTGATCAAACCGCTATCCTCAGAGATCGTCAGCGGTACGCAGAAGGTAGAGGTATATGCCGGACCAGATATACAGAACATGACCCTTTCCATACCCGAGCTGGAGGAGGACACGGAGAAGACCATGCATAGATTACCCACGGGGGAGTCATTCCAGTACACGCTGAACACCAGTAAACTAAGTCAAGACAAGGGCAGCGGAAAATACGACATGGTCGTCAAAGCGAAGGACCACGCCGGTCACACCAGAAAGAAGAGTTTCAGCATCCAGGTGGATAATCTAGCGCCTTCCCTCAACAAGACCTCACCGGATAAGAAGTCAAGGGGAACTATCAGGTTCTCCACCAAAGTCGAGGACTGGTCGGAGATCAAGGCCGTGAAGGTGAATATCGACGGCAAGGGCTGGAACGAGATGATGTACTCTGGCAACGATACATACGAGTATGTATGGGAGACCTCCCGCGATGACAACGGCCATCATACGTATCTCATCAAAGCGGTGGACGAGAACGGAAACGTTAAGACCTATTCAGGCGATGTCAAGGTCGATAACAAACCGAACTACTGGCGTATATTCCAGAGGAACCTGCCCGGGATAACCTTCCTTTTCATCCTAATACTGGTGGTCTTCCTCATCTTCCTGGCTAGAGCAGAGATAAAGAGAAGGATACGACATCGTCCAGAAGATGAAGAGAAGGAAGAACAACGACCCGAGGATAAGGGCCGAAAGAAGAAGTCCAGCAAAGGCTTATTGGGAGACATCCAGAATCTAGAGTTCGGCCAAAAATCCAAAGCGAAGGAGAAGGAGGATAAATCTTCAAAAAAGAAAGATAAAGGCTTTTTCTCCGGACTATTCAGTGTACAGTCGCGCAGCAAGGATGGAGAGAAGGAAAAGAAAGGCGAAAAGAAGCACATGGCAAAACTGAAGAAAGCAAAAAAGGATGGACCTAGAGGTAAAAAAGAGGAAACAGCAGAAGGTGTGACACCGCCCGAGCAGGGCTGGAAAGAGGTAGAACTCGAAGATGACGATGCCCTGAGAGAGGCAAAAGAAGACCATACCGATGAGGTTGGGCTGGAAGACCTACAGCTCGATTCGGACACCATAGAAAGACTGAAAGAGGAGAAAATCGAGAACCTAGAGGATCTGAAGGATATTGACAGTGAAAGATTGATGGACAAGCTGGATATGGATAGAGAAGAGATAGACGAGATAATCGAGAACGAAAGCTCTCCCAGTAAGGACGGCCTGATGGATTCGGTCAAGAACGCTGAACTCCCACCTGATGAAGAAGAGAAATAGAAAAACCTTTCACTCTATATTTCTTACATTTGGAAAAAGGTCTTTCATGGAATTTTTCGTATCCTAATGTTATATAAAGTGGGCTCAGCCGGACGAGTAAAATTTAGAAAATTTTACGAGCGAGGAGAATCCATTCTCCTCAGTTTTCGAATCCGGAACAATAGTAGATATCAAAAAAAGTGGGCTCAGCCGGATTCGAACCGGCGACCTCCGCCATTTTGAGCCTTTTCAGGCATGTCAAGGCGACGT
>CAYMXS010000011.1:30097-51036 GCA_964394465.1 uncultured Thermoplasmata archaeon | reverse complement strand
ATGAATCACAGGAAGAGGCGATCGACTTCATTAAGAGCATATCGTGCTTCGGGGCTAAGCCGGAGGACGGGACGAACGGACAATCCGATGACCAGAATATGGTGGAGAAGTACGCCTTCGTCGGTCTTATCGGTGTCGGTATACTGTCCGTGATAGCGGGTTACGTTGGCTATAGAAAGGCGAGGTGAGAAGGATAAGGAAGATAATAACGAAATATCTGACGTCCAACAGGTTGTATGTTATCCTGCTGGTGGTCGTACCATTCGTTTTATCATTCAGCTTCGGTACCGTGCTGCACAACGACGACAATCTGGATCAGCATTTCAGGTCCGAGGTCGGCTTTAAAAAGTATGAGAATACGAACCCGATATACTCCCCTACCGTCTCCGGTAGAGAACTGTTCAAAGAACACCTGTATGAAAGACACTTCAACAGGACGAATATAACCACGGACCTTCAAAAGATAAAGCACATGCGGGTCACCCAGTCCCTGTACGACGCATTCTCGGTCACCTCGAAGATGGTCATACTGCTGGGGGCCGTGGCGGCTGTCCTGACCAGCGGCAAGATGATAACCGAGGGCAGCGTTATATACCATATCGTCAACAAACGGTCGAGGTCGAGATCGTTCCTCGAACTTGTATCATATCCTCTGCCTCTGTTGCTCGGAGTAGGAATACTTTCTTCACTGGCGGTGACGACCATAATACTGGACTCGTTTCAGGGTTTGAACTACGGAAACATGTTCGTCCTTTCGAGCGTGATAATCCTGTCCGGTATGGTCCAGGGATACATCTTCGGTACATTTTTCTCGCTTCTCTTCAGGAACCAGAGCTTCTCTATACTGGGGACTTTGGGCTTGATATTCGGTCTCCCCATGCTGCAGAACGGCAGCCAGGTCCTGCTTCCCTATGTATCGCTGCTGGCCCGACTATACCACGATATAGCGGTCGACAGCATAGTGTGGAATCTTTTGGGAGTGATGCTCGTTGTGTTCCTCCTGATAACCAGTTTCACCCTTTTCCAGAGAGGTGATTTCTATCAATAAGAAGAAATTCTTAGCTATATTGGTGATCATGCTTATCGCTTTCTCTGTCTTCACCTTCGCCTACATCGAGAATAACCCCTTCTACGAAGGGATGAAACACAGTCGGGAGGGCGAAGGAAACATCAAGATAGAAACGGCCACCACCGGCCTGAACAGGGAAGGGTACATGAGGACCACGTCCATCGGAGGACTGGAACCCGGGACCTACAGGATCACGATAGACCCGATCGGTGAGAACGTCACCGTCATGTTGAGGACCGCTACTGAAACGGTGGAGAGGTTCTGCAACAGGAGCAGGAATTTCGGTGAATGGAAGCTCACTTTATCTGTGGATTCGGTGATCTGGGTCGGAGTCCTGATGAGGTGCTCTCCCCCTATAAATTACACCGAGTACGGAGAAGTGATGAAGATACACTACGACAGGGTAGAGAAGAGGATCCAGCCGTCCACCGTGACGCTTCTTATATTGAACGGAACAGGAGGTGTAGCGATTGCGGCCTATACGGCCCGTATTCACCGCGAAGAACGTGAGTAAATCCTTCGGCAAGGTCCAGGCTCTAGATGAGGTCTCCTTCGCCCTGCCCCCGGGCCTGTCCCTACTTCTGGGGCCGAACGGGAGCGGTAAGACGACCCTGGTAAGAGTGGCTTCCTCCCTCCTGGAGCCCGACGAGGGGAAGGTCGAACTAATGGGGTACGATCCCTTCAAGGAGTTCGAAAGTCTCCTAGGAAAAGTGACCTTCGCTTTTCAGAACCATCCAGTACCTTCGACCATGGAGGTGCGGGACTTCCTCGACGGGATAGCCGGCGAGAGAGGAAAAGAGGAGTATGAAGATGTGGTCAAGTCCTTCAATATAGGAGAACACATAGATCAGGAGTTCCAGAACCTCTCAGGCGGTTTCAAGCGCAGGGTCACACTGGCCCAGGCGTTCATAGGGGATCCAAAATTGGTCATCGTCGACGAGCCCTTCGCCAATCTTGACTTGGAATCTCGTATCCATATCTCAAAACTGATCAACCGCATCGCAGAGAAAAGAGACGTCTCTCTGCTGGTGGTGACACACGTGATAAGCTCCCTTGATGCGGACCATATCACTCTTCTTTATTCGGGAGAAGTGGCGGTATCGAAGCCGTATTCCCAGCTCGAATTAGATACGATAGAATCCTACGTCTTGGAGGTCGATGGAGAAGAAAGGGTCGTCGAGACGGAAAGAAAACTGAAGGAACTGCTGGACGAAGGAGCTTCTTTAAAGAACGTCAACAAGAAAGACCTGGACTCGTTCCTCGAAGAACAACTGATGGAGGAGAGCGGGTCCAGTTGAGATATTTTTCATAGAATCATTCTAAGAGGGGGGCTCCCGAGGTGCAACCATATAACGCCAAGATATATGGTTAGTGGGAGCCCCCTAATGAGTATGATGGTAAGACCTCTTATAAAAGAGTTATTTTCAAATCGAAGGGTAAAATGGGATACTAGGGTGAGGAGACGATAAGCGAGAGGAAGGAAGATTTCAGGGCTCGAAAGCCCTCTGGGGACAATCCTTACTTGAAGTGACCATTTCCTTCTGAACGTAGAACGATCTTCCGCCAGACAAGTCACCGCACTAGACTGTTCCGAAAAGGGACAAGAACGACATGCAGAGTTGGAAAATCAAGCCTATATTGATCAGAGCATCACATCGAAGTCTCCTGTTTGTCGATCTCTATATCCCTATCCTTGAGTTCGCTGGAAACTAGAGACAACGGTATGTCCGTCGGTGATAGTATACCCTTCTTTTCCAGCTTCCCGTCCAAGATCATCTGTGCCCCTATGCTCGCCGTGAATCCTACAGTTCGCTGCATCGCCGTAAAACCGGTCTCTAGGTCTCTTCTATCTATCATCTGGTATACCTTCCGTACCTTCTCACCTTTATCGATCCCCTGAGCTTCAACCCGTATCATAGCCAGGTCTCTCTCGTCTTCCTTTAACCAGAATTCATCTTTCGATTTCAAAAGTGATGCGAGGAACCGTACAGGGCTCACTTCCATGCCGTCTACTTGGACCGGTTCATCGTCTAGAAGATCGATTCCTACCGCGATCCTCCAGAAGTCGGTATGTCCCTCCCACCTGCATGTATACCGTCCGAAGTTTCTCATATCCTCGTCAAGGCCCAGCCTCTCACCATACTCCAGAGAGTCTCCGTTGGGATAGCATTCCAGCTTTCCGTCGAGTCCCTCGAGGTCAAGATGGTGAACGTTCTCTTCGTGGAACAAACGGTCGCCCGGGATATCTTTTGTTTTACCATTCCTTATAACACGTGCCGGCCGTTTGTATGTTTTCAACAGACCTTCGACTGACCACGTGAACTTGTATCTCAGCGGATTGTCGGCATCTTCAAAGACCGGTAAGCCGGCCCCGTAGCAGTAGAGTTCTTCTACTCGGTCAAAACTTCGGAGGACTTCCTTAACGAGAACAAGGTCTAGGCCTGGATCCATCCCGAATTCGGGTAGAATTGTTATACCTTTCTCCTCCGCGGCCCGACCCAGTCTCTCTACCTCTTTCTCTCTAGCTTTTTTCTTCTCTGGATCCGTTTCCTCTGGATCATGAAGGTACATAGTGCTGACCATGTTCACTCCATTTTCTACCGCCAACTCCGCGATCGGGAAGGTGAATCCAGGTGGGAGAAGTTCCACGACCAGGTCTACTGAATCCATCAGATTCGAGACCTGTTCTGTATCTGAAGCGTCGAGCTTCTCATATCTCACCTTATCAGAGTTTAGTCCTTTGAGAAGTTTCTCGGACTCGTCAGACCTGTCGCCTACGACGATCTGGGATATCTTATCACACTGGATCAGATCGTGGAGGGCAGCTTCACCCTGCATCCCCAAGCCCAAGAGGAGAACCTTTCTTTTAGAGATAATCCAACACCTCTTTGAAGAAAGGCGTCTTCATCCATAAATATATTAGCTCTAACGAAGTGGAGCTTTCATCTTTTCAAGGATACAACTGAAAGTTGCCAAATTATAGTAGAGGGGACTATTTACACGATCGGACCTCTCATGTCGATGGTATTATCTGCTACTAATACTATATCTCTACTTTCCTATTCGAGCCGGGTCGTGGGTGAGGACTGTTACATCGGCCATATCCTCAAGCTCTATACACGTCAGATCATCCTCAGAGGGTCTGTATTCAAATGACTTGGCGAACAAAACGAATTCTTCCTCCCTGTTCTGGTCATTCCATCTGACTTCATCCTTTTTCTTTTTCAACTTGTGATAGAGTGGTATTGGATCTATATCTTCTGACCATTTACACTCGCCGAACAGTATCTCGTTTTCACCTTCATTCAGTCCTACGATGTCGATCTCGTTCTCTTTATGCCACCATCTACCGACTCGGTTGTACTTTTCGGCCACCTGGGTTCTGCACACGTCCTCAAACTTTTTGCTGATGAACAGTTTGAGTCCTTCCCTTATATCCGAGTGAGTTAGAGTCCTTTCCTCTATGTGGCTGCGGTTCGGAAATATGAACTTGAACCAGAAATCCAGGAAGTTGTCTTTCAATCTATAGTGATATCCCCTGTATCTTTTCTTCGTCATGGTGACCGGTTTTTCCTTTTTAACGAATCCGAGCTCGTAAAGTTTATCCAGATAGTTGCTCAATTTTCTGGTATCCATACCTATACTGTTGGCTATGTCAGATAGCTCGGTGTTCCCTTGACTTATGCTTTTTAGTATGGAGTTGTAGTTTCCGAGTTCTCTGAATTCCTGCCCGAGAAGAAAGGTCCCCTCTTCAAAGAACAGGCTCTCTGGCTTGAGTATGGAGTCGATGATCTGGTAGAAATCCTTTTCGAGATCTATACCTTCGAAGTATCTCGGGATACCTCCAAAGACGGAATAGAGCTGGACAGTTTTTTCCTCATCCTCTATCACCTCGTCGAGTGTGAAGGGTTTCAGTGGCTTGAGATGCAGCTGACCGCTCCTCCTTCCGTAAAGAGGAGAGGAATGATCTAACACGCTCTTCTTCATGAAACCGACGAGTGAGCCGCAGAGGAGTAGGGTGATATCCATGTTCTTCAAAAAATTATCCCAGATATCTTGGAGGTACGAAGGAAAAGAGCTGTTTCTCTTGATTATGTAGGTGACTTCATCGATCGCTATAACGAACTTTTTTTCTTCATCAAGATGCTTTTTCATATAGGCGAAAAGTTCCTTCCAATCTCTTATCTCTGTTTGCTCCAAAAATTCATCCTGTAAGGCCTCGGCCAATGAACTTTTGAAGCTGTTCACCTGTTCTCCCTTAGACTCCTGCGAGGCCAGGTGATAAACGTGAGTTTTGTCCTTTAGGAATTCCTGCATGAGTCTTGTTTTACCAGTCCTCCTCCTGCCGTAGATCGGTATGAAGGAAGCTCCGTCCCTTTCCCACTCTTCCTCTAGGAAATTCAATTCTTCCTCTCTATCTAGAAATCTCATATCTTTGAAAACGAAGGTATCGCCTATAAATCTTTCTAATCTACAATAGACTATTCTAAAATAGACTAAAATACTTTATACAGAGTTGGATCAGTGACTGCTTATTTTCGGGAATATTCCTCAGTCCTCATTGCGGACCCTATAATTTTGTTCCCACTCCCTTCAAGCCAGCTCGAAGTGGAAAGGTTTTCAGGATGGGTAACTTCACAGGTCTCCCTGTCATCGGGCGTATCTTTCGATTCGGAATATAATAAAAACAAGTCCCGGGTGATTTAGCCACATTTTAAACTACGTAACCCATTTCTTAGATGGAGGGTAACCGGCATGGGTAAGAAAGGAATCAAGATGAAAGAGGACTCTGTCGTATTTCTCCATCAAAGAAACTTCCTTCCTCCAGATGGGTCAAGTCTATAAAATCAAAATCTCACGATCTCTAGGAAAACTATATTACAGAGGAAGGAGAAGGTAGGTGTTAGGGGAAAGCTGATGAAAAGATACACGAAGATGGCGGTAGTCATCACGATATCGAGCATGATACTGATACTGGTCTTTCTGACCGCGTTCTTCAGGAACAAGAACGCCAAAGAACTCGTGACCGGAGACATACCAGAGATAGATAGTGAGAGAACGGACGATACGGAAACGGCTACATTCTCCCTAGGCTGTTTCTGGGGCCCGGATGCAAAGTTCGGAGCCATGCCCGGAGTGGTCAGAACGAGAGTGGGGTATGCAGGCGGCAGTAAAGAGGACCCGGGTTATTACAGTTTAGGGGACCATACAGAGACGATACAGATAGACTACGATCCAGAGATATTGAACTACAGCGAACTTTTAGACGTTTTTTGGGGGAGCCACGATCCCACGGTCATGAGGAAAACGCAGTACCAGTCGATAATATTCTATCACGAAGGGCAGGAGGAGATCGCTAGAAAGTCGAAGCAGGAGATGCAGGAGAAGTACAATGGAGGAGTTACCACGGACATAGAAAAATACACCAAATTCTACCCTGCGGAAGACTACCACCAGAAGTACCGCCTCCAGCAGAACAAGCTGTGGTCCAAGGCCTTCAAGCACGTGTATCCTGAGATGGAGGACTTTATAGATTCGACCGCGGTGGCGAGAGCCAACGGCTTCCTCGGAGGTCATGGAAACATACAGACGAGGGAAGAGCTGGAAAGACTGGGACTCACCGAGAAGGGGCAGGAAGAACTGTACAACAAGTGGAGATCGGCCAGTGGTACAGGAGGTGACTATTGTGACCTGCCCTATTCGGACGATATGAGCGGCTTCGTCAAGCCCTCGGACGATGAACTGAAGGATATGTTGACGCCGCTGCAGTATAAGGTCACTCAGGAGAAGGGAACGGAACCGGCCTTCGATAACAAGTACTGGGACAACAAGGAAGAGGGTATCTACGTGGATATCGTCTCCGGAGAAGTATTGTTCAGTTCCACGGACAAGTTTCAATCGGGCTCTGGATGGCCGAGTTTTACCAAACCGTTGGAACCGGATAACATCGTGACGAAGAAGGAGAGCGGGATGTTCGACAGCAGGATAGAGGTGAGGAGCAAACACGCCGATTCCCACCTAGGTCATGTCTTCGACGACGGGCCGGAACCGACGGGGAAGCGTTACTGTATGAACTCGGCCGCGCTTCAGTTCATACCGAAGGAAGACCTGGAAGAAAAGGGCTACGGTGATCATCTCTACCTTTTCGAGTGATCATGCCACTCTTGTACCTACCCAGTCTATTATGATACCGTAAACGACACCGGCGAAGAAGCTGGGCCAGTCCAGAAAACCGCTGGTCAAGGTTATAGCAGAAGTTACAAAGAGGCCCAGAAAAGCGCCCCGGACGATGAAATTCTTGTCTGAATCTATGAGCTTGAGATCGGATGCTAGACCTATAAGAAGTCCCATGACCACGCGGTTGTACCACATGGCGAAGAGAAAGAGCTCGTTGCCGTCGAAGCCAATCCTGGTACCCACTCCTATGATACATAAAATCCCCAGTCCGGCTCCCGTCACGACCGAGAGTATCACCCTTCTCTTTTCCATGTCTCCTCTATACATCTAACGGTGACGTGAGATTAAAAAGTTCCTATGACCCCGCTTTATAAGATAGAAGTATAACAGCGATGATAGCCGATATTATACCCAGTATTTTTGACAGGAAGAGGCTCTCGCCCAGAACGAATATACCTAGTGTTACCGTGGTTATGGTCGCCAGGACCATCATGGGTTTTGCCGTACTCGCACCTACGGACTTCAAACCTTTGCAGAACAGTATGAAGGCCGCGCCTCCGAATATACCGTTTATGACGGGATAGATCAGTTCAAAGCTAAAGGAGATGGAAAGACTAGTGAGCCCGTAAAGGATGAAGAAACCGGAGAATATGATGACGGTCTGGACCAGGGCTCGGAAGAACCTCGTGTAGTTTACACCTGTTTTGAGGATACCCTGCCTCAGGAAGACGGTGGAAAGGCCCAGGCTGATGATCAATGCGATGAGGTACAGATGGCCGACATGGAAGCTCAGGAACTCTGAGTCCAGAGGATAGAGCAGGAAGAAGGCAGCCAGTGCTAGAGCGATCCCAAAGAGCTTCAACTTCGTCATCTTCTCGTTCAGGAAGACCGTAGATAGGATGACCGTTATCAGTATGCTCAACCTCTGTATCGGTTTTACCAGGCTGACCTCGTAGAGCGATAACGCCAGTCTCGAGAATATTATGCCGAGCCCTATGAAGGTGCCCGCCAGTATAGGATGTATGGAATCTTTTTTCAGGGAGAACTGGAGATCCTTTTTATAAAGTACGTAGCCCACTACCATGGGAAAAAAGGAAACGGACCTTATGAACGTGGCCTGCCAGGGGCCGACCGAATCCACGGCTAACTTGGAGAAGAGATCTCCTACGCCCCAAAGAAATGCGGCAAGTATTATGAAGAGCATGCTTCTTCGGCTGTCCTTCATCTTTCGTAACGTAGAATTCCAGTGATTTAAGTCTTCGCGATAAAAATGACCATAGAACAGGTTAAATAGAACGAAAATCATCATTTACTATGGAGGGGGAGGTGGCTTTGATGATCATCCCCGAGCTCGGGGGAGAACTATGTATAGGTATCCTAGTCCTGGTGCTGATAGTCCTAGTCGTAGGTTACATATTTAGTCTGCTGATCCACTTTCTGCCCGCCGCTCTGTCAGGGATACTCATCTACCTGCTCACAGCGGACGTTTACTGGGCACTGATCGCTTTCTTCGGAGTGGCTTTATTGATGACCTTGAGGAAAGGGAAGTAGAGAAGACGAAGGGAACCCATGACCGGGGCTGGACATCGCCCAGCGGTAGCAATGTTTTGCTCACACCCCTCTAAAGTTTAAATATCTCACCGCGTATCTATAACCATGAGAAGAAGAGCCTATCCCTACGGGAGGTACCTGATAAGAGACAAAGGGGTGGATGAACTCAGCCCGAAGTTCAAATCGTTGGTCAAAGAACTGGACTTCCACATCTCGAAGTACGATACGGAGAACGAGGGAGACGGCACCGTTATAGTGGCCGTTAACAAAACGGTGGGCGAGATGCTGAGGCAGAAGAAGCCCCCGGGCAAGTTGAAGATGATTCTGAGCGCCTTCTCTCTCGGCGTGCCTTCCTTCAAGGACCTGGACGAAGAATCTCAAAGAGTGGCCGTGGAGATCTACCTCTGGCCTGTGGACGAGGGAACCCTTTTAGAGGTCTTCTTGCTTCCGTACATGGAACTCATGGACAGACCAGAGATATACGGTATAACGGAGAGCGAGGACGAGGAGATGACGGAGTGGTACCTGTGCGAACACGTGTGGGAGCACATCATCCCGATCATGAAGAAGAAGTTCGACCTGGAAGTTGTACACAGGAGAAGGTGAGCATCGATGATACTTTCGTCCTCGGTCGGGATATCTAAGGTTTAAATCATAGTAACAGCATATGGTTATCCATGGGTGAAGATATACCGCTGGAGACAGCGGTGAAGATATGTGAAGATATACGCGGTAAAAAGAAGGTATGGTTATTCAGCCAGTGCTGGGGATGTGTCAAGTATTCCAAGGGTCAGCCTGAAAGGATGTGCTTCTACGATCCGCCCAGGAACCGAGGGTGTAAGAAGATCAACAAGGAATTCGATAGAAGGCAGAAATAAATTATATAACAGTCCAAAAGGATAGACTCCATCATGTTAGATACCTTAGAGAGGATGTGCAGAGCTTACCGGAAAAAGAAACCAGCCGATATCACAGGGGAGATCCATCTATCCATCGGAGACAGGGGTTACCTGATCGAACTGGGAGAAAAGGACGTGGAGGTAACAGGACCCGGAGCTGAGAAGGAAGGTGACCTCGGCCTTGAGATGTCCCAAGACACTTTTGATAAACTGGCTTCTGGAGAATGGAACGGGATGACCGCTGCCGGTCGTTCCCACATGTCGGAACCAGCCCCGCTGGATTTCCAGGTACCGGAGGGGAAAAAATTGGAAGGAGATACCCTCCAGACGATGTATCATTTCTTGGTACACTTCTTCAGTGAAGGATACCCCACAGTCACGGAGCTGGGGAGAGGACATGCCAGAAAGGTTCACGGGGGGAACGCCGTGCCCATTGCTTACGGCCACGGGGTCAGATACGCCTATTACACGATAGAAGAGGGGGAGCAGATAAACGAAGATGAAGCAGACCCCTGGGACCAGGTCTTTACCGTGATGGACGGCACGGGAAAAGCGGTCATCGACGGCCGGGAGATAGAATTGAAGAAGAACATGTCGGTTCACGTACCGCCGAAGGTTGAACACATAGTCAAAAAGGAAGAGGGGCAAGACGATCTGGAGCTTCTCTGGATGGCCTACGGTGAGGATGCCTAGAGGTCAAAAAAGATGGTGAATCTGGTCGAAGTGAAAGAGAAAGGGGAGATGGCCGAGGTCAGGGACATCTTCATCGAGTATAGAGAGGACCTCGGCATAGAACTCTCATTCCAGGACTTTCAAGAGGAGCTGGACAGCCTACCGGGTGAGTACTCGCCTCCCGATGGGACGATAATCCTAGCCAGGGAGAAAAAGAAAACGGTCGGGTGTGTGGCCCTCAGAAGGTTAGACGAGCAGAACTGTGAGATGAAGCGCCTTTACGTCAAACCAGAGTACAGAAACCAGGGCATAGGTAGGGGATTGGCAGAAGCGGTCATATAGACCGCGAAAGAGAAGGGGTACGAGAAGATGAGATTGGACACTCTGACATCTTTGAAAAAAGCAAACGAACTGTACCGTTCTCTGGGCTTCCAGGAGTGTGAACCATACAGGTACAACCCCTTAAAGAAGGCGCTCTACATGGAAGTGAAGCTCTGATCCCAGGTAAATAAAAAAGAAAGGTTTTTTGGTCTACCAGTTCTCCTCTTCTTCCTCTTCACCCTTTACGAAGCCCTTGGAGGCTATGACGTCGTCTATCCTCAGTATCATGTTCGTGGTCTCAGTGGCTGATTTGATGGCCTGGTTCTTCACCCTGAAGGGCTCTACAACTCCTTTCTCTATCATATCGCTTATCGTCCCCGTATCGATATCTATGCCGTGATTCTTCCTTCCCTCCTTTTGATGGGCCGTGTTCAGTTCCATCAGTATCTCGATGCCGTCCAGACCGGCGTTTTCAGCCAGGGTCCTCGGGATTATATCGAAGCTGTCAGCGAAGGCCTCGAAAGCTATCTGTTCCCTGCCCTCTACTTTGGCGGCCTCCTCTCTCAGCCTGTTGGCCAGTTCTATGTCCGGGGCGCCTCCTCCCGGCAGTATGGCCTTGTCTTCTATAGCTGTGGACACCACCTTCAGACCGTCCATCAGCGCTCTCTCCACCTCGTCCACTATGTGTTCTGTCCCACCTCTTAACAGGACCGAGACGGCCTTGCTCTCCCTGGTACCCTCGATAAAAGTCAGGTGTGTTCCGGACACGGTCTTTTCGTGCACCAGTTCAGCTCCGCCTAGATCTTCTGGAGAGAGGTCTTTCAAGTTGTTGACAACGTTACCTCCGGTGGCCTTAGCCAGCTTCTCCATGTCGGATTTGCTGACGCTCTTCAAGGCAAAGATACCCGCCTTGGCAAGGTAGTGCTGGGCCAGGTCGTCTATCCCTTTCTGACAGATGAGCACGTCTGCACCCGCTTCTTTTACGATATCGACCATCTTCTTTATGCCCTTCTCCTCCTCGTCTATGAACATCTGTAGTTGGTCCGCGCTGGTTATCTCTATGGAGGCGTCCACTTCCGTCTTCTTCACGTCGAACTCATAGTTCAGGAGTGCGATCTTAGCATCGTTCACCTCTTCTGGCATCCTTTCATGGAGCCTTTCCTTTTCGAGTATCAGACCGTCTATCAGCTCGGACTCGTCCACGCTGGCACCGGCCTGCTTCTGGAGCTTTATGTTATCTATATCTGCCTCATGACCGCCTTCCTTCTCCTCCGCTATCTTCTTGACCGCCTTGAGGGCTATCTCGGCCAGGTGTTCCTTGTTTATCTCTACAGTTTTTCCCGTCATGGCCGTTGTGGCTATACTGGTCAGTATCTTATCGTCGTCTATATCTATCGGCACCTTCAGCTCATCCAGCACTTCAGAGGCCTTCAAAGAAGCGAGCCTATAGCCGTTGGCTATTGTGGCGGGATGGACCTTGTTGTCCACCAGGTCTTCGGCCTTATCTAACAGTTCGCCGGCAAGGACTACGGCGGAAGTGGTACCGTCACCGCACTCCTCGTCCTGGGTCTCCGCCACTTCGATTATCATCTTCGCCGCGGGATGCTCTATGTCTAATTCCTTCAAGATCGTGACCCCGTCATTGGTGATGACCACGTCGCCCATGCTGTCGACCATCATCTTGTCCATGCCCTTGGGTCCTAAAGTGGTACGTACGGCATCGGCAACGGCCTTAGCGGCCGAGATATTGTTCTTCCTGGCGTCCTCTCCTCTCATCCTTTCAGTTCCTTCACTGAGTATAAATATCGGTTGTCCTCTCGCGAACATCTTGATCACCCAAAACAGATATGGTCAAGGTAGTATAAATCATTTTTTAATTAATGATCCGCCGGCCTCCTTAGAAAGGTTTATTAGCGATGTGATTCATCTTTATTGTTGAAACGAAGTGGGAGTAGGTGAATGATATGAACGACAAGTTCAAGACTATGATAGTATTTCTATCTCTGTCCATCTCTTCATCTCTGATTCTGGGTGTCTTTACCGATAGCATATCAGACGTGGTCAGAGGAGAGACGATAAACGTACCGGAGGATTATCCGAAGATAAGCTACGCCGTTGAGAACGCGAGCGAAGGGGACACGATTTTGGTGGGGCCAGGCACGTATGAGGAGGAAGTGATCGTGACGAAGCCGTTGACGATACAGTCCACGGATGGGGCCGAGTCGACGATCGTTTCGAACGTGGGTTATACCGCTTTCAAACTTGAATCGAAGGATGTCACGATCTCTGGATTCACGATAAGAGATGCTCAGAACGGCATATTCATCAAGGAATACGATGGATGTACACTGACCGGGAACATCTTAACTAGGAACTACAGAGGTATATTGATCCACGGCTATTATGACAGTATCGCTTCCAACCATACTATAACGAACAACAACATCACTGATAACGACGCCGCTGGGATCTATCTTGGAGGCCATGCAGGTTTCTGTACCGTATCAAATAATATCCTAACCAAGAACGACGCCTCCGGCATCACGGTTTACCACGGGTCTGAACACAATACAATCGAGAACAACGATGTTTACAAAAACGGTGACAACGGTATCTATCTTACAGGCTCTGGTTACTCTATGGTTAGGAACAACGAGGTCTACGATAACGATGTGTACGGCATACATATCCTGTATTCATACCACAATGAACTGAGAGACAATGCGATGTCCGGAAATCAATACAATTTCAGGATCGTAGGTGATGAACCCATACTGGAGGAGTACGATCATGATATCGACACCAGTAACCTGATAGAGGGAAAGCCGATGTACTACTGGGTAGGGGAGAAAGATAAAGAGATCCCATCAGATGCTGGTTTCGTCGGCCTGATCAACTGTGAAAACATCGTGGTCTCAGGTGTCAACGTGACGGATACGGGTTCGGGTATCCTTTTTGTATACACTAACGATTCATCCATAAGCGATGTGGAGGTGTGGGGTAATATCTTCGGGATCGAACTACTGTACTCCGATCACAACACGCTGCAGAACATATACGGGTCACGGAACGGCGATGCTGCCATCCGTATAGAGGATTCGAAAGAGAACGTCATCCAGAAGAATACCCTGTACAAGAACGGGTACCACTACGGAGACGGTATCGAGCTGTACAGGTGCAGCAACCACACCATCACTGAGAACACGATAGAACACAACGGCGCAGGAGGTATAAACCTGATCTTAACGGAGTTCTGTACGGTCAAGAACAATACCGCTAGCCACAACCGCAACGGGCACGGGATAAACGTAGGGAGCAACAGCGAACACAACCTGATAAGGGACAATACGGTGGTGGGTAACGACCATTCGAATGTTTATCTCTCCGCGTCCAGGTACAATAAGGTCATGAACAATGTACTGGATTCCAGCAGTGACGGCAGCGGAATACAATTACAAGCATCTACTTTCAATCTGATCAAAAACAACCAGATCAACGACAACGACGTTTATGGAGTTTACCTCTATCTTTCCGATGGCAATGACGTGATGGAGAATGATATAGAGTCCAACTATGCCAGGGGTGTCCATATCGCGGATTCGGAGTATAATACAGTGGGATCCAACTATATCTCGGATAACAGAGAAGGGATCAGGATAGAGAGCAGGTCCGAGAACAACGGAGTGATAAACAACACGATACTGAACAGCCAGTGGTATGGTTTATACCTGTGGAGAGCCCACAAGAACGAGATAAGGGAGAACATCGTTTACAAGACCGATGAGTACTACGGGATAAATCTGAAAGAATGCGAGTATAACGACATATACTGGAATGACTTCATGGATGACGTGAAGGACGCGTACGACGACGGTACCAACAACTGGTCTGCAGACTATCCCGATGGAGGGAACTACTGGTCCAACTATTCAGGAGTGGATGAAAAGTCAGGTGTGGATCAGGACCAACCTGGAAGTGACGGCTTCGGTGATATCCCGTATACCATAGCTGGAGGCGATAATCTTGACCATTATCCCTTCATGGAGCCCATACAGGGCATATCCAATACCAAACCGTCCGCCTCTTTCACCGTTGACCCGTACACAGGCAACCTATCGACTGACTTCGTTTTCGATGCCTCTGAAAGCTCTGATAACGAGGACGAGTCATCTCAGTTACTGGTAAGATGGGACTGGGAGGACGACGGTACCTACGATACTACGTGGCTCACGATGATGAGGATAAACAAGAATTACAGCGATTATGGGACCTACGATGTGAGGCTTCAGGTGAAAGATACTGGCGGTCTTACAGATTCCATGGTAAAGCAGGTTTACGTCTACGATAAACCATCTGCACCGCAGAACTTCCAATGCAGACCGGCCGACGGTAAGGTTTCGTTATCATGGGATGAACCAGCGGATGACGGGGGCACAGATATTGAGAGCTATGCCATCTACAAGGGAACTGGAAGTCAGGCGGTCCAGTTCTATAAAGAGGTGGATGAGAGGACTTTCAGCTACACGGATACCCAGGTCACGAACGGCGTTACGTATCATTACGGGATAACAGCGGTCTCTGAGCGGGGCGAGGGTAGTAGAACTGAACTGTTGAGCGCAACCCCTGAGGAGGGTCTATCGCCTTATATCCCACCGATAGCAGATTTCGAATCGTACATCATGCAGGGGCTGGTGGATTATGGTATGAAGCTCCACTTGTACGACAATTCGACACCTGGAGACGGTGAGCTTGTCAACCATACATGGGACATATCCAACGGGAGAAACCTCACTCTATACGGTGAAAAGATCCTTGTCGGTCTTCCATTCGGTACCCATAACGTGACGTATACCGTTCTAGACAGTAACGGTGAATCGGATTCAATAGAGAAAGATATCGTATTGGAGAGACCCAAAGGCCCCCAAGCGGATTTCACCTGGAACCCTTACTATCCAGAAGAACATGATATGGTTTGGATGGTGGATAAATCGATCCCGGGCGATAACCCGATAATAAACCGGACATACGAGTTCAACGACGGTGAATTCTACGTGTATGGGGGAGGTTGGTTCGGCGCATCTCCAGGGGTGTACTCAGTCAACCTCACGGTCAGCGACGGCTATCTTACAGATTACATAAACAAGGAGATATTTGTCGCTCAAAGCATATCTCACGACCTGACCCCGGGTGAAGCGAGTTTGATAGAAGATTACGGAGGTAATGTGAGTATCGGGATAGAGGTGGAAAGCAACACTGAGTTGAACCTGTTTGAATTCCCGGGAGATCCGACGAACGGTACCTTATCCGGGGGGAGTCAGCATGTGGGCAAGTGTTACGGTATAACGATCAACGACACGGATCTGGTCATCTGGCCCATAGTTTTCAGGATGTACTACAAGGATGACCAGCTTGACGGATCGGATGTAACCGAAGATTCTCTCTCCATCTACTACTGGGACGAGGAGAATCAGACCTGGGTCGAAGTCGAAGGGGAGTGTGAAGTGAACACCACGGACCAGGACGGGTACAGCGGCTACGTCGGATGTGAGCTTTACCATCTGACCATATTCAGTCTGGTTGGTTCTGATCCTTCACCAGTTGCCGAAGCAGGAGAGGATATCGAGATAGAAAAGGGAGAAAAAGCGGTCCTGGACGGCTCCGAATCCAGCGATAACGCTGGCATCGTCAACTACACCTGGGAGTTCGAGTATGACGGGAGTAAAATAAGGCTGTACGGTGAGAGGGTGGAATTCAGGTTTGAAAAAGCTGGGGAATACGAAGTGGAGTTGAAGGTGACCGATTCCTCCGGCAGTAACGATGCAGATTCGATGACGGTCAGGGTCACGGAAGAGCAGGAGAGTCTGGGTCTGACACCTTGGATCTTGATAACCATCGTAGCTATCACAGTGATGCTCCTGATCGTTTACGTCCTTTACAGA
Source organism: uncultured Thermoplasmata archaeon (assembly GCA_964394465.1). Classification (GTDB taxonomy): domain Archaea; phylum Thermoplasmatota; class Thermoplasmata; order Halarchaeoplasmatales; family Halarchaeoplasmataceae; genus CAYMXS01. The sequence continues at coordinate 34,408 of CAYMXS010000011.1, read as the reverse complement.
CGGTCTGGGAGTAAAAAATCGTTGGGACGAAACAGGAGGACCCATCACTGAAAACCCTCATATTTTATTTACCCCTTTCACGAGTGATATCCATGGGAAGATACAGGAAACACGGCTCGAAACCTTTCACCGTCGCGGTCCTACACGGCGGCCCCGGTGCATTGGGTGATACGGAAAAGATCGGTGAAAAATTATCCGATGGGTACGGTGTCCTAGAACCTTTGTTCGATCAGAGGTCCATCGAGGAACAGGTCGAATGGTTGAAACAAGTCATATCCAGGGAGGGAAATGAACCGGTAGCATTGATAGGGCACTCTTGGGGTGCCTGGCTCGCCTTTATCTTTACCGTCAAGTATTCATCACTGGTCAGAAAACTGATACTGGTCAGCAGCGGCCCCTTCGAAGAGAAATACGTCAAAAAGATGAATGAGACCATACTGGATAGGATAGAAGAAAGCGAGAAGAAGAGATACTTCGAGCTGAGAGAAAAGATGGAATCTGAAGAGAAGGACATATTTCTGAAGGAATACGGAGAACTGATATCCAAGATCAGTGCATATGATCCGATAGAGGGTGAGAACGACGTAGAGGTGCTCAGCGATGTCAATGAAAAGGTGTGGAGCGAAGCGGAGGAGTTGAGGAAAAGCGGCACACTGCTGGAGATGACAGAGAAGGTATCCTGTCCGGTCGTAGCTGTTCACGGCGAACACGACCCGCATCCCTACGAAGGCGTGAAGGGACCTCTTTCAGAAAGGTTGGATAGTTTCAAGTTCATCCTTCTAGAGAAGTGCGGCCACTACCCTTGGAAGGAGAAGGAAGCCAGAGAAGAGTTCTATCATGTTTTACGTTCCCAGTTATGATCGTTTACTCAGAAAAACAACGGTCCAATCTCATCCTCATCAAATTTCGCTATCCTGATCGATTTTATTAATAAACTCATCCTAATCTTTATAATGAATGGATAACATGTTATATTGTCCCACGACAAAAAGGGTTAGAATATGATCGAGAAAAACGCTGAGAGGACATTTCTATTAGTCTCCTGTGGGGAGGAGTTAGAAAAGGACTCACTGAGTAAGATCGAGGATATATTGGATAAAAGCGAATGTGAGGATGGAGTGATCTTGAAGGTGTTGAGCAACGAGATGCACCTTCATCTCGTGGAGGCATCTCTAGGACTGACCGACATGGAGGAGGTCTCGGACTCGATAATGCACTTCCAGAAGATCAAATTCGACAGAGGTTCGCCCCTCATAGAGGTCCTGAGAAGGCTGCATATACCCTCCCATACACAGATGGTGCTTAGAGACAAGATGAAGGAGGATATAATGGATTACTTCAAGGAAGCCAATCCGGATATAGTCCTCTTCCACTTCTCTGAAGAGTGTTTTCTCAAGGCTAGAGCGGAAAAGATAATAGAGGAGATCAAGAGGGGAATAGGTGAAGAGAACGTGTATATCCTGTAAAAATATGATCTAAAAAAGGATGTTTTCAACCGTTCTCAAAGGAACTTTGGAGTCTCACATCGAATCTAGCTCCACCCATATCAGAGTCCTTTACCTCTAATCCACCACCGTATATCTCAGCGATCTCTTTGACCAAATACAGACCGAGCCCAGTGCTGGATGATTTATCACCTTTATGCCCTTTCTCGAGTAAACTCTTTTTCTTTTCATCTGGTATGCCATTGCCGTCGTCCTCTACGATGAGATTCACACTGTTTTTACTTTCTTGTAGAGAAAACCTAACCCTCGAGCCCTCAGAATGGATGAGTGAGTTCTCTAGAAGGTTAGAAAAGATCTCTTTCAGTAAAGTACCTCCTCGCACCTTTATCGGTGCTTTCACCTCGTTTTTCACAACCATATCTTTTTCCTCGGCTAGGTCTCTATGCCTCTCTACCGTTTCTTCTATCACCTTTTTGATCTCCACGTCCTGTATGTCCACCTGCTGGTCTAACTTGTTTAGGGTCCTTATGTTTTCGATCAATTCCACGCCCTGCTTGGTCCCTTCAAGAGCATACCTAAAGAATTTCTTTTCCTCTCCTGATATATCTTCCTCTTCGATTAGCTGAAGATAACCCTGTATTACCTGCAGTTTGTTCCCGAGATCGTGTCGAAGGATAGAATGGAGGAACTTTTCCCGCTCCTCCGCTTCCTTTCTAGCGGTTATATCCCTGAATATGAGAACCCTTCCTATATATTGTCCATTATTATCGTTGATAAGGGTCTGGCGTATATCGTAGCATCCCGAACCATCTATATCTATTTCTTCCTGGAAAGAACCATTGCAGGTTTTATCCCCAGGGATATCTAAGCCCTTTTTTACACTCTCTAAAACCTTTTCTGTGAGAGTAGCCGACCAAGGAAATACCTCAGAGATGTTCTTTCCCATTATTTCAGAGGTATCATGATCAAGCATTCGCTCCGCGGAGGAATTCAGGTCTATGACCCTATCATTCCTGTCAAGAACGAAAATACTGTCAGTTATGTTCTCGAAAACCGTGTTCCTAGCGATCGGTACTATATCTAAAAGTTTTATGTTGAATATCCCCCATGCATAGGCGAGATGTGAGAATACTATCAGGACAGGTGTGGGATCATAAAGTAGACCTAAAGACCCTATGTTGTTCTGGAGGACATAGACCAAGTTACCGAACAGGGGCAATAGGAAAGCAAAAAGCATGATGATTCCATGCAGGAAGAACACATGGCCCAGCTTGACCAGCATCCTCACTACTAGTATTATGCCCACCATGATAAGGATGTACGAATAAATCATATGAGCAAAGAAAAAGGGTCCATTCGCTCCTATGACCACAGTAAAGCCCTGATCAAGGGGTCTATAACCATCGAAGAAGAGATGATGATATGGGTTTGTCCAGAGCATGAACATGTTAAGAGCGGATGGAAGAGACAATAATGCCGCATTTCTATATGATACAAATTTTTCCTTCCCAGTATAAACTAGGGCGAAAAGCAGAAAAAATACTGGCATGAAAGAGATAGCTATAAATTTTATCTTCAAAGATAGTATCTTGACCGTAAGGTCGCTCAGGACCAACTCTGGTATGTATAAAAGTGACCAAAAAGATGTACTCAAGAGAAAAAGAGCGAAGAGTAAAGTCAGCGCAGAGCGTTTCCTCTGGAGTACGTATAAAGCCAAGAACGGCGGGGTCAACGTACCGACAAGTAAAGGTACGAGAGCTAGTAACTGAACCAAGGATAAAATCATATGGTCTGACGATATAACAGTTTATTTGATATAAGTAGTTTACAGAGATATTGGGATTCAGAATTAGGCCGTTATGGATTAGACTATAGCACGGATGACTACTCTTTCCTCTTGCTAAAGTTTTAAATCCCGCTCGTCGTTCAGATTCTATGTACGAACGATACACTCTACCCCTGCTCCACGACCACCACACTCATGTCACTCAATACGCTTCACTTATAGACTGCTTGAACATCCAGGACATCAACAGGAAGGAAAAAGCTTTAAAGCTGATCAAAGCCGTGGATGAGAAGCCTACCGTCGTCCTGGGCTGGGACTCCAGCAAGTACTCCTTCGAGAAGGAAGAACTGGATGATATGGAACCGTTGCTGATATGCAACAGGTCACTGCACGGGTTCGTCATAAATAAAGGTGCCAAAGAACTGCTCGAAGAAGGGCACGAAGAACTGGTGAAGAGCATAGAAGACGAGGACTGGGTGGAGAGGAACCTGCCCAAGATACTCAGAGAGATAAGCGCCATAAAGTCCTGCTCCCCCAAAAAGATAGACTCCTTCTTTAGGTCTCTGGAGGAGAAAGGGATATGGCACACTGAAGACATGCTTTTGAGCAGCGAAGAGGATTATTATATATTTAGAAGAACGGAGTATTCCGACAGGACCGAATTCTGGGCAGACCTCGAACTGTTCGAGGAGCTGAACAAGGGTCTTAAAGAGAAGATAAAAGGTGTCAAACTGTTCACGGACGGAGCCCTAGGTGCCAGGACCGCCGCCGTTACGGAAAAGTACGATACGGGGAGGAAAGGCATACTGTTACATTCAGACGAGGTGTTGAAAGACACGCTTTTAGGACTGGATTCGAAGGTCGATCATATCGCGGTCCACGCCATAGGAGAAAGGGCCATAGACCAGGTAGTGAGAGTCGTCGATGAGTTGGATGATGAAGCACTCCCTGATATCAGGATGGAACACGCCGCCTTCATCTCGGAAAAGACGGCTAAAAAAGCCCTCGATCTAGATATAACATTATGCATGCAGCCTAACTTCAGCTTCAACTCCGTGGACTTTACGGACAGGCTGAGCG
>CAYMXS010000011.1:0-29997 GCA_964394465.1 uncultured Thermoplasmata archaeon | reverse complement strand
TGCATGCAGCCTAACTTCAGCTTCAACTCCGTGGACTTTACGGACAGGCTGAGCGGGGAATACTTGAAGAAGAACAACCCGTTCAGGATGCTGATCGATGAAGTTGGTTATGAGCCGGGAGAAGACTTGATCTTCGGGTCCGACGGGATGCCCCACGGGGTCGAGTATGCACTTAAGTCGACTCTTTTTCCACCACTAGAGAACCAAAAGTTCACTATGGACGAGTTCGAGAAAGGTTACTGCGTGGACGATAGAACAAAGGGTGATATAGAGGTGGAGATAGATAGAGGGAAAGAAGAAATAAAGACAGATGTAGATATCTTTGATTGATCACTTTAAAGAGAGTACAATCGTCAAAATACACCATATTAGATAATAATGATAAATATTAAATAAGACTATCTATCTCCTAACCACGGTGATCAATATGAAATATAACGTGGAGTTAAAGCATAAAATATTGGGTCTAGGCATAACATGTATTGGGGCCATGCTGGCTCTCATGATAGCTATAGTCAGTTATAATCCAATGTTGGTAGCATCCGTTGATATGCCGTCACTGATTGAGATAGTCTTCTTTCTAGGCATCGTAGTAATAAGCGGGTATGCAGTTTTTACTGGTAAAAAATGGTGGTACGAGTCATCGTTTGTATCCCTTGGTGCATTGCTCTTTCTTACGATAAACCATGTAGGATCAGCGATACATATCTTACTAGTCGTCCAAAACCACGGAGAAAGCCTAAGGACAGGAGCTATTGCTTTCAATGCTGCCATAGCTCTGATCTTCAGTGTTTTCTTCCTGGCGGGGACGTACTTGACTTATAACCTTCTACATAACAAAGACATATCCTCTCGACTAAGGGTACAGAAAGGATAGAAAGGAGTTTACCGAAAACCATTTACTCTTTCTTTCATTTCTTGTCTAAGAGCGTGATAATCATGGATTTCGACGAGGTTATAGAGAAGAGGAGGAGCATCAGGAGGTACACTGATGAAGATATATCTAAAGAAGATATAGACGAGATATTGAAGGCGGCCTTTTACTCGCCCAGCGCGTCCAACAAGAGACCGTGGTACTTCGTTCTGGTCAAAGATGAGGAGAAAAAGAAGAAACTGGCTAAGACGCATAAGTGGGCCTCTATGGTCGGCAGGGCACCGCTTGTCATAGTCGTCTGCGCCGACGAACAAGAAGCGAACCGCTGGATAGAGGACGCGAGTATCGCCACTGAACACATGCACCTGAAAGCAGCAGAACTGGGTCTGGGCTCCTGCTGGGTTCAGGTCAGGAGCGATGAAGATAAAGACAAGGAAGAATACGTTTCAGAACTACTGGACCTGCCGGAACATATCAGAGTTCTCTGTCTCCTGCCCATAGGACATCCCGACGAGGAGAAGACGGCGAATACAGAGGAAAAAGTGATGAAGGAGCGGGTGCATGAAGAGATATTTGAGGGATGAAAGATAAACTAGCTCCTGGATGAGATAAAAAAACAAAGATATTAACTTTTACAACTTTCCATTTGCAGTTGTATCAACATCCTTTGAGTTTATCCATTTTTATTTTCAAAATAAATATAAATATTACACGACCTATGTAGTACTGTGAGAAAGATGAAGTACCTACCCAAAAACACGAAAGATGTCTCCCCCATCCGTGCTATATACGGCCTCTGGAATTGAAGCCAAAACGGGGGACAAAAACCCTTCCGAAAAACGATTCCCTTTCTACCTATCTAACACCACAGTAGGTGAGTCCACACAGCGCTTCTACTCCCTCTTCAGATGTCTGATATACCGGGATACCCCTTTCTTCCAGTTCATCGGCCAAGTGGTCTGAATGAACTCCGCCTGGAGCCACCGCTATGACTGGTTTGTCGTACCCCTGCATGCTGTCTACCACATCGATAGCTCCTTGGCCAAGCATCGGGGACTGGAAGAGTAGAACGACTAAGATACTATCTACGTTGTCGTCCTCGACGACTATCTTCAGAGCCTCTTCGTACCTGGCGGGGTCGGCATCCCCCACTATATCCACCGGGTTCTCCAGCGAAGCGGTGCTTGGTATCTTACCTTCTTCTACCGCCGCTTCGAACCGTTGTGCAGTTTCCTCAGTAAAGTCCGCTAGATCTAACCCTATATCCATCAACGAGTCGGCGGCCATGACTCCTACGCCGCCGCCGTTGGTCACGATGGCTATATCCTCGCCTTCGGCTAATGGCTGTCTAGAGATGGCCTTAGAGATGTTGAATAGCTCTCTTAGAGTACTCACTCTGAGTATCTCCGCTTCCTTGAACGCGCCTTCATAAACGGCGTCCTTACCGGCTAGAGAAGCTGTATGGGATGAGGCGGCAGAGGCCCCGGCTTTTGTCCTGCCGGACTTCAGGACCATGATCGGTTTATCGCACTTTTTAGCAGCCTCCAAAAATCTTCTACCGTCCTTCACACCCTCTATATAGTAAGCGATAAAGTCCGTTTCGGGGTCTTCAGATAGATAGTCCAAAAGATCGGCCTCGTCCACATCCACTCTGTTGCCGTAACTCACGAACTTGCTGATGCCTATATCTTCCTCGGAGAACCAGTCCATTATCGCGGCACCGGTAGCCCCGCTCTGAGACAGGAATGCTATGGAACCCGGACCGGGACGTGCCTGTTTCTCCGGTGGGTTGAATATCGTGTCCAGACCGACCTCGGGGTTCAAGATTCCAAGGCAGTTCGGTCCTATTATATTCAGGTCGTACCTGTCGTCATGCTCCTTGATCTGCTCCTCCAGATCGGCTTTACCGGATTCTCGGAATCCAGCGCTCACTATGATGATATTCTTTATACCGGCTTCGCCGCATTCTTTTACTACATCGGGGACCACTGGAGCCGGCACGGCTATAACGGCTAAGTCAACATCAGAATCTATCTCCAATAGGGAAGAAAAGGCCTCGTAATCCAAAATTTTTTTCTCGTCCAAGTTTATGGGATAAATATCTCCCCCGTACTCTCTATCCAATGATTTCATTATGGAATTACCTATCTTTCCCTCCTTGTTGGAGGCACCGACCACGGCTATCGAACTCGGATAGAACATGCCGTCTAGTGAGCTTCTTTCCCCTGACATCGCGACCCGGTAAAGAGAAAATAGCTTATATCCCTTTCGCCTAAGATTATCCGATGGCTAGAACCGTTGTGATAGGGATAGATGGTGTTCCATACCATATAATGGACGAGTTAGCGGATTCTGGAGATATGCCCAATTTCGCTTCTTTGAGGAGCGAGGGCTACTTCACCAAGATGAGAGCAGCGATACCAGAGGTCTCGAACGTCAACTGGTCCAGTATAGTGACGGGAGTAAATCCGGGCAGGCACGGCGTTTACGGCTTCACTGAACTGATCAGGGGGACCTACACCGTTTCCTTCCCGGACAGACGCGCCCTGAAAGTTGACCCGTTCTGGGAGGACGACAAGAGATACGTCATAATCAACGTGCCGGCTATGTTCCCGGCCCCTGAGATAAACGGTCCCTTCGTCTCAGGCTTCGTCTCCCCTGAGTTAGAAAAAGCGGCCACACCGGATTCAACGCTAGAATATCTAAGATCCATCGATTATAAAGTCGATGTGGATTCCGAAAAAGCTCACAAATCATATCGTCTCTTCCTGGACAACCTTTTCGACACCCTAGAGAAGAGGAAGAAGGCCTACAGGCACTTCTGGGAGGTGGATTGGGAAACGTTCATGCTGGTCTTCACCGGGAGCGATAGGCTGGAACATTTTCTGTGGGACGCCTACGAGGACGAAGAACATGAACATCACGATTCCTTTGTAGAGTACTTCAGAAGAGTGGATGAGATAATAGGTGAGATAAGAGAGAAGATGTCCGAGGACGACAGACTGATAATGATGTCGGACCACGGCATGGAAGAGATAGAGAAGAACGTGAACGTCAACCACCATCTAGAGGAGAACGGTTTCCTCGAGCTGGGTGATGAGCCAGAGAAGAGGTACAAGAACATCATGGAGGGTACGAAGGCCTTCGCTCTGGATCCCGGCAGGATTTACGTTAACAGGGAAGGTTCCTATCCCAGAGGAGGAGTGAAGGAGGAAGAAGTAGATGATATAGTGGAGAACATAATCGATTCTATAGAAGACCTGAAGTACCAGGGTAGAGACGTGATCAAGAAGATACATAGAAAGGAGGACATATATCACGGGGATCAGTTGGAGAAAGCGCCCGAGATAGTCTTGACGCCGGCCAAAGGCTTCAACCTGAAGGGTGGTGTGGCCTACGATGACGTCTTTGAGGACAATATATTTAAAGGTAAACATACTGAGCATAACGCATTCCTGTACAGTAACGATATCAAACCGCCAAAAGAGCCGACGGTTGAGGATGTAAGAGAACTTATAGAGAGTGATTAGGATGTCTGAAAAACCCCATAATGCTGAAAACACATGTTGGAACTGTCCAGCGGCCAAGTTCAAAGGAAATGTAGATTTTAGAGGCTGCGGCCAGTCGAGAAGGATCGTACCGAAAGGTGAAGATAAACAGCTGATGATCGAATGTAGGAGGAGGCCGGAACTCGGCCATTTCGAACCCTCTATAACCTTCGAGCAGTGCCCCGAGTGGGAGGAGATGGAGTACGGTTATATGCTCAAGAACATGAAGGTCATGATCCTGGGCATGGACGGTTACCTCGGTTGGACTCTAGCACTGAAACTGGCAAACCTCGGTTTCCAGGTCAGCGGGATAGATAACTATACAAGAAGAGACTGCGTGATGGAAAAAGGATCTCACACCGTTGTACCGATCCCAAAGATGACACGCCGGTTAAGGGCCGCCAAAGAGGAACTCGGCGTGGAACTCAACTTCAGAAGGATGGATATCGGCGATAGAAAGGCTTTGAGGGAATTCATCGAGGAAGTCAAGCCCGAATCCATCGTTCATTATGCCGAGATACCCGCGGCGCCTTATTCCATGGTGGACGCCGAACACGCCATCGAAGTACAAAGGAACAACGTTCTAGCGACCCTGGGACTTCTCCACATAATGAAGGACGTCGTGCCCATGACATCTCTACTGAAACTGGGTACCATGGGCGAGTACGGAAGCCCATTGACGGGAAGACCGCTCTTCGAAGGTCTCTTCCCGAACGACGCGGTCCTCCACTGGGACGATAGAGAGTGGAGCATGGGCGGCGAGATGACTCCCAGAGACCCGCACAGTTTCTACCACGTTTCGAAGGTCCAGGACACGTACAACATCTACGAAGCCTGCAAGTACTGGTGGCTACGCTCTTATGACATAATGCAGGGCGTAATATATGGAGTTCATACTGAAGAGGTCTCACAGCACCCTGACCTGAGGACCAGACTGGACTACGACGAGTGGTTCGGAACGGTCATCAACAGATTCGTCACTCAGGCTGTAAACGATATGCCCCTAACGGTTTACGGCGAAGGAGAGCAGATCAGGGGCATGATACCGTTGAGAGACGCCATGGAGTGCATGGTGAGATTGATCGTTTCTCCACCGGAGCCGGGTCAGTACGATGTCGTCAATCAGGTCTCAGGCCTACACAAGATAAACGACGTGGCCGAGACGGTAGCGAATGTGGCCAATGAAAAATTCGATCTGGATGTATCTATCCAGAGACTTGAAAATCCAAGGGTCGAAGCTGAAAAACATCCCTTCGAGGTCGTTTCCAGAAAACTGCCTCAGGAGCACGGGTTCGAACCCAAAGTGACCATGGATCAGGAAGTCGAAAGGATGTTCGACCTCCTAACGGAAGAACACATCCAGCAGAGGATTGACGAGAAGAAACACGTGATAATGCCGAAGACCAGGTGGAGCGGCGAGAAGAAGGAGTCCGGCGTGCTTGAAGAGTACAAACCTGGTGAGAAAGAGAAGAAGGGTTATCAGGGCAAACTGGACACGGAGTGAGACCCATATGGAAGTGACGAGTAAGAACTTCGACGAAGAGGTCCTAGAGGCCGACAAGCCCGTCTTCACCCTTTTTTGGGCATCCTGGTGTACCGCCTGCAAGAGGAGCGAACATATCGTCGAACAGATAGAGGAGGAAAGAGACGACATAAAAGTAATAGAGGTGAACGTAGATAAGAACCAGGATATGAGGGACCGCTTCGATATCCAGGGAGTCCCAACATTCATCATGTTCAACAGCGGTAAAGAACTGGACAGGAAGATAGCGGCCCAGTCAAAAAAACAATTGGAGAAAATGATCGATTCCGTATTCGAATGAAGCGATGTCAAAATATACGAGAACGGCAGTCATACCCGCCTACAACGAGGGTGAAAGGATAAGAAAAGTTCTACTCAAGACTTCTGAATATGTAGATGAGACCATAGTGATAGACGACGCCTCCACCGATGAGACTAGAGAGGTAGCCAGGAAGCATGCAAAGGTTTTAAAGAACGGTGAGAATAGGGACTATGTACATTCCATCAAGAGAGGTTTTGAGAAGGCTTCCGGTGACATAATAATAACTTTAGACGCCGACGGCGAGCACAGACCAAAGTACATCCCAAAGCTGGTCAAGCCGATAGAGAAGGGAGAGGCCGACCTCGTCTTCGGAAAGAGGAAGAACATACCACGCCCTTCCGAAAGGTTGTTATCCTGGCTGGCGAGAAGAAGAGTGAACGTAAGAGATTCTGGAACGGGTTTCAGAGCGATAAGATCCGATCTCGCTGGAAGACTATCACTTCAGGGATACTGCACCTGCGGACTATTCGCTCTAGAAGCAAAAAGTAAAAACGCGAAGATGACGGAGGTTTACGCCCCCACGAGGAAAGTTGAAAAGCCGAAGGGTATAGGCTGGTCACATCTACCCCAATTCTTCATAGTCTTTAGATGGCTGCTGAAAAGCCGATAGACTGAGCAGGATAGAATAGAAAGAGTAAGACCCGCAAGACCCAGAGGTACTCTTATAACTTTTAACTAGTTATGGTCCTTGGCCCAGTTGTAGTCCCTTCTCTTGGCGGATTTACCGAAACCGCAGGCCGCACACACCTTCTTCTTCACGTTGTATGCTTTCTTGCCGCAGCGCCTGCATTTCACATGCGTGGGTGATTTCGTGTCCTTACCTTTTGAAGTTGTTCCTTTACTCATGTTCTGACCTCCTTAGGGTGAAACGTAAACTACGTTATCTCCTCTTACCATGGCCTTCTCCATCTCCCTCTGCTTCTCCCCGTCTATGAATTCCTTGACGTCCTCCATGACTATATTGAGGTGAGGATCGTATCCGCTCAGTTTGCCCCTGTACTCCTTGCCGTAACGGAGCTCTACGATGACGTTGTTACCGATGTTCCTATTCAGCACTGTTAACGGCCTGTCGTCTGTCATAGTTGTTCGAAATCCCCTTCCGATACTTAAACCTAATGCCTAGGGAAAGGGAAAAAGATTATTTTCCTCCAATAGATGGTCTTCCATGGCGGATTTCATAGTACTTGAGGGGATAGACGGCTCCGGCAAGTCCAGTGTGGCCCGGTATCTTAAAGATAAGCACGATGATACCGTGGAATTGATGAGAGAGCCGACGGATTCCGAGGTCGGTAAACTGGTGCAGAAAGCGGCCCATGAAGATACATCGCCATATTACGACCTGTTTCTATATCTAGCCGACAGGGTCGAACACACGGACTATATAGACAAAAAATTAGAGGATGGAATAGACGTCATATGCGACCGGTACTGGGGTTCTACGGCGGCCTATCAATCCGCCTCCGATGAAGTGGAGTTGAGCTACGCCGAGAGCATACAAAGACCGTTCATAAGAGAGCCGGACCTCACGGTGCTCTTCGATATAGAGCCAGAGGAGTCCTTGGAAAGGATAAGTGGGAGGGAGGAGAAGAGCAAATACGAGAAGATGAAGTTCCTCAGAAGGGTCAGAGAGAACTATCTAGAGCTCGCTGAACAACACGACTGGAAGATAATAGATGCTGAAGAGGACCTCGAGAAAGTCAAAGAGGAGGTCTCTAAACTCCTACGAATTTTAAAAAAATAGTTTGAATAAAAACCAGATATTATCCCGTTGGGTCTTTTTTAAAAACACCTCTAAATCGGACCAAAAAATATCTATATAGTGGGTCATTACAACCATGACTATCACATATATAGGTGTCGAAAATGGCAGAAGAAGAAGGTAAGATTGAATCAAGGTTAGAAGGAGAGGACATCTATCCTCCATCGGAAGATTTCAAAGAAAATGCCAACGTGAACGACCCGGAGATATACGAGTATGCAGAGGAGAACTACGAGGAATTCTGGGCAGACAAGGCAGAGAGACTCGATTGGTATGAGAAGTGGGATGAGGTACTCAATTGGGATCCACCCCATGCCGAATGGTTCGTCAACGGCAAGTTGAACGCCAGTTATAACTGTGTGGACAGACACGTAGAGAACGGCAAGGGAGACAAAACGGCTATCATCTGGGAAGGTGAGCCCGAGGACGAAACGAAGAAATATACATTCAAAGAACTCCAGGAAGAGGTTTCAAAGCTCGCAAACGCTTTGAAAGACATGGGTGTCGGAAAAGGTGACGTCGTCACATTCTATATGCCCATGGTTCCAGAACTGGCTATCGGACTGTTGGCCTGTTCGAGGATAGGGGCGCCCCACTCCGTCGTGTTCGGTGGTTTCTCGCCTACAGCCCTGAACGAAAGGATAAACGACGCGGAAGGCAAAGTCTTGGTGACAGCAGACGGCTACTACAGAAAGGGCAGCGAGATAAACATGTGGGAGAACGCCCAGAAGGGTCTTGAAGATACCCCGTCCATAGAGAACGTCGTCGTCGTAGATAGACTCGGTAGAGACGACATCGAGCTGGGAGAAAACGAGGACTACTACGATGACGTTGTAGAGGACCAACCGGAGGAGTGCGAACCAGAAAAGATGGACGCCGAGGACATGCTCTTCCTGATGTACACAAGCGGAACCACGGGCAAGCCGAAAGGTGTGGTTCACACAACCGGCGGTTACCTCACAGGCGTTTCGGCGACCCACAACTGGGTCTTCGACATAAAGGACGATGACGTGTACTGGTGCACTGCGGATATAGGCTGGATCACCGGTCACAGCTACATCGTTTATGGACCCCTAGCTAACGGATGTACGACCCTGATGTATGAAGGTCATCCCTCCTATCCCGAGAAGGACAGGTTCTGGGAGATAGTCGAGGACTATGGAGTCACGAAGCTCTACACGGCCCCAACGGCGATCAGACAGTTCATGAAGTGGGGCGAAGAGTATCCGAACAAACACGACCTTTCCAGTCTAGAAGTCCTAGGAAGTGTGGGAGAACCGATAAATCCGAAGGCCTGGAAATGGTACAGAGACGTCATAGGCGGCGGAGAAACACCGGTCGTAGATACATGGTGGCAGACAGAGACCGGTATGATGATGATCACTCCATTACCCGGAATAACCGACCTGAAACCGGGCAGCGCTACGAAGCCTTTCCCCGGTCTGAAAGCAGACGTTCTCGACGCCGCAGGAAAGAGTCTTCCGGCTAATGAAGGTGGCTATCTCGTAGTGAAGAGACCGTGGCCTGCCATGCTGAGAACGCTCTATGGTGAGCCCGAACGGTACGTCAATACATACTGGTCCGAGTACGACAGCGAGACCTACTTCGCCGGAGACGGCGCGAGGAAGGACGAAGACGGCTACTTCTGGGTCGTCGGTCGGTTGGACGACGTGCTGAACGTCGCAGGACACCGCTTGAGCACCATGGAGATGGAGAGCGCTCTAGTGGACCATCCAGCCGTAGCGGAAGCCGCGGTCGTTGGAAGACCCGACGAGGTAAAAGGACAGGTTCCAGTGGCTTACGTTATACTGGAATCCGGTAGGGAATCATCCGATGAATTGGCTTCCGAGCTTAGGTCCCATGTCGGCGACATAATAGGACCGATCGGAAGGCCCGCCGCAGTACGCTTCAGCGAAGACCTGCCCAAGACTCGATCCGGTAAGATAATGAGGAGGATCCTCAAGAAACTGGAGAAGGGCGAATCCGCTGGAGACACCTCAACACTGAGAAACCCCGACATAGTAAAGGACCTCAGGGAAAAGGTCGAATAGACCTAAAAATCCCTTTTTTCTTTTACTTTTCTTATTCTATCTTCACTTCTTGATCAACTCCCTTGCTTTACAGAGAAGTATCTTAGACTATCTTCTATATGTAAATCTAGAAATCAAGGAAAAGGGAATGATGGGGCCGCCGAAATTCGAATTCGGGTGCCTACCGCCCCACGGTAGAAGGATGGACCAAGCTACCCCACGGCCCCATAAGAGAAGAAAGGTTTTTGGGTTTTAGTACTTCATCACTTCGTCTATCAGATCCTCATGGGTGAGGAACATCCGTCTGCAGCAGTACCTTTCCACCTCTAGGTCGTCCAGAACCTCTTCCGGGTCCTCGCCGTTCTCGACTCTCATCTTGTACGGCTCGTAGAGATGTCCGAGGGTCTTGCCGCAGGTGAAGCACTTTATGGGTGTTATCATTGTATAGATCACCTGTATGACTTCTGTCTCTTCTTTCTCGCGCCTCTGCCCATGGGCTGTTTGGGAAGTTTTCTTCTCGGGTCTGAGACAAGAAGACTTCTGTCGTACTCCTTGAACAGTTCCTCCAGGTCTGCGTCCTCGAAATAATCCACATAGCAAAGAGCTATGGCTGTCCTAGACGCGTCCGCCTGTCCCATGACGCCTCCGCCGTTGACGTTGACGTCGATGTCCACTTTATCCGAGCGGTCTCCCACCAGCTGTACGGGCTCTTTGATCTTGAGTTTAGCCATCTCGGGTGAATGTACCTCCAATGGC
The DNA here is from genome assembly GCA_964394465.1 of uncultured Thermoplasmata archaeon. GTDB lineage: Archaea > Thermoplasmatota > Thermoplasmata > Halarchaeoplasmatales > Halarchaeoplasmataceae > CAYMXS01. Next base: position 19,186 of record CAYMXS010000011.1, on the reverse strand, counting down.
GTGCTGTTGATCCTTATCCTACCCTTACCGGGCTTGATCGTTGCTTTTGCAATAGCGGTCTTCCGCTTCCCAGTACGGGTAATAGACTCTTTATCTGCCATGAATATCACATCTTAATGTTCAAAATTCTGCACCTAAATGCTCTGCTATCTCTCCAACACTCAGGCCTATCTTTCCCTTCGAGGATTTTATATCCGGTTCGATTATCTCTTCATCCTTCATCTCTGAGGGTATCCCGACATAAGCCCGAAGGCTTTTAAATGCTTTTCGACCCCGGGGCTTTTGGTAAGGCATCATGCCTCTCACTGTCCTCTTGAATATCTTCTCCGGCCTTCTGGGATAGTAGGGGCCCTTTCTCTGCTTGCCCCTCTCTCTCTTCTCCCTGTAATCCTTGTATATCTCCTGCTTGTTCCCTATAACGAAGACCTTGTCCGCGTTCACAACGTGTATCTCTTCTCCATCTAATAGGTCCGAAGCGACCCTGCTGGCTAGTCTTCCTAATATCTTTCCTTCGCCGTCATAAACCTTCATCTTATCACCCGAACACCCTTATTCCTTCTCCAGAGGGGTTCTGTTCAACGAGCTTGTGGAGTTTTAAAAGATCTCCACCCGCGTTCTCGATCCCTTCGATTGCGCCCTTGCTGGCTTTGAACGTGCCGACGGTCACCTCTTTGTTGAGGAAACCGGCACCCAGCACCTTGCCGGGTACCACGATGGTTTCACCCTCGTTCACGTGCCGCTGTATCCTCGAAAGGTTTACCTCGGCCCAGTTCTTGGAGGGCTTCTCCAATCTCTCTGCCACGTCTCGCCAGATAGGGGCCTCTTGCTCTCTAGCCTGAGTCTTCAGGTATTCGATCAATTTGACCAGGTTTGGGTTAGTCTTTTCTTCTATAGCCATATCTGACTCCTCCGACGCTTTTAAACGAGAAACCTATCCTCGTTGGTACGGAAGTATCGGCAGTGAGGGAGGGTCTTGTTTATAAATCTTACTGAAATCAGCCATTTTTGGACCCTGCTGTTAAGGGCGAAAATAAATAAAGAGGTTATGATGTGAGAGGTTTGATGTTAGGCCTAGGCATGGGAGCAGTATACGCCCTTATAGTCGTGGCGATCTTCGTCGGGTTCTTCATCCTTCTAGACAGGATGGACCTCTTAGAGCCTTATAATCTAGACATGAGCGGGCCCTTCCTGATGTGGAAGACGAAGAAGGGCAGGTCTTTGATAAACCGTATCTCGAAGAAAGAAAGATTCTGGACCTGGTACGGTAACATAGGCCTGGTCCTGGTGGGCATATCAATGGTGTTCATATTTTCCCTGGTTGCATGGTCTGCCTATCTAGCCTCTTCGATACCAGCGGAGAGCGCGCCCACCGCCGATCAAGTTTTGGCCATACCAGGGATCAATCCCTTCATCCCAATATGGTTGGGTATAGCCGGTCTAGCCATATCGATAATAACTCATGAGTTCTCCCACGGTATCCTGGCAAGGGTAGCTGACGTGAAGGTAAAAGCCCTAGGCCTTATCTTTCTCGTGGTGCCGATGGGTGCCTTCGTGGAGCCCGATGAGGACGAAGTAGAGGAGCTATCGAGGACGGAACGGGGGAGGCTATACGCCGCGGGACCTACCACTAACATCGTCATCGCCATCGTTCTCGTTCTTATATTCTCAACGGTCTTCATGGGTGCGGTCACACCAAAAAACGACGGTCTGATGATAAGCAGTATCCAGGATGATTCTCCAGCGGACACGGCAGGGCTGAAGCCGGGAGAAAAGATCGTCAGGTTGAACGGTACGGAGATGAGGAAACCAGGGGATCTACAATCGCTTTCAATACGTCCCGGTGAGAACTTTACACTGATAACTACAGAGGAGGGAAAAGAACGCATTTATGACGTCCGGGCAGGGCTGATCATCTACAGGACTACAGGGATCTCACCGGCTAGAGAGGCCGGCCTCAAAAAGGGAGATATTCTTGTAAAGATGGATAACAGGACTGTATACAACAGGAGCGTTTTCCTCTCCATTCTGGATGATAAAAAGGCTAGCCAGACCCTGAACGTGACCTATCAAAGGAAGACAGAGGGAACATACGTCCAAAACAAAACCGTTTTAGAACTGGCGGACAAGTATGAGGCGTACGAAGAGATGTACCCACAGCAGAACACTGATGATTTCCGTGGCGAAGCTTATATGGGCGTTTCAGTGGGATTCATGGGCATCACTATATGGGACGTAGAAAGGGTGAGTAGCTTCTTCGTGCATCCCTTCAAAGGTGCGGATACACCTGGAGAGTTCCTTGAAGGTTTCCTCAAGTTCATCGCTCTCCCCATCTACGGTCTATCGCCGGTCCCCGAGGACGCGACCGGCCTTTATGAAGTAACGGGTCCTCTCTCCGCACTGCCTCCTTCGTTCTTCTGGGGCATCTCAGACCTGATCTATTGGGTCTTCTGGTTGAACCTCATGGTCGGCCTGTTCAATGCTCTTCCCGCTGTACCTCTAGACGGGGGCTTCTTGTTCAACGATGCCATGAGCGCCTTCGTGGAAAAGTTAGGGATAAAAGGGGAGAGGAACGAGCAAGTGGTAGACGGGATCACCTTTGGTTTCGCACTTCTCATCCTATTCATGATAATCTGGCAGTTGGTAGGCCCTCACGTCATGTAGCAACAAAAATATCTATAAATCCGTTTTTCTTTGCTTGAACCATGTTGCCGTTCAAAGAAGTTGCTATAGCGGACAGAAATTCTGAGTATCGGGGCGTACCACCCATAGAACTGATGGAGAACGCGGGAAAGGGTCTGGCCGAGGAGATAATGAAACGTTTTCCAGACAGAGGGGTCACCTTTTTCTGCGGGACCGGTAACAACGGAGGTGACGGGTACGTGGCCGCGCGATACATCTCGGAAGAAATCGGAAAGGAAAACGTAACGGTCTTCCTCATCAAGGGAAAAGAGAACGTGAGGAGTGATATCGCAAGAAAAAACCTGGGAAAACTGGAGTGCGAGATAGTGGAAGATATGGATTGGGACGAATTGGATGATGATATCTTAGTGGACGGACTGCTCGGCACCGGAATAAAAGGACGGATCAGGGAGCCCTACAGGTCCGTCATGGAGAATATAAACAAAAAAGGTAATCCCGTGGTCTCGATAGACGTGCCCAGCGGCCTGGGAGCGGATATGCAGGTGCATCCAGAGTTGACCGTGACGTTCCACGACACAAAGATAGGGATGACGGAAGAGAAGTGTGGTGAGATAGTCATAAAGGATATAGGCATACCTGAGAAGGCTATAGATTACACGGGGCCGGGTGAGATGCTCCTTTATCCCACCCCTGAAGACGACTCCCACAAGGGAGAAAACGGTTCAGTTCTTATAATCGGAGGAGGGCCCTATACAGGAGCGCCGGCCCTGGCGGGAAAAGCCGCCTACAGGAGCGGCGCTGATCTTGTGCATCTTTGTGTGCCGGAGGAGATAAAGGATATAGAAGCCGGCTACTCACCCAACTTTTTGGTACAGCCCTTCGACCACGATTCCCTGAGAGAGGAGAACGTTGAATCTGTGAAGGAAACCATAGAGGAGCTCGACGTTGACAGTGTATTGATCGGTCCTGGCTTGGGCGACGAAGAAAGCACGATTAAAGCGGTGAGGGAGCTTTTGAGGGATCTAGGCAGGCCAACGGTGATAGACGCCGACGCCTTGAAGGCATTGAAAGATAACGAAATCAGATTCGATAATCCAACGGTACTTACGCCCCACAAGGGGGAGTTCAGGATGATCGCCCATCCCGGAAAGTTAGAAAAGAGAGCCAAAGAATACGCGAAGGATGTCTCTGCAACCCTCGTGATAAAGGGTAAAGAGGACTTCATAACCGATGGAGAACGGCAGAAAAAGAACGATTTCGGGCATCCGAGCATGACCGTCGGCGGTACTGGAGACACCCTCGCCGGAGTGATAGCTTGCCTTCTGAGTAAAGGTCTAGAGCCCTATGAAGCCGGGAGACTCGGCGTTTATCTCACCTGCAGAGCCGGGGAGGAGTCCTTCAAAAAGAAGTCCTGGAGCATCATGCCGGAGGATGTCTCAGAAGATATATCCACAGTGTTCAAGGAAGAACTGAATCATTAGGTGATTTGGGCCCCCCCCCCTAGAAAAGTATCAACGTCGACCGACCACGGGGAAAATTAATTTATAGCGGCAGTATTGATATAGGGAAGAAGTCAAATAATACAAGGAGGAAAAATTGATGGAAAGATCCACGGTCTTGGATTCACTTAAAGAACTTGCAGACAAATCAGAGATAGAGATCACTTGTTTGGTGAAGGAAAACGGAGACGTGTTGAGCAGCGTTGGGAAAGGAGACACCCTTCAGCTAGAGACATTCGGCATAATGTCAGCAACCATATTCGGTGCTGCCAACACCGCCAACGAGCAGTTACAGAAAAAACCGCCGAAAAGGATAGTCATCCGATCTTCAGATGGCTCGACCGTGATCAGGGGGGCCGGAAAGAATCATCTATTAGTGGCTAGGACCAGCAAGAACGCAGAGCTGGACCAGGTCCATGAGTACATGGACGATGCCGCCAAAACCATCGTTCGGTCCCTTCAGGAGTAGGGATAGATATGTCTCAATTCAAACTACCTCAAGAGCTGCATGATTTCTTTGAAGGGACTGTTGGAAGATCTCTGATGGTGAAGGGTAACGCGGGGAGCGGCAAGACCATCCTCAGTCTGAGCATCTTGGAAGATATCGGAAACGTTGACAATGCCTTCTACCTATCCACCCGGGTAACAAACGAGGCGCTGTACAGCCAGTTCGAATGGCTGCAGGAGAAGGACTGGAGAGATAACCTGATAGACGCAAGCGTAGACTTTCTGAAGTCAATCTCAGAGGAGGCCCCCGTTCCTCAAGAATTCAAGAGAAGAAAAGAAGACCAGTTAGAGAGACTGGATAAGGCTCGTAAGGTCCTTATAGAGATGCGTGAGAAGGAAGGGGTGGAAGAAGAACTGCCCGAGCAGGTCTCCCGTTCTATGCTTCTAGACCTGCAGGACGATCAAAGAGTACAGGAAATAGAAGACCTGTACAACAGGATAGAGGACCGACTACCCGAACCCTCTCTGGTAGTGATAGACAGTATAGAGGCCATAATCGAAAGGTACGGTTTTGATGCGATAAAGTTCATCAAGGCCCTGCAGAAGGACCTGGTAGAATGGTCCGGGGTCAGATTGATAATCGTCTCGGAGAAGAGTGAGTACACCCAATGGGACTATCTTGTCGATGGAGTAATAACTTTGAACGAAGAGGAGCAGGACGGAAGAAGACTACGTTACCTCTATCTGAACAAGCTGAGAGGTGTCCGAATAGAAAGACCGATCTATCTTTTCAGCTTGAACGAGGGACGCTTCAGATATTTTCCTCCACTAGAGTATCAAGCAACGGGCGTCGGCTTCCGTCCTCAAGGACAAGTCATCGATGATGGTGAGGATACCGAATTCCATGAGAAGGGTTTCTTTTCAACAGGCTCTAAAGAATTAGACGAGATACTCAAGGGCGGCTATCCACGCGACTCCTTCTTACTGCTCGAAGTGGGCGATAACGTACCATTCAGCGGGGAGATGAACGTTGTAGGTCCAGTAAGCCAGAATTTCCTTGAACAGGGCAGGGGCGTACTGAATATCTCGGCCGAAGGAAAAAAATCTGATCGGCGGAGCATCTCGAGGTACTTGAAAGATATAGCCCCTGAGGACAACAAGGAAGGAGTTCTAGACCTTCCCATCAAGGCCGCCACGACCCTTGAAGACATCTCAGATGCGTACAAGGAGGTCAAATTCCAAGCCGAAGAGCCTATCCTCACGATAGCGGATTGGGAGGACGTAGAGCACTCCATAGCAAAGAAGGACGAGGAGATAACCGCCTTCGCCAACCGCTTCTTGGACATGATGATGAGCTACAGCAGGCTTAATATCTGTATAGTGAGGCCGGGCCTTAAACTTACCCAGAAACTCAGGAACATCGCGGAAGTACATCTAAAACTGCTGACAAAGCACAACACATTGTTGATGTACGGTGAGAAGCCGAAGACCATGGTCTACAACAACGTGAATATAGAGAGTAAAGAGGAGGAAGGTGTAGAACGGAAGATAGAGTTCACGCCTCTTGTCTAAATCATCGACTTTTGAAGGCGTATAAATCCAACTCTAGCACCTAAGATTTAATAGAGATTAGTCTTTACTCTCTCCCGGTGTAATCAAATGGTAGATATCAAGGCTCCTAGAGGGAGTGAACTCACTTGTAAAGGGTGGAAACAGGAAGCGATGCTCAGACAGCTCAAGAACAATCTAGAGAACGCGGAGGACCCGGACAACCTGATAGTTTACGGCGGTTCTGGTAAAGCGGCTAGGAACTGGGAATGCTATGAACAGATAGTGGAGAGCTTGAAGGAACTGGAGAACGACGAGACACTTTTGGTCCAGAGCGGTAAACCTGTAGGCATTTTCCAGACCTTCGAGAGAGCTCCACGGGTTCTGATAGCCAATTCCAACATAGTCCCGAAATGGTCCACCTGGGACAAGTACTACGAGCTCGAGGATCTAGGGCTCATGATGTACGGCCAGATGACCGCCGGGAGCTGGTGTTATATAGGCACTCAAGGGATCATACAGGGAACCTATGAGACCTTCGCCGCTTTGGCCAGGAAGCACTTCGATGGAACCCTTAACGGAAAGTTATGTCTCAGCGGCGGCCTTGGAGGGATGGGCGGCGCTCAACCGCTTTCTATAAAGATGAACGGCGGTGTCGCTCTGGTCGTTGAGATCGATCCAAAGAGGGCTCAGAAACGGTTGGACGCGGGATTCTGCGATGAGATAATCACGGATCTGGATGAAGCCCTTGAAGTGGCCCAGAACGCCAAGGAGGAAGAGGAACCCAAGGCGATAGGGCTCATCGGTAACACCGCCGAAACACATCCAGAGATACTGGATAGAGGTATAGTACCGGATGTTTTAACGGACCAGACCAGCGCCCATGACGCCATGGCCTATTTCCCCAAGGACGTTCCCTTCGAAGATGCTTTAGAGATGAAGGAGTCTGATCCAGAGAACTACAAGAAGAAGAGCATGGAGTCCATGAAGCTTCATTGTAAGACCATGGTGAAGATGCAGGAGAAGGGCGCCATAACCTTCGATTATGGGAACAATCTGAGAGGCCAGGCCTACGAAGCCGGATTCGAGAACGCCTTCGCATACCCAGGTTTCGTCCCGGCCTACATAAGACCGATGTTCTGTGAGGGAAGGGGTCCCTTCAGGTGGATAGCTCTTTCAGGCGATCCTCAGGATATCTTGAAGACGGACGAGGTGGTCAAGGAACTGTTCCCGGATAACGAGCAGCTGATCAACTGGATAGATCTTGCTGAGGAAAACCTGCCCTGGGAAGGTTTACCGGCTAGGGTCTGCTGGCTCGGTTATGGAGAGAGAGAAAAGTTCGCCAAGAGGATAAACGAGATGGTGAAGAGTGGAGAGTTGAAAGCGCCTATATCCATAACTAGAGATCATCTGGATGCCGGCAGTGTCGCCAGTCCGAACAGGGAAACGGAAGACATGAAGGACGGCAGCGACGTTGTGGCTGACTGGCCACTCTTGAACGCGGTACTCAATACGAGTGCAGGCGCGGACAGTATATCGATACATAACGGCGGCGGCGTCGGGATAGGCCTATCGACCCATGCAGGGATGGTAGTCGTAGCCGACGGTACGGAGCAGGCCAAAGAGAACATAGAGCGGGTCTTCACCACCGATCCAGGTATAGGCGTCGTGAGGCACGCGGACGCTGGCTATGAGAAGGCGATAGAGTTCGGAAGGAAAAACGACATACAGATGCCCATGGTGAACAGGGAAAGCAAAGAAGAGTAAAAAGTATCCAATAGAACGAAAACCCCAGACTTCATTTACCTCCTTTTTTATCCTCTTTACATGTCCTCAGAACTGGAAGTTGAAGAGGTAAAAAAGTCCGATAGAGGGGAGATCGAGGAGTTGTCTTCCAACATATGGAGCGGACACGACTACATACCAGAGGTCTTCGACAGGTGGTTAGAAGAAGGGGGTTTCATCTGCGGTCGTCTGGACGGTAAGATCGTGGCACTGGCGAAGCACACACGGCATCGGAACGACGTTCTTTGGCTCGAAGGGCTTAGGGTGCATCCAGAATATCAGGGGAAAGGACTTGGAAGAAAGATGATCGAGAAACAGATCCAGATGGTGGAAGATCTGGATCATTCATCCCTGCAATTTCTGACCGCCGAGGACAAAGGACCTGTGAGGAAAGTTGCCGAGGATCTGGGGTTCGAGGTGAAACGGGCCTATGATTACCTTCGTCTAGTTGATGAAAAGTTGGAGACGGTCGCTTCTACGATCGAGATGAAAGAACTGGAAAGAGTGAGCCTGGAGCGCAACGCGAAAGAGGTCACCGACTTCGTTTTTTCCTCCGAAGAGTACCAGGAGAACGAAGGGCAATATATGTCGCACTGGATCTGCCATGATATAGAAAAAGACCTATTGGAGGAAGAGATAAACAGTGAGAACTGCTATTCCATAAGAGAAAATGGAGGACTGAAAGCACTGATTTTCCTCTTCTATCATCAGATACACGATACTCTCTCGATACCGTTCGCATCCGGCCCCCCAGACGAGATAAAAAATCTGATGAAATTCGGGGTCAAACTCTGCGAAAGAGAGGACTACTCAACCTTCGCTTTGAAGAGCGCTTCAGACCAAATAGTGAAAGGGGCGGAGGAGATAGGACTGGAAAGAACCGATAGGGGTAGAGCTCTTTTATACGAAAGATGAGCTGGTCCCAGATTAAAAGATAGTTTAGTTTTGTCGCTTGTTACAGCAGGGACTCGAAGTCGTCATCTACTGAGTCATCTGTTTCCTCTGTAGCGTGGAAATAGAGCATCTGATATTTCTCTTTACCCTGTTTGTGCTGGGGACCGAAAACTATCTGGCAGTGGGTACAAGCATAGACGTTCTCCCCATTTTCGCTGTAAAAGGGAAGTAAGGTACCTTCATTACACTTGGGACAGGTCGGGTAGAGGCTTCTTGCCATTTTTTCTTGCACCTATACCGGTAAATCCTCTGTTATGTTTAAATCTTCCGAATATATCTTTGATTGTATCGATATCTATCTCGGTACGTGTCCGTTTTCAATCGAACCTCAAGGCCTCTGCTGGAGCAACCCTACTGGCTTTCTGGGCGCTCGGGATTGCGGTCAGAAACATGGTGACGTAAGCGATTATACCGATGATCAGTATCCTGGACCAGGGTATGGCGAACTCCCAGCCCATGGGAGCAAACTGACTGTTCCAAAGGCTCCAGCCTATCGCGATGCCTAGAACGGTTCCCAGTATTATACCAGTTAAAGTGATGAAAGAATTCTCTATGAGGAAGGCGTAGCTTATCATCCTTCTCTTGAAACCGATGGCCCTCATCATACCTATCTCAAGCCTTCTTTCGTGTACCGCTCTTAAGCTGATTATGCCCAGACCCGCTATGCCCACTACGAGGCCCAACCCCATGTAGCCGCTGAACAGGTCGAAGAACATCCAAGTGGCGGATAGACTCTGCTCTATTATGGTCCCCAAAACTATGGGCTGCATACCATTCTCTATGAACTCCCTCTCCAGATCCTTAGCTATCTTGTCAGCGTCCCTTCCCTCTTTAACGTTCATGAAGAATAAGCTGTTAGAGGTCATGTCGAATTCATCCTCGGCGGTATCCTTAGACATGAATAGGCCCTGGATAACACTCTGGTTCATCAGGCCTATGACTCGTTTCTCCACTAGTTCTCCGTTTTTATCGAAAAGAGTGACCGTAGAGTTGAGAGATGTTCTATCCCCTGTAGGCGGTCCGAACTGCATGGTGGAAGACTGTGAGACGACCAAAGAGGGGTCGGATAGAACGGCCTGCCAGACTTCCTCTTTGGAATCGTATTGACTCATGTAGTCCGAGAAACCGAAGGAGTTGTTCTTGACGAAATTGCTGTCTATACCTATCACGGACTGTCTCATACGCTGGCCTTCCACGGTTCGGTTAGAGGGGACCATGCCCCTGACCGCTGAATCTACCTGGTCGAAATCATCGAGGGTCAGATTATCACTGCGTTCTATCTCCGCAGTTATATTGTTTATGGGCCTGTTGGTGTCGCAGACACCGATTATTTCATAACCTCCAGATTGCTCTTCTATCATCCTGTCGATGTTTGTATTGAACATGCCTACCATGACGCCCATGACCGTTATGGCGAAGATGATCAGTGCGAATATGAATATGGTCATGGCAGTTCTGAACTTCTCCTTCAAAGGATGTGAAACCGCTGAAAGGACCACCGCCTTAAATCCTCTTCCAGAACCCGCACAGCGTTCCAGACATCCCGTGATGAAGTACCCGTTGAGTATCACCAATAGGACACCCGCGGTGACCACGAAGAGGCCTGAGAGGATGAACATCTCGATGTTGTTAGAGTAACCTTCGAAGAAGGGCAGGGGCATCAACCACCATATCAGAAGGAATATCCCAACGCCCGAGTAGGCGATCCTGTCGCCAACCCATCTTCTCACAACGGTTCCGACCCCTATGATCATGAGTGAGGTGCCGGTCACGGGAAGCCAGAGCTGTTCTACGTTCAGACCTATAATAAACATTAGAGCCCCAAGGGCCAGGCCTGCCAGGGCTAGATAGAATATCTTCTTGCTCTTCCTCGAGACCGGAGGATCAGGTATCTCTCTTATGGCCCTGACTATGTTGAGTTTTGATATCCGTGTGACAGAAAAGAAGATGGTACCCATGGTCAGAAGGAAACCGGCGCTGAATGCTAGTAGAATGCTGTTACCGGTATAATCGAAATAGGCGAGCAAAGACATATCGCCCCCAAATATGGAGAAGATGTCCTCTAGAAAATAGAATATTATGTAAGTCAGCCCTATGCCGACGAAGGTACCTAAAATCGAAGCACCCAGTGAATAGAACAGGCCCTCGTAAGAAAATACCCTTCTAAGATGGGACCTCTTCATACCGATGGCCCTACTCATCCCCATCTCGGACTTCCTTTCCTCGCCCAGCATCACGAATATGTTTATCGTCAATATGATGCCGGCGACTATAGCGAAGGTGCCGAAGACCAGGAAAAGGTCCGAGAACTGCGATATGCCCTGTTTGAACTCCTCAAGGTCCGTCTTCTTGTTCCCCTGCACCTCTAACACGTTATAAGATGGATCGCTTCTGAGGATTTCTTCTGTATCCTTTTCTATCTGGTCACAGTGCTTCAATCCTTCTTCGACGTTTCCTTCCGCTGTGATCCTTATGTAGTTTATTCCGTTCTGAATATCTAGAGCTTCCTGACCTTGTTGTAGGGACATGATGACTTTTCCAGAGCCGCCGAATGCCGCTCTGCCTTTGTTGTCGAGAACATCCTTTATCTCGTACCTTCTACCCCGGGGAAAGGACTTCGTGAAGAGTATTATATCGTCTCCTTTATCGGCCTCAAGGTCATCTGATAGAGGTCCGTCGATATATATCTGGCCGGGCTTCAAGGAAGGCTGTAACTCCTTACCGTCTTTATAGAAGGGTTTGAAACCGTGGCTTTCCTCTAGGTCCATCCCGATCATCTTTACGTTGGACTCAGAGAGTCTCGAACTGGGAGAGAACATGGACCCAGAGCCGTGGACCTCACCCGAGACACCTTCCACATTATCTATCTGCTTCATCTCTCCACTCAGGTTCCCATACGTCCTGGAAGATATCGGAACATACTCACCTTGAGCAGTCGTGTTGTAAACCGTTATGTCGGTCTCCTGCCAGGATTTGAACGTTTCACCTTCGACCATGTTGTCCATGGTGTCTCCAACGCCGAGAGAGGAGGATATTATAGCCGTACCTATCATGAGACCCAGTATGACTATGACCGTATTGGTCTTTCTCCTGAATATGTTCCTCAGGCCCATCTTGAAGAGGACGTGATGACGGTGGGCATCGAACACCACTAGACCCACTACTACCCCTATCACGATGAGCAGTATATTGAACAAGATGATCAATCCTCCCTTGTCTGGTCCCTCTCTATGGTACCGCTCTCCATGTGAAGTATCCTCTCGGCCCTTTTAGCAACACGCTGTTCGTGAGTAACTAGGACCATGGTGTGTCCGTTCTTCTCGTTCAACTTTGACAACAGGTCCATGATCTTGTCAGAGGTCTTGCTGTCCAAATCACCCGTGGGCTCGTCGGCCCATACCATCGCGGGCTCGTTCACTATGGCCCTTGCTATCGTTACCCTCTGTCTTTCCCCACCAGATAAGGCGGAAGGTCTATGATCGTATCTGTGACTCAGACCGACCATATCCAGTGCTTCTTCGGCCTTTTCTCTAGCTCCATCGGATCTACCGGCCAATAAAAGAGGCAACTCGACGTTCTCTACTGCGGAAAGGACCGGCAACAGGTTATAGAACTGGAAGACGAACCCCATGTTAAGGGCTCTCATCTCGGTCTTCTCGTTGTCCGTCAGGTCATCCAGGTCTTTCCCGCCGAGCCAAACCTTTCCCTTTGATATGTCGTCCAGACCAGAAAGGCAGTTCAATAAGGTGGTCTTACCACAGCCTGATGGACCCATGACCGCGACCATCTCACCCTTCTCTATGGATAGATCGACTCCTCGGAGTGCGTGCACTCTCACTTCACCCTCGTAGTATTTGTGCAGACCCTTAGCTTTGATCTGAGTCTTCTTCTTTATCTTCTTCACCATCTCCATCACGTTTACTGATAACCAAGCAGAATCTTACTATTATATAGATATGATGCCTAGGCATCTATGAGCTTTATTTTTCCCTCTTTTACCCTGGCATATTTACCCTTATTTCCCCCACGGTAGTTGGGCACCGAGAAGATGGATAGAAGCCTCTTATCGAAGTAGTATCTGTACCCCTTCTCTTGGACCTCGTGTGCTCGTATCATCCTCGAAAGATCGTTCTCTTGAAGGAAATCTTTCACAGCTTTTTCACCGTACAGATGATAAGCGCCCCTCTGGAAGTTGGGCTCGAAGGTCTCTATATCCTCGCTAGGGTCGTTCCAGAAGAACTCCTTGTACCTCTCATCCTGATGGTCCAACCCCCCTATCTGGTCCAGTTCTTTGACTCCTTTAGCTATCCCGCCGTGGGCCATAAAATACTCGTTTCTAACTACAGCAGCTATAGGCAGCTTTTCATACAGCGAAACTATCTCCCGAAAAAGGTCGATAGAATACCTTGCGGCCACCGTTCTATAGAAACCGTAACTCCGGTTCATCCTCTCGGTCTCGTGATTGCCTCTCAGAAGAACGACTTTGTCCGGTCTCTCCATCTTCAAGTGTAAAACGAAAGCTAGGGTCTCTAACTGTCTGGAGCCCCTATCGACGTAGTCACCCAGATATAGGATGGGAATACCTCTCTTTACCGCATACTCCGCAGGGTTCTTTGCCGCTTCAAGGTTTCCGTGGGTGTCTCCTACAACGATAAAATCGTCCCAGTCCTTTCTCACAAGGTTTTGATCCTCCAGGTAGTCCTCGGCTTCATGGATAAAATCGAGATATTCCTCCTCTGAGACGGACTCGATACCTTCCGAGGAGATCTTACCGGCTGCACCCATCGGTAATTTTTATGCCGTTCTCTGCTATTTCAATCATGTGGTTTGATCGCCATTTTTTTGATATCTAAACCAGCCAAGAGATAAAGATAAATCCACAATTACTCAAAATTTTCTTACACTAAAAATAGTTTAAAACTCCAGAGAATAGACAATCTGAAAGCTTTCGATGATTTTAAATAGGTTGCAAGCAAATAAACTATTTGTATGGCTGAGATAGTTATCGACGAAGACGTGAGGCACGGCAAACCTGTGATCAAGGGGACCCGTATAACTGTTGACGAAGTTCTTGGTATGTTAGAGAGTGGGATGAGCCATGAAGAAATCGAAGAGGAATACGGGTTGACTGACGAAGAGATCAGGGCCGTAATAACGTACGTAGCAAGTGTCGTAAGAGGGGAAGAAGTTAGGGATGTTCCAGCATGACACTCAAATTTTTCTTGGATGAAAATATGCCCAATTCCTCAGCGGATATGTTGGAGAAACACGGATATGAGGTCGAACATGCTAGAACTGCAGGGTTCAAAGGAAGCAGCGATGAAGCTATCGCTCAATATGCAAAGGATCAAAAGGCAATACTCGTGAGTCGAGACCTAGATTTTGGTAATGTGCTATGGTATCCTGAAGGCTCCCATCATGGTGTTCTGATTATAAGATTACCTCATGACTATAGGGCCCAACAGATAACTGAAAAGCTTAAAGAGTTCATCGAAAAAGTCGATGTTGGAGAGTTGTCTAGCCATATAACTATCCTCGAGCTGGGACGCTACCGGAAGAGGAAAATATAAACAATCAAGTATCATCCCCCAGCATCCTCTCGAACAACTTGATGTAATCCTCCCTCTCCATAGGTCTGGGATTGCTTTCATTGGACAGGTTCTCGACGGAGGTCGAGGCCAGTTCTTCTATATCGTCCCTTTTTAAGCCGGTCTCTTCGATAGACGGTATATCGAGCTCGTCGTTCAATCCCTTTATGCCTTCAACAGCCATCTCCGCTCCCTCTTCTAGGGTCTCGAAATCGTATCCCATCAACTCCGCTATCTTCGAATATTTCCTTTTTACATGAGCTTTGTTGTACTCCATGACATAAGGTAAAATTATGGAGTTGCACAGGCCGTGCGGCGCGTCGTACTTTCCACCTAGGGCTTCGGCCATGCAGTGCACGGAGGCCACGTCCGAGTGGTTGAACGCTATACCGGCCATGGTACTTGCAAGGAGCATCGCCGACCGCGATTTCAGGTCTCTAGGTTCTTCAACCGCAGTGGGAAGATGATCCAGTATGAGTTCCATCGAAGAGAGGGCCAGCGAATCAGTCAGGACCGTAGCCGGTTCAGCCGTATAAGCTTCTATCGCGTGGGTGAAGGCGTCCATGCCGGAGTAGGCAGTAAGGGATTTGGGCAGACTCACCGTGAGCTCAGGGTCCAGTAAAGCCAGGTCGGGAGCTATCTTTTTACTTCGAACGCTCATCTTTCTATCGAATTCAGTGTCCGTCACCACCGCAGAGAAGGTCACTTCACTGCCGGTTCCAGAAGTTGTAGGTACAGCAACAAAAAAGGGCAGATCTTTTCGAACAAGACCGGAGCCGTAGAAATCCCCTATACTATCTGAATCTTCACTCAGAAGAACGCCTATACCTTTGGCGCAGTCGATTGAGCTCCCGCCGCCGAGGGCTATGATGCAATCTGGGTCGAAACTTCTGGCTGTTTCCGCACCCTCCTCCACATCTCTATCCTTTGGATTGGCCTCGACATCGTCATAGATGAGATACTTCTTACCTGTGAGTTCTGATTCCACTGTTTCTAAAATCCCTGCCTCTTCTATGCCTTTATCAGTCACCACTAGAACTCTTTCTACACCTTGATCATCCAGTTTCTCGCCCAGCACCTCTATCTTCCCCGGGCCGAAGTCAAGCTCGGTCGGAAGCTGAAAATTGAAATCTTTCATGAGTTCATCCACGGTATCCTCTCCTTACCTCGTCACATAAGATAAAAAGGGTAAGGAGATATATAAGGATGGGTTTTCGAGCTATTCGAAGTCGAAGTTCTCTTCAGAGAGCTCTATTACCTCTTCCTTCTTTTTCCTGGCCTCTCTTTTCAGTTCCTCACATCTCTCCAGCATGTCCTCTATGAACTCCTCGTCATGAACGTCCTGAAGGTTGATCTTGACGTTGGCTATGCCGCCTACGACACCTGAATAGGCCATCTGGGCCGAGACCAGAGCGTCGCTGACGGCGTCCTCTTTGCCATACTTGGCGGCCTCTTCAGCTAAATCTAGAACCTTTGCGGAGTTCTCCGCGGTCTCCATGGGCACTTTTACCGCGTGTTTGAGACCTTCTTCCATGGCCTCTCTCCTCTTGTCCCTTTCTTCTGGCGTGGACTTCGGCATCTTCTTCGCTTCCATGTACTTGTCGAAGGCGTTCGTATCTTCGTCTACACCGTTCAAAAGATCATCTTTCAGCTCCTGGGCCTTTTCCGCAACGGGCATGAGCTTGGGGTCTATATCTTCTGTCCCTCTTCCACCGGTGCTGAGATTACTGACCATGGATGAAAGGGCCGCGCCTATGGAGCCAGAGAGTGCGGCGATACTACCTCCTCCGGGGGTCGAAGAGTCTCTAGAGACTTCATGTACGAACTCATCCGTTTTCATGTCTATCAGTGCATCTTCCTTCTTTGAGGGCCCGCCTATCAACTTCTCATCTGGATCGAAGTCCGCGACGTCCCTCAATCCCAGAGACTGTATAGCCGTCTCTATTATGTCCTGTTCCGGTATACCCTTTGGTTGATTCATCTTCTCCAGGAAGTATTTTCCAGACCTCAGTAAAGCGTCATAAGGAGCTAAGCCCACGATCTCGCTCCCGGTGACCCTAGCGCCCATCTTTCTAGCTCTTTCTCTGGCGAATTCATAGACGTCATGTATGCTCGTTTTCTTGTAGTTGGTCAGGTTGATGGAGATCTGTGCTCTGTTGTATTCATCAACGTACCATCCTATGGCTTTACAGTGATCGAACTTGCCTCTCTGCTTCACCGCCTTTCCCTCTAGATCTGTCACGTCATAATCGTATTCCTTCTGGAGAAAGTCCTCAAGGCAGTAGCCGTGCTCCTTCTCCGTGTGTTCATGGACCTCGGCGAAGGTCTCTCCAACGAAGTCGCATTCACCGCAGGGGAATTCATCCTCTCCGTAGCGGACTATCTCACCCTTCCAGTAGTGTTGATCTGGACTGTTGACTCTCTTCGCTCTGCCTCTATTTCTCATCTCTAGTGCTATGTCCCATGCGATCTTCTTGTTCGTCGTATTGAGGTTTATGTTATAAGCTATCAGGAACTCTCGGGCGCCTATGACGGTGGAGCCGGTCTTCTTTATCCAGTCGTTCCATTCCGCGGGTCCATAATCCGGCTTCCATTCAGGATCGGTCAGTTTGTCCTCTAGACCTTCGTACTGTCCGCTCCTCACGCTTGCAAGGTTCTCCCTCTTCTCTTCGGTTGCGGCCTCTTCATAAAGGTAAACTGGGATCTCCAACTCCTCGCCGACCCTTCTTCCTACTTCGTTGGCTATCTCAACGCAGTCCTCCATGTTCACTCCTTTGACGGGAACGAAGGGACATACATCGGTGGCTCCCATCCTGGGATGGCTCCCCTCGTGCTGACTCATATCTATTAGCTCGGAGGCCTTCTTTATTGCTTTGAACGCGGCCTCTTTCACGGCTTCAGGAGAACCGACGAACGTCACCACAGTTCTGTTCATGTCGGCTCCCATATCCACGTCTTTCAGTTCCGTTTCATCGACTTTCTCTATCTCTCCAGTTATCTCGTCGATGATACTTTGATCCCTACCCTCTGAGAAGTTAGGCACGCACTCTACGAGTTCCATGATTACACCGATTTGTCGAAAGGTGTTATAGATAAAAAGATTTTGGATATCTAGTCGAAGCCCACGATAGGTATCGGTAAATTGGATTATCTTGATCGACGATAGATCCACCGCAGACGGCTGCACCCTTTCTATACAACTCTAGGATAGTAAACAATATATTTAAAGAGCTTTTACTCTCCTCGAGGAACTATCTATGATATATCATTCAAACAAGTATAAAACAGTCCTAGTCATATTTTTATTCGTACTCTCGTCTGCAAGCGTGTATGGGCTTGGCGGGGAGAGAACGGAGAGTGAAGAAGCAAGAAACTCTATTCTGTTCGCTGGAGGTAGCGGAACTGTGGGTGATCCGTATCAGATCAGCAATGTGGATCAGCTGCAGAATATGAGTGAAGACCTGGATGCACATTACGAGTTGGCCAATGATATAGATGCGAGTGAGACAGAGAATTGGAACGATGGAAAAGGGTTTGGACCTGTGGGGGATGGTAGTACCGGATTTAAAGGGAGTTTAAATGGGCAGGGATATGATATTATCAATTTGTATCTCAATCGTTCAAGTACCGATTATGTAGGATTATTTGGAGTCATCAATGGATTGGAATCATCTATCGAGGATGTTAGTTTAGTGAATGTCAACGTAACTGGAAGAAATTGTGTTGGTGGACTGGTTGGATGGAAATATGACAATGGCATAGTCAGCAACTCTTATGTGACTGGAGAAGTGAGCGGAGAAGGTAAAGTTGGGGGTCTTATCGGATATAACGAAGGGACGGTCAACAATTCATATGCTAACGGAAACATAAGTGGGGACAACGATATCGGCGCGCTCATGGGAACTAACGAAGGCACGGTCAGCAATTCCTACGCCACCGGAAACGTGAGCGGATACGAGGTTGTCGGCGGACTCAGTGGACGTAATGAGGATAGCACGGTTAAGAATTCATATGCTACAGGAGACGTGAACGGAGTAAATTTTACGGGCGGGCTCATCGGATTCAACTCTGATAGTATCATCAATAATTCCTATTCCAATGGGGATGTTAGCGGAAACAATTGGGTTGGTGGACTCGTGGGATATAACTATCTCAGCACAGTTAGCAATTCCTTCTGGGACACGACCACTACAGGCCAATCCTCAAGCGGTGGCGGAACAGGGAAGATTACCGCTGAGATGAAAGACATCACGACCTTCACCGATGAGTTAACAGCAGGTTTGAACGAATCATGGGATTTCGTAGGTAATCCTAACGATGATAGCAACAGTCAAGATATATGGAATATCGATGAAAGCGAACAGATCAACAATGGTTACCCATATTTGAAGGGGGTCACCGATTTTAATTTAGCACCATATGTATCAAATCCATATCCAATCGATGGCTCTACTAGTATAAGTACAAATACACCTCTCTCAGTAGATATATCGGATCCAGATGGCGATCGCATGAATGTTACTTTCTATAACGCTTCTGGACCTACGCCTATAGGAACGGACACAGGAGTTAGTAACGGAAGCACGGCTTCAGTAACATGGTCTTCGTTGAACGAAAATACAACATATAGCTGGTATGCTATCGTAGATGATGGAGATCTTACCAATCAATCTGATACCTGGTCTTTCACGACCAACTGCAGACCTGAGATAACAGACGAGCATC
>CAYMXS010000010.1:0-53040 GCA_964394465.1 uncultured Thermoplasmata archaeon | reverse complement strand
ATTTTTCATCCCTTCCAGCGGAGCCGCCCAAGGACTCGACGAACTCGACGTATCTCCCGTCTCCTAGGTCCGCAAGATAGGCCGTGGCGACACTTTCATCTCCCCTCTTGGCTATGATATCCATTTAAGGCACCTACAGGGGCTGAAAAACATATACAGATATAATTTTTGGCTTTTAATAAATTAAATAATAATGAGGTGATTTATTGGCCATAGTTTTCTAAAATATCTTCTCATGGATTCTATTAAAAAGGACTTAGGAAGTCAAAAAAAGGAGGCACCAACGGAGACACCGATAACGGAACGGACGGATCGAACGGGACACCCACGTTAGGCTTGATTCCCTCGATAACCATGGCCGTACCCGTGGCCCTGATATACGGGTGGAAAGTGAGAAAGAAAGACAGTTGAGGTAGGAACACCACGGGGAAATCTTTAATATACGATCATCCAACTCCTCGCCGTAGTCAAAGTAGCGGAAGGAATGAACAGAACATGATAACCATCGGCATAGAGGGAACGGCGCACACCGTCGGGGTGGGCATATCGAAAAAGGAAGGAGGATCAGGCAGGATACTGGCCAACGTCTCAGAGACATACACGCCGGAAGAAGGAGGTATACATCCAAGGGAAGCGGCCAATCACCACGCCTCGAATGTAGTTCCATTGATCTCCTCCGCACTGGACGAAGCAAAAATACAAAAAGAGGAGATAGACGTGGTTTCCTTCTCCCAGGGACCCGGGCTGGGACCGTGTTTAAGGACGGTAGCTACCGCGGCTAGAAGCCTGTCTTTATCCCTGGACGTTCCACTTGTCGGAGTCAATCACTGCATAGCTCATCTGGAGATAGGCAGGTTAGTCACGGAAGCGGAGGACCCTGTCCTGCTCTACGTCTCAGGGGGCAACACTCAGGTCATAGCCCTCTCTAGGGGACGCTACCGAGTCTTCGGCGAAACGTTGGATATAGGCCTGGGAAACATGCTGGACAAGTTCGGCAGAGAGAACGGCCTTCCGTTTCCAGCGGGTCCGACGATAGAGCGGAAAGCAAAACAAGGAAAAGAACTCGTGGACCTTCCCTACAGCGTTAAAGGTATGGACGTCTCCTTTTCAGGCATACTCACAGCGGCGCTGAACAGGCAAGAGAAATTATCAGACCTGTGCTATTCGCTCCAGGAGATAACCTTTGCCATGCTGACGGAGGTAACTGAAAGAGCGTTGGCGCACACCAGGAAGGACGAAGTACTGCTCGGAGGGGGCGTTGCGAGAAACAAGAAGCTCCAGGAGATGAACCAAATCATGGCGGAAGAAAGAGACGCTAAGACCTACGTTCCTGAAGGGCAATACTGCGTGGACAACGGAGCCATGATAGCCTGGACCGGCAGTGTCATGCATGGCTCTGGCATAGAGATCGACATAGAAGAG
This sequence comes from uncultured Thermoplasmata archaeon, assembly GCA_964394465.1. Taxonomy (GTDB): domain Archaea; phylum Thermoplasmatota; class Thermoplasmata; order Halarchaeoplasmatales; family Halarchaeoplasmataceae; genus CAYMXS01. Next base: position 51,618 of record CAYMXS010000010.1, on the reverse strand, counting down.
AGTCACATAAAGCAGAGTTTTCGTACCGATGACATAGATATACTCTGGAGATGAACAATTAGAAGGTCTCCTTCTCTGGGAAGCGGATGACACCCTTTATCATGGAGAGGGGAACAACACCGCCTGCGTCCTTCTCATCCTTGACCACCAGGTAAGACTCGTCTTTTCCTTCGATTATCCTCTCGAGTTTCCCCTCGATGGATCCACCATGCTTGATGTTCATCTTTACTCTCTTTCCCTCTAGATATTCCATGAGTTCGTCGGAATGCGGTGAATAGCCTGCCATCTTATCAAACCCTTCGGTTTTAGTAAATTAAACGGAACAAGATATAATAACTTTCCGATCGTAGTGTGAAACCCATATCATTTATAAAACAAAACGAAAGTTTTTTACATGAGTTATATTATACCCCGATGGTGAATATATGGTAGACAAACCCAGTGAAGGGAAATGTAGCGAATGCGGCTCAGAGAACCTACAGTTCTTCGACGACGGAAGCGGTAAGTGTCCCGATTGTGGTAGAACTTTCACTTGGGCATCCCAGCCCCAGCAGACCCAAACACAGCCCTCTACACAGCAGACCACGGCACAACCCCAGCGAACACAGGCACCTCAGCAGAGCAAAACCCAAAAAAGTTCCAGCAACAAGAAGACCATCAGAAGGAAGAAAAGCAGCAGCAAGAAAAAGAAGAACAAGATATTCCTGTGGATCAGCGCCGCTGGATTTATAATGCTGGCTATCGGATACGGTCTGATATTCAGCATACAGTCGGCTATAGCCTTCGAGACCACGATCGATAATGCTAACGGCCTGATGTTGATAGGGCAGATGCTCAATTATATCGGTATAATCGTGGTCGGTCTAGGTCTGACCTACGGTGCCGCTACTGCAGAATATCTCGATGCAAAAGTTAGAGCCTGGATGCTGGCAGCGATGGCTATACTCTTGGGTCTCTTCCTGACCTTTGGGATGTTCTCAAGCTCGATACTGGGCGGCATGATGATGGGCGGATAAAAACCCCTTAAACCTTACTTTTTTGTACTCTACCCATATCTATTTATATATTTTCTATTTTCGCCTTAACCGAGGATAACATGGCGGAAGAAAAGCTCACAAAGGAAGAACTTTTAGAGAAAGCGAAGGAGCCAGCTAAGAAGGCTATGAAGTGGCATCCTTTCTACAAGGGGAAGATCGAGGTGAACCCAAAGGTTCAGGTCAAAAGCTTTGAGGATTTCGGCGTATGGTACACACCTGGTGTTGCAAAACCGTGCGAGGACATAGATGAAAATCCCGAGATGGTCTACGAGCACACGAATAAATGGAACAATGTTGCGGTGGTAAGCGATGGAAGCAGAGTTCTTGGTCTTGGAAATATAGGCCCAGAGGCTGGTATGCCGGTCATGGAAGGAAAGGGCCTACTGTTCAAGTATCTTGGTGGAGTCGACGCGTTCCCACTGTGCCTGAACGCCCACGACCCTGACGAGATAGTTCAAGCGGTCAAATGGATGGCACCCTCTTTCGGAGGTATCAACCTAGAAGATATATCGAAACCGAAGTGTTTCTACGTTCTAGATAAACTGAGAGAGGAGTTGGACATCCCGGTCTGGCACGACGATCAACAGGGAACAGCGGCCATAACGCTCGCGGGAATAATAAACGGTCTCAAGGTCGCAGGAAAGGAGCTGAAAGAGGCGAAGATCGGCCTTGTGGGTGCTGGAGCTGCAAACCTCTGCCTGGCTAGAACTTTACTGAAGGCCGGAGTACCGGAAGAGAACCTTTATCTCTGCGATTCTACAGGTCTTCTACATGCGGACAGAGACGACCTGGATGAGGAAACCACGCCAGAAAAACTGAAGTTCGCTAAGAAGACTAACAAGGAGAAGCAGGAAGGGGGCATACCGGAACTGATCGCAGGAAAAGACGTAGTTGCCGCGGCTTCCAAGCCCGGCCCGGACACCATCAAGAAGGAATGGCTGAAGGAGATGAACGACGACGGAATCCTTTTCGCCATGGCGAACCCGATACCTGAGATATGGCCCTGGGAAGCTAAAGACGCGGGCGTACGTATAGTCGGCACCGGACGTTCTGACTTCCCGAATCAGGTCAACAACTCCATAGGGTTCCCAGGAATCTTTAGAGGAACACTGGATGTTAGGGCTAAGACCATCACGGACGAGATGCACATCGAGGCCGCTTATGCTATAGCTGAAGTGGCTGAAGAACAGGGCCTTGACGAAGAGAACCTCGTCCCTACTATGGAGAACACCGAGGTCTACATAAGACAGGCCGTTCGCGTCGGTATGAAGGCCATAGAACAGGGCATAGCCAGGAGAGAACTGAGCGAGGAAGAGCTTCGCGAGAGAGCAGAGAAGACGATAAAAGCGAGCAGAGACAAGACCCAGAACCTGATGGACGCCGGATTCATCGAAGAGGCGCCGTCCATAGACTAAAAATCCCTTCTTTTTTCTTTTCATTTGGCAAAAATTTAGAAAAAATATATTAACTCATAATCTAATCTTTATACGTGAACATACTAGCCGTAGCTACGGACAATTTCGAGTTCTATTACGACGTGGTCGAGGAGCTGAAGCAGAGGGACATCCCCTTCGTGAGTATATCTCCAACGGATCCAGTGCCTCCGAACGTCGAGGTCGTGATAACCACGGCGCACGAAGCCGAGGCCATAGACCTTCCCGAGGATCACGTCATAGGCGTTCCCGGCCAAGAGGTCAGGAGCGGCATTAGGAAGGCCCTGGCTGTCCTGTCGGGAAAATCCACCTATCAGCAGCTCATAGTGGGTATAGACCCAGGTACCAAGCCCGGTGTATCATTGGTCGGAGACGGAAAAGTCTTAGAAACGTGTTATTCCGACTCTCCCGAAGATGTCGGGGATATCATCGAGCGGTACATGAAGGACTACGATTTCCAGAGGATGACCGTCCGTATAGGGCACGGTGATAAAACGAACAGGAACCGGACCATCAACTCGATCGAAGGTTTAGCCGTAAGAGTCGAGATAGTGAACGAGGAGGATACTACAAAATTGGCGGAGTCTCCGGACCTAGAGGCGGCCAAAAAGATAGCTCTCAGCGCCGGTAAACTGGCTTCCGGGAGTTTTGAAGTGGAAGCCACTGAAGGAGAGATGAGGGAGATGCAGCGCAGAAGCCGCATCGAGAGCGGTGAGATAACCATATCTAAGGAACTGGCTAAAAAAGTGGTCGAGGGGGACATGAAGATGAAAGAAGCGATCAAGAAGCAGAAGAAAGAGGATTGAGTTAGAAGCGTTTTTTAATAGATCCTTTTAAGGTTACCCAGAACAGGCTCGTATATCTTCCCGTCGGATTTCAGTCTTTTAACGGACTCCTCGAACTGGTCCGACCCTATTTCGGTCTTCTCTACCACTTCTTCCCTAACCTGTTCATAACCGACGCCGTTCTCCTCGTCTGAAGCCTTCTCCTCTTCTTCCTCTATTATCTCTAGGACGGTATCGTCGATCTCTTCCTCTGTTCTACCGCCCTCCGTTTCCTCGGTCTCGACCTCTAGCGAACCTTCGTCGTACTCCGGTAGAACGTACCTGAGCGCGTCTTCAAGCATCCTCTCGTACTTGTCTATGGGATACGAGGGGTAATGGTCAGATGCGAGTTTTATGCCCTCTACGAGCCTCTCTTCAAAGCCCAGGTTCATCATCTCTTCCGCCGTGACCTCTTCCATCTTGGATGCTTCGTAGGCCATCTCGAGCCGCTCTTTTAACGAACGGGCGGCCTCCAGTATCCAGTGATCCCTCTGGTCCTCGGTCACCTCTTTGAATATCTCCGCCCGGATAGAGGTCAAAAAGGTCTCCTCGTCCGGACTGTAACTGCTGGCTTTGCCTACGACGGCAACGAACAAGGGAGGCTCTATATTCGCTATGGCCGTCGAAACGTCCGGCTGGTACTGTCCGGCGGTGACGAAAAAGGTACCCGTTGGGTCAGTGACTCTGGCGCGCCACATGGGCTCTTCAGGCGTACCCACGTTCTCCGTCTCCGTCAAAACGCCAACCGCGTAAACTCGGTTTATCTTGGCCCCCAGCGGAGTTACAAGATACGAGGGTGCTCTCTCCTCTTCACCCTCCAGTTCTAGTGTCGTATCGTTCAGTTCCTTGGCGAATATCCTCCAGGCCTCTTCTCTCGTTATCATGCTCATACTATCACCTCTGAATAAATGATGGAGAGGAGGGTGTTTACCCTCATACTCTCACCTCGTCCAGCATAGCTCTGGCTTCCTCTACCACGTCTATGTCCTTGTAGTTCACGTCCTCCGCTATAAGCATCAGGCCGTAGTCGTCGGATGTGACGTTTCCAGAGGTCGAAAGCGGCTGGGCTATCAGCTTCTCTTCCAGTTCGTCCTTTATGACGTCCTGGTTCATCTTTTCCTTGGCTATGTCCATGGCCTCATCTAGATCGTAACCCAGCAGTTCTTCAGTCAGATCCCTGTTTATTATAACCGTGAGAGCGCCGGTGCCGTCGTCCAGTATACCTTTGACCCTTAAATCAGGCTCGCCGTCCACTCTTCCGTGGACCCTGCAAGCGCCTTTCTGAACGACGCGGTTACACTCCGGACATCTGAATATCAGGCCGCTCCCGCTCTTTATGTCTATCATGACAGCGTCTATGCAGACGTCGATGGAACCGCCCTTCTTGGCCAGTTCTGATATGGTCATGACCTGACTCTTGTCGAGTTCCTCGGTCTCTGGCAGTTCGTCTTCGTCCAAAAACTCGACCTCCGAACTCTCGCCGAAGCTGAGCTGTGGAGCGCCCCTCCAAGAGCGTACGTAGGCGTTCTTGACGCGGATGCCGTCACCCTCGTCCAAGCCGAAGTCGTGCCAGGCACTGTACTGAACCTTTCCTGTCTCATCGGCCATTATACCGGAGTAAAGGTCCTTCTCTTCATCGTCTTTCGTGTGAACGGTCTTCTTCTCTATGGATAGGACCCTTCCCTCCACTTCCAGGTTGCGCATGCCCTCTCTTAGAGAGCCTATCTCGCACACCTGCGGTTCCCCCTGGTAAGAAGGGACCTCGTCCTGATCTATCTTCTTGACAGAAGAGCGGGACGCTATATTGACCTGGGGCTCGCCGTTCCACATGTTCGCATAGGCGTTCTCTATCCTTATGGAATCGCCCTGCTCTATATCGGAATGCAGAAGTTCCCAGCTGGTGAAAGGTACGGTTCCAGAATCGTCACCCAGGATACCGTACTGGATGTTCTTTGGCTCGTTGTCGACCTCTATCTCCTTATCGTTGAGAGAGACCAGACGAGCCTTGATGTTGAGCGATCTCTCGTCACCCTCGATATCCTCTACCTTCTTCTCGGAGCCCGTAAAGAGCTCCTCTACATCTCCATCGAACTTCTTGACGATGGATCTCTTCGCACTTCCCAAGGGCACTCCGTACACATCTATGTATGTGTGGAGCTCCTCTTCGATCTTGTCTTCGCTTACTTTTCCGTTTAGCGCCCGGTTTATATCTTCTATGTGGGGCGCGAGTTCTTCTTTTTCAGACATTTTATCACGCGTACAGCCATCCTGACAGGAAAGAACCGAGTACGGCTCGTCCTCCGGATGACCTTAAGAATCTACGGTAATATAATATTTAACCCTTGCTAGGAGGGGTGACTAAAAGTAGATATAAGAAAAAAAGGTTCTAAAGGGGTTTATTCAATCTGGGTACTCTTCCAGCTTCTCGTATTCGTCCTTGATGTAGTCTATTATGAGATCCCTATCGTGCTTCAGATGGGACTCGTACCAGTTCTTGACTACCTCCGTCATGACCTCATGTATATCGTCCATGTCGTCCTCGTCTGCTGGGAACTCTGTTTCGTATAACTGGTACCTTGCGAATATACGCTTCCAGCCGCTGTACTTGTAGTACTGTTCGCCTTCGCAGAACTCGAAGAAGAGCCCCAGTTTGTTCGTGTCGTCTTCAGTGTAATACTCGAGCAGCAGCGTATCCCCGATACGACTGTCCTCCTGGGTCTTATCCATCAGCTTTATCTTGCCTACAGATGAGAAGTCGAAATCGTCTCTGAACTCCCAGTTCTCCGGGAACTCCTTGAAGTGAGCGAAGGAACTGTAATCCGGTTCCATGCTGAAGTGGACGTTTATCTTTTCGAACCTTACCCAGATCCTCCAAATATCTTTGATGAACTGGCGATTGTGATCTGCCATCTGCGAATCTCTCTCTCCTAAACTGTTGAAGACCTCGTCGGTCTTTTCCTGTAATTCGGCGTCGAGCTCGTCAAACCAATCACCAGATTCCTTCTTGGATTTTTTATTTGAACCCATAATACCACTTTTTAAACTCCTACAAATCCTTTAATCCTACTCGTAATTAGGATAGGGATATAAAAGTTTTCTCAATCAACTAGCACTTATGGCGCGATATCAGGTCGATCCTTCTTAGATCGTATAGTAGGGGTAGACAACCTTTATATTCCTCGATTCTGTAAGGAGCCTTGAATAGATTGGGTGGATCTAATGAACTGTGAGCTTTGTGGAAAGGACATTCCGAAAAACCAGAGCAAGACCGTTAATGTAGAAGGTTCTGAACTGAGAGTCTGCAAATCCTGTGCCAGGCATGGAAGAGAGGTACTATCCAAAAGCGGCGGGGAATCCTCCCGCAGCGATATATTGAAGAGGATCCAGCAGAGAAGAAAAAAGAGCGGTTCCTCAGACATCTATTCCTCCAGTGAAAAGGAACTGGCTCTAGACTATGCCGAGAGGATAAAGGACGCCAGACTGAACATGAGCATGACACAGGAAGACCTGGCCAAAGAGATCAACGAGAAGAAGTCCGTGATAGCCAAGCTGGAGAGAGAAGACATGAGACCCAGCGAAGACCTGAGGAGGGAGCTGGAGAACACTCTCCACATCGAGCTGATGGAGGAGATAGAGCAGACGAGCGCTCCAAAATCCGAAGAAGGGTCGGCTCTTACCATAGGTGACCTGATAGAGGAGGAGTAAAGTAAAAAAACTACTCAAGTTTCTCGGCCATATTCTTTATCTTTTCCATATTTATATCGTAATAGATGTCCTTATGTTTCTTCACGAACCCTTTGGATTCTAAGCTGCCCAGATTGTTCTCAGCTACCGTACTGTCCATGCTGAACTCGTTCGCTATGTCGTGGATGGAGTCCTCTCCACCCTCGAACAGAAGTTCCAGTACCTTCTTCATCAATGGCGGCAGTTCCACCCAAGCCAGGACGTGATCGAACTTCATGTACTCCATGGGGTCTCTTTCAGCAGGATGTATGAGCGTTATATCTTTCAGAGGATGTGGTTTTAGCTTGTCACAGAGGGGGTCCAAGATCAGGGAATAACGGTCTTTCTTGGTGTAAAGAGACAATCTTATCTCTATGGGGACTAGGCCGTCTCTCATATCATCCCATAGGCCGGTTAAACTCTGTAATGTTGGATCGTACTGCCTGGGTACCTCTTCTGCACGGTGATAATCCGACTTGGTCTTGATGGATATGGGTACGTAAAAGTCGGTGAGGAAGCCCCTGACCATGACCTTCTCCTGTTTCGCCTGATTGGCCTTCGACCACTTATCTAAAGATGTTGGATCATACTCGAAGGTCTTGCAGACGCCTTTGCCCTTCATCTCCTTGAGTTCCTTCGTCGGTCGAGTGAAATTCCATTTACCGTCCAGGTTCGGATCCAGAACGTTAATCTTTATCTTATCCAACGCTTCCTCTTGGTAGATGGCGTCGATAAGAGACTGGTATTCTTTACCATTAATGAAATATTCCAGATCAGCCAGGTATTCTACCTCTTGATTTTCCCATTGGTAAAGTTTAGATTCCAACTCGTTCAAGGCGTGTTTATCGACTTCCTCTTCCGGAGCAAAATCTAGAAGTTTTTTTGCTTTTTCTAGGATTTCATCATCCATCTCTAAGGGTTACTTATTTGGTTCTACAAATATTTTCCCCACCCAGCAGTCCTGACTAACCGGAAGAGAACAAAGTCTATATACGCAAAATATTTGAGATACACATGCCTAAAAAGCTGTTGTTAGGAGCCGGAAACGATATCAGAGGGGACGACGGGGTAGGAGAATTTGTGGCAAGAGAATTCGAAGATGAAGACTGGGAGGTCATCGACTGCGGCACCATGCCGGAGAACTACATAACCAAGGTAGATAGAGAAGATTTCGATCTAGTTTTGATAGTGGACGCGGCTCAGATGGGGCTTGAACCGGGGGAGATCAGAAAGGTGCCTAGAGACAGACTCGGCATATTCACCATGAGTACACATGCGATGCCCCTCTCTCTCCTGATGGATTACGTCGAAAAAAGAGTGGAAGAACTCTTTCTTATAGGTATCCAGCCCAAGGACATGGGTCTGAAAGAGGGACTCACGCCTCCGCTGAAAGAAGCGAAAGAAAGGATGTTACAGCTACTTCACTCGGGAGGTTGGAGAGACATACCTTGGTTAGAAAAGAGCGGTTAAAAGAAACAATAACAAGGAAAAGAAGGGTTTTTTCGTCCGTTTTTTAAGGATTCAGTACCATATCTTCAGCGTTCTTGTCCGTCCCAGCTATCAGAAACTCATCGGTCATCTCAAAGCAGCTCTGAGGACATATGTCCACGCACTGGCCGCAGAAGGTGCACCTGGAAACGTAATGTTTGACTTTGCCCTCTTCCTCTTTTGGAACCAAAGCCTCTGAAGGACAGACCTTGACACATAGATTACACCCAACGCAGCTGTCCACATCATAAGTGAGTTTTCCTCTGAAGTCCTCTGGAATCTCCACCGGAGGATTGGGCTCCAGCTTTCCTTTTTCGATCAGTTCCGCCGCGTCATGCATATTCTTCGGGGTGTGCTTTACCGGGAAGGGATTCGTAGCTTTCTTCGTTATGAGCTGTTTTATCAGGGTATATATGGTTGATGTTGGCATGATCGATCACCTCATAGGGTTATGGTCTCTCCCAGGACCACTAGTAAGGTCCCGAACAGTCCTATTATGGTCATAGGCACCCAGTAGAAATAGCTCGCTTTATTGATCTGGAAACGGGCGAAGGCCACACGTACTACCGAAACGGCGCCGTATATGACCAGCAACAATTTGAACAGGAAGAACGCCACGTCGGCTATCAGATTCCCCAGGGTCATGCCCAAGAACTCCGGTCCGCCGAAGGAGAACCAGTTGCTCAAACCGTAGGGGAAGAACAGAGCTATCAGTAGAGTTCCTACAACGACCATCTTTACGACTTCAGCTATATAGAACAGGCCGAGATTAGTCCCTGAATACTCAACGAAGAGACCGCCGGCCAGTTCGGTCTCGGCTTCCGCCTGGTCGAAGGGTACCTTTGAAAGTTCTCCTGGTAGGACGGTCATGAGAGCCCCCAATATGAGTAGAAATCCTAGGGCCCCAACTATGCCGACCTGGTTCCAGATCGGGTTGGACGCTATGTAAGCTAAGGAAAAGGTATCCATCTTCCACGCGATGGTGACAGCAGCGATAGCCAGAGGGAACTCGTAGCTCATCATCAGGACCAGTTCTCTCTGGGCTCCCACCGTTGCGTAGGGTGAACCGCTGGCTAGACCGCCTATAGCCATCGCCACAGCCGGTATGGCCAGCAGGTACAGTATGAGTATGAGATCACCGTAGCCCGCCATGAGCGGTTCGAAGGGACCTATCGGTAGATAGACCAGAGCTACTAGAGAAGTTAACAGGGCAAATATGGGAGCCGCGTTGAACAACCAGGGCACCGCTGTATCGGGCACGATAGTCTCCTTCATGAACAGCTTTTGTACGTCTCTAAATGGCTGTCTCAGAGGGGGGCCTATCCTCGCCTGCATCATCGCCGTTATCTTCCTGTCGAAGCCTTTGTACAAAAGGCCTAAAAAGACGCCCACCAGTGATATCAATATGGTGAGCAAGGCCTTCAAGGACCAGGTCTCTATCATCTCAGGGTTCATTCTATCCCCCCCAGCATATCTTCGGTCTTTTCAACCGACAGTTCGTGCAGTTCTTCAGCGGAATACTCAGTCTTTTCTCCACTGTTGACATCGACTATCTCCGCTCGATCCATGCAACCGACACAGGGGTCTATACAGGCTGCGATGATCGGTATATCGGCGATCTGCTCGCCCATGAACATCGGTTTGTAGGTAGCAAGATTGTTATATGTTGGAGCACGGACCTTCCAGGAATCTACTTCTTCCTGTCCGTCTTTCAGCCTCGCGTAATGTATGCACTCGCCTCTAGGCGCTTCTAACCGTGATATGGATTCACCATCAACTCTCTTCAGCTTGTTCACCAATGCCGCCCTGTTAGGCTCACTGTTTATCTCGCCCTCAGGCATATCCTCAAGGCACTGCCGGATCAGATCAACGGACTGCCTTATCTCCTTGAGCCTGACCAGTGTCTTGCAGAACACGTCGCCAGTATCCTCATAACCGTAACGGGACGGTATGACATAATCTATATCCAGTTCACCGTAGGCCTGATATGGCTGATCGACCCTGACGTCCTTCTTGACGCCGGAACCTCTAGCCGTGGGCCCGACCCCGCAAAGATCGAGAGCATCTTCTTCAGTCAGTATCCCTATGTCCTTGGTTCTCATCCTTATACTGGGATCACCCAGGAATATCTCTTCCACCTTGTCCATCAGGCCTTCATAATACTCTAGACCCTCCTCGAGCTTGGGGAATTTCTTCTCTGGTATATCTCTTCTCACACCCCCAAAGGTGGACATGGCATATGTGACCCTATTGCCGGATACCAGTTCTAACAGATCCATGACCCTTTCTCTGATCTTCCAGGTGTAATGTAGGTGTGTGTCGAAACCTATCTCGTGGGCCGCTACACCGGCCCAGAGGATATGGGAATGTATCCTCTCCAGTTCCGACATTATGACACGTATATATCTGGCCCTATCCGTGGGCTGAATACCAGCCAGTCTTTCTATGGACCTTGTGAAGTTATATCGATGAGCTATGGTGCATATACCGCATATCCTTTCGGCCATGGGCAGTGTTTTCATCGGACTCCTGTGCATGCCCATGAACTCTATACCCCTGTGGTTCATCCCAGGGTGTGGATCCACTCCAACTATCTCTTCACCGTCCAGCTCGAAGTTGAACAGGAGTGGTTCCTTCAACGCTGGATGTACCGGCCCTATCGGCACTTCATAGGTCGTCTCCTCCTTATCTTCATCGCTGACCATCACTCCTCACCTCGCTTCCTCGGGTTATGTGCTGTAGGCTCTTTTGGAGCCTCTTCTGCATCGTGTGGATGATGAGATATGTCTTCCATACCCTCGTCATCCCATCTCCATGGATATTTATCTTCGGGGTATTCATCACCGAGCCACATCCTTCTAGAGTCCGGTATGTCTATTATATCTACCCCCAGCATCTCCTGTTTCTCTCTCTCGGTCATTATTGCACCGGGTATGATGTCCGTTATGGTCGGAAGGGTTGGATCATCCTTCGGAAGGTGTACCTTGAGATTTACAGCGGTCTCCTTCCCAGGGTAGGAATAGTTGACCTGGAAATGATATATCAGTTCTATATGATCTCCCTTATCGGAGCCAGAAGCAACAGAAAGATGAGGTTTCTGTATCTCTGATATGACCTTTACAGCATCCCTGAAGTCATCCCTGTCAACGGTCATCCATATCAGTTTTAGGTCCTCGTCTCCAAGGCTCTCCTTGATCTCTTTCTTTATATCCAATAAACGCTCGTCCAATCTCTCCTCCAGATATCCCTTCAGACCATCTAGAGCTATAGGCAGGTTTACCTCACTCATTTGTCTTCACCTCGCAGTTTTTCAAGATACAACCAAGCTTCCTTCACACCGTTGATCAGGTTCTCCGGCCTCACTGGACATCCATTCACATACAGTATATGAGCATCATCAGGCAGGAGTTCATCGATCGGGCCTTCGATGGCGTAGCTGTCGTAGAACACACCCGTGGAGGCCCCACAGTTGCCCACCACCATCACCACCTTTGGGTCCGGTGTCTGCTCGTACGCCCTCAACACCCTATCCTTCATCTTCTTGGTCACAGGGCCCGTGAAGAGTAAAACGTCCGCGTGCCTGGGCGACCCGACCAGTTTAATCCCAAATCTCTCCGTGTCATATCGAGGGGTCGTAGCCGCGACTATCTCGATATCACATCCGTTACATGAACCGCTGTTCAAGTGAAAGACCCAGAGAGCCTCGTCGAAGGTTTTTGAAAGTTCCATCTTATCTTACCTCGTATCTATAATCTTTATCTTAGACCGCAAAGTACAGGTAGACCAACACAACGGCCAACGTGCAGACTATCCAGTACATGTAATCGTTAACTATACCAGTGTGGCCCTTTATAAGGGGCTCGAAGTAGTTCTCAAGAGCTTTGATGAAGCCCCAGAAGACGTTGTCTCCACCGACGTGTATCTTGCCGATGTCCTCCGGAGGTCGATTGGCGGATATGAAGGGTTCACCTTTATGCTCAGTCCGCTTGAAATCAGGATTGCCCATCCTGTACAGTAAGTACACGACGAACCCGGTCAGGATTATGACCAGGAACATAACTATAGGACTCCAGAAGTCCTGTAGAACAATATCTATAGTCATTATGGGATCCCTCCTGCTATACCGCTGCTCAATGCCTCAACCGCCGGTGTGACCAGCTCCGAGACAACGTAATTCGGGAAGAGGGTGAATATCACAAGTATACCGGTAAGCAGTGCCATGGCTAGAAGCATACTCCTAGGTATCTCGCCTTCAGCCATATCCTGTTCCGGACCCAAGAAGGCGTTGAAGAATGCCTTGCCTATGACCGCTAGGGTTATGATACTGACCACAAGTGCGATTATTGCAAGTACAGGGTTGAACTTGTACACGGATTCGTATATCAGCAGTTTCGAGCTGAATCCAGACAAGGGTGGTACTCCAGCGATGAATAGACCACCTATCAGGAAGAATATCGTGGTGTACGGCATCTTATGAGCTAAACCGCCCAGCTTGTTGAGGTCCCTTTTACCGGTGGCGTGGAAAACGGCCACGGCTGAAAGGAATAAGAGTGCCTTGTAGACGCCGTCGTTCAGCATGTGGAATAAGCCGCCTTTCATGGCCATCAGGCCGTAATCGGAGAAGCCCGCCTTAGACCAGGTTGCCAGACCGACTCCGACCGCCATGAGCATGTAGCCTATCTGTGAAACCGAGAGATAGGCGATCAGCCTCTTTATATCGCTCTGTACCAGGGCCATTGTGACACCCACGAACATAGATAGAACGCCTAGAACTATTATCAAAGTACCGGCCACTGCGGGATCGATGCTGAACCTGAACAGGTCGAAGAGTAAGCGGAAAAGAACGAACAGTGAGCCCATACTGGTTATGGCAACGAAAGGCGTTACGGGTCCTGGGGCCTCCGAATAAACGTCGGGAGCCCACATGTGCATCGGAACGCTGCTGGACTTCATGGCGAAGATGACCAGCAGAAGGCCCAAGGCCAGTTTGTCTAAAAAGGTGCCGGTTATACTCTCAGAGAGCAGCACGTAATTCAACACGCCGTGCTGTCCATATAATAGTCCGATGGAGAAGAGCACCAGAAGGCCTCCCACGGTACTCAAGATCATGTACTTGAGAGCGGCCTCAACGCTTTCGCCCCTGTAGTTCCTGAAAGCCACGAGCCCACAGGAGGCGACAGAAGTGACCTCGAACCAGACGAACAGATTGAAAAGGTCACCCGTAAGGACCATCCCGTTGACGCCGCCCAAGGTCAGAAGGAACAGGGTGTAGTACTTACCCAGTCCGTTGTGTTCTTCCATGAACCGCAGAGAGTATATGCCGGCGGCTAAAGCCGTTATGAATATCGTTATGGTAGCCAGCGCAGCAAAGGAATCCGCCACGAAGGTGATCCTGAAGTATGAAAACAGGTTCTCGGGAGATGGATTCTCAGCTCCGAATACATACAGCCAGCTCCCGTCCTGTACTATATGAAGGGTCATTATAGTCACGAAGAATCCCGTCACTGCTAGGCCGGTGAGGAAAAACGTATCTCTTACCTTGTCAGATATCTTGTTCACCAGCGGCATAAGGAAAGCGAAGAGTAGAGGTATACCTAGAATGAACGTGGGTGAGCTTATACCGAAGTCTATCATTCCCTGCACCTCCTCACTTCTTTGGAATTCACTGTATCATAATGCTTGTACACCATGATTATGAAGGAGAGCATCAGAGCCGTCGTAGCCACACCAATGACGATACTCGTCAGCGTCAATGCATGAGCAGTCGGCATGACCATATCGGAAGAGGTCGTACCTTCCGGAGCGCTGGTCCATATGGGCGCGATGCCCCCGTCCCTGTATGCTAGGGTGATGAGGAAAAGGTTGGCACCGTTCTCCATCAGTGTTATGCCCATTATGATCTTTATCAGGTTGGTCTTGAACAGAACCGTATAAAGGCCGATACCCACAAGTAAAGCCACGACTATATAAGGCCAGTTCCAGATCATTTTTTCGCCTCCATGGAACCTGTTCTTTTACCCATCATCCAGAGTATCAAGCTCAATGCCGCAGATACCTCCATACCCACCGCTATATTCATCAGGGTCACTGTTCCACCAGTGTTGATATTTCCCGCATTAGCTACTGCGTCGGGAACTCTCTCGTTGAAGAGTACTCCGGAACCAGCCATGTAGTTATAGAATACAGTAAAGCCAATGCCTATGAAGGCCAGCAGTATGAACAGTGTAAGGCCAGTAGATTCTAGAGATGATAGATCATCCTTATGATGGCCTAGTGAGCCATATGCCACAATCAGAAGGGCCATGGATGAAGCCACTACGGCACCGCCCTGGAAACCTCCACCAGGAGTCAGATGACCATGGATGATAAGGTATATGCCGAAGACCGCTATCGGTACGACTAGAACGTTGGTCACGGTCTTGACGACTCTAGACATCTCCCAGTTCATGAGCTAACCCCCCTTTCTACTTTCTTCATATTCCTCAGGACCGCTATCACTCCAGACACGGCCGAGAAGAGTATAGTTGCCTCGCCCAATGTATCTATACCCCTGTAATCGAAGAGTACAGCCGCAACGACGTTGTTCGTCTCGTCGTCCACCTGACTGTTCTCCAGGAAGTAGTTGTCCATCTTCTCGTGAGCTGGATCACCAAAGTTCCTCATCTCAGTTGCGGCCATAAGAAGGAAGGCCAGGATAACGAAGAACGCAAGAGCTGCAACAGCTTTCCTCATTTGAATTCCTCCTTTCTTTCCGTTGATTTGATAGCAAACACGTAGATGGCCGTCGTGAGCGCGGCCCCGACCGCAGCTTCGGCTATGGCGACGTCAGGAGCCCTGAGTAAATAGAACTCTAAAGACAGTAAAAGACTGCTGCTGCCCAGGGCGATGGCCGCTGATATAAGATCCTTGAAGTAGACCACAGCTAGAGCAGTTATGACCAATCCTAATAGTACCAAGACATGTATGATCTGGATGATGAAACTCATCTTATCCTACCTCCTTATCCTTCACGTTCTTTTTCTTCAGGTCGTCTCTTACCGCCTGCTTGGGCATGACGCCCATCCTGTGAGCCGCTCTTGCTATGGCGTGAGCACCAGTTGGGTTCGTCGCCAGTAGAGCTATGAGGGCCAAAAATGTGTGGATCGCAAGATTCAGATACTTGGCCTGGTCCGTGAGTATGTACTGCCTGGTGCTGTAAGCTATGACGGTGAATGTCATGAAGATGGTCCCGAATGTGGTACATTTCGTAGCCGCGTGAAGTCTCGTGTAAACGTCGGGGAACCTATGTAAACCGATGACGCCCAGTCCGTTGAAGACCAGGGAGATCAGCAGTAGGACGAAGACGAACATCAGGGCCGTGGTCATTCCGCCTCCACCCCCTCCAAGTATTTAGCAATGTACAATGTAGTAACGAAAGAAAGTATGGCGTAGACGATGGCGATATCGATGAAAAGTATCTCCCACATAGCCGCCCCCAGACCGATCATGCTGGCCACGACCAGCGTGTTTATCGTGTCTAGAGCAACAGTTCTGTCGGGAGCGGTGGGGCCCAAAAAGACCCTCAGTATCGATACGATCAGATAAACGCCTATTATCGCTACGGCAACGAAAATCGGGTCGGGGAAAGCTAAAGTCAGATTCATTCTCCGAACCTCCTTATCCATTTAACGAAACGCCCGGCTATGTTCTCCGTAGGACTCTCTCCCACCTTTATCCAGTGGATGTAAAGCTCGCTCTCTTCATCGTCGACGTCAACGGTCAACGTGCCCGGGGTGAGCGTTATGGAGTTAGCTAAAAACGTTATGCCAAGGTCCGTCTCCAGGTCGGGAGTTATCTTAACGATGCCAGGTTCTATCTTGCCCGTTATGACCCTATAGGCCACATCAAAATTGGCCTTGACCATCTCCCAGAAAAGTGGTATGGCGTAAACGATCATTATTATCCATCTTACCGGGCTGGCCATCCTGTAGTCGTCGGAGCTGCACAGTACATCGCTGGCTAGAGCTGCAACTATGAGAGATACGGATATACCAAGAACGATCTCGGGCATGCTCCACCATATACTACCCTCGATGATGGATTGTCCAGCTGCTAAAGTCAACACCAGATAGGTCAGTAAGGCGAGTAGAAAGGTCGAGACGAACGCTTTTCCTTGGCTCATTTTTTTCCTCCATTCTTCATTTTAAAAGTACATATAAGGGACCTAGGGCAAACAGCTAATCTCTTCTTTTTAGCTGGGACTGGCTTGCTCATATCCGATAACCCTTGGAAACACGTATTTGATAGGCCAATAAGGGCCTAGCGTTTTCTCCGAAGGAGAGAAGATATATAAGTATTTCGTCAGATAGAATTATTAAACGAGACCGACAGAATTAAATATCTTAGCTTAGCTCCCCACCACGATCATAATGAAAGAAGATTACAACTGCACATCTTGCGGTAAGACCCTGGTCGGGCTCCAGAATACAGTATTTCCCTGCCCCAACTGCGGAGAAGCCGAGATAGGGAGATGCAAGACATGTAGGGATCAGAACGCCAAATACGAATGTCCGGAATGCGGATTCAGGGGGCCGTAATCATGGGAGACGTGATGATAGTCTACAAGATCATGCCCGAAGGTCCTGAGGAAGACCTCGAACGTATAAAGGAGAAGATAGAAGAGCTCATGGAGGAACACGGTGAGTTGAAAGATACGAACGAGGAGAAAGTGGCCTTCGGACTCAAAGCGGTGATGGCCAAGATAGTCATACCCGAGGAAGACGGTCTGGTCGATAAGGTCGAAGACGGCCTGAAGGAGATAAAAGGAGTCCAGAGCGTCGAGGCCGTGGATATAACCCTGATAAACTAAAAACCCTTTCCTTTTTAGGTACCTTCTTCCCACCGTTCCAGATACCTTCTCTGTTCTTCCGAAAGCGTGTCTATCTGGACGTTATCCGTTTGAAGTTTGTACCTAGCTACTTTTTCGTCCAGTTCCCTAGGCAAATTATAGACTTTCTTCTCTAACTCCTCTTTTATAACGTACTCGGCCGCCATCATCTGCAGGGCGAAGCTCATGTCCATTATCTCGGTCGGATGCCCCTGCCCAACGGCAAGGTTGACCAGCCTGCCTTCAGCCAATAGGTACAGTTTTCTACCGTCGGGCATCTCGTACTCCATGACGTCCTCTCTTACCTCTTTGGAGGACATGGCCATATCTTCCAAGGTATCTTTATCGATCTCGTTGTCGAAATGACCTGAGTTGGCCAGTACGCAGCCGTCCTTGGCGTTCATCAGCTCCTCTTTGGCTATAACGTCCTTGCATCCAGTAGCGGTTACGACGAAATCGGCCTTCTCTATTGCTTCCTTTGCCGGCAGGACTTCAAAACCGTCCATCTTCGCTTCGACCGCCTTGACGGGATCCACTTCAGAGACCATGACGTCCGCTCCCATGCCGTCGGCCCTCATTGCTATGCCTCTGCCGCACCAGCCGTAGCCACCGACCAGAAAGTTCTTGCCCGACAGCTGTAGATTCGTGGCGGTCATGAGCCCGTCTATGGTGGACTGGCCCGTCCCATACCTGTTGTCGAAAAGGTGCTTCATCAGTGCATCGTTGACTGAGATGACAGGAAACTTCAGGGCGTTGTCCTCCTCCATGGCCCTTAGTCTAACTACACCAGTCGTGGTCTCTTCAGCCCCACCCGAGATGCCCTCGAGAAGATCCTCCCTCTCGGTATGTATCAAGGAAATCAGGTCTCCGCCGTCGTCTATAACAACATCGGGATCATGTTCCAAGGTGCTCTTCAGATTTTCATAGTACTCCTGCTCGCTCTCACCCCTTTTGGCGAAGACGTCCAGACCGTACTCCTCCCTGAGGGCCTCGGCAACGGAATCGTCCGTGGAAAGAGGGTTGCAGGAAGCCATCTTTACGTTGGCTCCGGCCTCGCTGAGCGATAGAGCTAGAAGTCCAGTCTTCGCCTCCACGTGCAGAGCCATGGATATGTTCTTACCGTTCAGAAAGCCGTTTTTAGACACAGTTTCCTTTACACTGTTCAAGACGTCCATGTGCTCTCGGGCCCAGTCTAAACGTCGTTTGCCCTTCTCTATCAGATCGCTCATCCTATCGTTCCTCCTCATGAGGGCATCATATTAGAGTGTTTTTCTCTTTTTTATCGCGCCATATCTTCATCTCTAAGCTGTAACAAGCGGTCGGACATGTATTCCAAGATCGACGATAGATTCTCCCTATTATCGAACTCCTCTTCCGAGGGTTCACACTCGATCATGTATGGAACCGCCCTGATTATGTTGTCCACTATGGTGACGTCCGCGGCCTTGGCCGTCCGTGAGAGCGGATTCAGGTCTATAGTCAGAACGGTCTTACCCATCCTTTTCAAAGCCTGGGCCCTATCACCGTCCTCCAAGGGTACGAGAACGACTTCGGAATAATAGATACCCTCTTCGCTACAGAGAGCTCTGTCATGATCTAAGTTGGGAATCTCGGCATCCGGGTCTTTTCCCAGGACGTCCTCGGCCCCATGTTTCTCTAACTCTTTTACTATCTTCTCTATCCTTTCGTCCGTTCGATGAAAGAGGTTTACCTCCAACTTGCAGTCCAACCGCTTCGATAACTTTACTATATTTTCTGGTACGAGAGCCGCCACGTTACCGTTGACAGATATGACTGGATTGTCGGCCTCTTTCATCAACTGAACCGATCTTTCGGCGGCCCTTTTTGCCTCTGGTATGGTCTTCTCACCCAGTAAGTAGTCGAACATCTCTCCCCTACCATGAGCTATGAGCCCGGCTTCAGAGGTTATGCCCTTCTTCACACCTTCCACCAGGTCCTCTCTCGTCTTCAGGGATTCATAACGCGGATGACTTTCCGGCACTTCCGTCATTTGAACTCACCTTTTCTCTGAAAGGGGACGATTTATTTTTGCTTTCTCCCTTCCATGGTCCTTAAAAAAGTTATAAAGAGAGATAATCTATTTACGGATGAAAAACCATTATGCAGTGGAGGTGTCTCTATTGGCATTCGAAGAGAAGAGGAGGAATCTAGTAAAGCGTTTGGAGAGGACCGGCTACATAGAGTCCAAAAAGGTGAAGAGAGCTTTTCTGAGAGTGCCGAGACATCTCTTCGTCCCGGAGCACATGAACGATCGTGCGTATATGGACTCTCCACAGCCCATCGGGGAAGGTCAGACTATCTCGGCCCCGCACATGGTCGCGATGATGGTGGAGAAGCTTGAACTGGAAGAGGGACATAAAGTCCTAGAGGTGGGCGGAGGATTAGGCTATCACGCCGCTGTTATGGCCGAGATAGTAGGGGAGGAAGGAGAGATCTATTCAGTAGAGCGGCTTCCCTCGCTGGCTGAATCCGCCAAGGATATACTGAAACGAACGCCCTACGACAACGTGCATATAGTAACAGGAGACGGTTCATCCGGTTACGAAGAGGAAGCGCCCTATGACAGGATAAGCGTGGCCTGTGGTTCACCTGATCTACCGGAGCCTCTAATACAGCAGTTGAAAGTCGATGGAAAACTCTTGATACCGGTGGGGGGTAAGATGTTCCAGAGTTTGGTAAAAGTGACTAAAACATCTAAAACCTCGATGAAAAAGAAAAAGTTGGGTGGGGTCCGTTTCGTACCCCTGAAAGGAAAATACGGATATTGAAAAAGAAAAGGGTTTTTGTTTTACACGATAGACTTGAACTCTATGTAAGGCGTGCCCTTCTCCTCGTCTGTAGTTATGGCGTAGAGACCGGTCTTGGGCTTGATACCGTATATGCACGGCGTCTTGTTTATACTGTCTATCACGAAGTAATTGTCGGCCATGTTCTTGATCTCTCTCGATATGTTCAGACCGGGCTTGAGTATGCCTATGCCCACGTCGTCAGTGTTCTTGGTCTTTGCAACGTTTTCCAGCAGTCGTTTGACCGCTATCTCGCCGCCCTGGAGGTACTCTAAAGTATCGAGACCGACGTAGTCTATTATCGGTTTGTTCTCCGGTCCTCTCAGGGATTCCATGCCCTCTTTGTAGCTCTTCCTGAACTGGTCTCCTTTCTTACCTCCGAGGGCCATGATGTATGGCTTGTCAGAATGTGATTGCAGATACTCGACTATCCTGAACTTCTTATCGAAGGTTTCTTCCGGAATGAACCTAGTGAGGCCTCTTCTCAGGTTCTCTGGGTGAGTCCCTCCAGTCAGTACCGCAAGGACACCTCTATCCTGGGCCATGAAGTTCAGGAACATGGGTCTGATCATGGAGAAGAACTCCTCGTTGCTCACGTTCTCTTTCACTTCAAATACATTATAGCTCCCGGTGCCGAAACCGCCGTTGAGCAGTTCGTCTAGGTCCTCGGTACCAGAACTGTATTTGCCATCTTCTGCTTCAACTGGTTCCCATTCTCTTTCTCCCATGACCTCTAACTCGTAGGGCTCAAAGCACTTGAAACGTCCGCCCTTCAAAGACATGAGATAAGCAGGTTGTTGTATCTCTATAGCTCTCAGCTTTCTGAGCCTTGTCTCCCTGACATCCCTGTTCTCTATCTGATATCGTGCCATCTGAACGACACCGTCGACAAGGTATTCAAGGTCTGGTCTGCTCTTGGCCTCTAGGATCATTATAACGTTCGTGTTCGAGTTCTCGACCAGATCCTTCTGTATCGTCGTGACGAACTCCTCCATGTCTATATCGTACTTGTGGGTTATACCTTCGATACTGTCTATCACCAAAAGAGGTCTCTCAGGGAGGACCTTATCTATCCTATCGTAGGTCCTTTCTAAGCCGGGTATCTTCTTATCTAATGATTTCAATCTGGTCCTATCGACTTCCTCCGGTGGTCCAGCCTCTCTTACGGTGCTCAAAAACTCCTGGGCGCTCTCTATCTTCTGTTTTTCGGATTCCGGTAACTCGGAACTCTCTTCTTCTCCTTCTTCCTCATAGATGGTCTGTAAGAACATCTTGCTGGCGTCCATGACCTGGGCGCGCATCTCCTTGTCTTCCAACCATGGGAACTGATTATAGAGTGCCTGGTCAGATACTCTAGTGGACAGGTAAAAACTCTTATCTGGTTCTCCTATTATCTCTATTATCTGGAGCCCCAAGGTGGTCTTACCAGTACCGGCGGTACCTTCCAAGAAAAGAGAGGAGCCACCTTCCTTTTCCAAAAACTGGCGTATCTCAGTCGGTATACTTTTGATCATTTTCATTTTTTAAGGACCTCCTTGATCTCTGATGCTTTTTGAAGTATATCTATCTCCGAAACCATCTCATCTATCTTATCGATCAGTTCTTCCTTGTGTTCCGCATCTCCTAACATAGATAGCACAGCGTTCGTACCCAGTTCTCTTATCAAAAGAACG
The DNA here is from genome assembly GCA_964394465.1 of uncultured Thermoplasmata archaeon. Lineage (GTDB taxonomy): Archaea > Thermoplasmatota > Thermoplasmata > Halarchaeoplasmatales > Halarchaeoplasmataceae > CAYMXS01. The sequence goes on along the minus strand of CAYMXS010000010.1, from coordinate 29,767 downwards.
GTATCGTCGGAATCCCCCATCACTAGATTTGGATTCTTCTTCTCAAAACCCGAAAATATGACTTCACTAGCTCCAAAGATGGTAGCCGACAGGGTGCTGAAACTCTCATTCTCCTCTTCTCTTTCCATGTAAGAAGCTATGGGGACGCCGTTCTTAGAAGTTAACGCGATTGCTTCCATGGGAGTGTCTTCACAATATTCCTCAAATATTTCCTCAACTTGCTCTTGTACTCTTATGGTAACACGCTCCTTTCTATTCGTCAAAGGGGTGATCTCTCTATAAACCTGCAGAACCCAATTATCCTCTCAATATTTAAATCTTGATGGTTATTTCACATTTGAAGTAATAGAAGTAATATCTGCTGAAGGCTAAGCTACGATCTCGATACCATCAGAACTGCCCGAACCTACCGCTGCCCTTCATGCCCTGCATCTCCTTCTTCATGTCCTTTACTAAAGAAGTGTAGTAAGATAGGTGCTGTCGGACCCTTTCCAACTCGTCCTCTAATTGTTCTTCCTGCTCCTTCAATTCCTTCAACCTCCCCTTTATCTCGTTGTATTCCTCCCTACACCTTACGATCTCCTCTCGGAGTTCCTTTACTTTAGCTTGAGCAGGCATGTTAGCACCGGTTGATGATACTTTATCCTTCAAATCACATATGTTTGAACTGATCCTTCAGACCATTTGTCCTCAGACCGTTCTCTTTACCACCACGGGTCAAGGAACGAAGTGTGTCCTGACATTCCCTTATCCTGTTCTGTAGTGTGTCAGCTCTCTCCTGAAGTTTTTTCTTCTTCTCTCTCAGTTCTTCCAAATGTTCCAGTATCTCTTCCTCTCGCTCCTCCCATTTCTTCTTCTCCTCGATGGCCATCAAAGTTTTTTCTGTCTCCACCATGATATGACCCTAAAGACCTATTTCTCCTTCAGCTTGATCTTCCCATAATAACTGGATAGCTTTCGAGGGACATGTCTTTCGCATACTGGACAGTACAGCTGGCTTTTGCCCTTCTTGGTCACCAACTCGGACTTGCATTCTCCACAGTAGGCCCGGACAACGCCCAGGGATTTACCCACTGTGGTCAGTCTTATCGAAGGCTCGATTCGGACAACCTTTGCTCTCACAATATCTCCGACTAAGTACTGGCTCTCCATGTCCTCTGTGTAATCGTCGGAGACCCTTGATATGTGGATCGAACCTTCTATATCCCTAGCTATATCTCTGGATTTGCCCTCTAGAACCTCTATGTTGAGACTTACCAGGGACTCCTTCCTGTTGGTCACCTTGCCGTAGACAACGACGCCTTCTTTAAGCTCCGTTATGGGGTTTATCGCTTCTACTTTCGCCTCCAGGTTCTCTTCATCGTACTTCAACTTACCAAAAAGGGCTGAATAAACTATTCCGTCCTCCTCGTAGGTACCCTCTCCGGGAAGCCACTCTTCAGATGTGCCTAATTCATCTCCGGGATAAACGACCTCTTTATCTAATTCTTCCATGTTATTCCCTCTTTTTTATACCGAATGATACAACTTTGAATTCTTCTTTCTCCTTTTCGTGAAAGGTAAAGATGTTATCTATATCAAACATATATCTTTTTTCCCAAAACAGCTCATGGCCCTCTTGCTTTATATATCTTCTCAAGAAATGTTCCGTGACGGCGTTGTGGATGGTGTAGATAAAATCAGCGATCTCGAAGGCCTTGTCCAGGAAGGGTATATCAGCCCCCTTCTTCTGTGCTCCAAAGGGAGGGTTCATCAGGACCGTATCCACCTTCACATCTACATCTGAGACGTCCCTCTTTAAGAACTCCACCCTGTCAGACAGGGAGAACTCCTCGGCCTTTTTTCCAGCCACTTCCAGACTCTTCTCATCTATATCGTAGCCCAATACCTCTTCAGCCCCGGCTAGAGCCGCACCTATGGAGAAGATACCGGTACCGCAGCCCAGGTCCGCCACTTTTTTTCCAAGGACGTTGTGATGGGTGTATGCAGTGAATATTATATCGGAGGCTATCGGCGCCAGCGTGGTATACTGCTCCAGTTCAGGCTTCGGGTCCGGGTGCCGTTCGATGGATTCAAGCTTTATCTCCAGGTCCTTCTTCTTGAGCCCCATGATACCTCACGTGTCCCCTTTCCTTCGCTCTATCTTGCCCTCGCCATCGCAGTTACCGCATTCACCGCTGCCCTGGCACTCGCCGCAGTTGCCGCTTCCGCCGCACCTCTGGCAGTTGCCCGTTCCTTCGCATGCCTCGCAGATGCCGTACCCCTCGCACTCCTGGCAGTAGCCCGTTCCTCCACAGGTCTCGCACTCGGAGAAGAGGCCCGTTTTTCCGGTGCCTTCACAGTCCGGGCATTCCCCGGTACCTTCACAGTTTAAACAGTCGCCAGTCCCTTCACAGTCCGGGCAGTCTCCGGTCCCTTGGCATAGCTCACAGTCGCCGGTTCCGTCACAGCCAGGACATCCTCCGGTGCCCTCACACTCAGGGCAGTCCTTTATTATCATCAGGTCCTTTCTATACTCGACTATCCTGTCCGTTATCGTTTCTCTTTTCGAACCCTCTTCCAGATACTTTTTGGCCTTGTTCAGACATCTTATGGCCTTCCTCTGCTCACCCATGTTCCAGTACTTGCTGGCCTTGCCGAGCCACGCCGGGACGCAGGTCCTGTCCAACCTCAATATGTTGTTGTACTGGTCCGGGAGTGATTGTCTTTCCGCTTCCTCTAACAGTTCTTCTATCTTCTCCTCCATCCTCGTGTTCCCCTGGTCCAGTTCACTCACCTTCTCGTACGACTTCTTGGCTTCCTTTTCACGCCCCAGATCAACAAGGATGTCCCCACACATGGCCCAGAGCTCGGCACTCTTTCCTTCCTTCAACTTCAATGCTTCTTCCAGGGGGTTTAGAGCCCTCTCTTTCATGCCGCGCTCGATCAACGCCTCGGCTTTGTACCTGTAAACACGTGGATCTTCCTTCAAGTCCAGTGCATCGTCGTAATACTTCATAGCGCTCTTGTAGTCGCCCATGTGCGATAGGGCGTTGGCCCTGCACACTAGACCTTCGTAGGATTTCTCCATATCTAGACTCTTCTTAGCCCACTCTTCAGCCCCATGATGATCCCTCTTCTTCAAGCGGACGATGCAGAACTTGAGGTAAAGTTCTGGATCGTCCAGATATAACCTGAACGGCTGGTCGGCCTTCTCGACCCGCTCCATGAGTCTTTCCATCTCGTCCGTCACTTGGAAGTCCCATCCCTCAGTCTCAAGCTCCATATCCAATTGGATCGGGACGTGCTCGAAGTGTTCTTCCACCTTGCTCTGCAGGTCTCCGGCCATCTTCTCCGAGAGAAGTAAGTGTAATCTCTACAAATAAGTTGTCCTTTTTGAGATGTAGAGCGATAGTAATGACATAATAGTATAAAAAAAGATTTAAAGAGCTTCCTATATGCACCTCGAGGATGGAAGATCTAAAGCGGGTTAAGGATGAAAGAGGAGCAATCCCAGGGCTTCCCCTGGAGCTGATCGTCATAGCTCTAGTGGTCATCCTCAGCGTCCCGATGATATGGAACTTCGCCTCCATCTACTCGGAGGATCAACTGGACAGGAACGTACGACAGGAATTGGAGGGTCTGAAAGAGACCATAGCAGAGGTGTACGAAGGAGGAGTGAACGAGAAGAGGGTCGTCTCGATAGAGATCGGACAGAATCCATTTTCACGACTGGAATATATAGAGATCGGCGGCCCCTTGAACAACAAAGAATCGAGATCTTTGAGATACCGGATAGACGGCAACTCCGAAAGGAGGCTGAACCTGGGTGAGATCCAGGTGGCGAACATGAGTAAAGATGAGGGAACTGATACACTCCGCTTGATCTCAAATCATAACGATATAATCGTGAGGAAGTTTGTTTCTCAGGGCGAAGAATTCATCGAGGTCGGGACCACCGTTGGAGGGGTATAAAGATGAGAAGGCTGAAGAAAGATAAAAAGGGTGTCATGGAACTGCCTCTCAAGCTCATAGTGATGTTCCTACTGCTCGGCTCGTTCATCCCCCTGGGGCTGCTGCAGTATAAGAGCATGAAGAGGCAGCGGTACGAGCAGAGGGTTAAAGAAGAACTGAACAGGCTGGTCTTCACGGGTCAGGAACTATCTCAGATGGGCAACGGGTCCAGCAGGAGTCTGAAGCTGGACCTTAAAGGCAGTGCCTTCGGTAAACTGGACCATGTCCATTTCGGCAGGCCTCTCAATAACTCCTTGGAATACAAATTCTCGTGGAAGTCCAGCTCTAACTATTTGGTGGTGGACGACCCGTATTTCCGATTCGATGTGGAAAATGAGAGTTTCAGCCTCGGCAGTGGGACCTATACGCTGAAAATCATCCATATCCAGAATGAAGAAAGTTCCTCCATCAGTCTCGAGATAGAACAGTGAACACTAAAAATCGTCCAGTTTTCTCTCCTTCCAGCTGCCACCCTTGCCTATGTGGATCACTTCCCATCCCTCCTCTTCCAACCTCTCCGCTATATGTCTTCTATGGCATCTCATGGGATCCTTTTCAAGGCACATCATAGCGGTCTTGCCCTTCTCAGCCAATCCCTTCAGCTCCTCATACTGCTCCTTCCATCCTTCAGTTTCCATGATATCACTATAGTCACCTTCTTTCATGCCGCCCAGACCTTCCAGATGTTTATAGAGTATACTTTTATGGAAGAGGGTCTCCTTCAACTGGCCCTTGTTGAACTCCTCCCTTTTCGAGGAGGGATAGGACCTCACGTCGACTAGATGCTGTATGCCGTTCTCTTCTAAAAGGTCTAGAAACTCGTCGATGCTCCTGCCTTCATAACCGATGGTATAAAGTTCTTGCACACTGGGCATATTAAAATGGTTGAATAAGTATGTTTGCGTTAGGTCACGTTAGAAGATAAACGAAATAATTAAATACTTTATCGCAGTTATTCGTATGACAATCGACATCGGAAAGGGGTCGGTTGTATGTACAAAGTACGCAGTTAGGGGCTGAACGTGCATACGATCGACGTCGAAAAGGTGTCGGATGTATACACAACGGAGGAAGAACGTGTCGGAGACCGAGAAAGTCACCGTAAGGCTGCCAAGAAGCTTCATCGAGAAGGTAGATTTCTTGGTAGAGATGGATGATTTTTCCTCACGTTCCGAGGCGATCCGAACAGCAGTTAGGGATATGTTGTATTATCGGGTCGATCTGGTCGCCGAAAAGGTCGAGAAGATGGCCGAGCAGGAACAGAAGATGGCCAGAGCGAAGGCTGTCCGGGACGAATACCTCAAGAAATAGGAAAATGGTAGGGACCGGGATGCACTCTAACCTACCGCTCCGAACCCCAATCGGTCTCTGACCCCCTCCGATCATACGCTCACGAGGATCACGATAAATCTCTCCTCTCCCCTCTCTTTTTCATTTTTTTAAACACCCATAGCTAATCGAAAAGTGTTCCTTAGAGAAGGTGCTAGGCCCAAGACGATGACTACGAACTTGATCAGTTTCTTTAGGCCTGGATAGACCATCATCTCCTCTTCATATAACACGTCCAAAACGTAGACAACCAGGAACACTAGTGCAGCTTTCATAGGGATCATGACCAGTGGTGTGCCTGTCAGCTCTATCAAAAACGTGGGCAGAACGTGCTTCTCAACGTAGCCGTAGGCCGCCATGCCCCTGGTTGTTGCCGTAGCGTCCAATAGATGAGATACAACGATGGCAAGGTTCAACGGAAGGGTAAATTTGCTGAAAAGCCCGTTCTTCTCATAACCCCTAGCTATATCGTAGGCCTTGAAAACACCCAACAATAAGAGGGTGAAAAGACCAGCAAATATTGGGATCAACAGCATCTCCATGGGGTTCGCCTCTTCCAAGGTGAAAAGGAAATGGACGTTATAGGTCAAAGACATTATCAAAGCTAGAGATCCATAAGCGGAAAACAGGTATGTTTCGCCCCTCCACCCCTTTTTAGATCGGAACCAGGCGAAGATCAACGTGACCAAGGTCAAGAAAATCACTAGAACCAATAAAGTCATTCCTGGAAGTCCTTCACTCAAGAAAGGCCTAAAGACCGCGTAGAGAATAAATGGTGGGGAGAGCAAAAGTATGTTCACAGGTATCTCCTTAACAGCGTCCAGTTCTATCTTACGCGTGTACTGGGCCGCTATCATAGTGCCTATAGCGGAGAAACCGAGCAGGAAGTAGATGATCGGTGAGATGAAGAACTCTGAAACCGGTTCCTCGAAGAGACCTACGTCCTCCAGACTCCGCAGTGAAGAGCCCAAAATTATCCATGGAAGCAGAGAGAGAACGAATTTTTCCTCTATAGGTATGTCATAGTGGTCCATGAGGTCATATATGCCCAAGAAAGCAACCGCTAGTACGAGTCCGTAAGTGATCGTGTTCACTGTATTGTATCCCTCGGAGATCCCATTTACGGCGTGATCTCTAGAATCCGCCACAACGGGACCCCAGAAGTACCTCCAAAGAAAGGATTCCCAGAATATCTCCGGTAATAGAAGAACGCCGAGCGCGAGGAACGAAGGGATACCTACAAGGAGAAGAAACCAGATCCTCGCTTTGTTCTCCCGATAAAAGGAGAAAAGGTCATCGTTCATTCTACCGTCACGCTCTTGGCTAGATTTCTAGGCTTATCTATGGACCTGTCCAGAGCGTAAGCGGTATAGTATGCCAGCAGTTGAAGGACCACGTTCACCAGTATAGGTGAGAACAGTGGAGTGGTCTCGGGTATGAATACTGCGTCATCGGCCAGCTTCTCCAGCTCCCTATCTTTATCGCCGACCACTATCACGGGGCTCTCTCTAGCCGCTATCTCACCGATATTGCCCAGCATCTTCTCGAAAGTTTTGTCTTTAACAGCTATCGTTATAACGGGCGTATCTTCGGTCAGAAGGGCGAAGGGACCGTGTTTCAACTCTCCAGCCGGATAACCCGCCGCGTGTATATAGGCGATCTCCTTCAGTTTTAACGCTCCCTCCAAGGCAACTGGATAATTTATATTCCGGCCTATGAAGAATATATCTTCGTATTTAGTGAGTGACTCGGCGATCTTTTTTATCTTATCGGCTTCATCCAGTATATTTTCCACTTTCCTAGGCAGTCTTCTCAGCTCGTCCTTGTACTTCTCTGCGGTGCTCCTGCTCAGAACGTTCTTCCTCTGGCCGAGTTCTATGGCTATAAGGTATAAAGCTATGAGCTGGGTCGTGAATGTTTTTGTGGCGGCCACACCGATCTCGGGACCGGCCTGAGTGTACATCACCTCGTCCACTTCCCTGGTTATCGAGCTGTCTAAAACGTTCGTTATTGCGCAGGTGGTGCATCCCCTCTTGTTGGCCTCTCTTGCCGCCCCGATAGTATCCAGGGTTTCACCGCTCTGGCTCAGCAGTATGGTGAAGGGATAATCGTCCGATGGAGATGAGTACCTGTACTCGGATGAGATCTCCATGGTGCACGGTATCCTGGCCATCTCCTCTATGATGTACTTACCGACGAAGGCCGCATGTGACGAGGTTCCACAGGCCACCAGCCGGATGGAATCTATATCGTAACTGGAGAAGTCTATATCCTCGAACTCGTCGAGACGGCCTAAAAGGGAATCGTGTATCGCCTTGGGCTGTTCGTGTATCTCCTTCAGCATGAAGTGTTCGTAACCGCCTTTTTCGGCGTCCTCCACGGACCACTCAATCTCCTTCGTTTCTCTAGAAATTGTTTGAAAATCAGAGTCCCATATCTCGATATTTTTTCTACTGATTTTCGCTATGTCCCCGTCGTGCAGGTACTTCACCTCGTTCGTGTGGTCAAGTAAAGCGGGGACGTCTGAAGCTACAAGATTCTCATCCGTTCCCACGCCTATGACCAGTGGACTCTCGTTCCTGGCAACCGCTATACCCTCTTCATCCTTGTGAAAAGCGACTATGGCGTAGGAACCATCTATCTTTTCCGTGACCGTCTTCAGAGCGCTAGCTAGATCACCGTCATAAACATCTTCTAGGAGGTGTGCTATCATCTCGCTGTCCGTATCCGAAGTGAACTCGTGATCCTCCTCCAGTTCCTCCTTTATCGAGGTGAAGTTGTCTATTATACCGTTGTGGACTATAGCGATCTTTTCTTCACAGTCGGTGAAGGGATGAGCGTTTCTATCGGAAGGCTTTCCGTGGGTGGCCCATCTCGTATGTCCTATGCCCGTGGTCCCGTGGGGAAAATCATCCTCCGACAGGTCCTCTATCCTTCCCTTCATCTTCTGTATGTATATGTCGTTTTCAGTTTGGATGGCCACTCCAGCGGAGTCGTAGCCCCTGTACTCCAGGCGCTTCAGACCCTTAGAAAGTATGGGTCCAGCTGCCTTCATGCCGGTATAGCCTACTATCCCGCACACGATATCACCCTATATCTCCGTCTCTGTACAGAACGTTCATCACATCACCCTGCTTCCAGACTCTATGTTCTTCCTTATGACGGTGCCGGACCCAATCCTGCAGTCCGCACCTATTATCTTTCCAGCTTCACATGTGACTCCGCTCCCCACAACGGTATCCTCGGCTATCATGCACCCTATATCCTCCACCTCGTAGTGACCAATGTTCGACTTTATATCCGCATCGTCGCAGTGATTCGAGAATTTGCTCCCCAGCTTGACGCCGTCTCCTATAACGGAGTTCTCTATGTTGGAGTTGGCACCCACTTTAACGCCGGACATTATGAGTGAATTCTTCACAACAGAGAATGGCTCTATAGAGCTGTCGTCGTTTATACTCGTGGACGGTAAAATACAGGCGTTGGGCCCTATGTCGCATCCTTCACCTATTATCGCCGGGCCCTCGATGTAGCTTCCAGCTCTTATTATAGTACCTTCCCCGACCATCACATTTCCTTTGATAGTGACGTTCTCTTCCACAACCCCGTTGATAGACTTTCTTACATCGTGCAGAGCAGTCGCGTTCACATCCAGAAGGTCCCAGGGATACACGGCGTCTATCCAGGTCGAATCGGTGATTATACACTTTATAGGTCTATCTTCCTTTAAGGTCTGAACAACGGAAGTAAGATCATATCTTCTCTCGCCCATGGCTTCGTTTATGTAGTCGAAGACGTCTGGAGTGAAGGAATATATTCCAGTTGAGATAAGATGGCTTGGACTCTTCTCCGGCTTCTCTACAACGCACTCTAGATCACCGTCGTCTAGAGTCACGACGCCGTACTTGGAAGGGGAATCACTCCTGGTTATCAACAGAGACTCGTTTTCCCTGTTCTCCAGAAATTCCGAGACCGTCTTTTTGGATATGACGTTGTCGCCGGGCAGAACTATGAAGTCTTCAGGCACCCGGCCCATGGCCTGATAGAGAGCGTGGGCCGTACCGCCCTGTGAAGGCTGCTTTTCCTGGGTAACATACTCTATGTTGGCTCCGAGAAAGTCCCCGTCCCCGAAGTAGGACATGATGCTCTCCTTTCGGTAGCCGACGACCATGACTATGTCCTTTATACCGTTCTCCACGAGAGATTCAACCACGTATTCCAGTATCGGTTTGTTGGCGACAGAGATCATCACCTTGGGCTCTGAAACCGTGAACGGACGTAGTCTGGTACCCTCTCCAGCGGCCAGGATTACTGCTTTCATGGCCCGTGTATCAGGACGGGATAATTTAAGAGTTTTGATTAGCTTCACTCAATATAGATCGCCGGTTTTTTCGGCTTGGACTTCTTTCTCTTATCATCTGGGTCATAGATATCCTCCTGGGAGGCGCTGAAGACTTCTACCTTCGCATCGAACTCGCTCTCGAGGAACCCTACACTTTTTTGTAGAACGTCCAACTCGTCGAACTCCACCGTCTGCACTATATCTTCAGAACCTTTCTTGACATCGTCTAGAGAACTCTGAACGAAGGAAGACAGTTCGCTCGAGGGAGCGTCTATCTTTCCGACCAGCTCGCCCATTATCCCCATCCCCTTGTCGGGATCCTTCCTCAGTTCCTTCATGGCCTCCTTCTTCCACTCCTCGGCAACGTAGAGATATATGTCGTTTCCCTCCACATCAGCGACGTCCAGTATCTGCTTTATATCGTCCATGACCCGCTTGAGGTACTCTTCCTGGGCCTCGGCCATTTCTGATATACTCTCCTCTTCTACTTCCGGCAAACTACTGGCGGTGACGAACTCTATATCCCAGAGCTGGCTGAGTTCCTCGGCCATGTGCGGCGCGAAGGGGGTCATCAGCTTAGTGAGTTTTCTGCCCAGTTCGTTCAATAGATCACCGTTGGAACCGCCTCTCTTGAAGTACCAGTCTATCTCCGCCAGTATGTCGTAAAACACTATGTTGGCGCCCTTCCTCAGTTCGTAGTCCTCCATGAAGTCGTAGTAGTCTTCCACCAGGGAGTTGAACCTAGACCTCAGATAATCGTCCACCACTGACTTCTGTCCCTGAGTCTCGGCCATCTTGTGGATCCTTTTCCAGATATCGGTGAGCTTCCTCTTATAGTTGAAGGCCTCCTTCTCCGACCAGTCCTTGTCGACGAAGGGGCTGGATGAATGTGCGTAGAACAACCTTAAGGGATCCGCGCCGAACTTCTCGGCGGCGTCTGGAATGGGCTCCGCTCCACCCTTCGATTTCGATATCTTACCGCCCTTCATGGAGAGCCACCAGTTGACGAAGATGCCCTGGGGCCAGTCCCCTTCGTTCAGTATGCCCACGTGGTTCATCAGGAAGACCGGGAAGTGCACCGTCATGTGCTCCTTACCACCCAGGTTCAGGTCCAAGGGATACCAGTACTCGAAATCTCTACGCACCTCCTCGACCTTATCCTCCGGTAGGCCCGTACTTTCTGAGACCTCTTCAGAAGTACCCCTTCCGAGGTAGACGTGATCGAAGAACTCCTCCGTCATCTGGTCCGCTTTTATCTCCCCTTGGTTGTAGTGCTTCGCTATGATGTAGTACGCTGGATACAGGGTCGAATCGGCGATCGCCTCTATTATCCATTTATCGTCGAAGGGGAACTGGGTACCCATCCAGTTGCCTAAGCGGGTGCATGAGCGGTCCTGGAACCACTCTATCGTGTCTGGAAGATTGTCCGCGTAGCTCTGGGGCTTGATGGTCATCTCTTCAGCATGGCGTTTACTCCTCTCAGTCAGTCCTTCATCTGAATAACGTATGAACCACTGGTCCGGTATCTTTCCGATCACGACTTTACCGCCGCAGCGGCAGACGACCTCCTCTGATAGGTCGTACATGATGTCGGCTTCCCCCTCCTCTATCATATCGTCCTTCATCCTCTCCTTGGCGTCCTGGACCCTCATGCCGGCGTACTCCTCACAGGTGTCCAGCATGGTACCTGTATGGAAGCCGGCCTTGTATATCTCCTGGGTCGCCTCCTCGAGTTTCTCTTCGTCCTCCTGGCTCTCTATACCTTTCTCCTTTATTATCCTCTCTGCCGGGTCGGTGCCCCATTCCTCGGACTCTATTATCGGTATGGGCTCTATATCCTCCACCTTCCCCTTCAGATCGTATCTCTCTAGAAGTTCATCGTTCTCCTTTATATCCTTGAGTGCTATCCAGTCGTAGGGCGCATCGCTGGGAACACTGGTGACTATACCGGTCCCGACGTCCGGGTCAGTGAAGGAAGCCGGCAGTATGATTATCTCTCTGTGGATGGCCGGGGCCTCCACGGTTTCACCTATCATCTCCTCTCCTCTTACCGTATCGATCACCTTCACGTCTTCCTTCTGATAGCCGAGTTTGTCCGCTGCCTCTTCACTCATTATCCACTCTTCGTCCCCAACTTCGGCCACAACGTATTCCTGGTCCGGGTCCACCCATAGATTGGTCTGGCCAAAGACGGTCTCTGGTCTTAGAGTGGCCGCGGTTATGAACCTATCCTTGTACCTGAACTTGAGAAGAGTATACTCCTGCTCCTCGGCGTTGCCCCCCTTTGATAGATCGGTCTCTGAAGGGTCGACCGCTACGGGACCGCACTCAACACACTTGGGCGCAAAATACGGCTTCTGGGTGAGCAGGTCTTCCTCTTTGAGCTTCTTGAACTGCCACTTGATGAACTGCTTGTAATCCTCCCTGGTCGTGTACGTGAAGTAATCGAAATCTATACTGAATCCGAACTTCTTCCAGTAATCTTCTTTGTACACCTCGTTGAAGTAATGTACCAGCTCCTCGGGGTCTTTCAACCTCTCTATCTCCTCCTCCGTCGCGCCGTTCTTCTTCATGTACTCTATCTTCTCTCTGTCGTTCTCCTTTATCTTCTTGGCCAGGCTTATGGCCTGGTTACCCGTCGGGTGCGAGCCCGCCGGAAAGAGAACGTTGAAGCCCTTCATCTCCTTGTACCGTGCTATTATGTCCGTGTAGGTATAACATCTCATATGTCCCAGGTGCAGGAAACCGGAGGTCCCTGGATAAGCGAATATCAGATAGAACGGCTCCTTGGACTCGTCGACTTCCGTCCTGTCCAGGTCGTTCTCTTCCCATCTCTCCTGCCATCTCTGTTCTATCTTCTCCGGCTCGTAGTCTTTCATGGTCAATCCAAATATAGGGGTTTATTTAAAAACTTTCGAATAGCTTTTTGTTTGGACGGAAAAAATATATCCGCAAGATTTATCTAATCTATCACGATGGAGAGATGATCACCATGTTAGAGACCCCGATCATCATAGTCAACTATAAAACGTACGGGCAGTCCGTGGGTAAAAGATCAGTCAAACTGACTAAAACCATAGAAAAGAACAAAAAGGAAAGCTGGGCCGTCTGTCCTCAGACCGTCGATATGAGGATGGTCAGTGAAGACAGTGAAGTTCCAGTCCTAGCGCAGCATATCGACGCCATAGAGCCGGGCAGCCACACCGGTCATACTCTTCTAAAATCAGTGAAGGAAGCTGGGGCTACCGGAACACTGATCAACCATTCAGAGAAGAGGTTAAAACTGTCGGATATAGAGAAGATCGTGAACATGTGTAAGGAGGAAGGGCTCGATACCATAGTATGTGCGAACAATCCAGAAGTTGCCGCTGGAGCCGCCGCCCTGTCGCCCGATTTTGTGGCTTATGAGCCGCCGGAACTCATAGGCGGCGATATATCCGTTTCGACGGGAAAGCCAGAGCTGATAGAGGAGGCTGTTAGAAAGGTGAAGAAGGTCGATGGATCCGTTGAAGTTCTATGTGGGGCAGGCGTGAAGAACGGTGACGATGTGAAGAAGGCCTTGGAGCTGGGCACGGAAGGTGTGCTTCTTGCCTCGGGTCTTGTAAAAGCCGACGACCCAGTAAAAGTTATAGAGGACCTGGAGAGCGGCATAGAATAGCTAGTCGACCTTCAGAGCTTCCTTTGGACAGGTCTCGGTGCAGCAGTAACAGCGGCAGCACTTGAACCAGCTTATCTTCGGTCCATTTTTCTTTATGGTTATAGCATCCTCTGGACACATCTCCTCGCATTCCCCACAATAAACGCATCTATCCCTGTCCACTTCGGGCCTTTTCATCAAGAAGTTGGAGAGGAAACCGGCCAGAAAGTCGGGGGCCCACCAGGGAGTTGAGCCTCCCTTTGGATAATCTATCTGTTCGTCCACCGCCCCGGGGTTCAGCTGGGTGTACTCTACCGATTCTGGATCAATGTCCGATTCAGTGATGGTCGGCACCTTCTGCAGCGGTATACCGACGGACCGACAGGCTCCTATGTCCAGAGCCACGGGATCTTCGGAAGCCAGGACCAAGTCCAACTTTATCGGGTCGCCTCTTGAAGGACCGGAACCCTCCATGCCCCAGACGGCGTCCATTATTGAAAGGCGGGGCTTCACCACATCCTTCACGTCCAACAACATCTTGGAGAACTTGTTCAGCCTGGTCATCTGGCCGTGTAGAGCGGATTTCGTCAGACCGTGGACCATACCGTAGTTGTTCTTGACCGCACCGGTGAAGACCGTCAGAGTGTGGGTCTTCAGCTTCGGAAGGTTGATGATACCGTCCACTTCATCCATCACTTCCAGTATAGGGAAGGACTTCTTCACCCTTCCATCTGGGATCTTCTTCTCCACTTTCTCTACATTGTAGTTCAGAGTGGCGTTGGTCACCTGGGGTATCTTCGTCCAGTTCGCCTTACGGTAGGCCTTCTTCAGGCCGTTCTCGGACATGGGACCTCCCGGAGAGTCGCCCACTATGACGTTGACACCCAGGTCCTCTAACATCTCCGTAATGCCGATGATGAAATCCGGATGGGTAACAACGGCCTTCTCAGGAGAAGAGCCTCTCAGCAGGTTAGGTTTTAGTAATATGGTCTCTCCGCTCTCCACGAAGGAGTCCAGACCACCCAAGGTGTCCAAGCCCCTTTCGAGGCTCTCCTTCAACTCGCTGTAGTCGATACATCTACCTATAAAAACCTGCATGACCTTTCAAAAGGCCCCACAATGTTTATATTATAAGTATTTGTAGGTCTATTCACCAATATGTGTCTAGCCGTTCCTGGTCAGATAAAGAGTATAGAAGGCGACAAGGCCGAGATCGACTTCGGCGGAGTGAACAGAGAGGCCAACGTTTCTCTCGTAGACGTAGAGATAGGTGATTACGTTATAGTACATGCCGGCTATGCCATAGAAAGATTAGAGGAGGAAGAGGCCAAGAAAAGTCTGGAGGCCTGGGACGAGTACATAGAGGCACAGAAGAGCTACTCCAAGCCTTCCTAAATTTTTTATCAATTTTTTTAGAAAATTAGAAGAAAAAGGTTTTTTGAAAGGTTTTAGACGTTCTGCCGTCTTTACATCATGCCTGGCATTCCGCCGCCGGGCATTCCGCCTGGGGCGCCGCCTCCTGCTGGAGGACCTCCGCCTTCGTCTCCGCCCTTGGAGGCGATGACGTCGTCTATCCTCAGGATCATGTTGGCGGCTTCAGTGGCTGATTTGAGTGCTTGATTCTTCACCCTGTACGGTTCGACTATACCGCTGTCTATCATGTTCTCTTTCTCTTCCGTCTCGATGTTCACACCGTAATGAGTCTTGTCTTCCTTCTCGTGCATCGTCGTCAGGTCCATCAGTACGTCTATACCGTCAAGTCCGCCGTTCTCACTTATGGTCCTCGGTATTATATCCAGACTGTCGGCGAAGGCTTCAAACGAGATCTGCTTTCTACCGTCTATCTTTCCGACCTCTTCCTTCAGTCTGCTGGACAGCTCTATCTCGGTGGCTCCTCCACCTGGCAGTATGGCTCCGTCTTCTATGGCAACCGCTACGACCTTGATGGCGTCCTCTATGGCTCTTTCTAGTTCATCCACTACGTGTTCCGTACCGCCTCTGAGCAGTATTGAAACGGCTTTGCCTTCCTCGGTACCTTCGACGAAGGTCATCTTGGAACCTGATATGCTCTTCTCGTGGAGCCTGTCGCTTTCGCCCAGGTCTTCCCCTGAGAGGTCGTTTAGGTTGTTGACAACGTTGCCGCCTGTGGCCTTAGCTAGTTTCTTCATGTCGGATTTCTTAACCCTTCTAGCGGCGAATATTCCTTTTTTGGCCAGATAGTGCTGAGCTAGATCGTCTATACCCTTCTGGCACAGCAGTACGTTGGCTCCGGAATCTTCGACCGTCTGGACCATCTTCTTCAGGCTCTCCTCTTCCTCGTCTACGAACTGCTGAAGCTGATCCGGACTGGTTATCTCGATGGAGGCGTCCATCTCGGTCTCCTGTACCTCTAGAGCCGTGTCGAGGAGCGCTATCTTCGCGTCCTCTACCTCCTTGGGCATGTTCTCGTGCAGTTTTTCCTTGTCAAGTATTATGCCGTCCACCATGTGGGTCTGATCTACAGTGGCTCCTGGCTCGTTCTCTATCTTTATATTGTCCATATCCACTCTGTAGCCTTCTTCGGTCTCTTCTACGACATGCTGTACAGCGTCTACCGACACTTCTGCTAAATCTTCCTTGTCGAGTTCGATGGACTTGCCCGTCATGGCCGTAGAGGCGATGCTCTCGAGCATCTCTCTGTCGTCTACGTCGATGGGCTCCTTCATCTCCTCTAGTATCTGAGATGCCTTATCGGCGGCCATCCTGTAACCGCTAGCTATGGTCGAGGGATG
Organism: uncultured Thermoplasmata archaeon; assembly: GCA_964394465.1. GTDB lineage: Archaea > Thermoplasmatota > Thermoplasmata > Halarchaeoplasmatales > Halarchaeoplasmataceae > CAYMXS01. Next base: position 13,695 of record CAYMXS010000010.1, on the reverse strand, counting down.
CAGTTTGTCCAAGAGGTCTTCCGATCTCTTGAGGAGCTCTCCGGCAAGAACGACACCGGAGGTGGTCCCGTCACCGCATTCCTCTTCCTGCGTCTCAGCCACTTCTACGAGCATCTTAGCCGCGGGGTGTTCTATATCTATCTCGTTCAGTATGGAGACACCGTCGTTGGTTATGACGACGTCGCCTAGACTGTCAACGAGCATCTTGTCCATCCCCTTCGGACCCAAAGTGGATCTCACCGCATTGGCTATAGCCTTCGTGGCGCTGATGTTGTTCTTCTGAGCGTCTTCGCCTCTTTCTCTTTCCGTGTCCTCTTGAAGGACAAATACTGGTTGTTGACCGGACATCATAATAGATCACCTAATCGGTTTTTCACTAATAGAGGTTCCATATATATTTTGGGTTTAGGGGGCGTATTCTGATATATACAAAAAGAACTCAACGTTTCAGTACGCCGGGATGCCTTCGCCCTCTTCCTCTCTCCTCTGCTCCCTCTTCCAGTAGACGTAGTACTCGACCACGTAGTAGATCGCCTTGACTATAAGGGCTACGGCTATAAGGAAGAGTATACCTGGCATACCTATATAATAGGAATAGGTCTCCCCTTCCCAGCCAATGTTCAACGAGTTTACTAACATAACTACATATACGATGAGCAGGGCAGGATGTATTATTCCAAATATCATCCTGTATATCTCGCCTAGATCAAAATAGGCTGTCAGACCAGCCGTTATGGCCACTGGCACACCGAATATGGCCGCAGTCATGACCGTACCGTTGAAGATGTGGCTGAACTGGGGATTGGTCTGCATGATGATCTCTTTGCCCGCGTAGATCCCCAGTACCAGTATCAGCAGATAGAGTGTGAATACTATACCTGCCCTGATCGGACGCCTGTCATACTTGTCTGAAGTCATAGCTGCACCTCCCTCTCGTGTTCCATACCGGTGTTCGCATCGGTGAAGGTTATCTCACCTGAAGTGGCATCACCTGAGATCTCTACCGATAGCTCCTCCATGAAGGACTCACCGGGAGAGACCAGGAAGCTGTCATTCGTCACGTAGGACATCTCCTTGTACCCGACTATCTGATTTGCGGAGTTATATATGGTTATGTTAAGAACCAGTTGGAGTTCCCTAGGACTGTCGTTGATGAAGCTTATATTACCTCTGACCTCTTGTGGACCTGGGTCGAAGTACACGCCCTCTATCTGTAGTTCATCCAAGGGAGCACCCCAATCATACGATGATTCATATTGGAACTCGACTCCTCTCTCCTCTAGTGTTACATCGGCCACGAAATCGAGACTCTGACTGTTGGTGATCAGTTCCTCGCTCTGCTGTTCGTCCAGGGTAAAAGTCAATTCGCGACTGGTGTTCACACCTAACATGACCTCGATCTGATCGCCCGAGTATGGATCGTCATTCGGAGTGGATGAACGATACATGCTGACTTCCACAGAAGCGTTCCCGGTCAATCTGTCAGATGTATGAACTCTGAAGGGTAGAGTCAATTCACTGCCCTGAGATACCTCCTGAACGGCAGCATCCTCGTATCTAAAATCGAGATATTTTACAGGTGAATCCCACTGGTGATACACGGTGTAATCTGTTGTGACGTTGAAGTTCCTGAAGCTCAACTCGGCCGAGATCTCCAGGTCTAGATCGTTAAAGATGAATTCTTCTGTTTCAGATTCATCCAACCAGAACTCAACGTTCTTGCTGAATGGACCACCAAGTGTTATATCTATCTGGTCGGTAGAATACTTCGTCTCTTCCTCCTGTCCCATCCTGTTTCCGGAGAGCGTAAGAGCGATACTAGCGGTATCTGATAGCTGATCAGTAGTTTCTCCATCAACGGGTATCTCCACCTGTGAGCCCTGTCCACCTCCCCTGAGGTTGGCCTCGTCCTCGTTTATGTTCAACTCCTTCACTATCCCTTCCCAGGGAATCTCATCGTTGTATTCAAGATCGAAGGTCAAAAGCTTGAAGGGATATTGGGTCTTCATGTCCGCATTCACAATGAACGTTGTTTCATTGAATATCAGCGTGTTTATATCCTCCTCGGTGAAGAAACTCTTGTCCCTGCGTAGCTCTATGGGGACTTTCGTCCTCCCATCAGCCGGTACGGATTCTACCGTGGCGTTGTCCTTAAAGAGGGTCCTGTTCATACCCTGGACTTCCATAACGATGTTGAGGTCCTCCAGTGGATAATAACCGGAGTTGTTCACCCATACATCGCCCCTCAACACGATTTCGTCCCCCTCAAGGGACCAACTTATGTCGTCCTGCTGAGGGGGTTCTATGGTTATGTCCTCCATCATCGGGGGGAGCACACACGTGACAGCCAAAATAACGATGACTACTACTAGCCCCACTAAAACCGCCCTAACCCCTGCCAATTTCCACTCCATACAATAGTAATTTTTTTCTTGAAAATAAAATTTGCCCCTAGATAGCACGATAGTATTTTATACCCTGCAGTTTACTGGCTGTAAAAAGATGCAGTGCAGCCGTTGTGAGAGGACCCCTGTGACGTATATAAGATACAGTGGAGAGCACCTCTGCCAGGAACACTTCAAGGAGTACTTCGAGAAGAAGGTATTCACGGAATTCAGGAAGCAGGTGGACCTTGGAAGGGGGAAGAAGATAGCCGTAGCCGTTTCAGGAGGGAAGGACAGTTTAGTGGCTCTGAAGATGGTCAAGGAGATAGTCGGGGAGAGGAGGGACAGCGAGGTCCATGGTATAACGATAGACGAGGGTATAGAGTGCTACCGACCTTCCAGCCTAGAGATAGCTGAAGCGGTGTACGAAAAGTTGGACATCGAATACGACCTTGTGTCCTTCGAAGAGATGTTCGGCCTACCTCTTGACGATATGTTAGATTATGACATAGGCAATCCATGTTCCGTATGTGGCGTACTCAGGAGGTGGATAATGAACAAGCTCGCTAAGAAAGCGGACGCGGATCTTCTAGCCACCGGTCTGAACCTGGACGATACGTCTCAATCCGTCCTGATGAACTTCTGCAGAGGGGATATGGAAAAGATGGCGCGTCTCAGTCCCCATGAAGAGGTCAAGGAGGGTTTTATACCCAGGATAGCCCCGCTACGAAAGGTCCCGGAGAAGGAGTCTTACCTTTACGCTCACCTCTCTGAGATGAAAGTGCACGAGAAGGAGTGCCCCTACGCGGAGACCGCTTTACGGGGCCTTTACCGGGACGTTATAGGACAGCTGGAGGACAACACTCCTGGTGCTAGATACTCCATACTGAGTTCCTTCGACAAAGTTAAACCCTTGTTGAGAGAGGAATACGACAACGGGGTCGAACTGGACGAGTGTGAAAGGTGCGGCGAGCCCACCATGTCGGGAAGATGCAAGGCGTGTACCATGATAAAGAGACTAGAGGAGAGGACTGACAGGGCATACATGCACCAATCTTAAATACAATTAATTTATTAACGCCTACCCGGGCAGAAGGGCCCGTAGCTTAGTATGGCGGAGCGTCTGGCTCATAACCAGGTGGTCGTCGGTTCAAATCCGGCCGGGCCCACTTTTATTGCATTTTCTCCAATGCTGGGATGTATTTTTCATGTGGCGCTGATTTTTAAAAACTGTAGGATAAGTGAATATCTAACCAAAAATTAAAATAATTGTTGACGTATTTAACAAACATCATGAGACTTGTTAGGATCGTAATGGGGATAGTGATCTTTATAATATTGTTCTCCGCGATTCTATATTTCATCCCATTTGGAAGAGCTAGAGTACGGGATGCGCAGGAGTTAGAGACCTTTAACGGAAAAGTGTACATCGGAAGTGGGAAAAGATTGGAACTATGGGAAACAGATACCGCTCATAGGGAAGAAACTTTGACCTTGAGATCTAATATCACGGACCTCGCCTCCGATGAACGGCTGTATTTAGGAACGAAAAATGGAACCATCCTAGTTCTTAACTCGTCCACTAAAAAGACCGAGCGTTGTTTCCAATCAGATTCGTCCATCGTTCAGCTACAAAAGAGAGAAAAGCTCTACGCTCTGATGGAAGACGGTAGGATAGTGGGTCTAGGTGAAGAAAAGATAATGTTCACTCCTCCCATAGATGGAGATATCAAGGGTTTCTGCGTTTCTCCCAGCGATTCAATAGCGTACTGGAGCGGTCCTTCCGGTGTCCATATATTGGAAGAAGGGAACAGCACTCAGATCTTAGAAGTGAAGGACGTGACCGACTGTGCTTTCTCAGAGGATGGAAAACTAGCAGTGGCCTATAAGAAAAAAGTCCAGGTCTACAACACGACCACCCTAGAGGTCTTGTTCGAAGAAGGATTAGAAGAGGCCGAACACCGTGTAGGGTTCACGAACGGAGGAAAGAACCTGGTCTGTTCGGGAGGTACTCAAGCGTTCAGACTCTGGTCCCTCGAAAGCCAGGGGCTGATAGAGAAGAGGGATTTCGAAGAAGATACGGTAAAAGACCTCGAAGTGGACAACGACCGTTTCTCGGTGATGACCGAAGACAGGGTTTACCTTTATAACTCAGAGGCCGCTTTAAAAAAGAGAATACAATCATCTCCCGAGGTACCTTTATTCCTTCCCCTCGTGGCAGTGGGAGCCGGGCTTTTAAGCATCCTAACAATATGGTCTGAATTGGACAGACAGCATCAGAACGTTGAAAAGTTTTACTTCAGAGAGAGTAAACTGCCCTACGATGAGGGAGTACTTCTCGGAAGCCTAGGCATATTCGGTATGACCTCTTTCTTGCTGTATCTTTTCATCCATATGGAAGTATTGATATCAATGGGTCTGTGGGTGACACCTCTTTTTGTCGCTCTTCTCTGGGTCTTCCTTTTATTCTATGTTTTAGTCAGGCCTAGAGAAGTAAAACTGGATTCAAACACGTTCTATTTCTCCACCAGCCTCTTCCAGGAGCATTTCAAGGGATGGGGGAGGAAGACCAAGCTGAACAATATAAGGGCAGTCCATCCCGATTATTTTTACAACAAGGCCCAGGAAACCTTCGATCAGACCGGTTTTCAAATCTTGACGATCGAAGGTGATCCGGGAAAGGTCCTTTTCACCATGAACAACCGGGAGAAGAACACTAGAAGATTAGAGCGGGCCATGAAGAAGGCCTTCGGACCAAAGTGGGACAGAGTCTACGTTGACGAGCCCTACATAGATGAGGAGAGATGGGAGGAGATAGGACATCTAGCCGATAAAAGCCTGAGGATGATGACGGTGAAGATGATGGTCTTCGTGACGCCCATATTCGCTATGCAGATAGTAGCTAGCTTCTTCCTGGACAAGATCTCAATCGAGATATTCTTCTTAATATTAGGCGGGGCAGGGGCACTGGCCATGGGCGGGGTATTGTACGTCATGAGCCAGTTGAGGAAGGTCAAAGAAGCCCAATCCATCAAGGCGAAAAAAGAAATTGGGCCGGACCAAACAACATCTTATACCCCTGTTGCTGAGGAGGTAGAAAAAGATGAGATAGACCCCGAAAAATATCTGGATTATACAAAAAAGGACTGGAAAGAGGTTGACAGGAAGCTACAACTCGAGAGACCGCTCATGTATCTGGCCTTCGGCCTGATGGGGGCTCTTCTGATCGTCATCATGGTGGGAGCATCGACAACAAATCTTCTTCTACTGATAGTAGGAGCCATCCTCCCAGCGCCTCTGTTCTTTTTGGTGTTCTACATGAATAAGATCACGAAAGCTAGGAACATGGTCAAGAACGCTGTAGAGCACGAACTCAGGACCGGTGAGAAAGTCCTTCCAACCGGCTTCGAGATACCGCCTCCATTGATGGGAGATTATATCAGCAGAGAGCCCATAGATGTCACAGAAAAGGAGAGAAGGTTAGCGGACAAGTGGACCGACGAGATACAGAACGTCAAGATGATGATCTTTATCAGCATCGGGATCTTTATCCCCATAGGGATAGTGATGATCTACAACGACCTTTTCCAGGGGCAGTACGGCACCTATATAGTGTTCGCCTTGATATTCCTTCCTATAATTTTTATAATGTGGTACAGCTTCAGGAAGGGAAAGATAGTAGGAAAGGTCAAAGAGGCCGAAAAGATAGAAGAACTATTGGAAGAGCAGAAAAAGGACGAGGGCGATAGACCCTAGAGACATACGTATAATAGCTGACCAAACCCCCGTTTATGAAAATACTTATTAAGGGGGAGAGACCCTTTTTTTAGATTCAATAGCGCTCTAAAGCTATATGGATAGAGTACGATGATAGAACGAGTAAAGGAGAGCAAGGACAAAGAAGAAGTTCTGGACCTCATGGAGCCCTTGATAGCGGAGTGGTTCGACCAGAAGTTCGACTCTCTGACGGAACCACAGGGGTATGCGATCCCGCTGATACACGAGAGGGAGAACGTTCTCGTTTCTTCTCCCACGGGCTCAGGAAAAACCCTCACGGCTTTTCTTTCCATCATAAACGAACTGTTCAAGCTGGATAAGAAGGACGAACTTGAAGACAAGATATACTGCGTTTACGTCTCCCCTCTTAAAGCCCTAGCCAACGATATACACAAGAACCTGGAGGAGCCCCTGGAGGAACTCAAAGCCCTGGCCAAGGAAAAGGACGTGAAGGTGCCCGAGATAAAGACGGCCATACGTTCAGGAGACACCCCCCAGAAAGAGAGGAGGAAGATGGTGAAGAACCCTCCACACATCTTCATAACGACGCCAGAGAGTCTAGCCCTCGTTCTATCTTCACCTAAATTTAGAAAAAAGTTCGACGACGTGCAGTACTTCATAAACGACGAGATACACGAGATCTCTTCATCAAAAAGAGGCGTATATCTCTCGCTCAACACGGAACGTCTGGAGGAGCACGTCAAAGGGGAGATGACCAGGATAGGTCTGTCCGCGACCCAGGCGCCTATCGAGGAGATCGCGAAGTACCTGGGAGGTTACAAAAACGATAAACCGAGAGCGGTCAACATAATCGAGGTCATGGGGGAGAAGAGTCTCGATCTATCGGTCATCTCACCGGTAGACGACATGACGCTACTGCCCTATGAAGTGGTGAACTCCAGGATGTACGACCGATTGACCGAGATGGTCAACCAGCACAGAACGACCCTCATCTTCACGAACACGAGGAGCGGAGCCGAGAACGTGGCCTACAAGCTGAAGGAGAGGGGTATAGACGACATAGCCGCTCACCATGGAAGCCTGAGTAAAGAGACGAGGTTGGACGTGGAGGATAAGCTCAAGGTAGGTGACCTAAGCGGCGCCGTCTCCTCGACGTCTTTAGAACTGGGTATAGACGTCGGCTACATTGATCTGGTGACCCAAGTCGGCTCGCCCAAAACCGTGGCGAAGGGCCTCCAGAGGGTCGGGAGGTCCGGCCACTCCATATACAGGACGTCCAAAGGCAGGATGATCGTTTTCGAGAAAGACGACTTAGTCGAGTGTACCGTGCTGACGCACCAGGCCTACAACCACGAGATCGACAGGATAGACATACCTGAGAACAACCTGGACGTTCTGGCCCAGGCCATAATAGGCATGAGCATCGAGCACCGCTGGTCGGTTGAAGAAGCCTACGAGCTGGTGAAGAGCGCTTACTGCTACAAAGACCTGCCTAAGGAGGACTTCATGAACGTTCTGGAGTATCTTGCAGGAAACGAATTCGAGAATGTCTATCCCAAGATATGGTACAACGAGGAGGACGAGACCTTCGGGAAGAAGGGCGGCTCCCAGATGCTCTATTACATGAACATCGGGACCATACCGTCGGACTCCAGCTACCGGGTATATTCGGAGAAAGGAGTTCCTCTAGGCACCCTTTCAGAAAAATTCGTCGAGCGCCTTTCTCAAGGAGACGTGTTCGTTCTGGGCAGCCATTCATACGAGTTCCAGCACTCCAGGGCGAACAAGGTCTTCGTCAAGGACGCCGCGGGCAAGAAGCCAACGGTGCCTAGCTGGACCGGTGAACAGTTACCCAGGAGCTACGACCTGTCAAGGGCGATCGGCCGATTCAGGAGAAAACTGACGGAACGGTTGGAGGACGAAGACGTCATAGACTGGCTCATGGAGAACTATCATATAGATAAGGGGTCGGCCCAGACGATCGTGAGCTACTTCGAGGAGCAGAGAGCCGTCATAGAGGAGCTACCAACGGACAAACGTATGGTCTTAGAGGGCTACGAGGACAAAGACGGCAAGTTCAACATCATATTCCACGCCTGCTTCGGCAGGAAGACCAACGACGCGCTTTCAAGGGCCTATGCCTACCGCATCTCGAAGAAGTACAACTGCAGCGCAAACGTTTCCATCTCCGACGACGACTTCATGATAACCACGAAGAAACAGATACCTCTGGAAGATATACCTGACCTCTTGGACTCCGACAACCTGAAGGACATACTGAAGAGGTGCGTGAAGAACACCGAGCTGTTCAAGCAGAGGTTCAGACACTGCGCCAGCAGAGCACTGATGATACTCAAGAACTACAAGGGGAAGGAGATATCGGTTTCCAAGCAAAAGCTGAGGTCCAAAAAGATCTTGGATAGGCTGCACGAACTGGACGACTTCCCGATAGTCAAAGAGACGTACAACGAGATACTGTATCAGGTTCTGGACCTCAAACACGCCAAGGAAGTGATCCAGGGGGTGGAAAAAAGAGAGATCGAAGTAAAAACGGTGGACTATTCCGATACGCCGTCTCCCTTCGCCCACAGCATCATAATGGCCGGCGTTTCCGACGTGATAATGATGGAAGACAGGAGTTCACTGCTGAGGCAGTTCCATCAGAAGGTGTTGGAGGAGGCGATCCCACAGGAGGAGATAGAGAAATTCCAATTCGACGGCGAAGTCGTGGAGGACTACTATGCCGAGAAGAAGCCCAGGTTCAGCGATAAAGAAGGTCTATACGACGCGATAGAGGAACTACAGCCCGCCCACATATTCAAGGAAAGAGGCCCCAGCGTGTTCACCTGGACGGACAATACCTACGAAGAGGTCAAAAGTTGGTCCAGAGAACTGCTGAGAGATGGAGAAGTCCAGTCAGTCTGGATGAACGACGTGAGATGGGTCCTCTCGGAGGACTTGCCAAGATATCTTGCAACCCTGGACCAGGGCGAACAGCCCCACGGCAGTAATCCGGTCATAGAGCTCTTGAAGGAGGATAAAGAAGAAAACGGCAACGGAAAAACGAAAAGGGAGATCTACCATCAGACGGAACTCCGTTTGAAAGACGTGAAGAACATCATACGGGACATGGAGAGGAAGAGGCTTGTCAATAGAACGGGCATGGACAGCGAGGGGAACTACAAGTACAGTCTTCTGGAGAAGAAGGATATAGATATGAAGAAGGTGGAAACCGTCATATCTTGCTTCCTGGAGCATGAAGCCCCGAGGGGACTAGAGGAGATAGCTTATCAGCTGGATATACCGGAGGACAGGGCTTTACAGGCACTGAACAACCTGGTGGAGCAGAACGAGGCAGTCTCGGGAAACCTTGTAATGGGCGAGACGAAGCAGTACATGCTCCAGCAGGATTATCAAAACCTGAGGTTCCCGGAGGGGGAAAGCGTCTCAGAGAAGAGGATATCGGAGTACAAGACGGAGAAGCAGTTCTCGAAGGTCGAGAGCATAGAAGAACACTTCAGGAACTCGACGGTCGCTAGCGATCCCTTGGATGTCTACTACAGAGTAGAGGATTTCACCTTGAAGAGGTGGAAGGAACTACGTGAGGATGGTGCCATAGTCGAGGGGAGGTTCGTCAGAGGAAAGGTGAAGTACGCCCTAGAAGATGACGTGCCGCTCTTCGTCGGGGCCTACAGGCAGGAAAAACTGGAAGATGAGGAGAAGGAGATCCTGGACCTCATAAGGAGCGGTAAAGCCAGGACTTTAAGAAAAATCAAGGACGAGAGCGATCTGAAGAAGGACGAGGTCAAGGAGATAGTAAAGCACCTGGACAGACAGCTCTACATAGGGAGGGAATATACCGGCAGCGACAGCTGGTCCTCCAAGAATAAGTATACGTATCTGGACGTTGACCCCGTACCCGAAAAGGAAGCCAAAGAGGAACTGATCAGAAGGTTCCTGAAGGCCAACGGACCCCTGTCGTTCTCGGACCTGAAGTACCAGACGGGCTTCACCGCTAGAGAAGTGGAGGACTATCTAGCCGCTCTGGTACATCAAGGCGAAGTCACAAAACTAAAGATAGGCTCCTCTAGAAGAGAACTATATATACTTTCAGAAGAGATGGACGACCTTCACGATGCTTCAGGTAAGGAATTGAAGAAGCTGAGGGTCTTATCCAAAAGAGATCCCTATGCCAAGGAGATGTGGGCCGAGATATACTCTCGTTACGGAGACGACTGGATCTACCCCATAATCAAAGAGGGAAAGGTAGTAGGCGGGATCGAGAAATGGAAGACCAGCGGGTGCATAGAGATAAGGCATCTGGATCTAGACGACGAAACACTTCTAGAAGAGGTCCTTGACTCCATAGACGAGATGATGGACTATCACCGCCTCGAGGGATACGACATGGTCAGGGTGAAGCACCTCAACAACACCTCAGTAGAGGACCTTTCAGAAGAAAGGCTTTCCAGGTTCTACCAGAAAGGATATAAGAAGATACAGGGCGCCCTGGTCAAGGGAAAGATAACGGAGAAGGTGTTCACGGAAGAGGAGATCATATCCTACGTGTTCCACAGGCAGGGGTTTGCTTCTGAGAAGGCTAAATATGGGAAGCCGGAGGAGGCATTGAAGGGTATGAAGGGGCTTCGCTCCGACTTCGAGCTACGCCCTAGAGTCGAACAGTTCTACTCCCTAGAGTGGTTCTACAAGAGGAACGAGGTGTATAAAGGCAAGATGATCCCAGAGTACACGATGTACAGCCTGCCGGAGCACACCTCCGTATATAAGGCCGCGAAGGACGTCCAGATGGACTCCTGCATGGAGACCGTCCTGGACATAGTGAAGGACAAGGAGCCCGTACCTAAACGGACTATATATCATCAGTCCCCTTACAGCAGGAGGAGGACGAAGGAGGCCATAGACGAGCTGTACGAAGGCCTGATCGTACTGAGAGACGATGAGAAAAGATACATCACGACCCCGTCAACTGACCTGGAACCCAGAGAAGCGAAGAAGAAGGTCGTACGTTGGGCCTTCGAGAACTTCGGGTTCTTCAGCGCCGAGAAGCTGTCTTCCTATCTGGGGAGCGACTTCAGGATGGTAGAGGTCAGGAGTATACTATCAGAGCTGGTGGAGGAGGATCACCTGACGAAGGGCTACCTGATAGAGGGAGACGAAGACGTCTACTGGATGCTGAAAGAAGGGGTGGATGAGATAGAAGATGTGGATTTTGACCGGACGGTCGTCGTCTCGGTAAAGGACAGGCTCAACCTCTACTTCAGGGAGGATATGAAGGACGAGTTCGACCTGGGGACCTGTAACGTGATCTTCAAAGGGCCCAAGATGGTCGCCGCTTTCAACGCCAGGATACGCTCCGGGATGGTCAAGATAACCGATTTCGAAGGGAGGAAGAGATACAGAAAGGTCATAAAGGACTGGGCCTACGGACACAACCTGGGGATAAAGGACAGTACAAACAAGAAGGAGAGGAGGGTGTCAGACTACGAGATCAGGAAATGGTATGAAAGGACCAGGGGTATCTGAAAAAGAGAAAAAAGTTGAATCGTTTTTTTAGCTCTTGATCTGTTCTTTTTCATCCACCGTAGAGGACTCGTGGACCTTCAGATTCTTGGCCTTGACCCTGCCTATCTTACAGCCAGGGCCTATCTTGACGTCGTCTCCCTGTACTAGATCCGCTCTGGTGTTCTCCAGGTAGATATCGTCTCCCTTTATGGTCTCGGATTTCAGGGTGCCGGAACCAGACCCTATCGAGCTGAGCAGACCTGACAGGACCCCGGAAGAGCTCTTCGTCTCTACCAGTATATCTCCGCCTTCGATCTTGTTAACCTTGCAGTCACCGGCTGGCTTCAGCGATATCTCCTCTCCTTTCAGTGTCCCTGATATCTTGAATCCTCCTGAAGCGGTGAAAACATCGGATATAACGTTCTTCGCTTTCATGGATCCGGAACTGACGAAGTCCTTGGCTTCAACGTCGCCGTTGAACTTGGTAGAGCCGCTGGAGTCTATCTCGTCGGTCTTGACCTTTCCATTGAACTTGGTCGCGCCAGACAGATCTAATGATTTGGCCTCTGTATCTCCGCCTATCTTCAGGCTGCCGCTGGCGCCTAGTCTACCGACTTTTGCGTTCCCGGTCACTTTGGTTGCCCCGGATATACTCGCCTCGTCGGCATTCATATCACCCTTAACTTTTGCGGCACCAGATGCTTTAAAGACCTCGCAGTTGCATCCGTTTATGGAGCCGGTCCCAGTGATCGTCACCCTTTCCTCTTTCTCGAGACCCTTCTCTTCCTTCTCCTTCTTTATGTCTATCTCCACCTCTTCGGGGCCCATGTCTTCCTCTGTCTCTTCTCTCTCGTATCTCTCCTTTATCTCATTGTAAAGTTCCTCCGATATCTCACCGTTAGCTAGTCTTCGGTCCAATTTTTCTAATATCTCTTTATCCATCTTTTTCACCTCTTTTGTACTTATACCTATGTAGGGGGTGATATTTATATGTATTTTGAAAATAAAAATAGATAAGGTCAATGCTGATCATGATATCTTCAACCTAGAGGTTAAAAAAGTTAATATACGGCCGTCATAATCTTAATTTCGATGAAAAAATACACGGAAGAACTGCTCTCGTTGTTCTCATCCAGTACCCGCTGTAAGATCATCGAGATGCTGAGCGAGGGGTATGATCACCCGGACGATCTAGCGGAGGACCTAGACCTGACCAGACAGGCAGTCGACAAGCACCTCCTGGAACTGCACGACTGGGGACTTGTGGAGAGGAACGCCATCTTTCCTCCGGATGGAAGGCCCAGGATAGTGTACGAACTGACGACGGAATGCAAACAACTCACAAAGACTCTGGACAGGATAAGCGACAGGTACAGACAGACGATCATAGACAGGGCGGAAAGAGAGATAGAGAACCTGGACGATAAACTGGCGGACGGCGACCTCTCAGAGAAGATATACAACAAGAAAGTGGAGAAGGTGAAGGAACGATGGGGTTACGAGGAACTGAAAGACGAAAAACATTAATATCTTATCTCGATAGACCTGAATGGTAGGATTCCACCTGCTCAGTACCTGAGTGAGCAAGTGGGATTATGCGGAACAAAATGTCACGGACTTATGTCCGTTTAAATTACGAAGTAATTTCCACTGTGGGAGCAAAGCTCTGCTTTGCGACCAAGAGGGTAATTGCGTAGCAATTTCCGCTGTGCGAGCCAAAATATTTATTTTGGCGAGCAAGTGGGATTTTCGCAGAAAATGCCACTGTGGCTTAGGGGTAAAGCGATTCCTTGGTAAGGAATAGGTCGCGGGTTCGATTCCCGCCAGTGGCTTATACTTTTTTTGTGAGCGTTTGGAAAGATTTTAATTTTCCTGAACAGATTCCCGCTAGCGAGTTAAAAAGTCCTCTTTTTAACGAGCGGACTGAATAGTGACGGAGGAACTATTCAGGGCAGTGGCTCTTTCTTTTTTATCGATGATTTATGCGGTAGAGTCAGAACACCGAATCCGCGGTAGCCGCACCTATAACGCTGAAGAGCGAGACGATACT
>CAYMXS010000009.1:46932-62953 GCA_964394465.1 uncultured Thermoplasmata archaeon | reverse complement strand
GGAGCTACCTCTAACACCGCTACGGTCAGCATTACTGTCAATGAGATAAACGATCCGCCTGTGGCTAACGATGACACTAATACGACAGATGAAGACACAACCGGTTGGTTCTACATCCTTTCGAATGATACCGATGTGGATGGTACGATAGATGGTTCTACTGTAAGTATTATCTCAGACGTCTCTCATGGTTCAACGACTGTTCATTCGAACGGCACTGTTGAGTACACACCAACTGCCAATTATTTTGGCTCTGACAGCTTCACATATACCGTCAAGGATGACGACGGAGCTACTTCTAATACAGCCACCGTCGATATAACCGTTACCGAAATCAATGATCCACCTACTGCTAACGATGATTATAACACCACGGATGAAGATACTTCAGTTTGGTGTGACGTACTGGCAAACGATACAGATGTGGACGGCACATTGGACCCATCGACGGTTACAGTAACCAGCGGACCATCACATGGTTCAACTTCAGTTAATTCAACCACAGGAGAGATCGAATATACTCCAAATACAGACTATGTAGGCTCTGACAGTTTCACTTACACTGTTGATGACAACGACGGAGATACTTCAAATACAGCTAAAGTCTATATCGATGTGATCGATACTACATCACCTAACGCTGACGCTGGCGGACCTTACTCTGGGGATGAGGACACCACTATATCGTTTGACGGGTCAAACTCTACAGACAACGACGCGATCGCTACTTACGAATGGGATTGGACAAATGACGGGACTTATGAAGGTTCTGGGATGACTCCCTCGCATACCTACCCTGACCCTGGCACATATACCGTTAAATTAAGGGTTACAGATGATGCAGGTAACACAGATACAGACACCACGACAGTTATGGTTAATGATACCACCCCACCTCAGATAAACAACGTCCAAGCTCAACCTGACCCGCAGGAGCCCGGTCAATGGGTCAACATCAGCTGTGACGTCACGGACAATTATCAGTTGTACGGTGTCTGGGTGAATGTAACCTTCCCAGATGGGTCATCGATCAATAACACCATGAATCAGGCCTCGGGAGATACATGGTATTTCAACAATACATATCCTGACCTCGGAACATATAACTACACGATATGGGCAAATGACACCCAGGACAACTGGAACAGCTCGGTCAGCAGCTTCAACATCGAAGATGATACGGGACCCGAGATCTCAGATGTCAAAGACTCACCGGACCCACAGGAAGAGGATGGCTATGTGAATATAACCTGTAATGTGACCGATAATTTCGACCTTTCCGAGGTTTGGGTTAATATAACATATCCTGACGGTTCCTCTGTGAATACGACTATGAACTCATCAACGGGAGACAGCTGGTACTACAACGATACTTATTCTCAATCGGGGGGATATCATTACACCGTATGGGCCAACGATACCAGCGACAACTGGAACAGCTCTGATAGCTATACTTTCAACATAGAGGGTAACATAACCGACGTGAAGGCAGTACCCAATCCTCAGGAAACCGGAGGAGATGTGAATATAAGCTGTAACGTGACGGTCTATGAGGCTACGGATGTATGGGTCAATATAACCTATCCTGACGGCTCCTGGAGCAATAACACTATGGTAGCTGGCGCTGGGGATAGATGGTACAATAAGTCCAATTATGTAGACCTCGGAACCTATTCATATGATATAATCGTGAGGAATGCATCTGGTGTTTGGACTACCGCGCCAGGATATTCGTTCAGCATCGAAGATACGACCTCACCCGAGATAACGAACGTTTCGGATTCACCAGACCTGCAGGAGACAGGGGAGTATGTGAATATCACCTGTGACGTGACCGACAATTATCAGGTGGACACTGTGTTGGTTGAAATAACCTATCCAGACTCCTCTACAGCCTGGTATCCGATGCAGCATGGCAGCGGTGATACTTGGTACTACAACGACACTTATACTGACCTAGGGTCATATTCTTACACTATCTGGGCGAATGATACCAGCGATAACGATAATTTGACGACTGGCGATGGTTTCACGATACAAGATACCATCGCTCCAACCGCAGATGCAGGCGGACCTTACTCCGGAGACGAAGATACTTCCATCTCTTTCGATGGGTCGAACTCCACAGATAACGGAAACATCGTCCAATATGAATGGGACTGGACAGACGACGGGACCTATGACACTACAGGTATCAGCCCTACTCACACCTATCTAGACCCCGGCACTTACACCGTCAGGTTAAGGGTCACTGATGATGCAGGTAACACCGATACAGACACTACAACCGTTACAGTATACGATGTCACCCCACCAAATGCCGATGCAGGCGGGCCTTACTCTGGAGATGAAGATACTGCTATCTCTTTCGACGGCTCAAATTCAACTGATAACGGCAATATCGTCTTATATGAATGGGACTGGACCGATGACGGGACCTATGACACAACCGGGATCAGCCCTACTCATACATATGTAGACCCCGGCACTTACACCGTCAGACTGAGAGTCACCGATGGAGGCGGAAATACCGATACAAACACTACAACCGTTACTGTCTACGATGTCACCCCACCGAATGCTGATGCAGGAGGACCTTACTCCGGAGATGAAGATACTGCCATCTCTTTCGATGGGTCGAACTCCACAGATAACGGAAACATCGTCCAATATGAATGGGACTTGGACAACGATGGGAGTTATGACGATGCTACAGGAATTACTGCATCCAAGGTATGGAATACCCCTGGAACTTACACCATCGGCTTGAGAGTCACCGATGACGGAGGTAATACTGATACTAACACCACCACCGTTACTGTCTACGACGTGACTGCTCCCATCGCCGACCCAGGCGGACCATACTCTGGCAATGAAGACACAGCTATCTCATTCGACGCGTCAAACTCATCAGACAACGTTGGAATAACACTATACGAGTGGGACTGGACAAACGATGGCACCTATGATTCTACCGGTGTTAGTCCTACCCACACATATCCAGACCCCGGCACCTATACAGTCAAATTGAGAGTAACCGACGGTGCGGGCAACACTGATACTAACACTACCAACGTCACCGTTTACGACGTTACGCCACCGATTGCAGATGCTGGGGGGCCGTACACAGGCAACGAAGACACCTCCATATCATTCGACGGGTCAAATTCCTCAGATAATGACATGATCGTTTCATACGAATGGGACCTGGACAACGATGGGAGTTACGACGATGGTACGGGTGTTACGGCATCTAAGACATGGAATACTCCTGGAACGTACACCATCGGCCTGAGGGTCACGGATGATGCAGGAAATACCGATAACGACACCACCACAGTAACGGTATTCGACATAACTCCTCCAGAGATAACAGATGTACAGGATGAACCGGATCCACAGGAATCCGGATATCATGTGAATATCACCTGCAATGTAACGGATAACTATCAACTCGACGAGGTATGGCTCAATATCACACGTCCAGACGGTTCTACTACCAACGTGTCTATGATCTCTGCCGGTGGGATAGAGTGGTACTATAACTCCACTTTTAATAGCCTAGGAGTCTACGATTACACCATCTGGGCAAACGATACCAGCGACAACTGGAACAGTTCTGCTGAACAAAACTTCACCATCCAGGACACCATACCTCCAGAGATAACGAATGTAACTGCAACCCCAGATCCACAGCAGTCTGGAGGAAGTGTGAACATATCATGTGACGTGACCGATAATCATCAGATTCATGGGGTATGGGTCAATATCACATATCCGAACGGGACCCATTCTAACCAGTCTATGATGTCCGGAGTTGGTGACAATTGGTATTACGAATCAACATACGCTCAATTAGGCACTTACGACTACTATATATGGGCGAACGACACTGTTGGGAACGGTAACTCCTCTACTGGCTATACGTTCGTGATAGAAGATATGACCGACCCAGTGATCTCCAACGTGACGGATAAACCAGACCCACAGAACGAAGGAGGCTACGTTAACATAAGCTGTGATGCGACGGACAACTACCAGTTGTACGGGGTGTGGGTCAACATAACGTATCCAGACGGCAGTTGGGTGAATACGACCATGGACCACCTTTCAGGTGATACGTGGTACCATAATGATACCTATAACCAGACCGGGGCGTATCATTACGTTATCTGGGCCAACGATACCCAAGGCAACTGGGAGAACTCTGCAGTCCATACATTCGATATAGAGGGCAACATAACCGATGTGGAAGCGTTACCGGATCCTCAGCAGACCGGAGGAGCTGTCAACATAAGCTGTAACGTAACAACAGTAAACGTTGCCGAGGTATGGGTCAATGTGACGTACCCAGATGGCTCTTGGAGCAACAACAGCATGGTGAGTGGACAGGGTAACGAGTGGTACAATGAAAGCACTTATGTCGATATAGGCATCTATTCTTATTCAATCCTGGTGAGAAATACAAGCGGTGTATGGACAAAATCCCAGGGTCACACGTTCAGGGTAGTCGATATAACACCGCCTGAGATCTCTAACGTGACCGATTCTCCCGACCCACAGGAGACCGGTGAGTATGTAAATATCACAAGTAATGTAACGGATAATTATCAGCTTACTGAGGTATGGGTGAACATCACTCATCCCGACGGTTCATACACGAACTCTTCACTTACCCATCTAAGCGGAGATACATGGTACTACAACGGAACGTTCACTGTGATAGGAACCCACCAATACACGATATGGGCTACCGACCTGAGCGGTAACTGGAACAGTTCCTCTGGACATAACTTCACCATACGGGATATAACCCCGCCAGAGATAATAGACGTGAACGATAGTCCAGATCCTCAGGAGACGGGTGAATACGTGAACATCACGTGCGAGGTGACGGACAATTATCAACTCTATGGAGTATGGATCAATATAACCTATCCGGATGGTTCTTACACCAACGATTCGATGCTGTATCTTAGCGGAGATACATGGTACTATAACAGTTCGTATACCGACTTGGGAGTATACAATTACAGCATCTGGGCAAACGATACAAGTGATAATTGGAACAGTTCCGTTGGATACAACTTCACCATAGTAGATACCATCCCGCCCATGATATCGAACGTGACCGATGATCCGGATCCACAGCTCAGCGGTGGGTACGTGAATATCACCTCTGATGTGTTTGACAATTACAAGGTGGACAGCGTATGGGTCAATATAACGTACCCAGACGGCTCACACCTGAACAGTTCGATGGTCCATGGAATGGGGAATAGATGGTATCTTAACACTACATATAATCAGCTTGGAACCTACCAGTACACTATCTGGGCAAACGATACTGAAAACAACTGGAACAGTTCTAGCGAACATCAGTTCCTGATCGAAGGGGATATCAGCGACGTGAAAGCCGTACCAGATCCTCAGGAAGCCGGTGGGCCCGTTAACATATCCTGTAACGTCACCATAAGTAATCTAGGGGGGGTATGGGTCAACATCACATATCCCGACGGTACCTGGGAAAACAAGAGTATGGTCTCTGGTCAAGGCTCCACATGGTACAACGAATCGATCTATCATGATCTAGGTGTGTACGATTACAAGATCTCAGCCCATGACCTATCGGGCAACTGGGTGACTTCATCGGGCTATAACTTCACCATCCAAGATACCACTGTACCACTGATCACGAACGTTTCGGATTCACCGGACCCGCAGGAGACTGGGGGCAACGTTAACATCACATGCGATGTGACCGACAACTATCAGGTATCCGAGGTTTGGATCAACATAACCTATCCTGATGGAACCTGGTACAATACAACGATGGACCACCTGTCAGGGAGTAACTGGCACTATGAATCTCCGTACATCGATCTGGGAACGTATCAGTACACGATATTGGCAGACGATACAGAAAACAACTGGAACAGTTCCAGCGGTCATACGTTCACCATAGTGGACACGACGCCACCTGAGATTATCAACGTGAACGATTCACCTGACCCGCAGGAGACAGGTGGGAACGTCAACATCACATGCGATGTGACCGACAACTATCAGCTGTATGGTGTTTGGGTCAACATCACTTATCCAGATGGATCTTACGTGAACGCCTCCATGACCCAAGGTACCGGAAACGGATGGTACTACGAAGCTCCTTATATAGACCTAGGAACGTACCAGTACACGATATGGGCAAATGATACCGAAAACAACTGGAACAGCTCCAGCGGTCATTCGTTCACCATAGTGGACACGACGCCACCTGAGATAACTAACGTGAATGATTCACCGGATCCACAGTTGACCGGGAGAGAGGTAAATATCACATGTAATGTGACCGACAATCATCAGGTATCGGAGGTCCGGGTCAATATAACATATCCAGACGGCGGCTGGATCAACACTACCATGGTTCACCTTTCAGGAGATACCTGGTATTACCAGGCGCCTTATATCGATCTTGGAACCTATCACTATGATATCTGGGCAGACGATACCGAAGACAACTGGAACACCTCAACAGATCACACCTTCTTCATTTACGGATACGATCTGACGGTATCCTCGACTTCGGGAGGTTCCGTCATTATGCCTGGAGAAGGGAACTTCTCATACAACGCGAGTGAGGTTGTATACCTTGAAGCAGTGTCCCAAACAGATTATCACTTCGTCGAATGGACCGGTGATAACGGCACAATAGGCGATACAACGGATAATTCTACCACCATAACCATGAACGGTAACTATACCATAACGGCGGAGTTCGCCATAGATACGTACACCTTATCGATATCTTCGACCTCTGGTGGCGACGTAACCGTACCGGGCGAGGGTACTTTCAATTACAACGCCGGAGAGATAGTCGATCTTCAGGCAGTGGGGAACTCAGGCTATCAATTCGTTGAGTGGACAGGAGACAATACAACGATAGCTGACACGAAGTCCAGTTCGACGACGATAACGATCGACGCAGATTATACGATCACTGCAGAGTTCACAGTTACTGGATATGATCTCACGATATCTTCGACCTCTGGTGGTAATGTTACCGCACCTGGCGAGGGTACTTTCAGCTACGAAGCAGGTGAGGCCGTCGATCTGGAAGCCTTAACAGACAATGACTACCACTTCGTGAGATGGACAGGAGACAATGGAACGATAGCCGATACGACCTCTAATTCCACTACTATAACCATGAACGGGGATTATACGATAACAGCACAGTTCTCTGTAGATACTTACACTCTGACTATTCAATCTACGTCCGGTGGAGAAGTTACCGCGCCTGAGGAGGGAAACTTTGAATATGAGGTAGCAGAAGAGGTAACTCTGACCGCGGACCCCTATCAGGATTATCACTTTGTTCGATGGACGGGAGACAATGGAACGATAGCCGATACCCAATCAGCTCAGACCTCCATAACGATAGAAGGAGACTATACGATAACGGCGGAGTTCGATATCGACACTTATACGTTAACCGTAACTTCAACGGCGGGCGGTACAGTGATAGAACCTGGAGAGAATTCTTTCACCTATGATTCGGGTGAAACTGTAGAAATAGAATCGATAGAGGACCAGAATTATACATTTGTAAGATGGACAGGGGACAATGGAACGATAGCTGAAACCACATCTAATACCACCACGATAACTATAGAAGGGGATTATACGATAACAGCAGAATTTTCGAGGATTGAAGGAGTATCTATAGAGATAATCTCACCTGATGAAGGGGCCGTAATTAATGAATCAGAAGTCACTCTTGAATGGGATTCCGAGAACGTTGATTATCATGAAGTCAAGATAGACGACGAGGCTTGGATAGACGTAGGTGAAGATACGACGTGCCTATTTGATGAATTAAAAGATGGAGGGCATACCGTAAGAGTGAGAGGTGTGATGGAAGGAACAGAGCCCTTACTTGCAGGCGTTGGTGGATTACGCGCATCGGACGAAAAGACAGAAAGCGTTACCTTCACGATAGATACGGCGCCACCGATAATAAATATACTAACACCTGAAGGAGGAAGCACCTTCGAACCTGGTTCGATTGAATCAAGTTGGAACGGGTCCGACGAGATAAGCGGGATAGCCCATTATGAGGTCAAGATTGACGATGGTACCTGGCAAGAAGTCGGTGAAGATATAAATTATACATTCTCTGATCTCGATAAAGGTTCACATACTGTATATGTGAGAGGACTGGATGAGGCAGGTAACTCTGCAGAAGACTCGGCCGAGTTTGAAGTGACAGATGGAAAAGGTGAACCAGGAGGACCATTGGAGGGTAAATCCTTCTTTGGGCTCTTAGCGGCCGTCATCGTAGCGATTTTAGTCGCCTTACTGTTGCTCCTAGGACGGTTCAGGAAGCGGAGAGATGTTATAGTTACAGCCCCAACTGATCAAGAGGTAGACTCTGCAGGGTCTTCTATCTATGAATTCACTATAGATAACCCAGGAGATGATGATGAGATCTATGAATTGTCGATATCCACATCAAACGAGGGTTGGACAGCCATCGCACCTGAAAGGATATCTGTCCCTGAAGATTCTACTGATAGAGTGGAGATACAAGTCAATATACCAGAAGACACCAAAGAAGGTGACTCCACTGACATAACTTTATCAGCCACCTCACAGAGCGATACGGATGTTAGTGATTCAGATGCTGTCAGAGTGGAATATAGATATACATTTGAAGAGGAAGAAGTAACTGAGGAAAGAATAGACGAGGCTCTAGAAACGGAACTTTCCTTTGTAAAAGAATTGAGGTCTATAGAAGGTGTCGATCTCGAGCTCGCCAAGGAGATATACGAGGAAGGCTATCAGAACTATACTGACCTCATGGAAGCAGAGGTGGACGAACTGACGGAAGAGATAGAATATCTAGATTTAGCCTTGGCTGAAAGGTTGGTACAGGTGAGTCAAGAGAGATATTCTCAGAACGTCGAAGTGGAAGAAGAGAAGAGCAAGAAGCCAGTAGCTCTAGCCGGAGAAGATATGACGGTTCAGACCGGAGAAGCGCTCGAATTAGACGCCTCTGAATCAGTGGATGAATCGGGTATAGAAAGCTATGAATGGAGACTCGAAGGCGAAACGATAGGTCAAGAAGAAAAAATAAGCTATACATTTGATGAACCAGGTGAGTATAACGTTGAGCTTATAGTGACCAACCTAGAGGGCTACACCGATGATGATATGGTGTACGTGACCGTGAAAGGCGAAGGTAAGAAAGAAGGCAAAAAGTGCAAATTCTGCGGGGCGGAGGTCTCCCCATCTCAGAATATCTGCCCGATCTGTCAAGAACCCATCGAGCCTGGCGAAGAATCGGCAGAGCATGAGGAACATCCAGATGAGGTCAAAAAGCCTGAGGAAGAGATAAATGCCATTGCCGGGAAAGATAAAGTGGTCAAACTAGGTGAGAAATTCCCCCTGATCGCCTCCCAGTCTACTAGTGGACTAGATATAGTGAGTTACGAGTGGAAGATGGACGATGAGAAAGTCGAATTCGGTGAGAGGATCACATACAGTTTCGAGGAGACTGGAGAACATACAGTTGAGCTGACGGTGACCGATGAAGAAGGCTATTCTGACTCCGATGAGTTGACCGTACATGTGAAGGAGATCGATCAGGAAAAGGACATCGGGGACATACATGATGAATTGGAAGATATAAACGAAGAGAAAGGTTATGATCTGCCAGCCCCTGCTATAGAACAAGCGGTGGATAAGATAAGGGAGAACGATATATCGGAATCAAGGTATGAAGGGATTTTGAGTGAAATCTATAACGAACGTAGTGAAGTGCAGGAAGAAGAGGAAAAAGTGATAGAGGAAAAGAAACCGAAGATCGAAGATGGTCTTGCTTACATCCTAAAAGATGCGAGGCCGGAGAAGGCTATGGATATCGCAGTTGGAAGGATGGAGACAAAGGGAGACGGGCTGATCGCCACCAGTGTTCAAGAAGACAAGGTGAATGAGACTTTCGAGTTAGAAAAGGAAGGAGTAGAATATTATTGTCTCACGGATAAGGAAGGCACCTCAAATCTTGATCCTGGAAAATTGGATGTGATAGCTGACAGGATCATAAGGTTCTTTGAAGACGGTGGGCAGACTGCCTTTTTGGAACTGAGTGAACCGATGTTGAGTGATAATCCATTCAACAAGATCATGGGTTTGATCAATAACTTGATCGATGTTGCGGAGTATACAGACGGGGCACTGATAATTTCATTGGACCCTGACCTGATCTCAAAGGACAAACTGAGTCTAGTGGAGAAAAAGATGGAGGAGTTATCCTTACAAGAAGACGAGGAACAAAGGTCTGAAGAAACGATTGAATTTGATGAACCTACCAAAGAAGCGAGCTTGTTGGAGGATAAAGAGCTATCTAAAGAGATCGAAAGAGAAACAGAGAGGGACCTATCTAAAGAGCAACTGATCGAAGAAGAGGGGACTCCTCCAACTGCAGAAGCGGGAGAAAGTAGGACAGTGAAGGCAGGTGAAACGGTGACATTTGACGGTTCCGAGTCTAATGACGAGAAGGGTATAGTGAGTTACGAGTGGTACTTCGACGAATTTGAGACCGCTTTCGGTGAAGAGGTCGAACGTGAATTCCAAGAGCCCGGTAAGCATACAGTAAAACTGGTAGTTACGAACGAATATGGCTTCTCGGACAAAGACGAGATCGAAGTGATGGTCGAGGAACCGGAAGAAGCAACAAAAGAGGAACAAGGAGAGATAGAGGAAGAGGCAACTCAAGAAGAGGTCAGCGAGGAGAAGCCAAGTGAAGATGAGATTGAGGAAGGCAAACAAGAAAAAGAAGATGTGGCTGAAGAAGGACCCGAGGACATACCATTAGAGGATGCTCTAGAGGAGTTAACTCAGCTCAGAGGACTGGGTCCCTCGAAAGCTGAAAGACTCTATAAGAACGGTTACCGTTCCATAGAGGATCTTAAAAACGCCTCGAAGGAGGAATTAAAGGATATCAAGGGCGTAGGGCCGGCTTTATCAGAACAGATATTCGAATCACTGGAAGAACTGGAGGAATGAAAACCACTTTTCTCCTTACTTTATTTGAAAGGTCAGAAAACTAGAAAGTTAGAGCTTATATAGAATTGACAGAGTATAAAAAGCGCTGAATATGGGATTTTAGACCTAGAATATAAATATCGCTAATTGGCTTTTTATATATTAAATGGTTATACCACATAAGGAGGAATCCTGATGAAAAAGATGTTCTCTGTAATTGTATTTTGTTTTCTGGTGATCTCGAGTCTCTCGGTAATAAGTTTTGGTTATTCGGTAGAGCCTAACTCAGAGGTCCTACTGGTGACCTTGGAAGATGAAAAGGATGTATCAATCATCAGAGAAATTGGATTCGAAGTGCTCGATATCTATGGTAATTTTGCACTGATAAAAGGCGATGCTGACAGATCCAGCGCTCTATCGGGTAAAGGGATGAAAATCAACGACCTCGAAAACAGAAAGAAAATACACGTCAAAGGACATGATTTCAATATCGAAGAAGGTCCCTCTCTTCCCGACGAATTAAAGATCGAAGGATATCAAGATCATACGAAGGGTATGTACTTAGTTCATATGCTGGGTCCTGTGAATCCTGAGTGGAGAGAGACACTTGAAAAGAAAGATGTTCAGATAGTGAATTATGTTCCTAACTATGCTTACAACGTAAGGATGACACCAGAGAAGATGAGGGAAGTGAAGAAAATGGAATTTGTGGATTGGATTGGTCCCTATCATCCGGGGTACAAATTGGAAAAAGGTATTGAGCCCGGTGTAGTTGAAGTGTTTATAGAGGATTCTCTAGATGATAAGGGTATTCGATCGATATCGGATCACTTTATGGGGAGTTACACCCTAACACGAAAGAACACGGGATATTCCAAATTGAAGGCTAAAGTACCCAATATGGATTCTATAGAAAATATGGCACATAACCCAGAGGTGTATTGGATATCGAACTATGGATCACCTATCCTCTACGACGAGATCGGGACTCAGGTCAACGGAGGGTATTTTAATCCAGATAATACTAGCGCCAGCCCATACCGGGGGCCAGGTGACCACGGCAGTCATGCAAATCAACTTGGATATGATGGAAGTGGAATCACAATACAGGTGGCAGATACTGGTCTAGGGGACGGTACTACTCCTAACGCAGGGCACAATGATTATACCGGCCGTGTAGCCGGAGGTTCAGACCTAGGCGGGACCGTCGATGGCTGGGACGACCAGTACGGTCACGGAACACACTGTGCAGGTTTGGCTGCAGGGGACACCTATAACGGGAATAATATCACTTATGCAGGATGGGCCAATTTCTATTTGTCCCAGGGCTCAGCACCTGGTTCGGAACTATGGGCTACACAGATATTTGAAGGAAGCAGCGGAGATTTCCCCAGTACGGATTACATGATACCAGAAGATGGTAGACAGAACGGGGCCTATATATCGTCAAATTCATGGGGTGAGATGACAGGAGACAGTTCTTACGATACTAGTGATTCTGATTACGATAGGGCTGTGAGGGATGCGGATAACAGCACCTCTGGAGATCAATCGATGAGTATATTTGTAGCCGCTGGTAACAACAACGGAGATAACTCGATAGGAAGTCCCGGCAGTGCAAAGAACGTGATCACGGTAGCCTCACACAATAATTATATGCCCGACTCTGACACTTACGGGCACAGTTATGGCCCCGTTACGGGTGTTAATACTATATCTGACTTCAGCAATGGTGGCTTCGAAAATGATGGACGGATCAAACCTGACGTAGCAGCCACTGGCTCCGGGGACCTTGCGACATCGACCCCTACATTATCAAGTTCAAATCTAGAAGGTTTTTATTATGATGGTAGTTCGGACGATACACGATACGAGTGGTGCAGTGGGACATCTATGGCCTGCCCAACAGCAGCAGGTGCTGGAGCCGTCATCGCGGATTATTACAACAGCACATATGGAACGCTGCCGAGCCCGGCCTTGATCAAAGCCCTGATGATAAACGCAGCACAGGATATGGATGATTCAGTTGGTAATACAGCCGCGATACCAAATAAAGATGAAGGCTGGGGTAGGGTTTTCCTACCTCCGATAGTCGATCGGAGCAGGTACCAAAGTTGGGTGTTAGAAGATAGACCTACTCAGATGCAAACAGGAGATATCGACAGTTATGATATCCAGGTCGATAATCTCAACAAACCTTTGAATATCACTATGGCCTACTCGGACAATGAAGCTTCAGGAGGAGATAGTGTAGCATTGAAGAACGACCTGCATCTGACCGTCACAGATCCCGGCGGGAACGTTTGGTATGGTAACGCCTTCAGCGGAGGTATGTCCGTATCCGGTAGTGGAAATATAAACACAAACTGGGATACCAACGGAGATGATAATGATGATAGGAACAATGTAGAGAACGTATTCATACCTTCCTCAAGTCTTCAGAGCGGAGAATACACGGTAGAAGTAGAGGCCTTCAATGTACCTGAGGACGGTATACCCGAGACAGCAGCTACCGACCAGGATTACGCCCTAGCTATGTACAATGCTAATCCCGCAGCTTCTAACGATGCCCCGGCTGTCAATGTGACAAGACCTGAGGGGGGAGAACATCTTGTTTCTGGAAACACAGAAACGATCCGATGGAATATGAGTGACCCGGAGGAACCTAATGATAACCTTACCTGTGATATATATTACTCTAATGACAGCGGAAATAGCTGGGGACCAGTAGCTACAGGGCTAAACGGAACAGCGAATCCTAATACATATGATTGGACAGTCCCAACAGATTCCAGTACTCGCTGTTTGGTTAAGGTGAACGCAACAGATACCAATGTGACCACACTTGCTTCAGGAAAGACTGGGTCTGACGTGAGCAATAATACATTTACGATCAGCCCATTAGCCGCTCCAAGCATAACTATAAACGAGCCGAACGGAGGTGAAGTCTGGTATGCTGGAAGTGACTATAGTATCACATGGGATACCAACTCAGGTAACGGGTCCATAACTGGAGTCACGCTTGAGTATACTTCCGATGGTGGGGCTTCTTGGAACGAGATAGTGGCTAACACTACCGATGATGGAGCATATGCATGGACAGTGCCGGATGATGACAGCACGAACTGCCTTGTCAGGGGAACTGTTTACGATAATAACAGCTTGAGTGACAGCGATACCAGTAACTCAACTTTTGAGATAGTTGGGGATCCACCAGCATCACCCGGAAATCTGACCGTTGAGCATTATGGGACTAGCAGTAACACCACGATAGAGACCCGATATATGAGGGCGGACGATGTGCTCGGGACCACTCAAACCTCCACACCTCTGAGTAGTACTTTCACTGGTACTGGTGATAATCCTGTTGATGTCGGTATGCGGGTCTATGTGTATAATGGAACGGCTATAACATCCGAACTCACTGGTGGCAGTGCAGAGGCTGTGGTAGAGACCTCGAGCACTGGTTTAGTATCAACAACTTGGACACCCCCATCCACTTCAATCAATTCAACCGATTCGATCCGGGTTGAAATATACGCTGATATAGGAACTAATCCACCGACGACTTTAAGGTCAACATTCACTACGGAACAATTGGGTGCGGACCAAATAGATGCAAGTCAATGGACGGTCTATTATTATGTTTCCCATAGTTTTAGTACTGGTACAACAACTGGCACATTTGAATGGGGTTCAACTTCTGTAAACAGCCGGATAGTTAACTTCTCTTATTCTACAACAGGCAGCGGTATCGGAACATCTGACAACATAGTAAACTGGACGGCCAGCCCTGATGACGGAGCGGGAGATAATGACATAACTAATTACAATATCTACAGGTCTGATGTAAATACAGGTCCTTGGGACAGTTCCAATCTTTACGACTCTGTAGCTGCGGACGGCTCCTCGAATTACAGTTATGTGGATCCAGGAGCGGGTACTGCAGATAACACGATCTGGTGGTACGTTGTAAGAGCCGTAGATGTGGACGGTCTTAACGATAGCAATGTTAATTCAGTTCCAGAACCTGCAGTTTACAACCTGACCATAAATTCTACTGTAGGTGGAAACGTTACGACTCCGGGGGAAGGCAATTTCACGTTTGATGCAGGTCAAACTGTGGATCTCGAAGCGGTAGCCGATCCAGGACATAAGTTCGTCAGATGGAAAGGAGATAACGGAACTATAGGTGATACCACTGCAAACGCAACCACCATCCGGATAGTTGATGATCACAATATCACAGCGGTCTTTGCACCAGTCAGTAATGAGACTTATAACCTGTCTATATCTTCGACCGTAGGCGGTACTGTAATAGAACCAGGAGAAGGTAACTTCACATACAATGCAAGTGAAACAGTGAATCTAGAAGCAGTAGCAGATCCAGATCATCATTTCGTAGAGTGGACAGGCGACACAGCTTCTATAATAGATCCAAACTCAAATGCTACCACTATAGAGATGAACGGTAACTATACGATCGAAGCGGTGTTCATCAATGATACTTACAATTTGACCGTATCCTCAACCGCAGGCGGCAGTGTTGTACTACCGGGTGAAGGGAATTACACTTACAATGCCAGTGAGGTTGCAGACTTGGAGGCAGTAGCCGATGTTGATCATCATTTCGTAGAATGGACAGGTGATATCGGAACAATGGCTGATCCAACTTCAAATGTCACTACTATAACGATGGATGCTAATTACACAGTCGAAGCAGTATTCACCAACGATACTTACAACTTGACCATATCGTCAACTGCAGGCGGCAGCGTTGTAGTACCGGGTGAAGGTGAATACACGTACAATGCCAGTGAGTTTGCGGACTTGGAGGCAGTTTCTGATTCAGACCATCACTTCGTAGAGTGGACAGGAGATAACGCTACTGTTGCTGATCCAACTTCAAACATCACTACCATAACGATGGATGCTAATTACACAGTCGAAGCAGTATTCACCAACGATACTTACA
>CAYMXS010000009.1:0-46832 GCA_964394465.1 uncultured Thermoplasmata archaeon | reverse complement strand
ACTTGACCATATCATCAACTGCAGGCGGCAGCGTCGTAGTACCGGGTGAAGGGAATTACACATATAATGCGGGTAAAGTAGTAAACCTCGAAGCTGTACCGAATACTGGTTATCACTTCGTCGAATGGACAGGGGACAACGGAACGATCACTGATACAAATTCAAATACGACCACTATAACCATGGATGGCAACTATAATATCACAGCCAATTTCGCTTCCACAGACTACAATCTTACCATCAATTCAACTACTGGAGGTAGTGTTGTTGAGCCAGGTGAAGGTGTATTTGGCTATCAATCAGGCGAGACCGTGAATCTGGAAGCGGCTGCCGATCAGTATTATCATTTCGTCAGATGGACGGGAGACAATGCGACTATTACTGATCCTTCATCTAATTCGACCACGATAACGATGGACGCTTCATATAACATAACGGCGGAGTTCGCATTAGATACCTATACCTTGACGATCGCCTCTACACTAGGTGGCGAAGTAGTACAACCGGGAGAAGGAACCTACACTTACGATGCGACCGAGGTAGTAGACCTCGAGGCCGTACCGGACCCAGGTTATCACTTCGTCGAATGGACAGGAGACAACGGAACGATCGCTGATACAACTGCGAATGCAACGACGATAACGATGAACGGTGATTACGTGATCACTGCGGAGTTCGCTGCTACTGATTACAATCTGACCGTCAGTTCTACAATGGGAGGTAACGTTACATCGCCGGGGGAAGGTACATTTGGCTATCAATCAGGCGAGACCGTAAATCTGGAAGCGATGGCCGATAAGCACTATCATTTCGTCAGGTGGTCTGGAGGCAATACAACGGTAGCAGACCCGACCTCTAACTCCACCACGATAACGATGCACGATAACTATTCCATAACGGCGGAGTTCGCCATAGATGTATACAACTTGACGATAAACTCGACAGCAGGTGGGAGTGTAGCAGTACCAGGAGAGGGCAACTTCACTTACAATGCGACCGAGGTAGTAGACTTAGAGGCCGTACCAGATACGGGTTACCACTTCGTGGAATGGACAGGAGACAACGCAACGATAGCGAACCTGACTTCTAACTCCACCACTATTACTATCAACGGATCATACAACATAACTGCGCATTTCGCCTTGAATAGCTACACTTTGACCATATCCTCAACTTCAGGCGGCAGTGTCACGGTACCGGGAGAAGGCGATTTCCCGTATTCCCATGGCGAAGTCGTAGATCTTGAGGGGGTTGCAGATACTGGCTACCAATTCGTAGAGTGGACAGGGGACAACGGAACCATAAGTGACACAAAATCGAATACAACCACTATAACGATGGAAGGAGACTATACGATAACAGCGGAGTTCATAGCTACGGGCTTTGATCTAACGATATCTTCGACCCAGGGAGGAAGCGTTACGGCACCTGGAGAAGGTACCTACTCTTACGATGTCGGTCAAACGGTCGATCTAGAAGCGGTAGCAGATGCGAACTATCACTTCGTTAGATGGTCTGGGGACAATGGAACTATAGCCGACAGGACGGCAAACATGACGACTATCACTATGGACGGTGATTATACGATAACGGCGGAGTTCGCCATAGAAACTTTCACACTCACAGTTCAATCGACATCAGGAGGAGAAGTCACAGAGCCTGGAGAGGACAGCTTCGAATATGAAGTTGGAGAAGAGGTGACTCTGACCGCTGAGGCCGATCAATATTACCACTTCGTCCAGTGGACTGGAGACACGGAAACGATAGCCGATGCCCAAACAGCTCAAACATCCATAACGATAGAAGGAGACTATACGATAACGGCGGAGTTCGAGATCGACACTTACACGTTGACCGTAGCTTCAACGGCAGGAGGTACTGTGACGGAACCTGGAGAAGATTCTTTCGAGTATGATGCGGGCGAGGTTGTAGACCTCGAAGCGGTAGCCGATGCGGATTACACCTTCGTCGGATGGACTGGAGACAACGGTACTGTTGCCGACACTTCATCTAATGTGACCACCATCACTATAGAAGAAGACACCTCTATAACGGCCAAATTCTCGAGTGTTGAGGCTGGATTTATAGAGATCATATCACCCAAAGAAGGGGCATTGATAAACGAGTCAACAGTGACTGTAGAATGGAACTCAGAAAATATAGATTATCATGAAGTGAGGATAGACGGTATATCTTGGA
This sequence comes from uncultured Thermoplasmata archaeon, assembly GCA_964394465.1. Taxonomy (GTDB): domain Archaea; phylum Thermoplasmatota; class Thermoplasmata; order Halarchaeoplasmatales; family Halarchaeoplasmataceae; genus CAYMXS01. The sequence goes on along the minus strand of CAYMXS010000009.1, from coordinate 44,633 downwards.
TAGACATAGGCGTGAACACTACCTTTACGTGTGAGAACTTAGAAGACGATGATCACACTATCGAGGTCAAGGGAGTCTACGGTGAGAACAGCACGCTACTCAGTGCCCCTAGCTCTTTGGGGACGAGTAGCGAAACCGATAGTGTAAACTTCACAGTGGACACCGCGGCACCAACTATAAACATAATCACACCCTCCGATGGAGATACTTTCGAAACTGACTCAGTATCGACTGAATGGGATGGTTCCGACCAGGTCAGCGGGATAGACCACTACGAGGTCAAGCTCAATAACGGAGAGTGGCAGATCGTAGGTGATGATCCCAACCATACCTTCTCTGATCTGCAGAAAAGCACCCATAAGGTGCATGTTAGAGCAGTAGACGAAGCCGGAAATACAGCCGAAGACTCGGTCGAATTTGAAGTGAAAGCTAGCGAAGCAGGACCTAGTGGCCCACTAGAAGGAAATATATTATTCGGTATCTTAGCTGTAGTCATAGCCATAATAGTCGCTTTACTAATGTTACTAGGATGGTATAGAAAAGGACCAGAAGTAGTGGTGAGTGCGCCTGAAGATCAGATCGCCTCCGAAAGAGGTACGACTTACACTTATGACTTCAGGGTCGAGAACCTTGGAAAGGAAGACGAGAGTTACTCTATACAGTTAGAATCACTGCCATCCGATTGGGAGACTAACGCTCCAGAAGAGATCTACGTCATCGCTGAAGGTGAAGAATCCATACCGGTTGATGTGACGGTTCCAGAACATGTAGAGCCTGGTGATACTCTGGATATGACGCTTACAGCTACATCACTAGACGACCCGGACGTCAGTTCGTCCGATATGAACAAGGTGACCTATGAAGCCATCGAAGGTGAAGAGGAAACAAGTTCTGAAGAAGATCAGATCTTCGAAGAGATCGAGGTCTCAGATGAAGAAACAGAAGTCACAGAGAAGGAAACTGCAGAAGAACCGAGTGAAGAAAAGGTTTCTGAAGGAGAACGCCTAGAAGCCCTAGGTTTGTCGAGTGGAGTTGGAGCGGCGATATCAGAAGGAAAAGAAGAGATAGAAGGACACGAGGAGTCCGAAGAAGTCTCTGAGAAGTCAGAGAAAATAGAAGAAACAGAAGAAGAGATGGTAGGATCTGAAGAACCAGAAGAGCCAGAGAATCCACCTGAGAGACCGGAGAAACCCGAGGAGCCGATAGAACCTGAAGAACCATCCTCTTCAGACACAGACTCCTTAGAGGAGACTCCTATTGGTACTGATATCGCCTCTGAGGAAGAAGAACCTGAAAAGAGGCCTGAGGCAGACATAACAGATGTAAAAGAAACGATAAGGGTCGGAGAAGAAGTGGAATTTAGCGCTTCAGGATCGACTCCTATGGACTCAATAATCAGCTACGAGTGGTATTTTGACGAACTGCGGACTAAGTTCGGAGAAACAGTAGAACAGACCTTTGAAGAACCTGGATCCCATACTATCAAATTGATCGTCACCGACGAAAAAGGCTCCACCGACGAAGCAGAAATGGAGATATATATAGAAGAGGCAGAGAAAAAAACTGATGAATTAACAGGTGAAGAAGACGAAGAGCGTTCTAAGGAGATGGAACCAGAGACTGAGGAGGACAATAAACAATCTCGTGAAAACGTGGAAGATACTAGCGAACGGGAGGAAAAGCCCGAAAAAATGAATGAATGCTCAAAAGAGATATCAATGGACGAAGCTATAGATGATTTAACTCAGCTCAGAGGACTAGGCCCCTTGAAAGCTGAAAGACTCTATAAGAATGGTTACCGGTCCATAGGGGACCTTAAAAACGCCTCAAAGGAGGAATTAAAGGACATCAAGGGCATAGGTCGGGCTTTATCAGAAAAGATATTCGAATCACTGGAAGAACTCGAGGAATGAAACCCTTCTACTCTCTCTTTATTTGAAATATGGATTTAGTTCCTACTAAAGGTATCTTAAAACAGAGATGTTTTTTGGTAAATATTACAGTTCTACAATTTTGTCGAACTAAGGATTGCTAGAGAATATAGTGCTTTAATGTTATATAATAAATATTTATATGTTGGGGTGTATCTCTCTATTATGAATGATGATGAGGCAGAAAAAGCACAGGATGGAAAGTAACAATTGCACTAATAAGAACGGACTGAACTATCCTTCTAAGAAGTGGAATGGGCTAGAATCTATGAGGAATTCACATCTCTTTTTAAGTCAATTGTATAATCCTACAAGAACAAATATAAAAAGATTTATAACATACAATGGTGTAGTATTTTTTGACTCGCGTAAGTGGCCTTTCCAGGTCACTACAAGAGATAGTCTAGAGAGAATGGTGATAATAAATGAGCAACAAGAACAAAACTCCTAAAGAGAAATATCTAGAGGCCTGTAGGGATACAGAAGAACTAGACGAACGCAAAGAGAGACTGAAAGACAAACTGTTGAAGGACGAGATGATGGACTTAGCGAACGAGAACAACCTCGAAGTGAACCAGAACTGGACCAAGGATAAAATAGCTGATAAGATCATAGAACCCGACGTCTATAAATCGATAGTAGGGGAGAAGGTAGAGGAAAAGCAGATGGAAGAGATAGAAAGCAAAGAGGAAAAGATCCGTCAGGAAGTCCCGATCAAAACTCTTGAAAAGCCAGTGTCCGAAAGTTTCGACATTTCGTCTTCTATATCCAATATGTTACAGAGGTCTGGTCTTGAGAGTTACACCTCGCTCGATAAGATGTGGGGAGATATATCCAAGACCGTCGAGGATAACGTGAAGACGATCACGGAGAACAACTTGGATTACTGGGAGAACATAGAGGATGAATGGATGAAAAAAGCGGGCGAATTCCAGGAACAGATCGATAGTCTAGCAGAGGACAGTGCAACACCTGAGCAGACGAAGGAACTGTCGGTGATGTGGAGGAATTTCTTCAACAAGATGTCCGCTAGAGTAGGTCGGACCATAAGGGAAACAAGGACGCGCCAGGAATCTATAATGGATATGATCGAGGAATACAACAAGGAAGCACAGGACATCCTCAGCGGGGAAACGAAAACGGAGGACATCGGCAAGATGTTCGCACTATGGTCGAATATGTCCAAGGACTTGAGGAAAGAGCTTGAGGAGACCATAGAGACCGTCGACAGGGGCTACGGTGACATGATGAACACCCAGGAAAGGTTCTCCGACAAGACGAGAGAAATCTTGGAAGAGCTACAGGAGAACCAGACCAAGCAGGTAGAGGATCTGTATGAAACCTGGCGGTCGAATTTCGACTATATCAATGATAACATGCTACAGGGTTTCGAAGAGTACAGGAACGCCTATGAGACCATAGAAAAAGAGATGAGAGATCAAAGTACGGGCCTGACAAAGACGATGATGAACATCGCCCAGGGTGTTGGAGAGAACTACTCAAAGATCGTAGAGGATTACATGGACTCTGTCCGAAGCAGCTACGAGAGGGCGATATCTATACCGCTTACCCCTCCCGATAAGAGGGACGAGGAGATAAAAGAATTGAAGAAAAGGATCGAGGAATTAGAAGAGAAGATAGAGGAGAAGTGATAAGATGAAAAGAGAGAAGAACATATTTAGCGATTTGGACTACCTCGCAGCCACAAACTTCGAGGACTTCGTTGAAACATTGGAGGAACAGCAGAAGAGCTATACGAAAAATCTAGATTCATGGCTCAATATGTCGACCGATTTCGGTAAAGATGTGAAAGAGATCGTCGAGGTCAACAGGAAGAACTACGAGAAACTGCAGGATATGTGGAAGGACATCTCGACCATGCCGGAAGAAGAGCTGGACGAGGAATTAAGAGAAACGTTGTACGAGGAATACAACGACTACAATCAAAAAGTAGCGGAGAAACTGAGCGCTATGCTCGGATCGAGTTACGAGGACGCGGAGGAACTGTATTCGGCTTGGGTCTCGGTTTCAGAGAGTATCTTCGACGGCATGAAAGCGGGAACCGGTCCTGACCCTGATGAAGTGACCAAAGCCGTTGCTGATCTACAACAGACGACTACCCATCTCGCACTCAAGGAGATGGAGGAAAACACGGAACAACTGCAGGAATTGAGAGAAACGCTGGAGGATTTCATGAAAGATACCCAGGAAACTGTTAACCAGATTTCAGAAGCCGGAAACGAGGAGTATCAGAGATACGTCAACGAATGGCTTGAGAACGTAAGGGAGATGGAGAACAATATGGATAACGTCATGGAGGATGTCCAAAAAACGTACATGTCCTCTATAGCTCCATACTTTGAAAGCGTGATGCCCTTCTTCCCATGGCTGCCCGAGAGGAGACGGGAAGAGTACGAGGACGAGATCGAAGAGATGAAGAACAAGATAGAGGAGTTAGAGAAAAAACTGGAGGAGAACGAATAGTTCCCCTCCTCCTTTTATTTTAACTAGTATCAGGAAGGAGATGATATGATGGCAGAAAAGAGTAGTTCGTATTCTGAGCTGATGGAAGAAGTCACCTCAGTTTGGGAAGAATATTCCGATCAGATGGATGATCAACTGCAGAAGCTTTTCGACAGGAACAAAGAGGTCTACGAAGATCTTTACGAAGAGTGGCAGGACTATCAAGATAAGATGCTCTCGGAGATAAAAGACGTCCGAGGAGAGGAGACTCAAGCATCTATGAGAGAGATGTTCGAGGATTGGGTCTATCTCTCTAGACAGTTCCAAGCGATGATGGAGGATATCCCTGGGGATGAAGGTATACCCGATGATCTGGAGGAGCTATACACCGATTACATGGGAGAGATCCGCGACCTTTTAGGTGAAGCAATGAGTACCACGCTCATGAAGAGGTGGAAGGAACAGGAGGAACTTTACAGCCTCTGGGTAGACACCTGGTCCGGCCTTTCAGAGAAGGAAGAAACGGATATGACTGAACTGTTCGTTCCCTTCCAGAAGCAGTGGGCCGAAACGAGCAAGCAGATGATGGACATGATGATGAAGGCCCTGAAGGAGGGCGATACGGAGAACATATACGAGAAGATGCAGAAGGAATGGACCAAGGCCCTTTCAGAATCGACGAAAGAAGTCATGAACTCACATCCCTACGCAGCTCTACAGGGAACCTACGTTGATAACGTCCTTGACACCAATATAACCATGAAGGAGATGATGCAGTCCTACCAGAAGATGGCCGGTATGCCCACCAGGGATGACATGTTGAAGATCTATGAATCGATGCATGAACTGACCTCAAGGGTGAGAAAACTGGAAAGGCAGCTAGACAATATTCCCGACGATCATAAAGATTAAAGAAAGGAGATGATCGGATGACAGAGAACAAAGAATCCGCCAAGAGAGGGATGGAAGATATCGAATTTGACCCTGAAGAGATGGACCCGGGGAATCTAGGTAGGATACAGATGGATTTTCTAGAAGGTCATCTATCTGATGTGAACGCCTGGGGAGAGAGTTTATCTTTATTGATGAACAAGCCGGACGTGAAGGTCGGCCAGACACCTTCTGAGACGATATTTGAAGACGGCATGGCCGAACTGCTGCATTACAAACCTAAGAAAGGTAAAGAAAAGGACCGTCCAACTCTTCTTCTCGTCTATGCCCTGATCAACGAGCCCTATATTTTGGATCTACAACCCGGGAGATCGGTCGTTGAATCGCTGCTAAATGAAGGTATAGATGTCTACATGATAAACTGGGGCTCTCCGGACGAAAGAGAACTGTTCAATACCCTCGATGATTTCGTCAATTATTACATCGGCGTGTGCGTCGATCAGGTGAGAAAGGACAGCGGTAAAGATTCGATAAATATTTTGGGTTACTGCATGGGCGGTACAATGTCCACCATGTATACAGCGCTACATCCCGAGAAGATCAAATCTTTGGTATTGATGGCGGCTGGGATAGATTTCAAAAATGATCCTGGTATGTTGAGACAGTGGGCCGATAAAGAGTATTTCGACCCGGAGAAGGTCGTCGAGGCTTACAACTGCTGCCCCGCGGAATTTTTGGACGGCGCGTATCTCTGGATGGATCCCGTAGGGAATACCTACTCGAAGTTCAAAAATCTGGCACACAATACGGACCAGCGTAAGTTCGTCGAGATGTTCTTCAGGATGGAGAAGTGGATACACGATGGAAAGGACCTGCCTGGACCGACGTTCTCCAAGTTCGTGAAAGAACTCTATCAGGAGAACAAGTTGATAAACAACGAACTACGGGTCGGCGGGGAGCTTGTAAATCTTGAAAATATAGATATGCCCCTGCTAACGCTAGTAGGAGAATACGATACTCTTGTGCCTCCAGAAACCAGTCTGACTATCAATGAGAAGGTGAAGAGTAAGGATACAAAGGTCATGAAGGCACCTGTTGGTCATATCGGACTGTCAGTGAGTTCAAAGTCTCACTCCGGTCTCTGGCCCGAGGTGGCTGAATGGTTGAAAAAGAAAGATAATCCACTTATCTCTGAGGTCAAAGGTGTGGGAAACAAGTTCGCTGAGAAATTGACAGAAGCAGGTATCGAAACCGTGAAGGACCTGCGAGAGTACCCGGAGGAAGACATACCGGAACTGTCTGAGAAGACGGGTATATCGGAGAAGAGACTGAAAACGTGGAAGGAGAGATGCTGACTGATGGAGGGGTTGATTGATATGGAAAAGGAATCAGTAGATGAGACTTTAGAAGAAAGGAAAGATGATTTTTACGGTTTGAAGGACAAAAAGGCACTGGTCACCGGCGCCTCTAGAGGGATCGGTAGGGCTGTAGCTTTGACCCTCGCATCCCAAGGTGCCGACGTGGCGATGAACTATCATACGAGCGATGAAGAGGCAAGCCAGGCTGCAAGGACTGTCGAGATGGCGGGTGAAGAATCATGGGTCTATCCGGCGGATGTCAGTGACCATAAAGACGTTCGATCCATGCGTGATCATCTGGAGGAACACTTTGGTGATGTAGATATCCTGGTCAACAATGCAGGGATAAATATAGATAAGTTCTTCACCAAGATGGAGAAAAGCGACTGGGATAAAGTGTTATCTGTCAATTTGAAGGGTGTCTTCAACTGTACCAAGGCTTTCATCGATCAGATCAAGGAGTCGGAACAGGGCCGGATAATCAATATCTCTTCAGTTGTAGGACAGACCGGAAACGTAGGTCAAGTGAATTACGCCACCTCGAAGGCGGGAGTGATAGGTTTCTCAAAATCACTGGCTAGAGAGACAGTTAGAGATGAAGTAACGGTCAATGTAGTAACGCCTGGTTTCATCAGTACAGATATGGTACAGAATATACCTGAGGATGTGCAAGAGAATATAAAGAAAGAGATCCCCATGGGCAGGTTCGGAGACCCTAAAGAGATAGCCGATACGGTCGCCTTCCTAGCTTCTTCTAAGGCGTCTTATATCACTGGATCCGTAATCAACGTGAACGGTGGGTATTATATATAAATGAGTTCGGCATTATAGCCTATAAGATATTTAACAAGACTGATCAACCTGACCAGGTGAATAGAAATGAAAAGTATAGAGCAGGATATAGATAGCTTGGATACGACGTGTAGAAGACTTGAAGGATTGAAGGCCATGGTGACTGGAGGGTCACAGGGCATAGGCCGAAGGATAGCGCTGGAACTAGCTAGGGAAGGCGCCGATGTGGTGATAAACGACCTGAGCACTCAAAAGGAGAAAGCGAATAAAGTAGCGCAGTATATAGAGAGGATGGGGAGAGAGACCTGGATAGCCGAAGCTGATGTGAGCGATATAGAAGATCTAGAGAGAACTAGAGAGCAGATAGAGGAGAATTTTGGAAAGATAGACATCTTGGTGAACAACGCTGGAATAAACATCGATAAATTCTTCACCAAGATGGAGGAAGACGATTGGGATAACGTTCTATCGGTCAATCTCGACGGGGTTTTCCACAGCACGAAGACATTTTTAGATCATATAAAGGATTCAGATCAGGGGCGTGTCATCTCTATATCCTCAGTTGTCGGGGAAAGGGGCAATCTAGGCCAGACGAACTATGCATCTTCAAAAGCCGGTATAATCGGTTTTACCAAGTCATTGGCTAGAGAGATGACCAGGTACGATGTGAACGTCAATGCCGTGGCTCCAGGTTTCATAGCGACCCAGATGGTAAAATCCATGCCCGAGAAGGTACAGGAAAAGGTGAAGAGTAAGATACCTATGGGGCGTTTTGGCAAGCCCAAGGAAGTGGCTAGAGTAGTCGCGTTTCTCGCTTCTCAAGATGCCGAGTACATCACTGGTGAGGTCATAAGGATAAACGGCGGCTTCTATCTTTAGGCTATCTTTAGAAATCCCAATACGGGGCGAGCACGTTCTTTAGTTCTTCTACGGTCTCGAGTAACTTCTTTTTGGGTTCCCGGCCGGGCTGCCCTATCTGCTGGTCCGAAGGGGTCTTGATGTCCAGATCCAGAGAACCTTTCGTGATGGCTACCCATCCTTCCACGACGCGTCTTCCATAGCCGGACAGCATCAGGTCTATATGGGTAGCGTTCGATTCTCTAGCCATCTCTCTTGCGGACCGTCCCATATATTCCAGTCCTCTCATATCCAAGGCTAGATCGGTCAAAGAATCGGATTGATGAGGATCAGACCCCCCATTCCTTATAAGTACGTCTGGAGAGAACTGCTGGACCACCGGTTTGACGACGTTCTCTATGGCATAGTGATACTCGGTTATGTTCGCATCTCGGGGCATCGGCACGTTGACAGTGAAACCTTCGCCTGCGTCCCGCCCGATCTCGTTGACGAATCCTTTCCCCGGATAGATGGTCGAGGGGTCTTGATGCAGGGAGATGAAAAGAACCTTAGAGGAATCGTAGAATATGTCCATGGTGCCGTTACCTTGATGGGCATCAGTATCGAAGATAACGACCGATTTATCCTCGTTTACCAGGTTCTGTGCGGCTACGGCAACATCGTTGAATATACAGAAACCCTCGCCGTAGTCTGGACCGGCGTGATGTAATCCTCCTAGATTGATGATGCTCTCGAATTCATCCACTATCTTAGACGCCTGAAGACTGCCTCCAACGATCCTTCTAGCGGCCTCTGGGGTCCCCTTTATAACGGGAGTGTCCATGGTGAGATCCCCCCCGGTTTTCTCTTTCTCCAAAACCTCCTCTATATAGCTCCTCTTGTGGACCAGCTCAAGGTCTTCGTCGGTAGCTCTAGGTGACTCTCTTATCTCCATCTCAGAGATCATCTTCTCGTTGTTCTTTACCTCTTCGACGAATTTTGGAAATCTGTTCGGGTTGAAGGGATGAAACTTGCCGAATCCATATTCTCCATACTTCTCATGATAGAAGAGCGGTGCCTTTTTTTTGCTGATTTTATCTCCTCCTTCTGTCATTATCTTTGACCCTTTTGATCATTTCGTTTAGCTTCATGCTCTTTCCTCGTAGAGGTTGCAAGTATATGGGCGTTACGGATGGGGTCTGGTACCTTATAGGTGCAGTATCTCTTCACTATCTCTAAGGATCTTTCAAAAGATATCTTGTGTCCAGGAGAAACGTACACCGGGTTTTTAGCGTTCTTTGACTTGCTTTTGAGCAGGGCGTAACCAAGCAGATCGTCGTTTTCTTTGATCTCTGAGACTTGATCTTCTCTGTCTACCTCGTTCACCTGCCTCCCGTACAATTGACTCTTGGCCACACCTATACTCGGTATGTCAGCCTCAACGCCCAGATGTGAGGCTAGACCGATCTTATTCGGATGAAGTATACCGTTGCCGTCTACCAGTAAAGCGTCGGGCTCTATGTTAGATTTTTTGATCACTTTCAACAGAAGCGGTAACTCCCTGAATGATAAAAAGGTCGAGATGTAAGGAAATGGAACTTTATCTTTAGCCGTGATCGTTTCTATCTCATCTTCTTCGTTCCAGAGCGACAAAGCAGCGAACCCCAGAGTTCCACTGTAGGAAACATCTAGACCTCCGATGACCTGGAGATCGTCGTGACCGTTTTCGGTTTTTTCTGGTATCTCGACCCTCTCTTTTATCCTCAGCTGTTCCTCTCTGAGCCTTTCGAGGGGTCGATCAGAATCGAAGTCATGAAACAGTATATCCTTAAAACCTCTGACACTTTCGCCCTCTATCTTTACACCCTCTTCCCTCAAAAGCTTTTTTTTCTTATCCTCCCCTCCTGCGTAGCCCCCTATAGTGCCGTCGCTTTTCACCACCCTATGGCACGGTACCTCGATCGGGCGTGGGTTCTGGTTCAACATCTTGCCCACGGCTCGTGCCGCTCTTTGATCGCCCAGGGCCTCTGCCAGTGCACCGTAAGTTGTTACTTTACCCTCGGGTATCTGCTCTACGAGCGAATAAAACCTCTCGCGGAAGGAACGGACCAGGGGACCAACACCTTCTTTTGAATCCATCTAGAAGGCAAATAACATGGGGTATCTTAAATTCTTTCGGTATCTAGCGAAGATTTAGATTTCAGTAAATATAAAAGACAAAGATTAAGTATATGGGGTAATATGTTGTTAGTGCATATAATAAGTAATATCAGAGTGATAGACCAAGGGAGATAAAGAATGGGAGGTAAAAGATAGCCATGGATTATAAGAAACCACTGTTCACATCCTCGGAGAAGATAGTTGATCTGAAACTGGACATAGGAGTCGAAGAGAGTTCAGGCCTGAGACCGACGGAGATTACTGCGGTTCTTCCCACCTATAACAGAGGAACTCAAAAGTATCGTGCGGTACTCTCGAACATACTGCAGAAGATGGGACGTCTGGTCGATAAGGGCGTCATAGACGAGCTGTTGATCGTGGACGGCTCCACCGTCGAGGGAGAGATAGACGAGAGGTTCTTGAAGGAGATGCTGGACATATTCTTGGAGTACTGTGGGACCTTTCAAAAGGAGATCGAGTTCGTCCAGTCTTTACCGTCGGGTAATCAAAGAGCTAAACAGGGCAGGTACGAGTTCTCCTGTTCTATCATACATCAGAGAGACGAGTTCGTCTCGTCCATACTGGAGGAGCAGGACATCTTTAAGGAATTCGACTCCGTTGAGGAGGAGGACATAAAGAAGGGCAAAGGTGCTGGATTATGGCTATCGGTCCCGGCTTCCAGGGGAGATGTCCTGACCATACTGGATTCGGATATACAGACCTTCGAGGAGTTCTATGTTACGGATCTAGCTTACCCTATCCTGAAGGGTGCGAAGGACGTCGAAGGCTATACCAGTGAGATACTGTTTACGAAGGCCTCCTACCTGAGACAGCACGACATGGGCGACAGGTACGGATTGGGGGGAAGGCTGGCAAGGTTGGCGGTGGTTCCTTTCTTTGATCTCCTCTCGGAGAAACTGGAGAGGGACGATTTCCGTTCTATAAGGTATCCGTTGTCCGGTGAGGCCGGCTTTCACAGGGAGGCACTGAACGATATCCAGTTCTCCAACGGCTATGATATCGAACTCTCTGTTCTGTTTCAGTTTTTGAACGAGTATGGACTGGAAAGGATGGAGCAGCCCAGCTTCGGGTTCTATCAGCACCTTCCCGGGACGGAATCCCATGTAGAGAAGATGCTCGAAGGCCTGTCGAATGCTATATTCTATTGGTTGAGGGACTATGACATCTGTGATGGCTCTGAAAAGAGGGGTATAAGGGAACTGGTCGAAGAGTGCCTGAAAGACTATGAGCATAGGGCTCTTGAGTATCTAGAGCATTACAGGGAACTGGGTGAGAAATACACCACCCAGGTGACCTACAGGGAAGAGGACATGGAGAAGGACAAGGAGCGCATAAAGACGTATGCCGAGATCATGTTGGGCAACCTTGAAAGAGAAAATATCAGGGACCCTTCGCTTTTACCAAAATGGGGTGATATAAAGACGCACCTAAATCAGCGACCAGGCTACAGCTATGAAGGGCTTAAAAGTGCGCTCAGGACCAGGGTAAACAAGTTCACCAGCGAGCTGGTCTCGGAGCTATAGGTCTAGGTCGTGAAGGAAGTCCCAGACGACTTCGTTCCAGATCTCTGGACCTTTTTGTTCTTTTATCTCTATACCTTCCCACTCTATACCGTAATTTGCTTCTATAGGTTCCTTTCCTCCCAGAAGAGATGCGCGATCGGTTTTCTTGAACATCGGGTAATCGTTCTCGCTGTCCCCTATGGATAGGGACACATCTGGCTCTAGAAGTTCTAACAAATACTGTACCGCTGTACCTTTATTCACATCCCCCATCATATGGTAGAATCTAGTCCCCTTTACGACCCTGTACCCTCTCTCCTCCAGCAGTCCAACGGCTTCATCATCCGGGAGGAATACTTCTTCGTGTCTTCTATTTTTGGCCCTTCCAGCTCTATCGCGGTCTAGCCCGGTAACATCCGACACCTCTCGTATATCCATGTCACCGAAGCCCTTGAGACTGGGCACACTTTTCTGGACCTCTTTGAATACTCCACGAAGTTCTTCGTATTCCTCTCCGAGGTAGAAGAGTTCGAATCCATTCTTCTTTTCGTCTACATCGTCTAGAAAGCCGGGTGGTGCGGCTATACCCCCTCCGTTCTCATAGGCGAATGGGGAAGTTAGACCGAGTTCTTTCCAATAAGGAACGACCTCCTCGAAGGTCTTGCTCGTCACTATACAGAGGTCTATATTCCTCTTTTTTATCTCTTCAAGGGAGTCCTCAGCTCCTTTCCAGCTGTAGTCTTCGTCTAGCAGACAGCCGTCTAAATCTGTGAATATGCATACCATCTATTCTAGTCCCTCTATTAGCTCGTTTCTTCGTTTAGAGAATTCATTATAGCCGTTATAGACCACTTCTTCCGTATCCTGTATATCCATGTCCTCGGTCTCCTTTATGAAGGAAACGTATCTAGCGTACCAGAATCCCGAGAGGGCCTTGATTATCTCTATATCTTGATCCTCCATGTATTCATGAAGTGCATTGATAACGATCTGGCTCCAGTACTGTGGTTTCAGCTCTTCCTTGTTTTTGGCCCGTTCTATCACATCGATATCTATACCGGATACGATCTCTTCCGCTCTTTCCTGGTTTTCTTCTATCATATCTATAGCTTCGTTCCAGAAGAGGTCTTTATCCACTGAAGGGGTCGTAGGTATCAATCCCTTGTAGTTGTCGAACTTTCTGAAGGGTGTTCTGTAATAGCACATGGGCGAGGTCTCGGACACCCTTTCTTTATGCTTCCTCACCAGCTCGAACGTTGTCTTTGAGACCTGCTCGAACATCGGCCCCAAAAGATCCGTGGGATCGGAATAATCACCCGTTGATGCATGGAAACGGGGTCCCAAAGGTGCCTGAGAGATGCGGAAATCATGTGCTAGAGCGGTGAATGTCAAGAACGTATCTATCCCAAAACTGTTCGGGAACTCTTCCTGTTCTAAACAGAGTTGGACGAACTCAGAGTCCATAGCCATCTCTCCACCTATGGGTTGTCTTATCTCCTGGCCGAAGAGCGTGGAGATCAAGGGGTAAGAGAACTGTTTAGTTATACCCCCGTCGTGTTTTCCCCTTATGTAGCGGGGACTGACGAACTCGGTTATACCGTACCGGATGGGCTCCAGCATATGGGCGATCCAGACCGGCTTTATCGAGATGAGGTCACCGTCTAGCAGGCCCAGCATGTTCGCATTCAGGTCCTGGCTGGCCTTCATCAGTGCCTTTATGGCGGCGCCTTTACCCTCTCCATCTTCATTTATGACCATCAGGTCTATATTGCCTGAAAGAGAAACGGAACTGGCAAGCTCGACCGTCTCATCATCGCTGTCTCCAGCCGCCACAACCAAGGTGGCCTTATACTCGGGAAAATATCTCATCAGCCCTTCCTGGGCTATATTTATGACGTTCAATATTGTATGCTCTTCGTTCAGAGCGGATATACCGATCACTATGTCCTCGTCGTCCATACCGTCAGTGGAGTAATACTCATCGTACATGGATACAACAGACAATGATTGTATTTTTATTATTTTCGCTCGTTTTGGACTTCATAATAGAAGAGGAGATGGTTTCAGGCCTCTTCGACTATCTCGTCGAAGTGATCTAGAGCCTTATCTATGTACTCTATGTCTAGTTTTCCACGAGAGCTCTCCGTATCAAGTATCCTCTGTGGTATCCTCAGGTTATCCACCTCGAATCCCATGTCCTTCTTCAAACGAAGTTTCTCGAAGTAGATCCTTTTTCCCAGTTCCTCTAGGCTCTCTACATCTAGATCGTAGCCCACTGGCTTCAAAGCATCGCTGACCGTCTCCGGTTCGTAGACGCCCCTGCCGAAGAAGCATACCACTAAACTGGAGAGTACCTGCCTCCACTGTTCCTCCTCCATGAGTTCATCCACAAGCTTTTCGGGCTCGGGGTACTCCTCGATCTTCTGGTCCTTCGAGTAACCTCCGTTGTCCAGATGGCTGTGCCTGAGACCGATTGAATGGCCGATAGCCGCGGCGTAACCAGTATGGTAACCAGGCATCTCGTTGGCTCCGAAAGCCAAAGCGAAGTCCTTTCCTCCGTATTTTTCTGAGACCTTCTCAGTTCCTTGGGCCATGAGTGAATAGAATTCGTTTGGCTGTTCCAGTATGAGATCTATGGCCTGGAGATAGGCCTCTCTGTTACCGAATTCTAGGCCTACCTTCGTTTCTTTTTCAGATATTATGCCTTCATCTAATGCTTCCGTGGCCCACGCAAGTGAAACCCCGGTGCTTATGGCGTCCATCCCGTATATCTCCACCTTGTTGATTATCCGGAGTAGGTCTTCTTTCGACTCTATACCGAGCATGGAGCCGAGGGCGAAGATGAGTTCATAGTCGTACGATATCTTGAAGGTCTTGTAGAAGTAAGGCTCGTTCGTGTAAGGTACTCGGAGATTCGCTATATGGATACAGGCTATGGGGCAGTGATTGCATGCGATCCTTTGACCGATGCTCTCCGCCAGTTCTTCTCCGCTCAGTTTACCTGCATCCTCGAAACTCGTTTTCTGTAGGTTCTTGGTGGGCAACGCGCCTATCTCGTTCAGGGTGTTGACGTTGACGGCCGTGCCCAAAAGATGGTACTTGTCCATGGCGTCGGATTCGACCGCCTTTTTGTAGATCCTGTCATAGTTCTCTCTGTAACCCTTTCTGTCTTCGATGTCTTTGCTGCCCCTTCCGTTTATCATAAGAGCTTTCAGGTTCTTGGAGCCGAATACGGCACCTAGCCCAAGTCTGCCGAAGTGCCTGTATGTCTCACTTGTGACTCCTGCATACCTGACTAAATTCTCCCCGGCGCCCCCTATCCTCAAGATGCTTCGAGTTCCCCGGCCTTTCTCCTTCTCAGCGATGATCCTGCCCAGTATTATGGAGTTACCTATCCCCCACAGTGCGCATGCATCTCTGAAATAGACTTCGTCGTTGTTCACCACCACGTAGACGGGCTTCTGGCTCTTTCCTTTGACAACGATCGCTCTGTATCCAGCATTGGCTATACTGGTGGCGGTCCTTCCCCCTGCATGGCTTTCTCCAAGATTTCCGGTCAGAGGACTCTTGAACATCGAGACGCACTTTGAAGCCACTGGATATGCCGAAGTGAAGGGTCCCGATGCGAAAACGATAGTGTTATCTTCGCTCAGAGGGTCACATCCTAGATCGGGTGTCTTCTCTCTGCTGAGTTGGGTGGCCAGACCGGTTCCGCCGAGCCACTCTTTCAGGTCATCTCTTTTCTCTATCTCGTACTCGTAGTTGGACAGGTCTATCGTGAGTACCTTCATCTTTGTCCCTCCTTTTCATCCCAGTCTCTTTTGGAGTCCTTGATCTCTACTTCTTTATAGGCAAGAACGTCGTGAGGACAGTAATCGGCACAGTAACCGCAGTGAACACAGACGGCTATCTTTCCGTCGCTTCTCTCGAATATAGCGCCGATGGGACAGGCCTCTATACAATTACCACAGCCGATACACTCTTCCTCGTCGTAGGTGACTCCTCCGTTCTCCTTGGGTTTCAAAGCGTTAGTGGAGCATACCTCGGCGCAGTGCGGCTCTTTACAGGCACGGCAAACGATCACAGTAGCGCCTCTTTCAAATCCGCTCTTACTGACGGCAAGGATACCCGAAGAATCTATACCAGCTTCGCCGAATCTTCTAGCGCAGGCGTACATGCACAGTGCACAGCCGACGCAGTTCTCATCGTCTTCGATTATCAATCGTTTTGTTTCTGCCATTTTAGACCTCCCCGAGAAATAGAACAGCCATGGTCCTTCAACTATTTTAAAGGGATTCCAGATATAAAAAATTAGCGGTGCTTGTAAGAAAAAACTAGTCCCTTCTCTTGGACAAAGTCTTCTTCTTGATTATCTTCTTCTTATCATCTGAATCTCCAAGCCCCTGTCCGATCTCCTTCCATATGGATAGTATCTTCTTTCTCTTCCTCTCCAGTTCTTCCTCCCTTTGATCCAAGGCCTCTTTCTTCCTTTCTAATTTATCTCTGAGGTCCTCCAGTTTATTCCTCTCGTACTCTATCTCGTCTTCTCTATCGTCCAGGTCGGCCATCCTGCCTTTTATGATCTTCTCCTTTCTTTCAAGTTTGTCTCTCTTCCTTTGAAGATGGCCCTTTAGATCTTTTATCTCGCCTTCTTCCTCCTTGATCTCCTCTCTTTTCTCGTTCAAAGCAGTCGATTTCTTCTTCACCCACTGCTTTTCCTCTTCTAGTCTTTCTTCCTTCCTATTCAGGTCCCTTTCCTTTCCGTTCAGACTGCGCTCCCTCTCTTCTATCTTCTCTTCTCTTTCCTCTAACTTCGTCTCTCTTTCCTCGATGTCTTTTTCTCTGTCTTTCAGTTTTTCCTCCCTTTCGTTCAACTCCTTCTTTCTCCCCCTGATATCCCTCTTTTCCTTCTCGATCCTTTCCTTCTCTTTTCTCAATTCTCTTCTCTCTTCCTGTAGGTCTTTTTCCTCTTCTTCTAGGCTTTTCTTTCTCTCCTCGAAGGGTTTCCTTTTTTCTTCTAGTTCTCTCTCTTCTTCCTTGATGGAGACCTCTCTTGTTTCCAACTTTTCCCGTTCTTTTTCTAATCTCTCTTTTTCATGCTCCAATTCACTTCTATCTCTCTCTAGGCTTTTTTCCTCTTCGTAAACTTCCCCTTCGACGGCTTCCCTCTCTGTCTCCATGGGGCTCTCTTCAGATGGTGGCGGAGGAATGTTCTCCTCTTCTGGAGCCTCAGGAGGTTCGCTGGGTTCCCATATCGATTCACTATTTTCTTCCTCAGGAGTCGATGAAATCTCTTCCCTTTCGTCCTCTGGCGCTTTTTCATAAGTAGTAGATCCTTCGTCCCAAAGATCCTTTTCCTCTCCCTCTTTTTCATCTCTTATACTTCTCGTATCAAACTCGAACTCATCCGCTTCTTCCTCCTCTAATTCTTCAGGTGGTGGAGGGGGTGTTTCTTTCTCTCTTTCCATTTTCCTGTTCTCAGATAGTGTAGAGTCTTCATCCCAGATGCTCTCTCTTTCTGTTTCTTCTTTATCTAACTGTATCTCATCGGCTTTCTCGCCCTCCGCTTCCTCAGGGGGCGGTGGTCTTTTCTCCTTTGTTCTCCTCTCCTCAGTTTCAGAGAATGTAGAGTCCTCTTCCCAGAGACCCTTCCTCTTTTGTCCCTCCTCGAGTTCAGTCCTCTCTGTATGCCTATCTTGAGTTTCATCATCTTCTATCTCTGCTGGAGGTGGAGGTGTCTCTTCCTTTCTCTTCACTTCATCGGTTTCAGAGAATGTGTCATCTTCGTCCCATAGGCTATTTTCTCTTTCTTTGATCCCGGCGCTTTCAACCTGTGGTTCCTCAATTTTTTCCTCTTTCGTTTCCGTGGGGGGTGGTGGTTTAGCTTTTTCCCTGTTCTCCTTTTCTATCTCAGCTAAAGTTCGTTCTTCTTCCCAGATTTTTTCATGATCTTCCTCCGCTCCTTCAGGTGGCGGCGGTGGTTCTTCATCCTGTTCAATATCCTCTCCCTCTAGACCGATATCTTTTGTTTCATCTGGAGGTGGAGGTGGTGGAGTTTCTTTTCGTTCTTGTCCTTTATCCGTTTGTTCGTCGAAATCTTTATCTCTCTCTAGTTCGTCTTTACTTTCATTGAACTCTGGCTCTGGCTCACCGGGAGGAGGAGGCATCTCTTTTTCGTCAGATTCTTTTTGTTTTATATCCGTTTTTTTGATGCCACTTTTTAGGTCCTTTAATTTATCCCCCATCTTTTTTTCTTTCGTCGACTTGCTACCCATATTCTCTTTGGGCTTCGGTGCAGACTCTTTTGGGGGTGGTGGAGGGGATTTATCTTCCCGCTCTAGGTCCACTGTCCTTATATCATGTATATGATAAGGACAGGACTCACAGTAAGCCGAATGATTGCTTCGGATCACGAGACTTCTTTCCCCGCATTCGGGACATATCTCTTTGTCAGAATCCTCTGCGGAGGGAGCAGATGAACCACTCGTTCCCATTTTTCATCTTATAAAGACTTTCTTCTATTATATCAAGTTTGCCTTATTATTCCGAGATATTCCCCGTTTTAAAGGGATATAGGAGAAAAACTATTTATACTTGGATGGGCAGGTTCTATAGTTATACAAACCGTATTCATGATAAATCAGAAGGTCGATAAAAATGAAGGTAGTACCAGATACGAGTGTGATAGTGGATGGAAGAGTGACGGAACTGCTGGAAGAGGGGGAGCTCAAAGATGTGGAGATCTTCATCCATGAAGCGGTGATGGGTGAATTGGAGTATCAAGCTAACAGGGGCCAAGAGATCGGCATGAGCGGTCTTGAAGAGGTCAAATCTTTACAGAAGATGGAAGAAGAGGGCCTGATCACTTTATCTTTCGAGGGTGAAAGACCGAGATCCGAGCAGATAGAGTTCGCCCAGAGAGGCGATATAGACGCGATGATCAGGGACCTAGCCCTTGAAAAAGAGGCTCTTTTGCTCACGAGCGACGTGGTCCAGGCCGAGAGCGGTAGAGCTAGGGGCTTAGAAGTAAGATATCTAGAGCCGGTGGAAGCCGAGCTGAGCACTACCAAAGAGATCTGGGACTACTTTGACGAGGAGACCTATGAAGAGAATATCATGTCCGTCCATCTGAGGGATGGAACGAAGCCTAGGGCGAAGATAGGCATCCCTGGAGATATGAAGATGAAGACCTTAGAGGAGACGAACCTTTCCGAGAAGGAACTGAAGGACCTAGCTCACAGGATAATCGAGGAGGCCAAAAGGTCCTCTGAAGGTTTTATAGAGATGGACGAGGGGGGAGCAACCGTGGTCCAGTTGAGGGAATATAGGATAGTCATATCTCGGCCGCCTTTCTCCGACGGTTTTGAGATCACAGCGGTTAAACCCGTGGCGGAGGTTTCCATAGACGATTACCGGTTATCTCAGGAATTGAAAGACCGCATCTCCGAGAGGCGCAGGGGCATACTTCTAGCCGGTTCACCCGGAGCCGGTAAAAGCACTCTCGCTCAGGCCATAGCCGAGTACCTCATGGAGAAGGACTTCGTGGTTAAGACCATGGAGAAGCCTAGGGACCTTCAGGTACCGGATGATATAACTCAGTATACCGCTTTAGGAGGGAAGATAGAGGACACCGCGGACGTACTTTTACTGGTAAGACCGGATTATACGATATTCGACGAAGTGAGGAAGACGCCTCATTTTCAGGTATTCGCGGATATGAGATTGGCCGGTGTAGGCATGGTCGGCGTGACCCACGCCAATCGTGCTATAGATGCGCTTCAACGTCTCATAGGAAGGGTGGAACTCGGCATGGTACCTCAGGTTGTAGATACGGTTGTATATCTGGAGGAAGCGCAGATAACTAAAGTGTACGATGTCTCTTTCACCGTTAAAGTTCCGGCCGGGATGGTCGAAGAGGATCTAGCTAGGCCGGTCATCGAGGTGAAGGATTTTGAAACGGGCACGACAGAGTACGAGATATACTCCTACGGGGAGCAGGTCGTTGTGATGCCCGTCAAAGAAACAGAGATGGGCAAAGAGAAGCCAGTATGGCGCCTAGCGGAGGAACAGCTCGATCAGGAACTGGGCATGTACGTACGGGACAGGGTCGAATCCGTTGTTACGTCCTCTGACAGTGCGAAGGTATACGTTCCCGATAAGAAGGTACCTTCAATTCTGGGTAAGGACGGCAAGAATATAGACAGGATAGAAAGAGAGTTGGGTCTGAACCTGGACGTCAGGTCCTTCGATGAGAAAGTTGAAAGTAAAGGAACGGGCACTGGAGTCAGCACATCGGTCCAACCCAGAGTTGAGAGCGAAAAAGTTGTTTTGGAGCTCGGCGGTCACAGATCAGGAGATAAAGTGGAACTTTATCAAGGTGACGAATACCTCACCACCGCCACTGTAGGTCAAGACGGCTCCATCAAGATCAGAAAGAATACAAGAGTGGGTGGAAAGATATTGAGAGGACTCGATGAAGGTAAGATGGTCCGTATAGAGTGAATCTCTAGCTTATCCTTATCTGTACTTCCTTAAATTTCTCGGCCTTCGCTTTACATATAGGGCAGACCGGAGGAGGATTTTCCCTGGCGGCCAGATAACCGCAGACGGTACAGCGCCACACCTTTACTTCTTCTTTTTCTACTTTCTCTGTTTTCTCTACTTCGGTTGTCTTCTCTTCCAGTTCTCCTCTTCCCCTTTTTTCTTTGGCTTCCATGGCCGCTTCTATGGCCTCCGGTGGTCTCCTTTCCGGTATGGACTGCATCTTCGAAGGGTCCTCTTTTAATTCCTCCGAGACGAAGAGACCACAGTAGCACATGCCGTGCTCTTCCACGTCCGCATCTCTGTATTCACATGGACAGATTATGTCCGAATCGTAGGTCTTTACACCGCTGCCCTCCCTGCAGGGACAGGATGGATAACCATACCTCTCTTCGTTTTTTACTAGGCCTTCTATCAGGTCATCCAGCAGGTCTTCATCTGGACATAGAAAATAGCCGTTCTCTTCGGCATCTTTTTTAACGTATTCCATCATCTCGTTTTTGTCTCTCATCCACTCAGCGCCTCCTCTATCTCATCTTTTTTATATCCTATTATGACCTTTTCTCCCTCGTCTATCACCAGTGTAGGGCAGCTTATACTCGGGTTGTACTCTTTGAGCTCCTCCTTCACCTCTTTGCTCTCTTCACCTTGAACTACGTCTATGTCCACATATTCGTGCTCGACGTCCAAGGATTTCAAGAGTTTCTTCACTTTTTTGCACCATCCACAGGTGCTGATAGCAAAGAGTTTAACATCGTGCTCGTTCCTTTCTCCGCTGACCTTCTTTCTCGCTTCCATAACGTTGTTATCCCTTCCTGAGATAAAAAAATTTCCTTTTTGACATTTGACCTTTGATCAAGCAAACTTTTAATAATCAGAGGCAATCCAAAAATGGGATAAAGATGATAGATGATCTGCTTAGAAGTAAACTGAAAGTTCTAGAAGATGAAAGGATTCTGGTGGTAATGGAGGACGGTTTGGCTTTTATCGGCGTTTTAGAAAGCTACGGTGATAACACGATAGTCCTTTCAGAGGTGTATCAGGGCTCCTCTACGGAGATAAACTGGGAGAACATAGAGAAAGACTTTGAGGATGTCATAGGTAGGAGACCTCAGGAACTTCAACAGAAAGAAGTAGAAGGAAAGAAGGAGTACGGTTTCATAGATTGGCTCTCCATAAATCTAGATGAGGTATATATCCAATCAGCGCATGTGTCTAGGATTTGGCCTTGGAGACTGGCTGAGGAGGATAGAGAAGAAGGCTCGAAGAAGACTCCGGTGTATCACTCACTTCCAGATAGACCCGCGGTTCCTTACCCATGAGATGGTAGACCAAAGATAGAAGTATCTCTTGGTTCTTTAGGTATATGAGGTGATCATATATGTTGAGAAGGAAGGAATCTTACGAGTACGACCACTGCTACGATATCATTTTCGAGAAGGATGAAGAGATACCGGACGTAGATGTATTAGTGGCAGGTTTTCCAGGCACCGGCCTCATCGGAGGCATAGCCTCGGAACAGCTGATAAACACTTTAGGCCTAAAACAGATAGCGTCTATAGATTGCGATAAGTTCCCGCCGACCGCGGTGATCTTTGAGGGTATACCTAGAAGGCCCGTCCGTTTCTTCGCTGGCGAGGATTTCCTGTTGGTAAAATCCGATATGGTGATACCTCCAGAACTCGCCCCAGGGCTATCGAAAACCATCGTCGATTTAGCGGTCGATAACGATATAGAAGACGTGATAATATTCGATGGTATCCCGCAGAAGAACCAGGAGGAGGAGAAAAAGACATGGGGTATTTTAAGCTCCCACGCCGCTGAAACTGAAGCAGAAAAACTGGATATTGATATCATATCTAGGGGGGCTATATCCGGGATATCTAGTGCTCTACTATTGAACGCTCACGAGAAGGGGTTGAAGGCCATAGGTATGCTGAGAGAGAGTGACCAAAATATGCCCGATCCACGAGGTGCAGCATACCTTCTAGATAAATTCGCCGATTATAAAGATATAGAGATAGAGACTGAATCCCTGATAGAGAGCGCAGAGCAGCTGGAAGAACAGTACGCGAAAATGATGGACCAGACCAACAAGGCCCAGCAGGATATAGACCATCAAACTGCCCAGCCTCCGCTCTACGGGTGAAAAACCTTTCTCTTATTTCACTGTTTATTGAAAGAACTCCGGACATCTTCAGCTGTTCTTTCCGGTCTCCTGTCTATGAGTGCTTCGTCTTGGAGTTTGCTTAAGGAGCTGACATCACACCAGTAGAACTTATCTAGATTGCTCCGAGTGACCATATCGATGACCGTGGCGAAGGGAGCAGAACCTTTCAAAGGATGGGTAGTCATCGCAAAGTTGAAAGAATTGTATCCCTCCTTTTTATAATACTCTAGAGTGTTGATTATGCCTTCGGCAATTTTTGAGATCGTTTTTGCTCTTATATCTAAAAGGTCTTCGAGGATTATCCCTTTCACGTGTTCAAATCCCCTTGGAGCGAAGGCGGTCATCCAGAACGTTTCACCTCTATCTCCGATGGATCTCGGACCCCCTCTCTCTTCTTCTATCAGATCTTCCCAGTAGTTACTTCCGTTTCTTTCATGGTAACTTCTGGCGGAATCTAGCATCCTTCTCTGATGATCTGTTGGCTCCTTGGAAACTATGGTCTGCATATGTGGATGAACGATACTGCTGCCCGCAGGCTTAAGATAGTTCATAAATATGTTGATGAATCTCCTTTCAGGACACTTTTCTTCAAGCTCTCCTGCGTATCTCTGTATCAGCTCAAGAGCATCTGCAAAATGTTCTGTTGTGAATTCGTCCAATTCTAAATAATGCTTCTCTGTCAATCTTAGCACCAATGAATTCTCCGCATAGGGTGTCAGGTTAGATAGAAGGACACATTCACCCTTGGCTTCGATCTCTTTAGAAAGGACCCTGACATCCCTTACACCGACGTCGTATATATTTTCTGGACAGAGAGGACAGAACCCGTCCTTCTCCACATCACTCATATCAGGATCTTCTTTATTGATCGGCATCGGATCATCTATTATCCTGGACGTTTTTCCCGTTAAAGGGTCATATCTTATCTCTACCAGTTTTTCTTGTAAGCTATCTTCCGAAGGAGAGTAAAAAATGCTCTTCTCTTTTTCCTTCTTGAAATCCATGAAAGATGCACCGAGAGGGTATGAAATTTCCATCTTTTTAAGTCTTCTGGCATAGCTTCAATGTGAGGATCAGAACAAAAATTATTCATAAAGGATATCGTACTATAGATTGGGATAAGGATGGAAGCTAAAGTCACGTATCTATATCACAGCTGTTTCTCTTTGACCATAGGGGAGAAGGTACTCCTATTCGATTATCCTGGTCCTTCATATTGCCCGGGATCGATAGAGAAAACGATCACATCTGAGATAGAGGATAAGCATCTTTATGTACTCTTCTCCCATTCACATCCGGACCACTTCGACCCTAGGGTGATAGAGTTCACTAAGTGGGCGGACCGCACGGATTTTATAGCCGCCGAGGATGCCTACGAGCAACTGAAGATGAGAGCGAAAGACCATACTGTCGTAAGGGTCTCTCCCGGAGAGACCTATCCTTTTGAAGGTCTAGAGATAGAGACATTTGAGAGTAACGACGAAGGGGTAGCTTTTATCATAGACATCGGGAACAGGTCGATATACTATGGGGGGGATCTGGCCAAGTGGGACTGGGAGGAATGGGACGAGGAAAAAAGAAGCGAGAAGGTCCAGGTGTTTCAGAATATGTTGAAGGAACTAAAGAAAATAGACCCACAGATAGCCTTCTCCAATATGGATGAAAGACTGAAAAGTTGGGCCGGACCTATAGAATTTTTAAAGCAGGTCAGACCCCCTCATTTTGTTCCGATGCACACCTTCGGAAACGAGCAATGGATAGATGACCTTCTAGCGGAGGATATATCGGAAGATGTAGATATATTCCATTACGAAGAAACCGGAGATTGGGTGTTCTGGAATATTTGACCCTCTCTTACTTTTCCTTTTGATCCATCAGGTGGACTGAGCCCGTCTTTCCTCCTTGATGTAGGTGAACAGAGTAGCACTTGTAGGCCTATATTCAAGGGCGATAATCTTGTCTTGAGTTGTATTGGTTTCCTCCTCCTTCACGGCGAAGTGGAGATAGAAATCAGAGTCCTCCAGTCCAGTAGATGTCCATTCTCCCCCGTTGTCGTAACCGTTAGAGATGATATCTAGGACCTCAGAAACTATAGGAAACGTTGAAGAATCTATCTTGTCTTCTTTTTCTGTGTCGGTAAGCTGTATGGTCCCGCTTTCATTGAAGATAGCGATCTCGCTTAGATTGTTTTCTTGTTTTAATCGAGACAATTTCTCTTGGATGGCCTTATCGTTCATATTATATCACATCTCCCTTCAATTCACCTGAGTTATCAATCTTTTATTATACTTCATCCTTTTTAATGTTTTCTATATCAAGTAACAGGATTTTAAATTAGATATCTATCACCATAAATAGTATTTTGCTTTATATAATAAAATCCGCTATCACGAGTTACTAAGAAAAGAGAAAATTTATAATGTTAGCCACCTATTTACCACTATAGATCAGATTTAGAGGTATCGATAAACAGTAAGGAGGAGCTAAAAAGTGGCAGAGGACGACCCCGATTTCTCAGAAGCAGAGGATGTTATCGAAAAATTCAAAAGAAGAAAGAAGGAGTTGCAGGAGAAGAGGGAGTCCTTGAAGGAGAAAGAGCACGTTCTAGAAAAAAAGGAATCTCATCTGAAGAAATGGGCCTCTACTCTTCGTGATAAAACGGAAGAACTCGAGGAAAGGGAGAACAACATAGCTGAAGAGAAAAAAGAGATTGCAGATAGGGCAAAGGAATTGAACACCAAGGAGAAGGAACTGCAGCAAAAATCAGATGAGGTCGAGGACCTCAAAACGAAACTGAAACAAAAGAGAGACGAGCTATATGAAAAAGCCGAAAAGATCAAGCAGAAAAAGGAGGAACTGTTGGAAAGGGGTGAGGATGAGAGGGCTGAACAACTGATGAAAGACGAGAGAAAAGAAATAGAACGGAAGAAAAAAGAATTGGAAGAGAAAGCAAAAGAGTTGAAGGAGAAAGAGCGTAGGCTACGAAAAAAGGAGAAGAAACTCGCCAAAAAGAAGAAACAGCTGAAGAAGAAGGCTAGAAGCCTGAATGATAAAGAGGAGATACTCGAAGAGAGATCGAAAGAGATCGATGAATTAAAGAGAACTTTGAAGGGGAAGAGAAGAGAACTGGAAGAAAAACTGAAAATATTAGAAGATAAGAAGGGAGAGATATTTGAAGGTGAAGATATCACTGCCGCGGGCGAAGAGCTAGAACAGGTCCCCGAAGAGATAGGTCTAGGTGAAGAACTGGAACTCGAGGCCGAGGATATCGAAGAAGAAGGTCTGTACGAGGGCGTGTTTGAGACCATAGGAGAGGAGGAAATTGAAACCGCAGGTGGAGAGGGTATAGAGTCTAAAAAAGAAGAAGTCGAGGCTAGTGAAACGGATGTGAAAGTAGAACTCGCCGATGAAGAAGGAGAAGTTCTCTTTGAATGTGGGAACTGCGGAAAGGAGATATCGAGAAACGTTCCAAAATGCCCACACTGCGGCGTGATTTTTGAGTCAGAGGAAGAAGAGGTCGAATTGGAAGGATTAGATGAGTTAGAGGAAGAGGAAGAAGAGGATATAGTAGATCTGGAGGAACTAGAGAAGATCACCAGGATATAGGTAAGATATCAGAGTTCATCTAAGATCCTCTCACATCTTTTAACCCATTCATACATCTGCATGTCTTTGAACTCTTTTTTGATCTTCTTAAGATGATTCATCGCTTCTTCAATGTCGTCCATATCTCTATAGAGAAGGGCCGAATGATACTCAGTTTTGGCCCGTTTCCTTCTATCCCCCTGCCTCTGGAATATGTCTAGAGCTTCCGATAGATGCTCTTCAGACTCTTCGTATTCCTCTTTCTGTCTGTAGAACTCACCTGAAAAACGGTGTACCTCGCCTAGAAGGATTCTTTTTCTCCCGCTGTTCTGACCCGTGATCGCTTCTTCTGCGTTGTTTACCTCCTCTAAAGCTTCATCCAGTTCCCCTTCATCGGCAAAAACGTTGGCAAGGTTCAAACGGTTCAACACTTCAGCTTCTATAAAGTTCGATCCTTCCTTCATATCTTTTACGAGTTCTAAGCCCTGCTGCGAGTACTCATAGGCCCTGTCATAGTTCTCTTCATGAAGATGATACCTTCCCAGGTGATAAACCAGTTCCGCCAGTCTGTTCCTGTTCCCACTGGTTAGCTCGTTCTCGAGGGCTTCTTCAAAATTCTCTGATGCGCTTTCTTTTTTACCTTTCTCCAGTAAGAGTCTTCCCATCCTTGCTTTCATGACGCTCCTCTTTCCTTGTGCCTCTTTTTCACATCGTTTTAGTCCTTCCTTGTAGGACTCTAAAGCCTGCTGCAAATCTCCTTTTATAAAATATGTATCGCCTATAGCTCTTAAACCCCTCAGTTCGAGGCGTCTTTCACCGGCATCTCTTGCACTCTGTAAGCATTCTACAAAATGTAACAGAGCTTCCTTCAGTTCTCCTATAGCTAGATAGATATCACCCATCAGTAGATAGTCCTCAGCCAGCAACTCCGTCCTGTTCTCCTTTTTGGCTTTACGGGATGATCTTTCTAAGGCCTGAAGCCCCTGATTTAGATCTCCCTGCTCTGTGTATGATAGACCGAGTTTGTAGTAAATATCTTCAAAACCAAGTGCATTATCTCTGGCGATATCTTCTTTTTTCTTTAGTAATGATTCAAAGACATCGATTGCCTCGTCCTGATCGCCATTTTTTAGCCTAAGGTTCCCCAACTTTTTCAAGATATGTATTTCACCTTTATGCCCTTCTTCCTTTTCTATCGTTTCTATCGCTCTCTCGTATAGGTCTATAGCTTTGTCCAATAGACCAGCACTAGAATAGATTTCGGCCTGCCGTTTGATAAATTCGATATCCATGTTTTGTCCCACTCTTTGTCAGATTTTATAAGACCTATTCTCATTTTGTTCGAAATCCAAAATTGATCTATCAGTGTGTCACCTTTGGCTAATAATACAAGAAGTGATTAAAAGATTTTTGTAAATTTTTTAAAATCCGATCTTGATTACATTTATTTATATAGAAGTTTTATCGCTAACTGATAGTATGAAAAGAAACTCCGTCATAGACACATTGTTGAGTCATAAATCAATAAGGGAATACACTGAGGAACCACCATCCGAAGAGGAGATAGATACGATCGTAAGAGCCGGTCAGCAGGCACCCTTCGTCTCTCAACTCTATTCCTTGATGCTATCGAGAGACAGGGAAGAACATCCCTTTGAGGCGCCCTTACTGTTCACCGTTTGTGTTGATGCCCATAAGATGGAGAAGATAATGGAAAAACGTGACTGGAAGATGGTTACGAACGACCTCTCGATACTCCTTTTTGGCATACAGGATGCGGCTTACATGGCTCAGAATATGGTCGTTGCGGGGGAGAGTTTAGGTATAGGTAGCTGCTTTCTAGGCGGCGCTATCTACAAGGCCAAAAGGATCAAGAAAAAGTATGATCTTCCGGATAAGGTGTTCCCTCTGGTTCAGCTAGCAATGGGATACCCCGCCGAAGACCCCCAGACTAGGCCTAGATACCCACAGGATTTCGTACTTTTCGAGGACGTTTATCCTGACCTTGAAGATGAACAGATCGAGGACGCCATGGAAGAGATGGACGAAGGTTATCTAGAACAGGACTACTACAGGAGATTGGACGCAAAGATATCTCTCAAGGGGGACAGAGAAGATAGTTATGACTACGATAACTACAGCTGGACGGAACACATATCCAGGAAATGGGGTCAATGGTACGAGTCAAAAAGAAAACCGTTGGACCAGTTGGAAATATGTGGATTCGATATCACATTGGAAGATGAAGATTGAATTTGATGGGCTACATCATCCCTCTCTCCCGTCTGTAAAAGTAACGGTAGATGAAGACCGCACCCATTCCCGCGGCCATCGATACAGGTAGAGTAAAACCTGGTGTCTCCTCGTAGCTGACCTTTACTGTCACGTTTGTAACCTTTTCGTTGTATTCATTGATTATAAGGAAGTAAAAAACTCCAGCCTGAAAGGTCTTTTCGAATTTCTCATCTGTCACATTATCTCTTGAATCTATCGGGTATACCTTCTCGGTTTCTCCCTTGCTGTAAAATTCATAGTCCTCTTCATCGAACCATTTCAAGGTTACCGGTCTTTCGGAGCTTATCTGAAAAGTCCATTCAGTCCCTTTGTTACTCTCTAGCTTGTATATCTCATCCCCTCCTGAACCGATGATCAACGTCTCATCTACCGGTTTTTTTCCCTGAATTGGAGTACTAATCATAGTAAGAGTCAAAATCAGTGAAACAGCCAACAGGGTAACGAACTTATGCATGTGGAACCACCTTAAAGTATTATGTCCTTTAGCCTTATATCTCTTTTTTGTTCTAGTTCCGTTATCCGGTCAGTATCTAGATGCTATTAGGGCTTCTCTTCAGCGATGACTATCAAACTCTCATTCTCATTATCGTAGGCACTGGGGCTTTTTATGCCGAGTACGAGTCCGGTAAGATCGGCTCTCATGCTTTGATCGTCTAGAGTTCCGTACTCTTCTCCCTCATCCACTCTATCTCCAGGATTTTTCTTAGGCTGGAAGTGACCTTCTTTATCGGGACTTAGTCTCTCGTAATGATCAAAAAACTCGACCTTCTTTTCAGAATTTTCTTCGTTCAGGAACGACTGAAGGGAGGATTTTACTCTGGCTAAAAGACTATCCTTAAGATGATTCGCTCCAGCGACCTCGATGATCAGGGAGGGGATATCTCTTTTAGACAATTCTATGAATAACTGCCCCTCAGTGCCTCCCGTCTGGACACCGTAATCCAAGCCGATCTTGCGGCACAATCTCCGGTTACCCTCCTTGGTCAGGTCGGTGAGCATATACGGTATACACCAGCTGTCCGGGCCATAGGTGTGTAGGTCTATCACAAGATCATATTCTAAGGCCCTTTGGAACAGGTTGTAGGCTAATTTCTCAGAATGAGTACCCCTTTGAGACCCTGGGAATAATCGGTTCAGATCTTTATCATCCACGGGATTTTCTCTCTTTCTTGTTTCTACGGCCTCGCTGTTTACTTCTGGTATTATCTCGACATCGCTGATGGCTTTCCCTTCGACCCATCCCCTGAGCTCCCTGGCGATCAAGACGGCGCCAAGCTCGTCTCCATGTATACCGGCAGTGATAAGGATTTTTTTCATAATATATTCAATGTAATAGGAATGATAAAAAGGTTTCTTCTATTGATAAAAGGATTTTTAATCAAGCACTGTTTTACATCGTATGATGAAAATAGTGAGGGAAAGCTTGTTAGAGGGCGCTAAAAGGGCAAAGGGCCTAGTCGTGATAATCGATGTTTTCAGAGCCTGCACCACGGCGGCCTATGTAATTGCAAATGGGGCGGAAAAACTTATAACGGTGAGTCAAGTAGAAGAGGCCTTCGAATTGAAGAGAGAGTATCCTGAGTTAGTTTTGATCGGTGAGAGAAAGGGACGCAGGATAGGGGGCTTCGATTATGGTAATTCACCTTACAGGATGAGTCAAATCGACTTCTCTGGCAAGGGCGTAGTTTTGACAACAAGCGCAGGAACACAGGGTATGGTAAAAGCTGAAAGGGCCGATGAGATATTGCTTGGCAACTTCGTCTGTGCTGGTTCAAATATCAGATACATCCAGAAAAGACGTCCAGATCTTTTAACACTGGTGGCTATGGGTAAATCCGGTCTTGAGAACAGAAAGGAGGACGAATACTGCGCTGAATACATAGAGAAAAGCCTGAATGGAGATGAACCAAAATTTTCCAAGATAAAAGAGTCCATCAGGAACTATAGATCTGCTAAAAAGTTTTTTGATGACTCTAAACCAGAGTTTCCAGAGGGTGATTTCCACTGTGCTATGGATCTGGATAGGTTCGATTTCACCATGAAAGCTGTGGAAGAAAATGGATCGATTGATATCATAAATGTTGCGCCGTGACACAGATCATCCGTCTACTTTTTTGAGCTTCACTTCAAATCTAGTCCCTCCCAATTCAGAGCCCGCGACCTCTATCTCACCACCTAATGCTTTGATTATCTTCACGATATGGTAGAGTCCTAAACCCTCTTTCCCTTCGATGTTAACAAGAAATTCGGTCTCAAATATGTCCTTTTTTATTTCTTTTTCTAAACCCTCGCCATTGTCCTCAAAAGTAAAAACAACGCTATCATCTTCTTCTCTTGATGTGATACTGATCTTGTCTCCTTCAGAGTGCTTGACGGCGTTGTCTATCAGTTCCGAAAAAATACTCTCTATGAGTACGCCGCCTTTCCCACCGCTTCTTACTTTTACATCCTTATCATCTATCTTGGTGTCTATCTCAAATCCACTTTCCTCTGCAGGGTTTCTGTAGAACTCGACGGTCTCTTCTAAAAGGAAGTACGGATTTACGGCACCCTTCAATTTCAAGCCGCGGGTCTCTTCCAACATCTCCACTCTATCGATCAACTTTCTAGTCTTACTGATCGCATCTAAACCGTTATCCAGCATCTCGGCCTGTTCCTCCGAGGGATCAAAATCTCTCAACAGTTCCAGGTATCCTTCGATGATTTGAATATTATTACAGACATGATGCGTTAATACTGAACGAAGCATCTCTTTGAACTCCTCTACTTTTTTCTTACCGGTTATATCTCTGAACACTATCACGGTGCTTGGACAGTCATCAGTTTTCCCTTTTTTCATGCAACTAGCAGTGTAATTCACGGCCAACTTATTGCCGTCTTTATCTCTGAGGTACATCTCTTCGATATCGCTACTTCTATCCTCGGAAGGGTTTTCTATAATCGATAAGAACCTTTCTTTTATATCCTTCTCTAAATTTTTGAAGAAATCTGTATCTTCGATCTCCTTACCAAGTAAGTTCTTTCTGCTATAGCCAAATACGTCAGTAAATGCCGGGTTTATAGTCGTGATAACTCCTTCTTCATTCAAAACTACTACAGGTTCCACAAGAGAGCCTATGATGGTCTTCTTTTCCTTCTTGGCCAGTTGTGCCTCCAGGAAGGCCTTACTCAGGTCTTCCTGTTTATCGATGAGTTCCTCTTCGAGTTCACTTTCACTCAGCCGCTTTACCTTCTCTTCAGGGAGGACCCCTTCGGGTAAAGATGTCAATATGTCTTCGAATACCGGAGGATCGTCATAGGCATCCCTAGTCTTCTTATAGATCTTTTCTAACATCTCATTTCCTAGGTCCTGAGAGGTCACGGCTGAATATATCTCTAGCAGATCGGAATTCAGTTCTGAAAATCCCATAAGTATAGACTGTAACTGATATGTTGAGTCTATATTTTTGAGGTTTCCTTCTATTTTCTCTCTATTCAGAGTAAGGTTTACGTTTATGACCGCCCCCCTTAGCAGACTTAGATGGCGTTCTGCGTTGTTCTTTAGTATGTCTTCTATCGCTTCTCCTCCCACCACTGGCTTTATTTTTCTGATGAATGTATTTGTGATCTCGATATAGACTCTTAGTGTCTGTATTTGATCACGTAAAATATCAAAGTTCTTTGGCTTCCCTGAGCGCTTGGAAGAGACGTTTTTTCTCAGGGAATTATGAAATCGCTTCTCACTGAAAGCAAACACAACCATGCCCAACGTGATAAGGGTCACAACTGCTAGTCTGAAAAAAGTGCCCCAGTCAGCATTCAACGTGAGTACGGCAAAAGATAGGTACCATAAACAAATACCTGCTGATCTTTCAAGACCATGAGGCATATCTGTCAGAGTTTTTATAAATGTGGACTCATCCATCCTGTTGATCCGGTATCTATACAATGAGTAGATGAACTGAAATGTAAAGATGGCGAGGAACATGGCAAGCAGGATCATGATATCTTTTTTGATATAAAATTCATTTAAGGATGTCCCATAGAAAAGAGCCGTCAATATAACACTGATCCCTAGGAAAAACACACCTATGACTTTTGATATATGGACATATTTCCCTCTTATCAAAAGAGTATTCTTGATAGAATAGTACACGAATAAACTCATAGTCGAAAAGAATAAGATGACCACCGACAAAAACGCAATTTCGTAGATTACTGACATGGTTCATAACCCCTCTGTGAATTTTGACTTTCATATGAAATCAACTGACTGGTATAATGGGGTGGAGTCATATTGCCATCAATATCGAAGATGGGTTTTATAATCGTTCGCATCTTCATTAGGTGCTGAATAGATCAACCTAAAATAGATGTGATCATGTCCAAATGTAATAATCTAGACCTATATTTATTTAAGAGAATATATCCACATTGAAAGAAAAATATATATAGGGTTAAAATTATGGTATATGTGATATTATGGTCGAAGAATTCGACGAAGACGAACAAGTATTGGTGGACACTCTGATAAACACCGGTCTAAACAAGAACGTGGCCAAAGCTTTGGTCTATATCGCCTCGAACGAAGGTGCGAAGAGTCGAGAGATCGAGAACGCCGTTAGATTGAGACAGCCAGAAGTATCTATATCCGTTAAAGAACTGCGGGAGAAGGGATGGGTCACTACCGAGAAGGAGAAGAAGGAGGGCAAAGGGAGGCCCGTACATCTCTATTATCTGGATAAACCCATTGAAAAGATAATCGCTAATATAGAGAAGGCAGAGAGAGGGAAGGTGGAAGAGATCGAAGATAATCTGGATGAAATGAAATCATTGGCTGAAAAATTATAGGTCCGCTCAACAGAGTCGTTCCAGCAACAAAACCTCTTTAAGTCTCTTTTTTAATTTATCATCATGGTCAAACTAACCCCGGATAAATATAATCTAGAGCCAGGTTTTTCAGCCCCACCGACGATATTCAAAAACATGGGCCTTTATCTAGACGACGTCTTTGAAAACAGGAAGGGTATCGAATTGGTCGTGAAACAGAGAGATGAAGATAGATGGTTCGTTACTCAATCTGAAAGATCAACTGAGAGAAAAAAGAGTTAATCGATATCTTTTTCTCTTTTATACTTCTCCATCACCCTCTCGACTGCCTCTACTGATTCCATATCTTTCTTATCTTCGTAAATTTTTATTATGGATCTACCGAATTCTAATACCTTTTCTTCGGAGATATCTTCTTCTATCTGGAATTTATCCATGCCGACCTTTACTAATGCATCTTCTCTTTCAAAATACGATATGTCGCCCAGGCAGGCGGTAAAATTGAATAGACAGCTGAGCAGCTTTTTGGGCGTATCTATGGTTTTGTTCATCATGACCTTCTCTACCTCGGGTTCGAGTGAGGTGGTCTGAAAGAGACTCTTCGCTCCAAGACTTCTGAAGGCCTCTTCCACATCCTTTCCGGTCTTGGCGGAGGTGAAGAAAAAATGACTGAAGTGTGATGTGGTTTTGCCATCTAGTGTTTCAAGGGTTATCTCCTTGTCATCTAGATCGTTCTTGTTAACAGCCAAGATTATCGGTGCCGTGTCTGGTGTGACCGATCTGTATTTTGGGATCCAATTCTCGATCAGGTTGTCCAAGGTCTCTTTTCTGGTGGCATCTGCCACGGCTAAAGCTCCTGCCGATTGACGGAACGCAGTTTCCTGGACCCACTGAAAATCTTTCTCACCCATGATATCAACGATGACCAATTTAACAAAGCCACCTATCAACTGGATCTCCTTTGTGTAGACGTTTGTACCGATCGTTTTCAAATATTTCTCCCCGAAAACATTATTGACGAACCTCAAGATGAGCGAGGTTTTCCCGACCGCGGGATCGCCGATAAGATTTATCTTCTTTTTCACACGGCTCTCTGCAAAAGGTGTCAAAATCATGCACCAACTAGGTAATCAAATGTATAGGGATGATGACTCTATATAAAATTTATACTGATTTTTTAAACATCTCCCATGATATGTCACCAAAATAAATGTATATCAGCGGCAGATAGACTCGCTTGAGAAAATGAAGGTGCTGATGGTCGATGATAACGAAAGTCTCCTTCAACAGGCTAAGATCTTTCTAGAGAGGGAGAACGAAGATATGGAGATAGAGATTAGATCCTCCGCAGAGGAATCATTAGAATGCCTGGATGAATTTTATGACGCCGTCGTCTCAGATTATAAGATGCCAGGTATGGATGGTTTGGAATTCTTAAAAAAAGTGAGGCAGATGGATAAGGATATACCATTTATCATATTCACCGGTAAAGGCAGGGAAGAAGTTGCCATGAAGGCTCTCAATTTGGGGGCCAACAGATATATCCAGAAAAAGGGTGACCCTAAATCGCAATATGGTGTTCTCGGAGAGGCGATAATCCAAGAGATAAAGCATGTAGAGCTGAATGAAAAACTCGATGCGAAGGAGAAGATGTACAGGGGAGTCTTCGAAAATGCCGGGATACCTATGATAATAGCTCGGGAAGATATGACCATCACAGACGTGAACAAGAACTTCGAACGGATATCTGCAGCCGAGAGGTCCAATATAGTGGATGAGATGAACATACTCGATTTTATAGCCGAGGAAGAGGAAAAGAGATTTGAGCAGTTTTTAAAAACTATCTGGGAAGGGACCTATGATGGTGCCCAAACCGACGAATTTACCTTCCAAAACATCGACGGATATATTAAAAACGTCTATGTACAGATGGGCACTGTTCCACAGACCGGCAGGTGTATAGTATCTTTCCAGGATATAACGGGGCTGAAGATCGCTAAAAGAAACATCGGGGTAAGAAACGATCTGTTCGTTAAAGGCCCCGTGGTTTTTATAGAGTGGCTCGATGAGCCAGGTCTATCTATTGAAACGGTTTCTCCTAATCTGAAAGGACTTACGGGATACAGTATAGATGTGATCTATTCAGAGGAGATAGGACTTTCAAACTTGATACATGAGGATGATATGGATGATTTCTTGAGGGAGGTCAGAGAAATAAAATGTACTAGTATAGAGTATTTCAAAAATGATCCTTTCAGGGTGATCAAAAATGACGGAGAAACAAACTGGGTGAGGGCATATACAAAATCTGTAAAAGAAAAAGATACTGAATACGGATGCTACATCACCTGTTTTATGGATATAGACGACCTGATGTCTTAGTTTTATATATGGTTAGCAACTCTATCTCCATATGGGTTCGATCTGACGGAGGTAGTCGATGAAAGATCTAGAGATCAAGGTTAGAAATATCTGGATAGCCCAGGGGTTATTCATCTCTCTCTTTTTAACTGGCCTGATTTTCCTATCTCTTTATATCTATTCAACTCTAACTTTGACTGAACAATTGATCATTGCCTTAGTTGTATTTCCTCTCATCGCTCTTGGTCTTTCCTACTACATGATAGAAAGGTATAAGAACTGGGGGTTTGACTTGAGAAAGGACCATCTTTATCTTCAATACGGCGTGCTTATAAAGAAGAAGTCCATGGTTCCATACGTTAGAGTTCAGCATATCGACACCCAGCGGGGTATAATCGACAGGATAGCCGGTCTAACTAAGATAGTGGTCTTCACTGCCGGCTCAAGAGGGGCCGATGTGACTATACCGGGTCTCGACCCAAAGGAAGCTGGAAAGATGCAGCGGTGGTTGAGAGACGTGGCCATAAGATCCGAGGAGAAGGACGCCGTATGAAACTATCTAAATACTCCATAATTTACAGGACCGTAGAGAACACCGGCCAGATCATATTCTTCTCTCTGCTATCCGGTGGGGCCTCTTTGTCCTCATTGGATATGAATCTCTTCCAGTCAATACTTATTTTAGCAGGCATCATCGCCGCTGTCTTTCTCATCTCTGTATTTTACCAGTATCTCTATTGGAAGAATTATGATTATACCTTTTCAGAAGGGAGTCTTAATATCAAAAGGGGCGTAATCAAGAAAGAGAACAGAAGGATACCACTGCGGAGGATCCAGAATATAGATATCAGTAAGAACATAGTTCAGAGATTCTTGGGCATAGCTCAGGTCAATTTTGAGACAGCCGGTGGCAGCGAGACTGAGGCATCTCTGAAATACATAGAAGTCGAACAGTTACCTTTGATCCAGAACCTGATCAAAAGTAGAGTCTTGGACGAAAGGAAGGAAGAAAAAAGCAAAGGACCGTTATTCGCCTTGAGCAACGATGACCTCATACTGATGAGCGTGATATCGATGGACAAGAAAGTTTTTGGAGGATCGTTGACCATAATATCGATAGTTGTGGGTGAATCCGTGGCAGCCTACGCGTCTGACCTAGGTACCTATACTGTTCCCTTATTCCTGTTCGGTCTCTTCCTTCTCGCCTGGGCTGGTAGTGCGGTATTCAACTTCTTCAAATATTACGACTTCAAGTTATGGAGGTCCAAAAACGTTTTAGAATACGAAAGAGGTCTTTTGAACCGCTACAACGGGAGCATACCTATAAAGAAGATACAAACATTGAGTGTAGAGGAGAACCCACTGAAGAGGATGTTGGGTTATGCTAGTTTGAAGGTGGAAACAGCCGGCTATGCGAAGAAAACATCAAAGAAAAGAGGTTCCGAGGTGGCGATCCCACTGGCGAGCAGGAAGGATATCATCACTTTTGGCAGAGATATAGAAAACTTTTCAGAGTTAAGTCTTCAGAGCATACCAAGAAGGGCTAAAAAGAGGTACGCAGTGAGATACAGCTTGATCTTGGGCTCCTTCATCACTATAGCTTATCTAATCAACCATTTCATAATCAGTTTTGATTTCTGGTATTCGTTCCTCTTAGCCCCATTGATCTTAATAGCGGCTCATTACGAGTGGAAACATAAGAGATTCAGTCTAGGAGATGATCATTTCTTTGCGGTGAGAGGCTTCTGGAACAGAAAGACCGTCATAGTTCCTTACTATCGTATACAAAATTTGATCGAGAGCAGGAACATACTCCAAGAACGGTGGAATTTATCTTCTTTAATTCTAGATACGGCATCTACTGGCGGCGGTACTGAAGCTGTAGCCGTGGATATAGATATCAAAGATGCTGAGGGACTAAGAGGTGACGTGTTTGATAGGTTCAGGGAGTCCATGTTGGGGGTCGGGCGGTATGAGGTAGATTTCTAAGATTTCACCATCGTCAAGAACATCTTGAACTCCGTTAATGCTTCCACGGCATGTGGTTTGTTAGCCGGCATGACAATCGTTTCGCCTTCCCGCAATTCGTAGTTCTGACCCCCAATGATCACTTTAGCGTTTCCCTCTATGACTTGAAGCACGGCATCATGCGGCGTGGTATGCTCGCTCAGACTTTGATCATCGTCGAATGCGAAAACGGTCAGCGTTACCTCCTCTTTATCCACTAACGTCCGGCTCACTATAGAGCCTTTCTGATAATCCACCAAGTCTTTCAATTCGAATACTTCACTCTGGATCTCATCCAGTTGATTCTTACCGTTATCCATGGTTGAACGCTCCTATCTCTTTTCAAGCATCAACTGAATAAAAAAGTTTTATTGTATTTCTAATAGCTTTCTTAAATAACGGGGTCATCAAGAACATGGAAATCAAGACATCCGACGAGGCTAGGGAACTGAACGATTTTTGGTCAAAAGTCATAGGAGTTAGACCACATTCTAGATCTGATGACCTTAGCGAAGAGGTTTTATAAGGAGCCTTGAATAAGGAGAATAATTACTTTTTGATTATCTCGATATCGTCACCGAAATCATACTCTTCTTCTTCAGATTCAGTCTTTTTGGACGGATCCCCCTCTAGCTCCTTCATCTCCGTCTCCTCGGCTTTACTCTCCATATAATCTTCCATATCATCCATAACCTCCTCGAGAGATCCTCTCCTTCTAAACTGATATCCTGTAGCAGATAGATAGAAGACGAAGGAAACGATCACCAATGCAAGCCAGACAAAAGCTGGAGCTTCTATGATCCCCAAGATCAATATCATCCACGCAAGGATGATGATCCCGGCTATTATATACACCTTTGTTCTCTTCTCCATTTGGATTTATATAATAAATAATGGTTTTTATAGTTGTCCTTTAGCTCTCAGAACTGAAAAGCTCTTATAGCCATATACCCAGAATCTCTTTAAAAATGGAAAAGATTAAATAATCAAAAAACATGACAATCTCAGTAGGTGAATATAAAATGCTAGATATAAAGAGAAGGATGTTAGCCGTAGTACTTGTCGGTGTACTGGTACTCTCTTCGTTGGCACTATCGGGCTGCGTTGATGAAGAAGGTGAAGAAACACTGGTAGAGACAGAGCTTTACGTCCCTAATGACGAGAGAGCAGACGAGATGGAAGTAGTCAAGCAACAGGCGAAAGAGGCAGGATTTGATATAGAAATAAAAGCCCTTGAATGGGGAACCTATATCGAGGAAGTACAGGCGGGCAATGCGCCTTTGAGCTATTCGGGCTGGTCAGGACCTACTAGTCCGATGGGAAGCTTGAATTACATGATGAACGACTCTGCATGGGCTTTCTACTCTGGATGGTACAGTAGTGAGGAGTATACAAACAAGGTAAAGCAAGGATTAAGTGAACCAGACGATTCAGAGAGATATCAAATGTATAAGGATGCGCAGGAAATACTGGTCGATGAAGATATGGGAACGTTCATCACATACACCCAAAGGGAGCCAAGAGCCTATCACGAATCAGTAGAGATCCCTGACGAATCTTGGAACCCCCATATGGGAGCTGGTCCCTTGGTCGTTGCCGAGGAATGGAATGTCGAAGGTTCAGACACGATCAATATAGCACAAACCCATGAACCCCAGGATTTCCACCCGATCCGATACACCGATGTGTACTCAGGGTACATATTTACGCAGATATTTGATCCTCTCATATCAACTTACCCAGAAGGTTCGGTAACAACTAATCCAAGCACGGTCGCCCAAGATTATCAGGTCAGCGACGACGCGAAGACTATGACCTTTGATATAAAGCAGGGGATACAGTTCCACAACGGTGAAGAACTAAATGCACACGACGTTGAATTCACCATCAACACTATGATGCCACATGAAAAAGAATACATGGGACCAAATGAAGAGGAGAATTACACTGATCTCTACGACGTTGAAAAAAGTCAGGCGTCGCCAAGAGCAGGTGATTTCAGCAATGTGGATTATGTTGAAGCTACTGATAATTACACATTGAAGATCCATATGAATGAACCTGATATGGAACTTCTCCAAAAAGAAGGGATGGAATATCTATACATACTTCCTAAAGATTACATTGAAGATAACGGTTGGGACAAATTCGGAGATGAAATGATCGGTTCCGGACCGTATGAATTTGAGCACTATAAACAGGGAGATGAGGTCCTACTTAAAGAAAGTGATAACTATGACAGAAAGAATGTAAATACTCCGAACATACTATTTGATTTCTACGATGAAGAATCTACTGCGGTAACAGCGTTAAGAGGCGGAGACACCCATTATATGTCTAGAATAACGCCTGATAACTGGTACAGTCTTCAAGATGAGGACGGAGTAAAAACAGAATCATAC
This sequence comes from uncultured Thermoplasmata archaeon, assembly GCA_964394465.1. GTDB lineage: Archaea > Thermoplasmatota > Thermoplasmata > Halarchaeoplasmatales > Halarchaeoplasmataceae > CAYMXS01. Next base: position 4,508 of record CAYMXS010000009.1, on the reverse strand, counting down.
CAATCTATGGGTCATAACAGGATAGCGTTCAATCACAATATGGAACCTTTCGATGACCCAAAAGTCAGGAAAGCATTTGCATATGCGATAAATGCAACGGAGCTTATCGAAGTAAACCAAGGTCAGGACTTGGCTGACAATACGCGGTCACCTATCCCTCCAGGTCATCCAGCCCATAATGGAGACCTGAATATGTATAGAAGGGACCCCGATAAGGCAAGAGAGTTACTAAAGGACGCAGGATACTGAATTCTAGTATATAAGTCCCCTAAAAACCAAAAACCTTTTTTCTTTCTTTTCTTTTCACTACTGCTGATTAGATGCTAGAAAAGTATATAGAAAGTAAAAGGCAGAGGTATATAATCAAGAGGATCCTTAGAGCTATACCTGTCATAATCCTTGCTACGGTAGTTGCTTTCTTGTTCATGAGAATTGGTGGTGCTACTAGCCCTGCGAGAAGGATACTGGGGGCAAGAGCAACCGAGGAGATGATCCAACAATTCAATCGGAAGCATGATCTACATTTACCCCCTCACCAACAATATCTCAAATGGTTCCAAGGGCTACTTTTTGAAGGGGACCTAGGTACATCACTGAGATATGATGAACCTGTAAGTGACTTAGTATGGGCAAGAATACCCCTCACCTTTCAGCTTATGAGCCTTTCACTATTGATATCTATCGTGATGGGGATCAGTATGGGTGTTATAGGCGCCTTAAAACACAATACGTGGGTTGATTACCTCGTTACAGTACAGTCTTTATTTTGGCGTTCGATCCCGAGCTTTTGGGCGGGTACTATGTTTTTGCTGCTATTTACTTTTTATCTAGATATTTTCCCGACTGGGGGTCATCCAGGGGGATGGGGTGGTATATATTACTTGATCCTTCCGGCAACCGTTCTTGGGTTGAGACTGCAGGCGATAATCGCAAGATTGACCAGATCGAGTATGCTTAATGTATTGAATAAGGAATATATGAAATCCGCAAAAACAAAGGGTCTTAAAAAATATGTGGTGATATTTAAACATGGATTGAGGAACGCTTTGATCCCCGTGGTCACAATAATAGCGATGAGGCTACCCTGGCTTTTTGGAGGCGCTATGGTCACCGAAAAAATATTTAATATTCCAGGGATGGGGCGGCTGTTATTTGATGGCGTGATGACTAAGGACTTCATTTTAGTTCAGAGCGTAGTCTTGTTGATCACTATCATAGCGGTGATAGCTAATCTAACTGCCGACATAGCCTACACTTATGTTGATCCAAGGATCGATCTCATGTCCTCGGAGGAGGGTAGGTGATCAGGATGGAAGGAAACAAAGAAGAATCTTACTTTGGGTCCGAAGATGTTGATATAAAACAAGAGTTGGAGGATCTAAAGGAAAAGGAAACGAGCCAGATGGAATTAGTTTGGTTAAGGTTTAAAAGAAACAAATTGGCTCTTTTTGGGATGGGTGTTATTATGACCTTGATCATCACTGCAATTTTTGCGCCTTTCCTCGCTCCATATGATCCTGTAGAAGACTATGATGTATATAACGATAAAGCACCTCCCTCAAGCGAACACCTCCTTGGGACAGACAAGAATGGAAGAGATACTTTATCTCGATTGATCTATGGTACGAGGATAGCCCTTTTCATCGGTATACTCATCGTTGCTGTTTCAGGTGGTATCGGCGTGACCCTTGGATTGCTAGCTGGAACTATGGGGGGTTGGGTCGACGAAGTGATAATGAGAGTCGTTGATACCTTTATGGCTTTTCCGATCCTCGTCTTCGCTATGGGGGTGAGTATAGCGTTAGGCAAGGGTCTTTATCCAGTAATCATAGCGGTTGGATTGATAATATGGACCAGATTTGCTAGAGTGACCCGAGCCGATGTATTATCTATCAAACAGGAGCAGTATATCGAAGGAGCAAAAGCCATTGGAGAAAGTAGACTGAGTATAATTACAAAATATTATTTTCCAAACGTTCTTCCCTCCGTTGTTGTAGTAGCCACTATACAGATGCCGTCAGCTCTTTTATATTCTGCTACGCTGAACTGGTTTGGTATCGGAGCTCAGCCCCCTACTCCCACATGGGGAAGTATGGTATCTGCAGGCTCAGGAATCATGCAGTTCAATCCCTGGTTAGTAACATTTTCAGGATTAGCGATCGTGATAACCGTGTTGGGATTCAACTTCATAGGTGACGGTCTAAGAGATGCACTAGATCCTATAAGAGGTGGGGGTTAAAAAGATGAAAAAGGTAAGACAGCAGCAACCTCTACTCGAAATCAAGAATCTAAGTCTTGATTTTTTGACAGAAGAGGGCACGGTTAAAGCACTAGATGGGATAAATCTCACGGTAAAGAAAGGAGAGATCCATGGCCTAATAGGCGAAACGGGCTGTGGGAAATCAGTCACCAGCCTAACAACCCTTGGTTTATTGGATAATAATGCAAGAATACGAGATGGCGAGGTTCTTTACAAGGGCGTGGATATCTTAAAGATGGATGAAAAAAAACTCAGACAGAAAATACGGGGTAATGAGATCAGCATGATCTTTCAGAACCCATCAACTTCTTTGAATCCTGTTTATTCCGCCGGAGAACAGGTGAAGGAATCCATCGTACTCTACCAGAGCGATGATAAAAAAGAAGCCGAGCGGCTAGTTCTCGACGAACTTGATAGAGTAAAGCTTCCTGACCCGGAAGATGTCTATGAAAAGTATCCTCATGAGTTGAGCGGAGGCATGAAGCAGAGGGTAATGATAGCGATGATGCTCGCCTGTGATTCAAATCTGTTGATCGCTGATGAGCCCACTACCGCTCTTGATGTTTCCATACAGGCTCAATTTTTGAAAGTTCTACAGGAGTTACAGGAAAAAGAAGATCTTTCAATTCTATATATAACACATGACATGGCGGTGATCTCAGAGGTCTGTGATGTTGTCACAGTGATGTACGGTGGGCAGATAGCTGAAACAGCTGAAGTACATGATATCTTCAATGATCCTAAACATCCCTATACCATAGGTTTGATCCATTCTGTCCCGGGAGTTAAAGAAAGAATCGAAAATTTTGCTACTATTCCTGGAACGGTGCCTAGATTGATCAACCCGCCTTCCGGGTGTAGATTCCATCCACGGTGTGAATATGCCCAGGAGATATGTGAAGAAGAAAAGCCAGACCTAGAGGAAATCGATACTGGTCATTTCGTGGCTTGTCATTTCTGGGAGGACGTAGAATGAACCTAGTCGAAACTCAAAATCTCAAAAAATTTTTTGACTCGAAAAAGGGTACGGTAAAAGCGGTCAATGACGTATCCATAAATGTGGTCAAAGGGGAGACTCTCGGAGTAGTAGGTGAGAGTGGGTGTGGGAAGACTACACTCGGTAGAACTATATTAAAACTCATCGAACCCACCTCCGGCAAGGTTTTTTTTGATGGGAAAGATATAACGGAGTTGACTGGCAAACAGATGAGAGAATACAGGAAAAAGATGAACATCGTTTTCCAAGACCCTGTTAGCGCTTTGAATCCTCAGATGACGGTATATGATCACCTCGACAGGCCGTTGGAAATTCATAATATGGTATCCTCAGAGGAGGAAAAACTCAGAAAGATGGTGGATATTTTAAATACGATGGGATTGAAGGCTGAACATCTGATAAGATATCCTCACGAGTTGAGTGGAGGACAAAAACAGCGGGTCTGTATCGCTAGAGCCTTATGTTTGGAACCGGATTTTCTTGTTCTAGATGAACCCACCTCGGCTCTCGACGTCTCTGTTCAGTCCAAGATTTTGAAGTTGCTGGACAGGGCAAAAGAGAAGTTCGACGTATCTTACTTGTTTATTTCTCATAATATAAACTTGGTCAGGGCGATAAGTGATAGGTTGGGAGTTATGTATCTTGGTAAGATTGTAGAGATCGGCAAAACGGACGTTATTTTTGAAAATCCTAAACATCCATACACTAAGGCTCTTTTCAAATCGGTCCCACAGCCTGATCCAGACGAGAAAGTTGAAGCACCCTTGAGTGGACAGGTTCCGAGTCCCGTCGACCCACCGGAGGGATGTGCCTTCGCTCCCCGGTGCCCTGAGAAAGAAAAGATTTGTGAGCATAAGGATCCTGATTTGATCGAAAGATACGGTAGAAAGATAGCGTGTCACCAGTATAAATGAGTAGAACGGAAGATCGATTTCGATCAATTTTAGGAAAAATTTTAGAAACTTGAGGATTGTTTAGACAAAATCACAAAAGATCATGAAGGACTGCTGTAATCCTCCTCGTTTTTTCTCATTTGAGCCCAAATAGACCCTCTAAACAATAAGGATTTATTTTTTAACGTATAAACTAAAAAGGAGAAAAATAACCATTTTAGTTAAAAGAGACGCCCCGGACGGGATTCAGTTCAGAATCACTCACTCTGTTCATGATTCTAAACGCTCACTGATTGTTAACACAATCAGTTCGTGAACCCGATGGGTTTGATAAAAAAGAGACGCCCCGGACGGGATT
>CAYMXS010000008.1:66289-68169 GCA_964394465.1 uncultured Thermoplasmata archaeon | reverse complement strand
CATATCGTACAACTAAACCAAAACCCATCTTAATATTTTTCAACACAGTAATGGTTAAATACCTTTATAACGTATAATTAATTACAAAATGACCAAGTTAGAATCGCTCTATCATGAACTCTTAAAAAAAGAGGTCGTAACCACCGAAGAAATAGAGGACATAGCTTCAAAGATACTGAAAAACCGTACATCCTTCAGATATATCTACAACGAGTATCTCACAAAACTAAAAAACTCTGGCAAGCTACTACACCCAAGAAGAGGCCTCTACGTCGTGGTCCCTCCCCTAAAGATAAACGACGACAGTTTTAAGCCAGACAGATACATGATAGCGTCGAAGATCCAAGAACCGTATTACCTGGGATACCACACCGCTCTAGAGGTCCACGGGACCGCTTATTCGGACTACAATGAGGTATACGTCGTAGTGCCACCGGATAAAAAATTCAGAAAATTTGAATTCAAGGATATAACGTACCGACCGGTCTACAGCTCCAACCGAACTGTAGGACTGCAGGAGATCGATCACAAGGATCAAAGTATAGTTGTATCCTCACCCAGCAGGACGTTCCTCGACTGTATCGACAGGCCCGACTACTCAGGGGGTTGGGAAGAATGCCTGAAAAGCCTGGAATCTCTCTCTGGAATAAAATCAAAAGACCTAAAAAGTATATTGGAAGCGATGGAGAAGGACATACTGTACAGGAAAACCGGCCTGGTCCTCAGTCTTTTTAACGATAACCCGTATTATGAAGGAATATTATCACAACTGGAGCCTTACCTCAAGGAAAATATCGGGAGCTCGCCCATGTACCTCTCAAAAGGGGCTAAAAACGAATTGGAGGATGAATGGAAACTTTACGTCCCAGAAGGATTCAAGGGGCTTTTAAAAGGTGTTTGACGATGTTCGACAGATCGTATTTCGATGAGAAGACCTTGGAAAAGATATCGAGGATGTGTGATATATTACAGAGGGTTTCCTCTGTTACCTATACAAAGGAAAGACTTTCACTCTACGGTGGGACGAGCCTCAATTTTCTACACTTCAAAGATGTACCAAGACTGAGCCTAGATATCGATTTCAACTATAGAGATCAAAAAACGGATGATTGGTGGAAAGAAAGGGACGAGATCGATGAGATAATCAAGAGGATATTATCGGACCTGGGATATTCGGCAGATAACATCAAGGTCCAGGCCACACATCCATTGACCAGGTTTACCGTTCATTACAAGACGAAAAACGGTCAAAAGGATTCTATAAAGATCGAAACAGGATATATGAGAAGGATACCTATCTTCGAAGAGGATGAAATAAAAACTTTAGAACATCTCGAAACCGGACAGAAGATAGAACTCAAAACGCCAAGACCTGAAGAGATATTTGGAAATAAATTCTGTACTCTCATCTATAGGTACAAAGATGAAAGTCAGATGAGCTCGAGGGATCTATAAGACGTTTACAAGATCTCTCAACAAAAATTCGACCAGGAGATGTTTCTAACCGCTATAGTGATCGATAGCCTTATGCGGCCCGAGCCAAGGATATACGAACAGAACGTTGAAAAGATGATAGAAGATGTTTCTTTCGATGACCAGATGTCAAGGCTGGTCAGTGATAAAAAAATTCCAAACGACCTAGAAGCAAGGGTAATCTCCTTTGCTCAGAGATATATCTCACTCTCAAAAAAGCGATATAAAAGTCTGATAGATGCGTTTTTCGATGAGCGTGAATTCAAACCAAGCCAGTTCAAAGATTATGAAAAACTAAATCCCATGATCAAGTCACATCCCGCTATCCTTTGGAATCTACAGCAACTTAAAGATGGGGATTAAAGTCAAGGACACAACTTTTCTTTGATTTTTTAGTGTCCTTGACT
>CAYMXS010000008.1:15565-66189 GCA_964394465.1 uncultured Thermoplasmata archaeon | reverse complement strand
ATGGGGATTAAAGTCAAGGACACAACTTTTCTTTGATTTTTTAGTGTCCTTGACTCATTTCAGGAACTCAGTTCCTGATGTTATAAGAATTTCTTCTAGAAATTCTAATTTAGTAGGAATTGTAAATTCCTACTGTCGAAGGAAAACAGAAAAGTTTTCCTCCAGACCTAACAGGAATCCAACAGATTCCTGTGGTAAGAAGTAAAGTGATCTTTCCTTCTGAAGCAGTGGATGACGCAACGTAATTCCAAATAAGTTGCTTCTTCCACTATAAATCCTCGGAGAGGTTCGTCGGCAGTCCTCCAGTAAAACCTTCTTAAAACACAGCGAAGACAATAATCTTAAATAAGGTCCAATCGAATTATTAAATGATAGGATGGTAAAATCCGACTTGATCGAGAGGATAGAAAAGATCGAACAGGAAGTAGAATTACTGAAGAAAGATCTGACGAAAAAACCTGTACGGATGAAGGGGAGACTGGAGGGTCTAAAACTGGACGAAAAAGACTTCGAAGAGGCGAAGGAATCCCTTTTCAAAACGACATGAAAGAGTTGATATTTTGTACGTTACAGATACCCATCCTTGGCTCTGGTTCTTATCTTCCGATGACCGTTTAAGCGAGGATGCAGAAAAAATATTCGATTCCGCTGAAAAGGGCGATAAAACAATAGTGATACCTTCTATTGTCGTGGCAGAATCCACCTACATCGCCGAGAAGAAAGGGTACCGCTTACAGATGAAGAAGATAATCGAAGATATCGAAATCTCATCCAACTATTCGATGAAGGCCATGGACTATCCTATCTTAAGGGGAATAGCAAGCGACGAGAGAGGCTTCTCCATCCACGATAACATAATCGTCCATACTGCTGAAAAGGAGGCACACAAGATCATCTCACGAGATGGTAAAATACAGGAGAAAGCAAAAGTAGAGGTTATCTGGTAGTCTATTTTTCATATTTATTTTAGGCAGTTGGTCTTGTCATCTTTTCTTCCCACGAGAGGGGCGGGGCTATCCGAAGATGATAGCAAAATCACAGATTTTCTCCATCCCTCCGTTATCTCTCCCTCGATATGTAGAGGGATTTATTCCACAAGGTCGGCAGTCCTTCTACCTCACCCTATCGTTCCCTCTACCATATACGAACTCTACTACCCTTTCATCTCGTGACCAATCTCATCGTAGAATAGATTAGATAATAACTAGAAGAGGGAAAACTCCCATGGAGTACAGGCATATATGGCAGTTCGTTGGGGTCATCTGCATCGTCGGCCTTGTGATATTCCTCATAGGGACTGCTTTTAGAGGTGTCACAGGGATGAGTTGTGCCCCTGTAGGACTCGGGCTGTGCCTCGGAGCACTCGTCGGTGGAGCCGTCGGTAGGATCGTCGGTATGGGCATCGGGATATCCATCGAGATGGGGCTTGGAGAGAGATTGGGGGGTTTCGATCGGGTTCTTTGTAGGATGTTTCTTGGGCCTAGCAATGGGTATCATAGCAGGGACGGGAGCTGGAGGTTTCTACGCTGGTATAGTCGGAGCAAGCATTGCTATGATCACTGGAGCCCTCGGAGGTATGATCGGGGAGTGAGGAAAAATAGCCGTACAAAAAAAATGCTAGGGATAGGTCAGGTGAATCGAGGAAATTTGAGGCTTACTGGGGAAATCTTTCCCAGAGGTTTATTTTCCTGTGATCCCTCACCCAGAGTCCTTTCGTCTCATGGGTTTATTCCCTCTCTTCTCCTAGCCCTTAAGCCTTATGCTGTTTGGCTTACCTAGGATATTTTCCCCATCCCTAGCAACTGATAATATCCTTTTAATAGGCAATAAACTTTTCTACCCAGACCTTGTACAATAAGACAAAGAGAGAAAGACAAGCCTAATAAGTATCCCTTCTAATATACCAACCAGCATGGAGTTAAGAAGCTACGAGGAAGAGGACCTCATAAAGATAAGAGATTTCTTGGTCTCGTCATACGCTAGGTTCGGTGGTCCCTACAACTGGACCATAGAGAGGTGGAACTTCGCCTACACCATGGACAGGGTGATGCACGACGTTTCACTGGATGAGTGGAAAGAACGGATAGGCATCTGGGAGGAGAACGATGACATAATAGGTATCGTCACCTCTGAAGGAGATGGAAACCATGCCTTCATACAGGTGAGGGATAGGGAGCCTTCCAACGTTTTACTGAGAGAGATGTTCGACTTCATCGATGAAAATCTTTTGCAGGAAGACGTCAACCTCCGGATTCCGAACGGTGCGGAAAGGATAGAGAGGATGGCCGAGGAGAGGGGTTACCAGGAAAGAACGTGGAGAGAGGCCGTTTCTGGCATATCCTTGAAGGAGTTCCCGGAAGAAGATATCCCAGAAGGATTCGAGGTCAAAACGGGAGACGAGATAAGCGACGAGGAAAAGGGGAAAGCCCATGCTAGTGCCTTCGGTTATTTCGGTGAAGACGAGGCTGAAAGGACTCCGAAGGCCTACGAGGTGATGAGAGAGGCACCGGATTACGACGCGGAACTGGACCTGTACCTGGTCTCAGAAGAGGGAGATATCGCCTCATTCTGCACCGTATGGTACGACGAGAAGAACCGGATCTCTTTTCTGGAGCCGGTGGGCACGCCCTTTGCATACCGAAGACAGGGTCTGGCCGCTAAGTTGGTCTCCAGAGCCTTGAAGACAGCGTCGGATAAAGGCGCTGAGAAGGCCTACGTTAGCTCTACTCTGGACTTCTACAGGACGATGGGCTTCGAGATAGAGTTCTTCTGCAACGTGTGGAAAAAGGAGAGATAGGCCTATGAACCTTCGACAGTTGACTGTCTATCATACAGGCTTACAGACTAGCTCTATAAAGGCTTTCAATTCCTCATCCCGATTCTGGGTACTCCACTTTTGACGTCACGAAGGTCTCCTGGTCCGTGCTTATCTCCCCTGTAGATATGCTCATGGAAGCGCTGATTATCTCATCATTGAGCAGTCTCTCCACCTTCTCAACAGGTACCAGCAGATGAACGCCTTTCAGGTCTATCTTCAGGCATCCACCTCCTTCGGTTTTCTCCAGGAGCAGATCGGTCTCGAAGACCATGGGTTTCGACATATATTTTACCTCCTTTTGGATCAGAGTTACTATAGGGCGTTATACCGATATAAAATATCGCTTCAGTGACGGAACGTATAGGGTGGAGAATGGAAGTGTTTTTGTGAAGGGTTTTTGTCCCCCTTTCCGGGTTCAGTCCCAGAGACCGTAGATAGCACGGACGGGGGAGACGTCTTTCGTGTTTTTGGGTATGTACTTCATCTTTCTCACAGTACTACATAGGTCGTGTAGTATTTATATTTATTTTGAAAATAAAAATAGAAAAGTGCAAAAGTCGTTGATACAACTACAAATCGAAGGTTGTAAAAGCTTATATCTCGATCTCCAATGAAATCCAGACGTAGAGACGGGTCTATTTACTCTAAATATCTGTATAGAGTTCATGACGGCCTAAATAATATATTTGATAAATATTTAAATAAGATGAAAACTATGTGTCGTTTGGAGGTGAGAAGACGATGAACGAGTACAGATTTGAGATATTGGAGTGGGACGAGGAAGAGAGCAAAAATAAAATTTCCACGAAGGTGATGAGAGAGAGGACGATAACTGACGCGAAAGAGAAGTTCGCGGAGAAGTACGGACGGCACAAGATGTACAGGCTTTATACGCCTGACCAGTGAGTGTTTTAGTTCGAATACCCCGATTTTTCTTTTCGGAAACTCTACAGTAAAAGCTTTAAAAGGTAGTACCGCTGTAACGGGCAACATGTCTAAGGTAAGAAGATTGGTTCTAGACGTCTTGAAGCCCCACGACCCAGGGATAGTCGAGTTCACCCAGAGAATTTCGAATTTGACGTCCGTTTCTTCTATAAACGCGACGTTGATAGAGGTGGACGAGAAGGTGAGGAACTTCAAACTGACCATCGTAGGGTCCGGTCTTGACTACCAGAAGATAGAGGATAAGATAGAGAAGCTGGGGGGCAGTATACACTCGATAGACGAAGTGGTGGTGGGTCAAGAGATAATAGACAAGGTGGAGACGCCGCAGGATTGAAAGGAGCATCCCAGATGTTGGAAGGCCTGAAGGATAAGCTGTTCGGGAGTCACGGGGAGAACATAGCCCAGAGATACATCGCTCTCAACGGGTTCGACGGCATCTTAACAGTTCTAGGTATAACCGTCGGCGCTTTCTCTACCCAGGTGGATTCTCCGGCCATACTGATCTCGTCCTGTCTGGGAACGGCCATAGGCCTTCTTGTTTCAGGGATATCCGGGGCCTACATAACCGAGAAGGCGCAGAGGTTGAGAGATTTCAAGGAGTTAGAGAAAGCGATGGTCGAAGAAATGGACGGGACCATCCAAGAGAAAAAGGTGGAGAGTGAATCGATCTTCATCTCCGTCCTCAACGGTCTTTCCCCTTTCCTCTTCGCACTAGCTGCGGTGATACCGTACTGGCTGGCTCAATTCAACATCATAGCGATGATAAATACTGCCTACTACCTCTCGATGGGGCTTTCCGCTTTACTGCTGGCCCTTTTAGGAGGTTACCTCGGTAAGATCGCCAGGGAGTCCATACTTCTGTATGCTGGAAAGATGGTCGCCGTGGGTCTGGTAACGGCCCTGATCATGTATTCACTTGGACTGGCGGGGATGTGAAGGAAATATATCGGCTTGTAGAAAGGATCAGATGACGACTATTCCTCTTCTTCGGTTTTGGACCAGCTGTGAAGCTTGTATATGACGAAGATGGTTATCATGACGCCCATGGTGACCCAGGGACCGTATTGGGGATAAAGGACGTTTATCAAGAAGAATAGAGCTGCAACGGTCAAAAAGATAGCGATCATCTGGTGGTAGGTCATCTCTATTTTCATACCTTGACCTCTATGAAACTATTAAAAGAGAAAAGGGGTTAGGTTAGGTTTAAAGGTTTTTACTCTTCTTCCGTCTCTTCTTCCTCTTCATCGGATCCTTCGTTCTCTTCAGGTTCTTCCTCGTTCTCCTCTTCAGCCTCTTCTGCCTCTTCTTCCTGGACGTACTCCTCGATCAACCGTATCTTTTTAGCGTCCAGATGCTTCCGGAGGTCGGATATTATCCTCAGCTTGGAGACGAACCACTGCTGGTCGTATTTGGACTGTTCCGGCAGTATTATGTCGACCTGGTCCTCGTCGTCGGAGACCTCGATGGTGAAGTCTCCCGCTCTGTAGTCCTTAGCCAGTATAGCCCTGGAGAGCTCTTCAGGACCCTCCGGCTTCTCAGTCACTTCGAAGTCGTACTTCAATGTTTTACCGGCCAGAGGATGATTGAAGTCTATCCTGACCCTGCCGGCCGTAGCCCGTATTATCCTTCCCCTTCTGTTATCTATCTCGACTTCCTTTCCGGCCACTGGATCGACACCTTTCCTCTCGACCTCTCTCCTGCTGTAGAGCTCTATCTCATCGGGGTCTCTCTGGCCTATTCCCTTCTCTGGAGGAACCTCGACAGATTCTTCCTCTCCCACCTCTGCCTCTTTCAAGGCTTCTGAAAAGCCCTCGAACAGCTCTTCACCGCCTATCTCGACGGCCTTCGGTCCGTAGTCAGCATCCTCATCGAAGATCTCCTCTTCCTTGGCTCTCTCCTCGTCCGTGGTATCGAACAACGTCGCTTCCTCATCCTCGTTATCTGGCATAACCCAGAGGTCGTAATCTACGTATATCAGGTCTCCATCTTCCATTTAAGGCACCTTACCGTGGTAAAAAGCACTCCTTTTTAATTGTTTCCTTCCTACCGCGCGTTTGGGCCACCGTTAATATTATCCCTCATAAGCTCTATGGAGCGATGATGGATTTCAACATAACGCCGATACTGGACGCGGACCAACTATTAGATAAGGCCTTCGGAAGGGCCTCGAAGAAAAGCAAAGGGGGACAGAAGAAGGATAGGGTCGAGAGAAGGAAGAAGAGCGCGTCTGTCAAGCTGAACACCATATCGGACATAATGGAGGATACGTTAAGGAGGTACGAGGAGGATTTCCCGACCATAGAACTTCTACCCGAGTTCTACCGAGAGATCATAGACATAACTATAGGGATAGACGAGTTGAAGGAGAGTTTAGGAACTTTAAACTGGGCCCGCCGCAGGATAAAGAGAACGGTCAAAGAGGCCGCAAGGGAATTGGTCTCCAAAGACGAAGTAGAGGATATAGAACAGGTGAGGAAGCAGGCCTACGCCAGGACCGCGTCATTTTTAGAACAGGTCAACGACGACCTGATATTCTTACAGGAAGCAAGAAAGAAACTGAACGCGCTTCCAGATATCAAAACGGACATACCGACGGTGGTCATAGCGGGCTTTCCGAACGTGGGCAAGTCCGTTCTGGTCTCGAAGATCTCCAGCGGGAAGCCCAAGGTTGCGGTCTACCCCTTCACGACCCAGGAGATAGGCATAGGTCACTTCTATCTGGGCTATCAGAAGTGTCAGTGTATAGACACGCCCGGTCTTCTAGATAGGCCGGAAGAGGAGAGGAACGAGATAGAGATGCAGACCGTCAAAGCCTTAGAGTCCCTGGCTGACGTCATCGTTTACATGTACGATCCCTCGGAGACGTGCGGCTATCCCATGGAGGAGCAGGAGGCCCTTTTCGACGACATAAAAGAGGACTTTTCAGAGATATACATGATAGAGGTGGAGAACAAGCTGGACATAGAAAAAACGGACTCCGACCGTTTGAAGGTCTCAGCTCTTAACGAGGAAAATATAGAAGAATTGAAGGACGAGATAAAAGAGCTTTTGAAGGACGATTACCCCATCGAGAGCGTGGGGGAGTCAGATATAGAGTACCTTACAGAGCCCAAGACCTACTGATCCTTTTCCCTTGTATTCTCGCTACCCTTGCCTTTCTTGAGCAGACCTCTGCCCCTTTTACCGGCGCTCGTCTTGCCTCTAACGGCTCTGCCTTTCTCCGTGTTCTGACATATCCAGTTGATATTATCGTCGTTCTTTATGACTGGATGGTGCGGGTCCACCATTATGACTTCGAAGTACTTTTGGCGGCCGTCCTCCCCGACCCAGTATGAGTTCAGAACGCGCAGGTTGGGGTAATGCTTCGACGCTCTCTCCTCGGCTATCCGCTGCAGGTTCTTCTTGGGAGTTATCTTCTTGACGCCCATCCTCTTTGGGCCTCTGCCCGCTACCGGGCGCGCCTTCCGGAGGTTACCTCTTCTTACTTTAGAGCGGACCACAACGTAGCCCTGCTTGGCCTTGTAACCTAACTTGCGAGCTCTGTCGAGTCTGGTAGGCCTGTTCACCCTTTTGAAGTTCTTCTCCCTTCTCCAGCGCTGTAACCGCTTCCGTTGAAGTTCCTTTAGGTAGCCCTCTTTGGGCCGCTTCCAGGCGTCTTCGATGTACTTGTACATGCTGGGATGCGTCGTCTCTTCTTCCTCTTCTTCTCCTTCAGGTACTAATTCTTCTGCCATGTTATCACGTCTTATCTGTTTACAGATTCACCCTGGAAGGGGCACATCTCCGACGGGATCGGCTCCCGTTACCAGTACAGTGGAGTGTTTTACAGCGATGGAGTATATATGTATTGTGCAAGGGTCAGCGGTGAAACAAAAAGGTATAAATAGAACATCTAATGTATTTATACAACAAGTACATAACAACTAATCGTTGTAAAATCAAGGAGGATTTAGGATGAACAAGCAGGAAAAGATACTGAGGGTAGCTGAGGCGAAGTCCAGCGACGTGGGGAGAGGACTGGCCAGGATAGACCCCGAGGTGAAGGAAAAACTCGGTCTGAAGAGCGGAGATATAATCATAATCTACGGCGAGTCTCAGACAGCGGCAAAGGTCTGGCCCGGCGAAGAGAAGGACAGGAACACCGGGACCATAAGGATAGACGGTCCAACAAGAAGGAACGCCGGGGCCAAGATAGACGAGAAGGTTGGCATAGAAAAGGTAGCGGCCAAACCAGCGAAAAAGGTCACCTTTGCGCCGACCCAGCCCATAAGGCTGATGGGCGGGGAAGAGTATCTGAGGACCCACGCCCTGAGAGACAGGCCCATAACGAAGGGTGATACAGTAACATTGAACGTCATGGGGAAGAAGATAGAACTGGTCGTCAAAAGCTACACACCTTCGGCTAAAGCGGTCATAATCAAGCCGGATTCCACCAAGGTCAAGATATCAGAGAAGCCGGTGAGGGAGGAAGAGATAACTCAAGTACCTAGGGTCTCCTACGAGGACATAGGGGGACTGGATGAGGAGGTCGAGAAGGTAAGAGAGATGGTGGAGCTCCCGCTCCGACATCCGGAGCTGTTCGATAAGGTCGGTATAGAGGCGCCGAAGGGCGTGCTTCTACACGGTCCGCCCGGAACCGGTAAGACGCTGATGGCTAAAGCGGTAGCATCAGAGACAAACGCCAATTTCTACTCCATAGGCGGCCCGGAGATCATGTCCAAGTACTACGGCGAGAGCGAAGGACGCCTGAGAGAGATATTTGAGGAAGCGGAAGAGAACCAACCGGCTATAATATTCATAGACGAACTGGATTCAATAGCTCCGAAGAGAGATGAAGTGACGGGAGAGACAGAAAGGAGGATCGTTGCGCAGCTACTTTCACTGCTGGACGGTCTAGAGGCCAGAGGAAAGGTCATCGTCATAGGCGCCACGAACCGTTCCCACGCCTTGGACCCAGCTTTGAGAAGGCCCGGTAGATTTGACAGAGAGATAGAGATAGGTATGCCGGATAACGAAGGAAGGAGTGAGATACTGGAGATCCACACCAGGGGCATGCCTCTAGCAGAAGACGTGGACTTAGAACGACTCGCAACACACACACACGGTTACGTCGGTGCTGATCTCGAAGCGCTGGCCAAGGAAGCGGCCATGTTGTCCCTGAGAGAGATACTGCCCGACATAGATCTGGACCTTGACCAGATACCTACAGAAGTATTAGAAGAACTGAAGGTAGATAGGGACCACTTCCAGCAGGCACTGAGAGAGATGGACCCCTCTGCGATGAGGGAAGTCGTGATAGAGACCCCGGACGTCACCTGGAACGACATCGGCGGTCTAGATAATGCGAAACAGGAGCTCATGGAGACGGTAGAATGGCCCATGACCTATGGAGAACTGTTCGACCACATGAACGGCGAGGTACCGAAAGGGATCCTTTTGAGTGGTCCGCCCGGAACCGGTAAGACGCTTATGGCGAAGGCAGTAGCCAAGGAGAGCGAGGCGAACTTCATCTCTGTGAAGGGGCCGGAGTTCTTCTCCAAGTGGGTCGGAGAGAGCGAGAAAGCGGTCAGAGAGACGTTCAGGAAGGCGAGGCAGGCTGCACCAACCATAATCTTCTTCGACGAGATAGACGCTCTCGCGCCCAAAAGAGGGGGCAGTTCAGATTCAAACGTCTCCGAAAGGGTCATCTCACAGCTTCTGACGGAACTGGACGGTCTGGAGGCACTTCACGATGTCACGGTCTTAGCGGCAACGAACAGACCGGACCTAATAGATCCCGCTCTTCTAAGACAGGGCAGGTTCGACCGGCAGATAGACATAGGGATGCCGGACATGGAGGCCAGAAGAGAGATATTCAAGGTGCACACCAGGGAGAAGCCACTGGCGGAAGACGTGGATCTAGAAAAATTAGCTAGAAAAACGGACGACATGAGCGGCGCCGATATAGCCTCAATATGCAACGAGGCGGTCATGCTGGCCATAAGGGAGTTCGTCGATGATAAAGAGGGCAAGATATCCGAGGAGGAAGTGGAGAAAGCTACAATAACCCAGGAAAACTTCCTGGAGGCCCTCAAGAAGGTCAAGAGAAAGATGGAACAGCGTGAAGAGAAGGACATGGATACAGAACCTTCGGCCTATCGATAAAAAGGGGTAACGTAGCGTACTTATATCCCTTCCCTTTTCATTTTTTCTATGGGTAACTCATCAGAGGTTTCGGTACGATATCCCGAGAAGGGTGACGAGGTCCCCCTGGATTCCAACGAAAATCTGCTTTTAGAAGACGAGTACTACAGGGACATAAGTGAAGAGATAAAGGAGTACGAAAAACTGAACGTGTATCCCTCTCCTACGGGCAAAGAACTGAGAGAAGAACTGGCCGATCTACACGGTCTGAAAGCGGAGCAGATAACCGTTGGGAACGGCTCCGATGCCATACTGGACACTCTCTACAGGACTTTAGTGCCGAAGGACGGTACTATCGCTCACTTTCTTCCCTCCTACGAGATGTATGATTTCTTCGCCAGCAGGAACGAGAGGACCACCCTGGAGGTGCCTTTAAGACCGGATTTTACCCCTCCGGAGAAGACCTCTTTTCTGAACGACGTGGACTGCCTCCTTATATGCTCTCCCAACAACCCAACGGGTTTGACCGTGGACGAAGGGTACATAAAAAGAGTGTTAGAAAGCGATACATCCGTTATCATAGACCAGGCCTACGCCGAGTTCTCACAGCAGTCTATAAAGGACCTGTTGAGTGAATATTCGAACCTCGTGCTTGTAAGGACCTTCTCCAAGGCCTGGGGATTGGCCGGTATAAGAGTCGGTTATTCCATGTCCTCTCCAGAAACGAACATCAGACTTCAGGAAAAGATGCTTCCCTACAACGTCAACTCGCTCTCCCTATCGATCGCCGTAGAGGCGGTGAAAAGAAAAGATATGGTATACCAAGCAGTCGAAGAGACGGTCGAGCAGAGAGAGTTCTTACGGGGAAAGCTTGAAACTCTAGGATTCAACACTTTACCGTCCGAGGCGAACTTCGTATTCTGTAAGCCCCCAAAGGGGTTCCGCCCGGAAGAGATAGAGGAGCACCTGTTAAAAAACGGTATAAGGATAAGGACCTTCGACAAGGAGAGATTGAAGGATCACGTCAGGATAACAGTTGGAAACGAAGAGATAAATCAGAGGCTGCTGGGTCTTCTAGAAGAACTCATCCTCTAGAGGTCAGATTATACCGAGGATGCTCAGTATCCTCTCGGCCACTATGGCTATGAAGATTATGACACCGACCTGTATCATGAGGTCCATCCTTTCTCCAAGGTCAGGAGTTATGTAAACGCTGCCCACAACCCTGACCATCAAAAGGCCTATAAGGATGAGGATGGTGAATAACCGAACGGATCCGCCGCCGGCAACGGCTAAAACTAAAACGGTCCAGCTGACCATGGCGATGGCGATCTTCTGGGATATTAGGATCATACCACCTCCAGGGTGTATTTGATGTGAGGACCGTCCTTCTCGAACTCTTCTATCCTCACCGGACGTGAAAGACCTTCACACAGGGCCAAAAGGTAGGAGTTGCAGATGGGACAGCCCGTCCTTGTACACAGTTTTTCTGACCGTTCTCTCAACCCTTCGCAGTAATCACGATATTTCCCGTGGGTCAGACGCAGTTTTATCCTGTCTCCCCTCCTGAGTCCAAAGGACTTGGCCAGGCCCG
Source organism: uncultured Thermoplasmata archaeon (assembly GCA_964394465.1). Lineage (GTDB taxonomy): Archaea > Thermoplasmatota > Thermoplasmata > Halarchaeoplasmatales > Halarchaeoplasmataceae > CAYMXS01. The sequence continues at coordinate 54,709 of CAYMXS010000008.1, read as the reverse complement.
TACCCTGGGAGAGGAACTCCATGCATTCTCTTGCGGCCTCTATACCCTGGCCCTCAAGGTCGTACTCCATGTTCTGTTTCGCTCTCTCGAATAGAGGATCACCAGGAGGTTCCAGAGATACGCCGACCTTCCCTCTGCCCGTCGATACTATGGTCATCTCGTCGTAGAGGTCAGGTATCTTTTTAGAATCCCTCACCGGGACGTATACTCTGGCCTCTGTAAGATTCCTGCCCGGAGGAACCGCCATCCCGTTGCCCTCCACTTCAAGATCATCCAACAACCTATCGTAAGAGAGTACACCGCTCTTCAGGCTGTCTATGGCTGTCTCCTCTTCGACAGTGCGTTTGTTCACTATGAGTATGGTGAAAAGTCCGATGAAGCCAGAGGCTAAGGCAGCGTTGACATAGGGAGTCTCAAGATATAGATAAATCCCGACCAATATAAAGATAGCAGCTATGACCTTTGAAGTGTACTCAGGTCTCAGATACCTGGAAGCGTTCATTTTTATACCGGAGCGTTGCATGGATAATAAATCTATCGCAAAAACTTTAATGCACTGTCTTTCTAATCTTGAGAAGGATGAAGCTCAAGAGATACCTAGTGCTACTGGTATTGATAGGCATACTCGTCATCGGGCCTCTTAGTCAGGCCGTTCAAGGCTCTGAGAGCCATTCGAACTTCGACAGAGCCAGTAAAGACCTCTCCATGCTGTACGACTCTCTGGAAGACAGCAAGGAGGGGATGGAAGGAACGTTAGAGAGCCACGTGAACGTCAACTACTCTCTCAAGCGCGGCGAGGAGAGACTCGCCCTAGATTTCTTCAATCAATCATACCAGGAAGAGGCCCTACAAAGAGCGCTGAACCATACTGGGGATGTCGAAAACAGTCTTCAGGGATTCCATAGGGTCTATCGGGATATAGAGGAGAAGGACGTCCCCAGTTATGGATATCTGAGGGAGAACTACCTCCCCTTCTACAAGTTCTCTAAGAATCTGACCAGTTTCTCTATCTCCCACCATGGATTGATCAAAAACCTGACCAAGGTCACGATATCCATAAACAACCAGACAGACGGAAACTCCTCTGCGGACATGATAAACGGTCTCAGGTCCTTCCACAACGCGTCTTATCTTGCCAAGAACATGAGGGAAGAATTGGAGGGGATGAACAGAAGTCTGGACGAGATGAACGACCGCTTCTTCGAACTGGATACGTTGAAAGCTCTGGTGGAACAGTGTTATAGCATGGTAAACAACTACTCGAAAAATCTTGAAAATCTCGTTCCGTTCTTCGAGAACACTCCGCCGTATATAACCATGTATCATCCAGAAGAGGTTCATTATGGTGAGCATTTCACCGTTGAAGGGTTCTACGTCAAAGGTGGGGAGTACGTGGAGGATACCATGATCGACATATTCAAAGATGGGAACAGGACAGATGCCGCTAGAACCGATTCCAGCGGGTACTACGAGGTGAACATGACCGTGGGATGGGACCCCGAGATAAACAACATCAGCCTTTACTCCAGCTCGAAAGAGGGTGAGGTTTTCTCGAAGAGAGTTACAGTTGATGTCATCCCCTGGGAGAGCCAGCTGAAGGCGGAGAGCACCAAAGAAGCATACTACGATGAGTGGGTGATGATAGAGGGTGAACTGGCTCTAGATGCACCGGTGGATGTAAGCGGTCTGGAGATAACCAGTCTAGATAACAGGTCGGTGAGTCCAAACGATAATGGGTCCTTCCAGGCGGTGTATGATTCCAAGGCCTTCAGGTGGGGACGGAGCGAGATCACCCTGCGATTCAAGGGCAATCAAACAGTGAAGGGTGATATGGCACAGGTCAGCATCGAGGTCAGTATACCCACAGAACTGGAGATCATCAAGGGCCCAAAGAAGATGTATTCAGGCTCGAACGACTCCTTCCTGATAATCGCCAGACTGGTCAACAAGTCTTCAAAGACCGGGGTGGAGGAGCAAAACGTATCCTTGACAATCGATAACGAAGAGGTGAAAAGCAGGTACACAGAAAAAAACGGGACGGTCTCTTTTACAGTCCAACTGCAGGAGATAGAAGAAGGAAAGTTCCATTCCGCCATGTTGGTATTCCAGGGGGGCAGAGTACACAGATCATGTAGTTCCATTGAGATGGGTTTTCAGATAAAAAAGCAGGACGAAGATAAAGGCTTCAAACTCTTCGAGAACAAACTGATACCCCTGGGGTTGCTGCTGGTCATAGGCTCCGTTGCAGCGGCGTATTACTACCACAAAAGAGAGGAGAAGGAGGAGCCGAAAAAGATGGAACGGGTTAAAAGATCAAAGGATACCCCGAGAGTGAAGAAAGGCGTCGATCAGATCCCGTCGGCATCTGGGCCCGATGATATAAACAGGGCCTATGCTAAGCTCATGAACATATTGGATCACAGTAACGTCATACGAGTGACGAAAGGTAAGACGCATCGAGACCTGGGAAGGGAGATAAACGACGCTTTAGGCCTTAGAGAAGAGGTCGGGTCCATGACGTCTATATTCGAGAAGGTGTACTTCAGGGAGGAAAGTGCTACATCTACAGAGATAGAACAGTTCAATCTTTCTATAGAGAGGATAATACAGGAGGTGGGCGCTTGAACGGCAAGATGAAAGCCGCAACCATCTATATAGCGGCTGGAGCGGTTGTACTCCTGATCATCTTCCTTTCGGTTTCGGCACCCATTGTTAGTACATCTGCGGAGTTCAGCGTCTATAACCCGGGATGGGACGGCTGCAGCAGCTTGGCAAGAGAGACGTACCAGAGGGGCACGTTCACCAAAAATCTAGAGCTGTCCAACGGAAAGGAGATGAAGGTATCTCAGAAAGAACTCACCTCGTACGATATCAAGCCGATAACATCATCCATAGTCATACTGGGACCCGGTGAGAGCTTCACCTCTACTGAGATACAGTATATAGACGATTTTCTATCCAGCGGCGGAAAAGTGGTCGTGGCGGACGATTTTAAGAAGGGAAACTCTCTCCTTTCCGGCCTGAACACCAGCTCCCGTTTCGTGGGAGAACCGCTCTACGACCTCTCGTTCTCGAAACGGCCGGAGTACTCTGTGGCTTACAACAGCAGAGAGCATCCTATAACGGAGAACGTTTCCTTGATACAGCTGAATCGAGCCACAGGGATATCTCCAGACAAGAACGCCACTTCACTGGTGAACACGTCCAGCGTAGCCTGGCTGGACTCTAATGGAAACGAGAAGTACGACGCCGGAGAGAGAAGAGGAAACATCTCTCTTATCTCCGTGGAAGAATACGGCAAAGGAGAACTCTTACTGGTCTCAGATCCGAGCATATTCATCAACTCCATGCAGGACGAACTCGATAATGAGAAGCTGACGGACAACATACTGGGTTACATATCCAAAGGACGTTCGAACATCGTCTTCGATGAGAGCCACAGAGAGATGAGCATCATATACCAGGTCGTATACACGGGTAGATATCCCTCAGAGATCGTTACGTCCCTGGTTCTCTTGATAGGTATGACCACGGCACTGTTTTTAGCCGTACCAGCTTTCAAAGAGAGGCTCACCAGCGAGGTCACCCGTTTGCCTTACATACTCAAAAAGTTTTTATCTGATGAAGAGAAAGAGGATTTGGTCTCAAGAGTATTAAAGAAGCATCCTGAATGGAACGAAGATAAGCTTGAGATGATCCATGATAGATTCATAAAGAACCGTGAAGAAGGAAGTGAATGACTTTGGCAGACATGGAAAGATACCAGAAAAGGTTTGATAGGGTCAAGCAGGAAGTAGGAAAGGTGATCGTCGGCTACGAGGACGTCATAGATGATTTCTTGATATGTCTTATGACAGGAGGGAACATACTAGTGGAAGGTGTGCCTGGGATAGCCAAAACTACTATGATAAAGGTCTTCACCAAGGCCATGGGTCTAGACTACGAAAGGATACAGTTCACCCAGGACATGTTACCGGCGGACGTGACGGGGCATTTCTACTACGACCAGAAATCTGGTGAGTTCGAGCTAAGAAAGGGGCCGGTCTTCGCCCAGGTGCTCATGGCAGACGAGATAAATAGGGCTCCGCCGAAGACACAGTCCTCGCTCATAGAGGCCATGCAGGAGAAACAGGTGACCATAGAGGGGAAGACCCTAGAACTGCCGAGCCCTTTCCTGGTGATCGCGACGAAGAATCCTATAGAGACCGAGGGTGTCTATCCTCTACCAGAAGCGCAGCTGGACAGGTTCATGATAAAGAGTGACATGGGCTATTTAGATCCTGATAGGGAGTTGAACATGCTGCGTAACAAGACAAGGAACATAGAACACGAGTTAGAAGAGGTCGAGACCCTTGGAAAGGACTTCGGCTTCAAGATCCAGAACATACATGCCGAGGTACATGTAGCGGATCCCGTTTTAGAATATATAAGGGATATAATCTTCGAGAGCAGGAGCGTAGAGGAACTCGTTCTTGGTGGAAGCCCGAGAGCCGGGGAGCATCTGCTGTACGCTGCGAAGGCCCACGCCGTTTTGGAAGGTAGGGATTACACCATCCCGGACGACGTGAAAGCAGTGGCTCCAAAGGTACTGCCGCACAGGTTCATAATGGCAGTGGAGGCGGAACTGGAGGACCTCAACTCTGGTATCATACTGAAGGAGATCTTGGAGGATAAAGTCGAGGCACCGAAGGGTGACTTCAGTTAAAGATACAAGAGTCAGTCTTTTCTCCTCTGATTAAGCCAACCTATCCCTAGACGATACACTACGGTCATGATGAGGGTAGATGCCAGAAGGACCAGGGCCTGGGGCCCCGGATATTCTTCTCTCAATATGAAGTCCTGGACCTGGAAAGCGAAAAGAAGGGCGTAGAAGAGTGCTAGACTGGTTCCCACATAGGAGACCGAGACCATCAAAGCTTTTTTGTTGACATGGAGTATCTCCGGTGGAAACAGCACAAGAGCCCAGTACAACACCAAAGGTAAAAGGAAAACGATCGAATAGAAGACAAGGCCTTCAAGATCGCTCATCCTGAACCGCTGGAAAAAGAAGGGGAACGAGAGTGTCACTGCTATGATCGATGTGTATTTCAGTGTGCTGATCCCTCTCCAGACAGCTATGGAAACCAGAGCTAGAGCCGATATCGGTATCAATACCAGCGAGGTCGAGACAGAAAGGTAGATTATGGATACGGCTAGAAATGCACCTAGGAGGTGGATAAGACCTTCCCTTACCTTCATGTCTTCCTCGCCTCCCATTCCTCCATTATCCTGAGACCCTCTTTCTGTGGGTGTAGTTCAAAGATGGATGTATCCAGTTTCTTCAGTTGGTGGATTATCTCCTCCAGCTTCTCGTAGTCCTTGTACGCCCGTTCTAGGGTCTCTTCATCTACATCCGTAGCTTCGTACCAGTTGGAGAACGGTACTATGGTCCAGGCCTCGTTCTTCCTCTTCCTCAGTTTCTCTACGCCTCTTATTATGGCGTTGGGATTGGTCTCTAGATCTGAAAGTATTATGACCAGCTTCTCCTTCTCATCTAGAAGCTTTAGACGGTCAACGGCGTAGAGTATACCCGCGATCTCCTTCTGTGAGAACTGTGAGATGAACTGGCTCACCTTCTCCGAGAAGCGTTTTTCTTCCTCGTCTAGACCTTCAACTTTACCGGTCCATATATGCTCATACCTCTGTACAGGTTCCTCATCCGTTTCGATGGAACCAGGCAGTTCGGTCATGAGTGCGTAAATCTTCTCGAAACTCCTTTTCTTGCTCTCTGGATCCTGATGGTACAGTATGTTCTTGTGATCATAAGCGGTAAAACCTATACCGTGTCCAAGGAGCTCGAAGTTCTTCAATATCTCTAACCCGACATATATGCTCTGTTCCAGTTTGGTAGTGCCGTCTGGCAGTTTTCTCCGCATCGACGGTGAACAGTCGATCATGACGTGGCAGTCTATGGGCGATATGTTCTGATAGGTCTTGGTCATACGGCGCTGGAACTTGGAGAAAGACTTCCAATGGATGTCCCTCATGGGATCGCCGGGTTGATATTCTCTTATACCGTCGAACTCGTTAGATCTCATGTAGAATTTACTAGGAGTTACTATGAACTCTTCGGCATGTTTACTCTTGGCGTAGGTCTGAGCCTTCTTGATGGCCTCCTTGGAGCTGGAGACCGCCACGGAAGGAACTATATCATGCTCAAACTCAGTCCTGAATATCCTGAAGGGGTCGTATATCCAGCCTTTCAACCCACCGAGTTCATGATGCCCCCTACTCTTGGGCACCAATGGATAGGAAATGATCTTTTTCTTCGTGATCAGACCCTCGAATTCAGGACCTTCTTCAAGGGAGAATTCATCCCCCAGAGCGGGCTCGATGTCCAACCGCACGGGGCTTTCAGGCTCCAAGATATGTTTTACGTAGAAAGGCTCATCCACATACTTCAATCCCGAAGCTACTTCATCCTTCACAGATATATCAGGGGTGTCACCGATCACGTACTGTGAATAGATGAAGATAGAGAACAGACCGGCTCCGCTTATGATGGTGAAAGGTGACTGAAGTAGCACGCCGACCACGAACAAGAATATAGGGACCAGTAAAAGAACTCGGCCTCTCGTTGTCAGTTCAGCCATGGACTCTTCACCCCTCAACAGTGACCCATAGGTGGAGCTCTCTGTATGCCTTTTCTTCACTCACCGTGAAGGAATCCGACTTGAACAGGAGGAACTGGACCATGTATAAGCCGGGTTCATCCAGGGTGAAGTTCAGCCTGTGTGTATAGTTCTGGTCGTGGCTCAATGTGAAATTGGTGTGATAGGCGTCGGAAGTGGATAAAGAGATGTTGTAGTTACCGGACATCTGGTGAAGTCTCGTTTCGTTGTCGAACTGAAGACCTAAGTCAAGACTCTCATTCTCCCCCAGATCTTCTTGAGCATCCCTCAATTCCTGGGTAGAGTTGAATCTCGTAGAACCAGAGCGCACCAGTAAGGTATAATCCATGTTCCTGTGTTCCCTGTTGACCGCCCCCACTATGACTTCGCCGCTTTCGTTGACTGTCAAATTGGTAGGGTAATCGTCCGCCATGCCTTCTGGACCCAGTATATAGAACTCGGTGAAACGCTCTCCCGTTCTAGGAGTGGTGGCTATATGGTAGGCCAGGCCTCCGGAAGCGATAAGAAGCCCGACGGTAGCGACGACCAGCGCTTTATCTATTATATCGTAGTTCTGCCAGTCCGGTGGATTTATCTCTACATGGTAGGACAGTCTCTCCTCCATGGGGATGGAGTTCCTCCTCAGATAGGCCAGCAGGCAGAAAGCAAATATGAAAAGGGATGTGGAATAAAGTATAGGAACGAGACTGATCTCCCACACGTAGTTCAAGAGCAGACCTATGAGCGGCACGATGGCTATGCTCAGACCGAAGGATAGGGCCAGTCTCTCCAGCTTGTCTATAGGCGCTTCCTCTGGAAAGAGAAAGGAGATGAGGGCGTAGCCGGGGAAGAAAAGGATGTAAGGCAGCCCTAAAATAGTTCTAGCGGTACTGTTTGGAAAAGCGGCTATAACCAGAAGTAATACAAAGGTGAGGGCGGAAACGACGATCAGATCCCACGGTCTCTCTCTGATAGTTACCTTCATCAGTTCTCTAGGCCTTCTATGATGGGTGGGTTATAAATGATTTCTGCAATCTAAGGTTTTTGGTATTTAAAGGGTTCTTTTCATGAACCAAGGTCGAGGGGCTCGGACTGCTCGTACTCAAGATCATTTTCTAGGGCTATCTCGGCCTTCTGGAGCTCCCTAGCTAGGTAGGCCATGTGATCCATCCTAGAGACTAGGCCCTCTCTCACCATGGTGTCACATATCTCCTTGGCGTCCTTGCCCGTTATGACGAGGTCCAATCTTCCGGTTTCGATCTCCAGCTTTCCTTCCTTTTGGACGCTCTCGTAATGCTCCGCCACCATCTGATCTTCCTCGATGAAGACGACAAAAAACCCTTTAGGGTCGAATTCTACCTGCTTCTTCTCCTCCGCCTCTATCTTATCTACCTGCTTCATCTAGAACCACATCCCTCGCTTTAACCATGTTCTCCAATTTCTTTCTAGCCTTTTTCTCGGTGAGATTACGGAGGCCGCAGTCCGGGTCCACCATGGCCTTCGGTCCGAATATCTCTTGGGCTCTTTTGATCCTCTGGGTGATTGTTCCTATGTCTTCGAGTTCTGGATCCGTGGTGACCACTCCAGCGGCCATCCTTTTTTCCGTATCGATCTCGTCATAAACATCGTACAGTGATGGATTGGCGGCGAACTCATGGTCCAATATATCCACGTCGATCTCCACCAGCCCTTCGACTATATCGTGCACATCACCGCACACGTGGAGCGCTGTAGTTGTCTCTATATCTAAAACGGTTTCGACCATCTCACGGGCGAAATCGGGGTACTCTATCGATAGGTAGGGCTCGTCCAGCTGGATCACATCACATATCGGTGCCAAACTCTCAGCTTCCTCCTTCAGAGCGTTGGCTATATCGAGCACTGCCTTTTTCTCATCGTCGTAGAACCTGTTATCAGATGACTTGAAGAGCGTCCAAGGGCCGGTTATCACGCCCTTCACACCCTGCTCAGGGGAGAGCATGGAACGCACCCTATTCTGGTCCTCGACTGTTATGGAACCGCGGTAATATACCTCGGAGATCATCTCCACCTTTTCCTTTATACGGAAGCCGTGGAGACCCTCGGCGAAGAGTCGAACCATGCCCTTACGGGTCTGGCCGTCACTCAACAGCTCGATACCGGCTTCAGATTGTGCTCTCACGGCTCTCTCCAAGCTCTCTTGAAACGGATCCTCCATGTGGTGGCGGGAGCGGCTCAAGGACTCCTTTGAAGGCACTGATGGATAGCTCCCCACGACTGTGGTGATGAGGTCTCTTTCAAGATCCATGAGACTGTATTCGATTACTGTTTTAAAAATATAGTCCTATCCTGTGAATGAGAGACTCTTGATCATCTCTGGATCATCTCTTTGGCCTCGTAAGTCAGCTCGAGGGCCTTTTTGTGATCACCAACGGCTTTGGCCTTCTCGGCTTCCTGAAGTTTGGTCCCGGCTTCTTTACCCTCTCTAGACCTCTCTATCATCCTCATCACCTCTTCCTTCATCTCTTCCATCCTTTCCTCCCGGGCGATATCTATCTCTTCCTTGGCCTTCACAAGGAGGTCGAAAGCTTCGTCGTAATCCTCCTCCCTCATCTTTCGAAGGATCTCTTCGAACAGATCCTTCTTTCCTTCAAGATCGAAACCGTACTTGTCAGCGTTCTTATAAAAGGATTTCATCTCGGTCAGCATCTTCTTCAGGTTGGCAGGACTCTTGGATTCGTGCTGGGCCTTCACCGCCTCTTGTTTCTCCTCTTTACTCAGCCTTCTAGTCTTGCTCTCCCAAGTTCCTTCCAGGTCGTTCTCCAGGTCTATCAGTATGCTCTCCACCTCGTCCACTGCCTTCTCGTATTTTCCTATATCTAGAAGGCCGTTCAACTTCTCCAGCTTGTCTATGTACCTGGTTTTCTCCCTGTCAGAAACCTCTTGGACTTTCTCCTTTATCTCCTCGGATTTGTCGACGAACTCCTCGATTAGAAAGCAGTCCTTAGCCACGGTCTCCGACTTGTCCAGTGCCTTCTGCAGATCGTCTCTACTCTTAGCAGATACGGCCTGATCCAATCTCTCGATCAAGTCCGATACAGGTACCTCTTTATCTCTTATCTCTAGGAGCGATTCTCTAGCCCTCGATATGGTCTCCTCTATCTCTTTTATCTGTTCTACGTCTCCTTCTATCCTGTCGGTCTTGGCGTTTACCTCTTCCTCCTCTGATTCGATCTGTTTCAGGTTCAATCCAGATTCTTCTTTCTGCCTGTCGAAAGCCACCTTGTAAGCACGAGCCGCCTCGTTCCTTTTACCCAACTGCATAGAAACCCTAGCCTTCGCATTCCATGCAGCCTCGAATAATGGATCAAGCTCTATCACCTTATCGTAGGAACGAAGGGCTTCCCTTTTAGCCCCCAGCTTGTCCAATATAACTCCCCTTCCGAACCAGGTTTCAGCTGACTCATCTCCATCCATTATCATCTTTTCAAACTCAGCTAGAGTATATTTAGGGTCCTTTATCGGCTCCCGGTCAGGCAGGAATATCGGTTCTTCAACATCTATCGTCTCACCACACTCCTCACATCTATCAGACTTGACGGAGAGGTATCTACCGCATTTGGGACACTCGAATTCCTCTTCTATTCTGCCTGAATCATCTACACCACCTTTCTCATGGAGCTCTTGGATTATCCTTTCAGCTCTTTTCTCGCCGACCCCCCTTATGACCTTTAGATCGTCCACCTCAAGTTCTTTCAACTGGGATACCGTTTCGATACCCTTCTCTACTAGCTTCCTGCTGGTCAGTTCCCCTATAGAAGGTATCTGCTTGAGTTCTTCGATGCTCTGTTCTCTCAACCCATCTTCGTCATCCATCGGCCTAACCTCTGTTCCAATTTTACTGCTGATTGAACCTCTTTAGCGCCTTGGGATGTTGAACTAATCTACTACCATTTATCTTTTTCCTTAGATTCTAACGTAAATCGGTTATATTCAGGAAATATCATCATGGGGCAAGATTTAATTACCAAATTTTACTTGCTCCCTACATGAATTCAGAGGAACGATTCCAGCTCGTGAAGCGAAGGACCGATGAGGTCGTAACGGAGGAAGAGCTGAAAGAACTTTTGGACCGGGAAGAGAAGCCGACGGCTTACATCGGTGACGCGCCCACGGGTAAGATGCACACTGGCCATTTCATCACCCATCGGAAGATAGCGGATTTTCTAAGAGCGGGTTTTGAGTTCACTGTGCTTCTAGCCGATATACACGCGCATTTGGACGACTTGAAGAGCCCTTTTGAACTTCTGGACGCCAGAAGTGAGTACTATGAGGAATGTATAAAGGGCATGATGGACGCTTCTGGAGTCGATATAAAGGATCTCAACTTCGTCCAGGGCAGCGATTTCGAGCTGGATAAGGAGAACATGCTGAACGTTTTGAGGATGGCCGCAGACACCACTCTCAACAGGACACAGAGGGCAGCGGCGGAGGTCGTCAGGTACGGCGACAATCCAAAGCTTGGCGGCTTCATCTATCCCCTGCTTCAGACACAGGACGTGGATTCCTTGGATGCGGACGTGGCCTACGGAGGCGTAGACCAGAGAGGGATCTACATGCTGTCAAGGGAGATACTACCCAAGTTCGGGGGTAAGAAGCCCGTATGTGTGTTCGCTCCTTTACTGACCGGACTGACAGGCGGAAAGATGAGCGCCTCCGTAAAAGGTTCGAAGATAGACCTGCTGGATGACGAGGAGACTATCAAAGAAAAAGTCATGGACGCCTACTGCCCGGCTGGAGAGAAGGAAGACAACGGGATCTTGGAACATCTGGAGTACCTGGTTTTCCCGGTTCTAGATTCGAACGACGAAAAATTCGTGATAGAGAGACCGGAGAAATGGGGCGGAGACCTTGTCTATGATAAATATGAGGAGTTGGAAGAGGACTACCTTTCAGAGGAGTTGCATCCCCAGGATCTTAAAAAAGCCATGGCCGAGGAACTGGTCGATATACTAAGACCGATAAGAGAACGGTTCGATGGAAAGGAAGAACTGATCGAAAGGGCGTATCCAGAAGGTGACGGGTGAGCATTTATTCTCCTTTCTAGCGCTCTTGCTATCTTTAACGCTCTGCACTAATCCACACAGGCAGTACTACTCCATCCTGTAGAAGGGATGCTCTTCCGATATCTGCGTACCGAAGTACTCCTCCGCCCCTTCGGCTATCAGCTTGTTCACCATGCCGATGTTGTACATCTCGATCTTCGAGTTCTCTATTGGCCCGTAGTAGACGAAGTCCGCACCCAAAAGTACTGGTAGGTTGTCTATAGACGCGTCCAGGAGATCGGTCAGCTCTCTTCCTTCGTCCTGTTTCTTCAGCCACTCCCACGCCTCCACAGTATTATGCATCGCACATCCCGTGGGTAGTCCGAACTCGCTCTTGAATACCGGTACCGCTCTTATCGTTTCACATGAGTGTTCACCGAAGGGAGTGGAAGCCGTGTCTAGAAGAGGGTATTTCAAACCGATCTCATCCGCCACATCCAGCATACCTTTTTCGAGTAACTGCCCGCCGTTCTTTATCATGTCTAGACGGCCCTGTACGGAGTTATCCTGGGGGTTGTATCCCAAGAGTACAGCGGCTTCGGGCGTGTGTTCTTCTAACATCTCTTTCTCCTCATCGGTCATGCCGAGGTTCATACTGTTATAGACCGCCCTGTCCAGAGCTCCTTTTTCGTCCAGATATTCCAGAGTTTCCATCCTGACTTCGGCGTCCGGCATATCCAAAGAGAAAAGACCGTCTATGTTATCAAGAGCGAAATCTATCTTCCACTGGATCTCTTCCTCCTCATAGATGAAAAGGTCCACCATGGCTGTTATTCCCAACTTATCGGCCAGTCCTTCCTGCTCATCTATCAATCGGACAGTCTTCTCTTTATTCTCCTTTGGCTCTTTATATTGTCCCTCGTAGAAGATACTCCCTACCATCAGAGTGGGATTCTCACCGGGCAGACCGCCGACATTCTTCTTTCCCAACCGATACGTTTCCTGTTCCGTAGTGAAGCTAAACATCCTCTGCCTCCTTGAGTGGTGATATCTTGCCCCAGGGACTGACCTTGAGTCTCGAATGTAATGCGTAATCTGCACTGAATTTTGTCTCCTCCTTCCCCTCTATCTGAACAGCGATATACGGCTCGCCGTAAGAGCCTAGGTCTTCACCAACGGCATCATCTATCTCTTCCTCTATCTTTTCCAGATCCGTCTCACCTATCATATATATACCCTTCACCTGGTCCCTGAATATGTCCACCGCTTCCCTGGGCAGGTTCTCTATATACGGTACAGCGCCGGGCGCGTCCTTTATCCTGCCGTTCTCCTCCAGTCCGTTCTTTATCAGAGCCAGCAACGAACTGCCGGACTTGTGGCCCCTTATCTCCTCACCGCAGATCAAAAGGAACCTTATGTTGGGGTTCGAGACGACGTTGGCTATGACCTTCTCTATGCCGAGGTTCTCGGTCTTCATGGGTCCCCATATGGCAACCTTTTCCGGGTCGAAGTCCATCCTCTCGTCTAAAGTGACAACGGCCACGGAGGCTTCATCTTCACCCGTCTTGAAGTTACCGGGCCACGGGTATGGATCACTCATAGAGATTTTATCCTCCCGATCATCTCTCCTATCAGGTCGTAACTGGTCATAGGGATGATATGACATCCCACCGTGGTATCCAGACCTCTATCGTGCATGCCGTCCCTGAGAGAAGTGAATAGTTCCTCCACCACCCGTATCATCTCGTCGTCGAAGTCCGATGCGGAAGAGAGCCTGCTCTCCATCTCGTCTGGGATGTTCACCTGGGGCACGTTGTCCCTGAGGAATATGATCTCTTCCTTTGAACTCAGAGGGGTGAAGCTTACCAGTATCGGTGGACAGTTATCCGTCCTGAGCTCCAGCTCCTCTATTATATCGAGTATCCCCTCCGAGTCGTAGGTTATCTGGGTCTGGAAGAAATCGGCTCCGGCATCTATCTTCTGTCGTGTGTACTTCGCCTCCTGAGGCCTCGTTGGTATGAGGACGCCCCCAACGGTGAAATCAGTCGGCCGTTCTATCTCCTCCACTTCGGTCAGGTAGCGGTTCCTGAACTTGTACTGTTTGGTAGAGAGTTCAGGCATGAGTCTTCCCTGGTTCAGGTACTCTTTTATGCCGGTGATCAACTCCAGGGAGTTTATATGGTTCACCGCTTCCTCCGTCGGGTAATCGCCCACGGAGTAGTCACCGGTCATGGCCAGCACGTTCTTTATACCCAGGCTGTCAGCCCCTAAAAGCCACCTCTGGAGGCCTCCTAGAGTTGAGTCACGGCATGTGAGGTGAGGTATGGCCTCGAGTTCCAATCCTGACTGCTTTAAACGTCCCAAGAGTTTCGAGGCGAAAGGGGCCGGGTCGATCCTCACTCTACCGACAGGGTTGTTACACACGTTGAACCCCTCGAGCTGTTCAAGAAATCCATAATCAAGAACTCTATCCAGGTATTCATCCACGTTCCCTCCCCTGGGCGAAGGCACCTCAAGAGTTACCGGGAAGTCGATCTCCTCTAGCCTTTCCTCGAATCTCATGGATATAGATTTTCATTTGCTTATTTAACAGTTGCGAGCAAGGGGATAAATCTAATCCGATGGAGGAGACCGAAGGACCGGAAGTGGAACAGGAAGAGATCGAGACCAACGTCCAGTGCCGTCACGAGTCCTTTGACCAGGCTTGGTTGCCCATATTTCAGAGGAAGACAAAGGCCCTAACCAAAGGCTAGAAGGAACATGAACATAGCCAGCATGAAGAACAGGCCGCTCATTAACAGCTTCATGATCCCCAGGTTTTCCTTGAAGAACGACAGTAATCTGTCGGAGGACACACCATAGTAGGCAGTGACGAATATAGTTACCAAAGGCCAGATGAACATAAGGTTGTACAACACCAGGTAGAAGAGTGCCTTCGCCTGATAGCCCGGTACTCCGATTATGTACACTATAGTCGGCAGGTAGACCTGGCCGGTGCACATGAACTCCAATAGAGATATGATGGCACCTGTAAAGAATGTTATCAGAACGAGGTAATGGGATCTAAAATTGCTCCGGATGGTCCGCCTGATCAGTTTCTTCACTCTCTCTGGTAACTGTAAAAGCATCTCCTCTTCTTCCTCGGTTCTCACTTTGAAATAATCGTATAGACTGTAGAACCCAAACAGCAGTGCCACGGTACCTGTGACAGGGAACAGGAGTGCAGAAACGGCCGATATGCCCTTTACATAGAAGAGTGCGTGGTAAAGAGCTATGCCCATCAAAAGATAGGTTACGAAAACACCTATGGTGAAAGAGGCACCTACCAGCAGGATATCTCGACGACTTTTTTTCCTAACGAGCAGGTAACTGAGGAAGAATATCAGAGTGGCGAATGCGCAGGGATTTACCCCGTCGATTATACCCGCTATCATTATCCCGACTACCCCAAAGGATTCGAATAGGTCGATGATCACACCCCTCTCCTTCTCTATATCCGGGCATGGGCAGCCGGAAGTATGTTCCTCTACCTCGGCTTCGAAGTCCTGTCTCAATTCAGAATTGCGGGTAAAGCTTCTATTTCCTATAAAAACGCCGAGAGAACCCCTTCTGTCTTCGGGCACGTTGTAGTGTTCAAAATATGTCTGTTTTAACGCCTCGTTCTCTGGGTCCGCGGTGCTGTACTCCTTTATGTACAATCTGGGATACTCGGCTTCCATCCGTTCCAGAAACTGGCGGGCTTCATTACACTCGCCACAGGTGGGGCTGTAAAATATGACCACGCATATATCACCACCTTCTGATGGGACCATGACCCCCTTGAGAGAAGTAGTTTCACCAGCATATCTATCCAATATCATATCCAGCTTCAAAGGGCTGATCTCATCATCCATGAGATGATCCGTATCGTTACCTACGAAGATAGCCACCTCGCACTGCACAACGGAGCCCCTGTATTCTTTTAAAAATTCATCCAGCAGACTCTCGTTGTAGGGGCTGTCATGAAGGTCGAACTCGTTCACATGGATGTGAGTGCAACACAGCGATGAGACGATCTCCCTTGCAGACATTCCACTCGGTGTTATATAGGGGTCGGTGGAGTCGTAGAAGAAGGCGATCTCAGTGGACCAGGTGACGTTCCACTCGGGCCATAGGGGGACTCTCGTACCTTTGTACTCCTTCACGGCTTCCTCAACGTTGGAATAGTTGAGGTCTGACTCGGAGAAATAATGATCACCGATGAAGATAAACGGGTATTTATTGGCCTCCGTTTGAGGAACGTTGTAGGCATCGATGAAATCCGTAGACAGCGACCAGTTCTCCTGGTCTCCGACGGTCACGTCGTAATGGCTAACGTTTAGGAAGGTATAGTTGCTTTCAAGAGCGGGGATGACGGACTCCATAGCTCTTTCGCTGCATGGACATTCAGGGTCGTAGAAGAAGGCCATTTCAACCGCCGGTAGTTCGGAACCGATGGTGGTCTCTGTTACGACGGATCCCGACACCTTCGAATCGTTCTGTGATACGACTCCGACCTCTACGGTTGCAGTGCTACCTGCTTGACCGCTCACGTTGGTGATCACTTTCAACGATATCGATCTCGAGCTGTCCTCCTTTAGAGTGACCTGGGTTCTGTTCAACCTATGGTACCATTCATCTTGGTTACCTCTCTCTACGTCGATCATCTCCGAGGTTAAGCTCACCGTATCAGCTTTTTTACCGGTGTTTTTGACACTGATGGTATAGGTGACCGGTTCACTCCCGTTCAGCGTTAGATCACTGTCTTCACAGGTTACTTCTACCCCATATCCACCAGAAGGTTTCTTATCATACAATTTCGGGAGAGCAGCGGCTATGATAAGTATCGAGACGAGAGCCACCAACATGATCACCAGATATTTTTTCTTAGTACTGTCCATCGGATCCCCCAAAGTTGTATCCGTACTGTGAAGAGTTCATGATCCTGATCTATCACGTTATTATCAGGGTCGTATTTAAATATCTATACGGCAGTGGTGCAGTCCCTCTAATCCCCTTTTCTTCACCAGTAGATCCGTCCTTATATCCGTCCTCATCTCCTTCCTTCCGCTTAAATCTCAGATACCAGAGGTTGACAGCGACAACGGCGAACAGCACAACGAGGGCGAGGTTAATTATCCGTCCCATGGGAGGTTGTTTTGGTCTTCCGGAGTTGTATCCTTCTCTCCTTCGCTCACGACCTGAATGATGATCTCGGCGGTATCGGTGTTACCAGCTGCATCTTTTACTGAAATTCCCACCTATGCTCCACGTGAAGCTGCCCGTAGGTGATCTGGGTCTGGAAGAAATCGGCCCCGGCCTCTATCTTCTGTTGGGTGTAATTCAAGAGTTACCGGGAAGTCGACCTCCTCTTAGCCTTTCCTCGATTTTGAGGGTTTTACCTAAAAATATATAAAGTAGTCAGAGGGATAAATCAATCCAATGGAGGAGACCGAAGGATCGGAAGTGGAACAGGAAGAGACCGAGACCAACGTCCAGTGCAGTCACGAAGCCTTTGACCAGGCATGGCTACCCATATTTCAGAGGAAGACCAAGCTGACTCTAGCGCCACATCCCTACTGCCACAAGTGCGGTATCGTGCGCAACGTTGGAAGGGATAGGCCGAGAAAGATAGGCTACTACATGGACGTTCTTTCAGAGCTGGAGGACTATCTGGAAAAGGAGGCGTCGAAGGGCGGCAAGAACAAACTCACGGAGTGCCAGAAAAGGCTGATCACCAAGGATATACAGAAAGAAGAGATATTCCATGATCTATACGGGACGATGGCCAGCACCCAGGAAGAGAAGTTCATCGAGATAGTGCAGAAGTACAGGCCCGACATACAGAAAAAAGTAATCGAATACCATCTTTACTGAGCTCTTTTTGTATAGAGAAGGATAGCATGGAACACGATACAGTAACAATAATCATCCCAACATTGAACGAAGCCGAAGGTATAGGGTCCGTTATAGAGAACGTCCCTGTCGAAAGCTTGGAAAAGAGGGGGTACGACACGGAGATACTTGTCATAGACGGGGGTTCTTCAGACGGCACGAAAGAGAAGGTGAAAGAGCACTCCGTTAGACTCCTGGAAAAAGAAGGTGGGAAGGCCGAGGCCGTACGACACGGTTTGGAGAAAGGTAGAGGAGATATATTCTTTCTAGTGGACGGCGACGGTTCCTATCCCGTGGATGCGATAACGGAGCTGATAGACGGGCTTGAAGACGGGAAAGACATGGTCCTGGGGAGCAGGCTGAAGGGCGAGATAGAAAAGAAAGCCATGAGCTTTACGAATTACTTCGGGAACAAGATGCTGACCTGGCTGGCCAACCGTTTGTACGGAACGGAAGTGACTGACATCTGTACGGGGCTGAGGGGCTTCAAGAAGGACAGTTTGAACGGTAACCGTATCCCTGGGAAGGGTTTCGAGATAGAGGCCGGTTTACATATAGCTCTATCCGAAGGGAAGATATCTGAGGTACCCATAAGATACAAACAAAGGATGGGCCATTCAAAATTGAGGACCATCGACGGTTTAAAGATAGGCTTCAGACTGCTCAAAGAGATATATTGAGCGGACAAAGAAACCTATTATTTAAAAAAGATAAGTAATGGTTTTTTAGGATGCAGAAGTCATGGCCAGCTGTTCAGACGGAGTAAACCGAACCGAACCATGGATAATGGTTTATAACCAGAACAAGCCCCAAAGCGAAGATACCTGCTAAGATCAACATCGCTTTCTTCTGATCCTCGCTGAACATCGAAGACATCATCCCCCCATACAGGGAGATAACGCTACCCAGAACACATCCTATCGAGGCTAGTATGCCTGCAAATGTTTGTGCAGAATAAAGACCTCGAGTGTATTTCTCCTGATAATCGGATGAATCCTGGCTGTTCAGTTTATCATAGTTGGGAACAGAGGCTATGCTCAGCCATATACCACCTATCGCTATGAGGAGGATGCTCACTACTAGGAGTCCAAGTATGGGTTTCTTACCTATACCTGTCGACCTTTGGCGCATCGCAGGTCCATAGTCCTGCTGTTGAGCACCCATCTGGCCGCCCTGGTATCCCTGTGTTTGTTGGGCCGATTGCTGTTGCGTTTCATACTGTTGAGTATGTTGGTCCTGTGACTGGCCTGTTCTACCCTGCTGCTGGGATACACCACCAGAGGAGCTACCTTGGGGCTCAAACTCTCTCCTCTCATCGCCGTAATCGTCTCTATAACTGTCCTGCGGGATTGTCTCACCTCTAGTGTGGTAGAGTGCTATTTCATATATATAGTTTGGGAAATAGTTTTAGAAGACAAGATATCAGATTATCAGAACATCTCCATCGATTCTATCTTCTCAAAGCTCCGGAGGGTTTTATCCCCTCTTTCTTCCGATAAACTTTTATTAGGTGCTTTTAATAGGCCGCTAGGACGTGAAGAAATATGATAGGGGATTTCATCAAGAAGAAGACCCACCGAAAGAAGAAAAAGAAGAAGAAAGGACCAGAGTTAGACTCCGAAGAATATATCGATCTGGCTAGTTATGTAGAGGAATCTGAGGAGGATATAGAGCACGACACCGTGATCAAGATAGCTGAGGTTCACCGCTATGAAGATGTCAGGAAAGTGACCGAAGAACTGTATGACGGCAACATTCTGGTCGTGGATACAGAGGCCATAGCCGGTAACGAGGATGAATTGGGCAAGATCCACAATGAATTGAAGGCGGTAGCCAACGATGTTTCAGGTGACATAGCCGCTATAGGTCATAACTTCGTTGTAGTCACTCCTGCAGGTATAGGTGTTGACCGGGAAAAGATAAAACCCTTCTGAATACCTATAATACCTTTCTGACCTATCGTTCTGGTTGACCTTCCAGTTCAAGCATCAACGGTGATGAGCCCATCAGGGGTGCTTTCCAGCATATATGGAGTACCGCCTCTACTTTCGATCTCTTCAGCTACCTTCTCCGGCCTTTCCGTTATAGCGACCATAGAACCCCCTCCACCCGCCCCGGTCAGCTTGGCACCGTAGGAATATTTTCTCGCGCCTTTTATCAGCCGTTCCAGCTTCGGATGACTCACACCGAGTATAGAGAGTAAGCGTTGGTTTTCGTCCATCAATTCTCCTATCCGCTCTAGATTCTCGTCTGAAAAGGCAGTGCTGGCCTTTTTCACTATCTCTCCTATCTCTTTCACTATGTCCCTGGCGAAATTACTCTTCTCGTAGAAACTCCGGACCTTTCTTACCAAAGGACCGGTCCTGGAATGGACTCCAGTGTCACCAACGACTATGTTAACGGCCGGTATGTCTCTATGATGGGCGTACCACCGCTCTTTTTCCTTCTCTATCTTCCAGAGAAAATCCGAAAGCCTTTGGTTCGATAAGAGTATGGAACTGCCGTGGGTCGACGTCGAGGTGTCGATGGGGCTCGCGCCGCCCTGGACATCCCATTCCACTTCGAAGGAATCCCTGGCTATCTCTTTCTCGTCTATCTCAGCAGACAGATTTTTCAAGCAACCCATGGTGGATACTGTAACGGCGGCCGAAGAGCCCATACCAGCTCCTGAAGGTAGATCACTATTCGTCTCTATATTTAATGGCATATCTATACCAGCTCTTTCGATGGAGTGCAGTATATAGCTGTGATATCTCTCCTGTATATTCCTGCCGTTGACCTTCGTGTTTTTAGTCTCAGTGGAGACCGTGCACGTGGTCCTTTTATTGACTGCCACGGCCATAGCTGGCTCTCCGTATACGACGGCGTGCTCGCCGAAGAGTATAACCTTTCCGGGGGCCGAACAGCTGACTCTCACGGAGGCATGAAGAGAAAAATAGTACTTATAGATTAGTGAAGAATCTATAGATAGCTGAAATCGGTAGCCATCTCTCTCAGTTTTTCCACCCTCTCCTCCATGGGAGGGTGAGAAGAGAACAGCCTGACGAACAGGCTTTTTTGATCGAAGGGGTTGACTATGAAGAGAGAAGCGGAAGTTGGGTTCTTGTTCTTCATGGGGTTCCTCTGGTTGCCTTCATGCAGCTTCTCTAGAGCGTTAGCGAGGGAGTTCGGATCCTTACATATCTTCGCGCCTTCCTCGTCGGCTAGAAATTCTCTCTTTCTTGAGATGGCCAGTTTGATCAAGATCGCCGCGATAGGGGCCAAGACCATCAGGAGTAAGAAAACGGGGTTCATCCTTCTCCGGCTGAAGAACATCTGGAACCAGACCATCCTGGCCATGAATGCTATGGCGCCGGCCAGTGTGGCGGCTATACTCATCACCAGCATGTCCCTGTCCTTTATATGGGCCACCTCGTGAGATATGACGCCCTTCAACTCGTCGTCGTCCAAGATGTTCAAGATGCCTTCCGTGGCGGCCACAACGGCGTTGTCTTCGTTCCTGCCCGTGGCAAAGGCATTAGGAGTATCGGTCGGAACTATCGCCACCTTGGGCATGGATATGTCCGCCTCATAGGCCACTTCCTTCACTATGTTGTACAACCTAGGGTTCTCGTTCTCGTCTATCATCCTAGCGTTGTACGACCTCAGGATAAGTTTATGGCTGTAGAAATAGGCAACTAGGTTCATCACCCCGGCTATGCCCAGGAAAAGCAGCATCCCTAGTAACCAGTTACCTAGAAAGAAACCGCCTATAAGGTACCCTATACCTATGAATAAGAGCACCATGAATGTGAACAGTCCCGTTGTCTTGGCTACGTAACCCATCAAATACATACTCTGTCATAGGGGCATATAAACGTTTCGAAAGGCGTACAAGTAAATCTTTTAAACCTCTCCGTTGAATAACTCCCGTGAGCCTAGACAACAAGACGAGGAAGTTCCTATCACAAGTGCTTCGGGACTATTATCATTCCGTGGATCTGAACATGCCGTACCGGTTCACGTCGAGGGAATTCGCCTTCGTGTATCCAGGCAGCGACGGCATGCACAGACCCGTGTCTTTCTCCACAGGAAAAGAACTGCAGAATTTCCTCTCCAGGAAGACGCCGCTCCACGCCTATTACTCCACGGCATACTACTCCAACCCGGGAGCGCCGATGGCTCAAAAAGAGTGGTTGGGAGCGGACCTCATCTTCGATCTGGATGCGGACCATCTCCCCGGCAGCGAGGAGTTGACCTACCCGGAACAATTGAAAGTCGTTAAGGATAAGACCCAACTGCTCCTAGATGACTTTTTACTGGGCGACTTTGGCTTTCAAAAAAAGGACATGGAGATGTTCTTCTCCGGACATAGAGGGTATCATATACACGTGAGGTCCAAGGATATATTGGGCCTATCACGCCAGGCAAGGAGAGAGATAGTCGATCACATAACCGGGAGAGGACTGGATATGGACGTGATCCTCCCGCATACCACCATGGAGGTGGACCGCTTCCAGGATATAATCAAGACGGTCACGATCCCAGAGCTACCTCCAGAGGAAGAAGGCGGCTGGAGGAGGAGGGTCAGAAAGCTGACGAAGAAGCTCATGGAGAGATGGTCGAAGAAGGATGAGGAAGACGTGATAGAGGAGATGCAGGAGAAGCACGGTATAGGTTCTAAAACAGCCGAGGGATTGTACGAGACTTTATTTAAAGAAGAGAAATGGAAACGGATCGTTGAGGACGGCGTTCTGGACGTATTCTCCGAGGAGCAGAGGATGGTGAACGTCTCATCCCTGAAGAAGATAATAAAAGGTATACTAGAGGAGGAGAACGTCCCGGAGATAGGCAAGGAGATAAAGGGGCGGACAGACGAACCGGTTACTGGAGATACCAAACGGCTGATAAGACTGCCGATGTCCATCCACGGCGGCAGCTTCATGACCGTCAAGAAAGTACCACTGGGCGAACTGTCAGACTTCGTACCGTTTGAGAAGGCCTTTCCAAAAGATCTGGGGAAGAAAGAGTACGAGATAGAGTTCCCTGACCTGCCAAATTTCGAGAGCATAAGGTTGGGTGATAAGGAACTGGATATAGAGGAACGTATGAGGGTTCCCGATTACGCTGCGGCCTTCTTCTGCAGTAAATTTAAAGCGAAAGTCCTATAAAGGCACTCCCCATTAATATTAGATGTTCTATGGTAAAGAAGAAAAGGTCGTCCAACCAATCCTTCCAGCAGAATGAGGAGCTCCGTAAAAAATTGAAGAACCTGGAGTCTAAGGTGGACAAACCAACACAGATAACCCGTATCCAGAGGCTGCAGGATCTACAGAACAAGCTACAAGGATCATACAAGGTCAAGAGGATCAGACGGGTGGAGAAATGGGCATACAGAGGTCAGGCCATAGGCATCATAGCGGCATTTTTATTCATGGCGTTTTTGGAGGGTGGAAGCTTCGACCCATTCTATGTACCGTTAGCCTTTCCATTGGTGATAGCGGGTGGCTGGGGCGCCGTGGTCGGGATCGAGTCATTGATCTTCCGATTGCTGGAGATGAAGCACAGGGACAGCAAGAACATAGATTTCCTTCTGGCTAAGAAATCTATGAGAAGAGCTTATACCGTGATAGTGATATTTATAATACTCTTCGCTCTGGTGTTCACTCCCTTCGCCACGGACAGGGTTTCTGGCATGGCTACGATGAAAGGTGATATCAGTCTAGACGGGGGTGAGGCGAGGACCATCAACTTCACCTCGACCGATAGATTTGGCCTGAGCGTTACCGAAAATATAACCGTTGAAGTCACTTCAGATAATGCCAGCGTATCCATCAAGATAATGTCCGAAAAGGATTATATGGAAGAGAGAAAAGAGGCACAGTTCCTAGTGAGTGACAACATAACCAAAGGCACTGCCTTCAAGACCGAAGATATCCCCATCGACGATTTCAAAGAGTTGGTCCTTTTGATAGAGAGCACAGAGGATGCAGAAATAAAATACCAGATAGATCGGGTGGTACCACCGGACAGGAACTTCTGCCTCTCGATAATATGTCTGGAATTCCTGACGGTATATCTAGCATGGCTTTTCGCACTTTATCCCGTGAAGAAGGAATACTCTTAGACTAATGAATGGCACAGCATCTCTCCTTCTTATTTATACGGTGATCAGGTACGGGCTCAAGCCAACGAACGGTTTCTTTAGAGGGTAGAACTATACCGTTGGCTCCCTCCTCTATCGCTCTTCTTTCAAGTTCGACGCGGCCCCTCTCCCTCATACAACCCATGATGATATCGGCTTCCGTTTCCTTTGATGCATATTTTAAGACGGACAAGAGATCCTTCTCCTTCACCCTTTTACCGAGATCTGAGGGTATAAGCGAATTCAGTACTAACCGAGATGTGTCTTTGACCGAATCCACGGCCCTATACTCCCCCTTTATCTCTCCGCGGTGCAGTCCGACCGTTATATGAGGTACGACGGTAAGACCACTGTTCACCATCTCTTCATACATATCTTTATAACTGGAAGGCCCAACATCCGTTCCGTAGATCAACTTTATAGTCTCTCTTGAGCCGATCATATCGTAGGATACCACGTCCACGTCTGTCTCAGCCAGTTTTTTTACCATCTCATCGTCTGGAAGACCGACATGCACGTTTACAGTTAGGTCCGTTTCTTTCTTGATACGATGTATAGTTTCATGATAGCCCTCCAAGGGTACTTTGCCTTGATGATCGCAGCCTCCGCTCAGTAGAAAGCCGTTGGCCTCACCGTCCAGTTCTAGTGCCAGTTCGTAGAGTCTTTCCGGCGTGGTGACTGGAGCCATACTATTCAGATACTTTGCATCGCAGTGAGGGCAGGAAAGAGCGCACCTTTTTCCCGTGACGGAGAGACTGGGGAACTTCTTTCCAGGATAGTAGAGGCTTACTTCCATCGTCTCTTCCAGCTCGAAGGTACATTTATTCTTTCCGAATACTCTGTAACCCAAAGAATCAAGTATTTTCACCAACGTATCTCTCTTCCAGATATGACGGAAAAAAAGAGGCCCAGATATATCGCCTTCGAACTCGTGAACGGAAGAACGGACAGGCGCGGGATGATAAACGCCATAAGAAGTGCATTCACCCGCGAAGAGTACGATAGTATAGAGCCCTGGCTCACAGTATTCACCGGCACGAAGGGCATAGTGAGGTGCAATCATACAGGTAAGGAAAGAGCCATAGAGATACTGAACGGTATGGACATGGGCGGTGGAAGGGTAAAGACGCTCGTGACGAGCGGCACCATAAAGAAGGCAAAGGCTGTGTTGTTCGACCATGGATGAAGAAGATAGAAGAAGAGAGAAGTGGGAGAAGGAAGGGAAGACAAGGCAGGACACCGACCTGCTGATACTGGACGGGTACGTGGACGAGCCCTCAGTGTTAGGCGTACCTCCATACATATCTCCCGAGCCGAGAAAACTGTGTGGTGTGGCCGAAGAACTGGGGCTCTCCTGGGAATACCTGACAGTGGACGAGTACAGACTTTTCGGTTTGCCCTCCAGCGATATGATAGCCGTGCATGGAGGTGTGACAGTACCTGGAACGTACCTGGGTGGTACGCCTCTGAGCGTAAAGGAGGCGAAGAAGATAGGAAAAGAAAACCAGGACAGAGAGACCTTTCTGGGAGGACCTTTAGCGAAGTACGAGAGTATACCGGATTACGACCATCACCCAAAAAAGGATCTGGACGCCTATCTCCACGATCATTTGAAGAGAGGGAAGACGGAAGCTAGATGGAGCACTCTAGACGAGATGAACAGGTGGCTGTTGAAAGGTGCAAAGGTAGTTGAAAGACATCCCTTGTTTCCCGACCCTCTGCTGGCGGAATTGAGCGCCTACAGGGGATGTCCACGCTACTTCACCGGGGGCTGTTCGTTCTGCTCGGAGCCGGACTACGGCAGGCCGGAATTCAGAGAGCAGAAGGATATGATTCAGGAATCCAAGGAGCTCTACCGTCTAGGTGTAAGAAAATTCAGGCTGGGAGGGCAGTCCTGTACGATCAGTTACAAGGCTGAAGGGATAGGAGAAAAAGAACGCCCAAAACCGAGACCGGGGGAGCTGAAAAGGTTACTGAGAGGCGTAAAGGAAGAGTGTCCGGATCTGGACGTATTACACCTTGACAACGCGAACCCAGCCGTTATTGCGACCTACCCTGAACGCTCAAAAAGAGCCCTGGAGATCATAGTAGAGTACACCACCTCCGGGAACGTACTGGCTTTGGGTATGGAATCCGCCGATGAAGAAGTTATAGAGAGGAACAACCTGAACTCCCGCCCTGAAGAGGTGAAAAAGGCCGTAGAGATGATGAACGAAGTGGGGAAAGAAAAGGGACAGAACGGCATGCCGAAGCTCTTACCGGGGATCAATTTCTTGGCTGGATTGAAGGGCGAGACGGAAAAAACGTACGATAAAAACCTGGAATTCCTGAAAGACATAAAGGAAGAAGGGCTCCTCCTGAGACGGATAAACATCAGGCAGGTACTTTCGTCAGAACAGAACTTCGAAGTATGTGATAGATCAAAGTTCAAAGGTTTCAAAAAAGAGGTTAGAGAGGAGATAGACCAGTATATGTTAAAAGAGATGCTTCCCAGAAGTAGTGTCCTCAGAGACGTTTACATGGAGAAAAGAGACGGGAAAAAGACCTTCGGCAGGCAGGTGGGTACGTACCCCCTTCTAGTCGGTGTGAAATATCCTTTATCTCTCGAGGAGTACCGAGACGTCCAGATAACAGACTTCGGGTTCAGAAGCGTCACCGCTATCGAATACCCTTTCTATATGGAGGAGGCGAGTTTCAGCCAGTTGAAAACCGTCCCGGGCATAGGAAAAAAGAGAGCTGCAAGGATATTTAGAGAACAGCCTAGGAGCGAGGAAGAGTTTAAGGCCCTGTTCCAAGATGAGGAAAAAGCGGATAGTATCTTGAGATATATCAGCTTCAAGGGCGAGAGGATCAAAGAAAGGTGATAAGACGGAAGAACTGACCGTCAGACCGATCTGGGCGGACTCCATGGGCGCTAAATCCATGTGCGTGAGAGTCGATACTCCGGAGACCAGCATGATCACCGACCCAGCGGCGGCTGTGATGCAGAAGAGCTATCCTTTGAAGCCCATGAAGAAGTACGAGCTGCTCTCGGAGAGCAGGAGTAAGATAGAAAAGGCCTCGCAAGATGCAGACCACGTCTTCATCTCACATTATCACTATGACCATCATTTTCTACCGGATCTCGACGATATGGACTTCTCCACCGTCTTCGAAGACAAGGAGATCTGGATGAAGGACCCGAACAGGTGGATCAACCCATCGCAGTGGAAAAGGAGCAGGGAGTTCTTAGAGGCCTTACTCGAACTCAAAGGAGAGGAAGAAGGGCCACAATTGGAAGACCTCGGAAGGGAGCCCCAGGAAAAAGAATATGAGGACCCTCTGAACGATCTGCCCATGCTGCAGGAGATAGAGGAAGGTGATTACGCTGAAAGGCGGGAGGAACTGCACGAAAGATGGAGAGAGAAGTTCTTCAACAGGGTGGATATGTGGAACACCGAAAAGCATGTAGAAGAACCAGATAACAGTATAAACTACGCCGACGGTAAGACCATAAAAGCGGGCAAAACCACTATTAAATTCACCGAACCTCTGTTCCACGGGATAGAGTACTCCAAAACGGGTTGGGTTCTAGCCGTTGTTATAGAGAGAAAAAACGAGAAGTTCATCTACACTTCGGATATCCAGGGACCGACGATAGAGGACTATGCACAATGGATAATAGGGGAAGACCCGGATTTTCTAATAATGGACGGTCCCGCCACCTATCTGTTGGGATACATGCTGAACAACTTCAACCTCCAGAGATCTATAGACAATGCAGCGAGGATAATAAAGAACGTTGACTTCGAGACCGTACTGTACGATCACCACATCACGAGAGAGAAGAACTTCAGGGAGAAGACGGAGAAGATCTGGGAAGCTGGAGAGGAAAAGGATGGAGAACTGCTCACCTACCGGGAATATATAGAGGATAAAAAGCCGCTGGTCGAGGAGACCACTTGAATCCTATGATCGCTCAGATCATCTCTTTCTTCAAAAATATTAAAATAACAATAGGAAGCTAAATATGGACGATAACATGGCGGAGATGACTAGAGAGGAAGAAGCGGAAAAACTCGTGGACGAGAACACCCGTGACGAGCTTGACGAGATGGCGAAGGAGTTGGGCATAAAAGACGCCCAGGGCCTTCCAAGGAAGATGGCCGTCGCCAAGGAGATCGTGAGGAAGAGACGGGCCAAAGAGTACGCCAAGAAGCCCACCGGGCTGTATATAGAGAAGGATTGAACGTTTATTTAAAGGAAGAATTTTGAAAACATGGCGATGAGAAGAGGACCTAAGCGGGCCAGCAAAGTCCAGGAGAAGAAGCTCATCCAGAACGCCAAGGACCTTGCAAAGGACCCGCTCCAAGTCATACCGGAATGTGAAGGAAGCTGCCTGATGTGCAAGTATGGAAGGGCAGAAAAGAAGATCAAGAAGATCTCTAAGTACTCCGACGACGAGAAAAGGCTCAAGAAGTATGCGAAGAGAGGGCCAGACCTGGCTAAGGCCGTAGCCGGTACTTTACTACTGGCTCAGCAGGAAGAGGCACCTTTATTGGGAAGAGCCAGGACGCCCCAAGGTGAGATAAGCTTCGCCAAGCGCGGCAAGGCAAGTAAAGAAAGACTCATAGGAGTACAGCACTTCGACGACCCCAAACTCAGACTTTTGACCTTCGCCAACGAGGCAAAAAAGGGATATTATTTCTATTCGGTCGGAGACCACGTGGTCTGCACGGGTAAGGAAGACGACCCGCCCAAAGAGTACGTAAAAAGCGCTGTGAATTCCGCCCCGTACACTTTTGAATCTGGAGAAGAAAAGAACGAGTTCAGCTGCGGTCACACCTCGAAGGATATGGAAAGGTCGTATTTCACTCTCAGATGGAAGAGCATCGATAGAAAATTTTCCGTGTGTTACGACTGTTCTAAGTCAGATGTGAACCTCTTCACTACCCTTTCGGAAAGGATGATCTCCAAGGACATCTCCAATTCTTTCTCTTTAGACGGTACCTATAATCTAGAGTGCCGGGCCGACTGTAAGAGCTGTAGCCTGAATAGCGATATCTCTATACCTTCGGAACTGAAAGACGAGTACTTCGAAGGACTCCCGGACAGGTCACTTTTAGCGAAGTACAAGAAAAAGGCACGCTCAGTTCTAGATTCTAGAGGAGATATCTTCGTCATGGGCGACGGCTGTTACGGCAAGAAGAAGGCCTCTTTTTTGAACGACCTGAGGTATGAAGACTGGGAGGAGCCCATAATCAGGGGTGTCTTGAAAAAGACCAGCGGCTTGGTCCTGGACGAAGGTACTGTGAACGAATTCCTGGAGAAGAAATGGTCGGATCACGGAGAGAAGATACTGAAAGCGATGATAGACGACGATGAGAGGATAAAGGACCTCACAGAACAGGTAAAAGCTGGAGACGTACGGCCTAGAGAGGCCTTAAGGGAAGCGCACCAGGAGAAGAAGAAGAGGAAGAAACTGTCCAACATACCTGAATTCAAGAAACTGCCGCGAAAGGCCAACTTCGCCCACAAGGTGGGCAAGATATACAAGACGAAGGGCCAGAAGGAAGCCACGAAGTACATCGAAGACCTCAATATATCAGATACGAAGATGAAAGCCCTGGCCTACGCTTTTCTCGCATCCTTCGGCGAGGGTGAAAAGAAAAGGTGGAAGTACGGCGATGAGGAAGTAGAATCCGGAGAGTTCCTCAAACAGTACGTGGATAACTTCTTGAGTTCTGACGGCATGGACTACGCGGAAAAACTCCAGCAGTTGATCAAGGCCAGCGGTTCCACCGGGACGATAGTGCTGAAGAACGGCAAGAAGATGAGATGAAAAACAAAAGCCTTAAATACGAAATGACAGTATTTTTCAGATACAATGGCTAAGCAAGAAGGTGGTGGAGGCTTTCAGTCCGCTGCGGGCCTCATGCGATATTTCGATGAAGAGGACGAACTCAGTCCTAAGATAGATCCAAGGATAGTCATCGGTATGGCCATAGGTGCCATGGTGGTCATAGAACTGCTAAAATGGAGATTTCCAGTATAGGATAATCTCTAACCCAGTTTCTCTTTACATCTCTTTTTTCCACGTAGAGCCTCTTTGATGTTATTATCCAATACTAGAGCATTCCTGTATGACCGCAGGGCCTTTTCATAGTAATCTCTTTCAAAAAGAATATCCGCTCTCTCTATCCAGGCAGTTATGACTTGAGGGTCCAGAGCCACCGCCTTAGTGTATGACTTCAAAGCCTCGCCCCACTCGTTCTTCTCTCGATGTGCCCTCGCCTTTTGTATAATGGTTTTAACATCTTCTTCATCGATCTCTAAAACTCGTGAGAAGTGGTCCTGGGCTTCCTCTATCCTGTCGTTGGAGAGGAAGAGATCGCCCTTCCTTTTCAGGGACCTTTTGTGTTCTGGATCCTGTTCTAGGGCCCGGTTGTAATACTGGATCGAACGACCCCAACTTGCACTTTCCTTCTTCCTTAGATACTCTCCTTTCAGATACCAAAGGTCTGGATTATCAGAATGCTCATCCAACATCCTCTCGATCAACTCACTCACGTCTTTCTCGCCCTGCTCGATCAGCGCTCTAGTCAGAGCGATGCTGCATTCCAGATATAGTTTGCTTGATGGGTCAGCACCCTTACACCTCTTGAACTGTTGGATCGCTTCTTCATGATAACCCCGATCTAAAAGCAGATAGCCCAAATTATGATAAGCTCTAGCATTCTCTTTAGAGGCCTCAATCGATAGCTCGTAAAAGCTTTCAGCCTGATCGATAAAATCTCTTCTTATCTCCTTCCTGAACTCGGGGGGCAGTAGACCAGAGTCTGATCGTTCGCTGGCATAATAAAATATATTGCCCAGTCTCATCAACAATGAGGATACCTCGATTTCCTTCAACCTTTCATTCTCGATCTCTTCTATCTTAAAGAATATATCCTCTATGATCCTGATATCCTGCTTTGAAAAGGCGTACTTGTCGAATTCGATCTCTCTCAAAAGACCCAGTTCGGCCAGGATAGAATCTATCTTATTGAGAACCTGTGATAGTGCCTCCTTATCCATATCTTGAAGTTTGTAGTCCTCTACCTCTTCTAACGCTGTTTTTCCCTTTCTGAATGTTAGATCAGATCCCGGTCTTTCACCTATGCTCAAGATCCCTTCACAGTCCTCTCGATAGCGGTCGATGGCGGGCTTTCCGATGATAGGACAGGTCGTCATGACCAATGGATGCTTGGTGAAAACGTCCTCTGCACACCCTTCACAGATCGAATAGACCTCCTCTATCTCCTTATCACACCTTATACACGTGCCTGCCATCGAACCCCAACTGGTCTAAGCAAATAAAAAGTTATTGATATCTATCGATAAATTGTTCCTTAAATCCCTCGAATCCGTTATTGAGTATAGCCTCGCGCGCGCCTTTTAATAATTCAATGATGAAGTATAGGTTGTGCACGGTGGTCATCCTCATCCAACTCAATTCGTCTGATTTACACAGATGGCGTATGTAAGCCTTTGAATAGTTCCGGCATATCGGGCAATCACACTCTGGATCCAAGGGTGTGTAGTCGTCCTTGTAATCACTCTTGTCCAACCTGATCTGACCCTGGCTTGTGAAAACGCTCTTGTGTCTGGCGTTCCGTGTGGGATAGGCACTGTCGAAGATGTCTACCCCTCTCTCGATGCACTCCAACAAGTCCACGGGTGAGCCCAAGCCCATGAAATACCTGGGTTTATCTTCCTGATATACCCTATCTGAGACCTCGACCATCTCGTACATCTTTTCTGTAGGCTCCCCTATGGAGAGACCGCCTATGGCGTTGCCCTGAAAGTTTAACTCGGATATATCGTCACAGCTCCTTTCCCTCAGATCAGGTGAAGTACCGCCCTGGGATATGCCGAAGATGTTCATATCCGGATGGCTCTCCCTACATTCCTCTGCCCAGTCTTTCGTCCTCTCTAGCGATTCTACTATCTCGTCCCTTTCAGCGGGGTAAGGAGGACAGTGGTCCAGGCACATGGCTACGTCGGAACCGAGGCGTTTTTGGACCTCGATACATTCGGAGGGCGTGATCCTATACGTCTGGCCGTCGTCCTTTGATCTGAACTCCACGGCTTCTGAGTCCAACTCGTCGTCGAACCCTTTTCGTATCATCTGGAAGCCGCCGCTGTCGGTGAAGATGACACCGTCCCAGTTCATGAAATCGTGAAGTCCGCCGGCCCTTTCGATTGTTTCAACCCCTGGCTTCATCAGCAGGTGGTACATGTTTGAGATGACGGCCTCTACACCAAGGTCTTCTAGGTCTTCAGAGACCAGCGTTTTAACGCATCCTTTAGTTGCAACAGGCATGAACAGTGGTGTTCTCGCTTCCCTCCCGTTCACTTCTAGGCGGCCGGCTCTAGCCTTACCTTCTTTACTCTCAATGGAAAAATCGAAACTGGTCATGTTATCCCTCGATGAGCATCGAGTCCCCAAAACTGTAGAACCTGTACCCCTTCCTTTTCGCCTCTTCGTACGCTTTGAATATACGCTCCTTGGAGGCGAAGGCGCTGACAAGCATTAGCAGAGTGGATTTAGGAAGGTGAAAATTGGTCAGGAGCAGGTCCATTCCGGACTGGAACTCGTAGCCTGGATAGATGAAAAGGTCCGTCGATCCGCTTTTTGGTTTCACATGACCGTCTTCGGCCGCGGATTCGACGGCTCTCACAGTGGTGGTTCCAACCAATATGACCCTTCTTCCCTCCTCGTTGGCTCTGTTTATCGCTTCGGCCGCTTCTTCGCCGACTTCATAGTATTCCTCACCCATATCGTGCTCTTCGACTTCCTCTTCCCTGACGGGTAAGAAAGTGCCCGGGCCGACATGGAGCGTGATATCATGTATCTCCACTCCTGACTCCTCTATCTCCTCGAGTAGATCATCGGTGAAGTGAAAACCAGCGGTTGGGGCCGCGATGGAACCCTCCTCTTCCGCATAGACGGTCTGATACTCGTCGCTGTGTTCTATCTCCTCTTTTATGTAGGGTGGGGTCGGCATCTCACCATGTTTTTCCATCAAACTTTTTGCGTCCTGACAATCTATGATAAAACGGCCACCTTCCTTGCTCTCTAGTATCTCATACTCATCACCACCAACGATGATTTCTCTCCCCTCCTTGATGTTGCTCCCCTTTATCAGGCACTCCCATCCCCTCTCCGTGGGACGGTGAAAAAGTATCTCTATATGACCGCCGGTGTCCTTCTTTCCCTCCAGACGGGCGGGAACGACCTTGGAATCGTTCTTTACGAGGACGTCCCCTTCTTCAAGTAATCCAAGTAGGTCCTTGAATACATAGTGATCAATCCCATCTTTAGAAAGGTGAAGCAGTTTGGATTCAGAGCGGGGCCTCATAGGTCTCTGAGCTATCCTATCCTGGCTAAGTTCATAGTCGAACTCTGAAAGCTTCATATCTCAGTAAAAATTGGCCGTGATACAAATACTTTACAGTTGTAGGTTGATAGTTGTCAGACGTTCGTCTGACACCGTGCTATCTAGTAAATTACCTGTTATTCCACCCCTTTATTTAAATGTTACTCATAAGCTATAAATAAGATGAAATGGTTAATTTCACTTGAGGTTACAAAAATGGTTAACAGCCGATTTATGGTCTTTTTTAGCTTGGTCGTGGCGATACTGTTGATTGGAGGAGCAGCTGGTGCTCAGTGGGCTGATGCCCAAACTGAAAACAATAATGATTCAATGGCAGAACAGAAAGAAGCACCTGAAACACACCTGATGACAGAGAATGATATAGAAGAGTTAAAAGCGAACGTAGGCATGTATCAGCCCGGAAAGGATTACAATGAGATTGTCAACGGGCATGGAACCGGTCTAGCACCACCTACCGCAGAGGAGTACGAAGAACTCGAGGACTCCGTGAAGAAGGTTGAAGATATAGATTCTAACGAGGTCCAGTCTAGTTCTGTGGACCTGACCCAGGATCAATACTTCCCACCGATAGGGAACCAGGGTTCTCAGGGTTCATGCGCTTCCTGGTCTACCGCATATTACGCCAACACCTACATGCAGGCCAAGGCCTATGGATGGGACGTTTCTAGCGGAGGGGACGACCACTTGATGAGTCCTTCATGGGTATACAACAAAGTGAACGGTGGGAGTGACAGCGGTTCCACACTCCAGAGCCCGATGGCCCTCGTGAAGACGATGGGTAATGCGGACATGGAGACCATGCCCTACGATTCTTCAGACCATACCTCATGGGGAGATGAGTCTGCATGGAGAGACGCTCCGCAGCATAGGGCTCAAGATTACGAATCGACAGATGTCAGTAATGTTGACGTTGTAAAATCTTGGATCGAAGATGGCTATGTCGTGGGCATGGCCGTGGACGCTAACCAATATAACTTCAACGGCGATAACGTTTTGTCTTCACAGGAGTACACTTCTGGCAGCCCGAATCACGCTAACACCGTAGTTGGTTTTGACGACAGTGTAAGTGATGATGGAGAAACCGGGGCCTTCAAGATAGCGAACTCATGGGGCGCTTCCTGGGGTCCGAACGGTGACGGAACGTACTACATGACCTATGATTGTTTTGAGACCCTAGCTTACAACGTTGCTTACCGTTATACCGGCTCGATCTATGGTGAGAGTACGTACCCCCAGATGATAGGGGCAACTGAATTGAGTTCCACTGGGCCTAGAGATGCAGAGGTGGAAGTGGGTGTCGGAGACCCTGACGATCCGACCGATACGCATTCACCACAGTGGGACGGTGGCTCTGCAGACTTCCCGTCCTTCATGTGCTTCGATATGAGCACCCTGCAGGCGGACGATACATATTCCCAATACTTCCTTCATATCGGCTCTGGTTCCGGCTCCAGCACTATCTCATCCTTCCAGGTCGAAGCTTATCCCACTGGATACAACCCGGGAAACCCATACAACACGTCTGGTGAGTCACCGGATACGCCGGCAGATACCCCCGCAACGGTAACCGTAGACTTCCAGGGAGACGGCGGAAACAGTCCTCCCGATGCAGCCTTCACCTATTCTCCTGACAATCCAGAGGTCGATGAAACAGTACAGTTCACCGACCAATCCGAGGACCAGGACGGAGGTACCATAACCGATTGGTCCTGGAGCTTCGGTGACGGTTCCAGCAGTTCTTCTCAGGATCCGACCCATTCCTACAGTTCCGAGGGTACTTATACGGTAGAACTGACCGTGACGGATGATGGCGGCGCTACCGATACAGCTTCTCAAACCATAGATGTAACCTCAGGAGGGGACGACGGTGGCGGCGGTGGTTCCTCTGAGATGGACGAAGATTACGAAGACGGCGCCTCCGGCTGGTCTACCAGTGGACTGTGGCACCTCGTTTCCGAATCCGACCAGTATGGGGACAGCAACAGCGGTTCCAATGCGATGTGGTATGGACAGGATTCAACCGGTGATTACGATACGGGCTCTCAGACATCCGGTTCTATGGTCTCACCCTCTATAGACCTAACAGAGGCATCACAGGCAGAACTGACCTTCTATCACTGGTACGAGACCGAGAGTTATGACGACGGCCAGTACGATCAGGTCAAGGTCACAGTTAACGGAGACCAGGTATATTATAGAGATTCGACGGATTCAAACGTCGGCTCTGAAAACAACTTCGCGAAAGAAACCATCGATCTTTCTTCATATGTCGGCCAGACCATATCTGTCAGTTTCACCTTTGATTCCATGGACGGTAGTTACAACGACTATCGCGGATGGTACGTCGACGATGTAGCCGTGACATCCGATTCAGACGGTGGAGGAAACAACGCCCCAAGCGCTTCCTTCACTTACTCTCCGACCGATCCATCTCCAGGGGATTCGATCCAGTTCACCGATACATCTTCGGACAGCGATGGGAGCATAAGTTCCTACTCATGGGACTTCGGAGACGGCTCAACGAGTACATCTCAGAATCCAACCCACTCCTATACTTCAGAAGGCACTTACACCGTTTCCTTGACTGTAACAGATGATGGTGGAGCGACTGATACGGCATCTCAGACCATTGACGTAACCTCAGGAGGAGGGGGTGACTCCACTATGATAGATGACGATTTCGAGGATGGAGCTTCCGGCTGGTCTACCAGTGGACTGTGGCACCTCGTCTCTGATTCCGACCAATATGGCGACAGCAACAGTCCTTCCCATTCGATGTGGTACGGTCAGGATTCCACCGGTGATTACGATACAGGGTCACCAACGAGTGGTTCGTTGAGCAAATCTGTAGACCTGAGTGGTGCTTCATCAGCCACCCTAAGCTTCTATCACTGGTACGAGACGGAAAACTACGACGACGGTCAATACGACAAGGTCATGGTGACGGTCAACGGAGATCAGGTCTATTATAGAGATACAACGGACTCAAATGTTGGGTCTGAGAACAACTTCGTGCAGGAAACGATAGACATCTCATCCTATGCGGGCCAAACGGTAGAGGTCAAGTTCACCTTCGACTCCATAGACGATTACGACAACGCGTATCGGGGCTGGTACGTCGACGATGTCAAGGTCACCGGTGACTCCGGCGGGAACGACGACGGCGGAGGCGGCGGTGGAGGAGACAACGTGGTCTTCAGCCAAGACTT
Source organism: uncultured Thermoplasmata archaeon (assembly GCA_964394465.1). Lineage (GTDB taxonomy): Archaea > Thermoplasmatota > Thermoplasmata > Halarchaeoplasmatales > Halarchaeoplasmataceae > CAYMXS01. The sequence continues at coordinate 18,367 of CAYMXS010000008.1, read as the reverse complement.
CGAAGGCGACACCTCGGACTGGTCTGCAAGTGGATTGTGGCACCTAGTGGACGAATCAGACGCCTATGGGGACAGCAGTAGTTCTTCTCATTCAGTATGGTACGGTCAGGATTCCACCGGTGATTACGATACGGGCTCACAGACAGTCGGTACCTTGACCTCGCCTTCTATAGATCTTAGTGGTGCAACTCAGGCTGAACTTTCCTTCAGCCACTGGTTCGAGACGGAGAACTACGCTGACGGTAATTATGATCAGGTCATAGTGCTGGTCAACGGAGAGCAGGTCTATTACAAGGACACATCGGATAGCAACGTCGGCTCGGAGAACAACTTTGTAGAGGAATCCATCGATATCTCTTCCTATACGGGCCAATCGGTCCAGATAGAGTTCAAGTTCGATTCCTTAGATGGTTATGACAACGCCTATCGAGGATGGTATGTAGACGATGTGTACGTCACAGCTGATTCAGACGGAGGCGGAGGAGATGACGGTGACGGTACGGCCTTCTTCTCCTACTCGCCTTCCTATCCTGAAGTCGGTGAAGAGGTACAGTTCAGCGATGAATCCATCAGCGGCGACGGCGTTATAGTCTCTTGGATGTGGGAGTTCGGCGACGGATCGACCAGCTCTGAAGAGGACCCGAGCCACGTTTACTCGGCCGACGGAACGTACACGGTCAATTTCACCATAACAGTTGAATTCACCATAGGCGGCATACCGATACAGATAAGCTACACTCATCCAGAAGACATCACGGTGATAATAGACGGCCACGAGATACCCTTCGCTGATTTCATGTACGCTCCTTCTGGACCGGCCGTGGGAGAGACCGTACAGTTCTCGGACGAATCCTATGAAGGCAACGGGGACATACTCTCATATAACTGGGACTTCGGCGACGGATCGACCAGTTCTTTGCAGAACCCATCACACAGCTACTCTGCAGAGGGTACTTTCCATGCAGTGTTGACCATAGACGCGGAATACGAGATCGGCGGTGTTACCATAACGGCAACGTTCAAAGCAACGGTAGACGTCGTAGTAACGGAAGAGGGTGGAGACATGCCCCATGCTGACTTCGTCCACTCGCCCATAAACCCGACAGTAGGAGATGACATACAGTTCACGGATGAATCGTCAGAAGGGGACGGCGACATACTATCCTATCACTGGGACTTCGGTGACGGTACGACGAGTACACTGCAGAACCCAACACACAGCTATTCCGCCGAGGGTACATTCACGGTGGACTTCACGATAACGGCTGAATACGAAGTCGGAGGAGCAACGGTCGAAGCTGAATTACACGCCACCATCGAGGTGACGGTCAGCGCCAGTGGAACTACATCCGAGAGCGTAGCGAGCGCACCTAACCAGGCCAGTTCGGGTATGGGTGTGGCTACGGCCCACTAAAAAACAAAAACTTTTTCTTTTTACTCTTCTAACTCTTTTTTCTCGATAAACCCATAAACTAAATATGGTTCTATTCGATTTTAAGTAGTATGTTCACTCAAGAAGATGGAGAACTGGCGGTGAAGGGAGCTAGAAAGGTGATAGAGGCCTCCGTTAGAGAGAAGGAAACACCTGACCTGGACTTACCCGATAAATTCGATAAGAAGATGGGCGTTTTCGTGACCCTGAACAAGTATCCCTCTGAGGAGTTGAGGGGCTGTATAGGATATCCCGAGCCGATATATCCGCTCAAGAAAGCTCTGACAAAGGGGGCTGAGAACGCCACGAGGGATCCTAGGTTTTCAGCCCTTAAAGAGGAGGAACTGGACTCCGTCATAGTCGAGGTCACTCTTTTGACCAAACCAGAGGAGATAGAGGTGGACGATCCAGAGGAACTGCCTAAAAGGATAGAGTGCGGAAAGGACGGGCTGATAGTTCAAAAGGGGAGGAGCAAGGGCCTTCTACTGCCCCAGGTGCCGGTAGAACAGGGCTGGGATGAAGAGGAGTTTCTGAGTCATACATGCATGAAGGCTAGACTTAGACCGAACGACTGGAGGAGCGGAGGATGCACCATCTCTAAGTTCCAGGGCGAGATATTCAAGGAGACAGAACCATACGGGGATATAGTCAAAAGAGAGATAGCATGATCCTGAAAGGTTCGGCCTTCGTCAAGGGCGAGGTGAACACCTGTTATATAGGTATAGACCAGGACAGAGGAAAGATAGATTGGATAAAGAAATCCTACAGCGGTGGGGAGGAAGTCAGGAAGATGGAGGGGTTGATCCTTCCCGGGGGTATAGATCTGCACGTCCATTTCAGAGACCCTGGGATGACAGAAAAGGAGGACTTCTATACCGGTTCTGTAAGTGCCGCCTGTGGGGGCATCACGACGGTCCTGGACATGCCGAATACCGAGCCCCCCACGGATACGTATAAAAGGCTGGAGGATAAGATCAGATTGGGTAAGAAGAGATCTGTTATCGATTTCGGGCTGTACGGCCTGGTGAGCGAAGAGACAGAGAAGATGTGTGAACTGACCGACTTCTTCAAGGTATACATGTCCTCGACCACAGGTATTGAAAAAAGAGCACTAAAGAAAGGATTGAAGGCCATATTCGATGAGGGTAAAAAGGTCACGTTCCACTGCGAGGACGAAGAACTTTTCGGTTCAAAGGGTGAAGACCTGAAGGGATATTCTCGAGAGAGACCGATAGAGAGCGAACTCAAGGCGATAGAAGAGGTTGCTGAACTCCCTGAAGGTGATAAAAGGATAGCCCACATAACATCCAAGAAAGGACTCGAGAAAGCCATATACAACGATCTCGGGACCGAAGTGACTCCACACCACC
>CAYMXS010000008.1:0-15465 GCA_964394465.1 uncultured Thermoplasmata archaeon | reverse complement strand
GGACTCGAGAAAGCCATATACAACGATCTCGGGACCGAAGTGACTCCACACCACCTCTTTTTGAACAACGACGCCTTCCTGGGGCCCTTCGGGAAAGTGAACCCTCCCTTAAGGAGTAACAACGAACAGCTGGGACTTTGGGAAGCCATGAGCGAGAACGAGATCAATGTTTTAGCCTCGGACCACGCGCCCCATCTGGAGGAGGAGAAGGATAAGTTCGTGGATGCACCGGCTGGCATACCAGGCGTTGAGACGATGTACCCTTTACTTCTGAACTCGGTCAGCATGGGTAAGATATCACTGAACACACTGGTGGAGATGATCGCTGAAAGACCGGGAGAGTATCTGCCTAGAAAGAAGGGTAAAATAGAAGAGGGGTACGACGCCGACCTGATAAACGTTGACCTGAGGGATATTGTCGAGATCGATAGAGATCACCTGCATTCCAGATGTGGATGGTCGCCCTTCGAAGGTTTCAAGGGTATATTCCCGAAGTACGTAATCTCAAGAGGCGAAACGGTCGTGGACGACTACGAGTTCGTAGGGGAGAAGGGAAGAGGGGAATACATCTCAAGAAGTCAGGAATAGATGGAATATTTAGTATAACCGTCACCGTTATATAATAGAGGGCTTTTCCAAAAGGAGTGATAACTTGAGCTTAAAGAAAAGCACCTATGTAGAGGATCTTGTAGAGGGAAAAGACGTCACGGAGAAGTTCGCCATCAAGGACAAAGAGCCGATGAAAGAGTACAGCAACGGCTGGTTCTTCAAACTTTTGCTGGGTGACAGGACCGGGAGGATCTCATTGATTTATTGGGGCGGAACAGATAGAGAGGAGGTCGAAGCCCTACATGAGAGTTTAGAGCCGGGCGACGTCGTCGAGGTCAAGGGTATAGTTTCATCCTATAAGGGTGATCCGCAGATAACCATAAACGAGGAGGACTTTCACTCCATAATGAAGGTTAACGAGGACGGCTATGACGTGGAGGATTACATACCCAAAACTGAACGAGATATAGACCAGATGTACTCTGAGCTGAAGACCTTGGCGGATTCTTTGGAGGAGGAACACCTTTCAAAACTGGTCGATTCATTCCTTGAAGATGAAAGTTTCGTCGAGAGCCTGAAGGAAACGCCCTACAGTAAGAACTATAACAACAACTACGTCGGAGGTCTGCTGGAGCACGTTCTACGGGTCTCGAGATTGGCGGATGACGTTTCTACCACCTATCCGGAGTTGGATAGAGACCTGTTATTGAGCGGTGCCATACTGCACGACATGGGGAAGGTCAGCGAGTACGAGACCGAAACGTCCATCCAGCTGACCCAGGAGGCACAGTTGGTGGGCCATACTGTTCTCTGCAGGAGGATGATCGAGGAGAAGATAAACGAGATAGACGACTTTCCCAACGATCTAGCACTGGAACTGTCCCACATAATCCTTTCACATCATGGAGACTATGAATGGGGCAGTCCGAGGAGTCCAAGGATGGAAGAAGCGGTTGCACTTCACCACATAGACCTGTTGGAGGTCAGGATGTCAGGATTCCTACAGGCTAAAGAGGAATTGGAAAGTGAGGATCAAGAGATGGTGTACGTTTCCAAGGAAGGTGTCAAGAGGCCTGTGCTTAACCGCGGAGGTAGATGATCCTGATTTTTTGCACTAATCTTTAATAACACCATCGTCTGTTTATGGGTGAGGATCCGATGACTGGAGAGAACGAAGTTAAATGCCCCAATTGCGGTGCAGAGGTTTCAAAAGATACTGATAAATGTCCTGAGTGCGGAGCAGACCCGGATAACGACGACACAGACATAGAAAAAGTTCTCAATATGGTCGACGAAAAGACCTTTGAGATCAAGAACGGAGATTCCGAATCTGTGGTTAGTCACATCAAGCGGTTCGCCGATCAGGACGTTGAGAAGAAGGAGATCAAAGAATACCCTCCAGAAGAGGATATATCTGATGCTGTGGGGGAAGAACGCGAATCCGAGGAAGAGACAAAGGAAAAAGTAAAGGAAAAACAAAAGACAAGGCAGAAGGATATCCAAAGGAAGGATACTCCGGATAAAGGAACCATGCCTCCCCCACCTCCAGATAAGAAGGGGAAAAAATCAAAAACCAGTGAGAAGAGTGAAGGGAAGACGGAAAAACCGAAGAGGAAGAAAAAGAAGCTTCAGTTCATGTGCCCTCTCTGCGGAGCAGAAGTGGACGATGAAGACGATAAATGTCCAGGTTGCGGGGCGATCTTCGAATAAAAAACGGATAAAAAAGAGTTGGACCGACCTTTAAGTTTATTAACAGAGCTTTTTATCTTGTATCATGTTTGAGACTAGAGTTCTATCACTGGAGAGGGTCGAGAAGATCAGAGACATACTGAGGAAACTTGGATGCGAAGAAGAAGGCGTAGAGATAATGAGTCCAAAGGCCCAGCACTTTATCGTATGTGCAAGGAACATCGATTCTAGAGCGGCGAACATACTGAAACAGGAATTTTTATCCTCTGATGGAGAGACCGCTGTACCATGGGCGGCATTGGATATATCCGAGGGGAAGAGCGATGTGATCATGATGGGCACCAGGGCTCAGTACCAGAGGGTCTTCGATAAACTGGAGGAGCAGCCCTTCGACCTGCCGGTTCTAGCTGATGAAATTAAAAGGGCCCTCCAATACCATGAAGAACCGAAGAGGCTTCCTTGGGGCCATGATAGAACCCAGGTCATGGGCGTCCTTAACGTGACTCCGGATTCCTTCTACGACGGTGGGAAGTACGACAGGAAGAAAAAGGCTGTCCAAAGGGCCTTGGAGATGGAGAGAAAGGGGGCGGACATAATAGATATAGGTGGGGAGAGCACCAGGCCCGGGAGCGAACGGGTATCTTTACGTGAGGAAAAAGAACGGGTCATACCTGTCATAGAAGAACTCTCCGGCGAAGTTGACTGTCTTCTATCGATAGATACCTACAAGCCCGAGGTAGCGGAAGCAGCTGTTGAGGCCGGAACCGATATGGTAAACGACGTCTTCGGGCTGAGAAAAGAGGGCATGCCGGAGAAGGTCGCCGAGCTGGACGTTCCAGTTATAATCATGCACATGCAGGGGTCTCCGAAAAGCATGCAAGATGATATCGAGTATGAAGACGTGATGAACGATATCAGTTCGTTCTTTTTGGAAAGGACCGATAAGGCAAAAGAGGCAGGAATAGATCCTGACGATATCATACTAGACCCGGGGATCGGTTTTGGGAAGAGATTGGAGCACAACCTGGAGATAATCGAAAGGCTGGACGAGTTCAACTCCCTGGGGTATCCCGTCTTACTGGGCGCCAGTAGAAAGAGCTTCCTGCAGCCCATCCTTGAAAAGGAGGCCTCGGAGAGACTCTACGGGTCTTTAGCCGTGGCCGCTACCGCCGTGGAAAGGAACGTTTCTATCTTAAGGGTACACGATGTGGAGGAGACTTTGGACGTGATAAAGACCGTTGAGGCCCTGAATGAGGTGTGAAGAGTAGATGGTACAAATCCTTTTATACGGTGTTCACTGTATTTAGATTCACCCCAATAGTTCGATTAAAGTGCTGATGTGGTAATATGCTCACCTTGGTATTGGCGGATTGCCAGATGAAGACCGGCCCGAAAGAGATCGATAGCGCTCAATCCAGAACAGAACTGGTCCATCTCAGTCTGAAACTCGCTCAGGATTCCGGTCTGGCAGAGGAAAGGGAACTGAGGACCATAGTACATACCAGGGAGAACAAGATATTCAGATTCGAAGGGGACGCCTCTATACCTTCAAGGCTGGAAAACTTCGAGAATTTGATAGTTCAAACTGTTCAGGGCCATGAACCGCCCATGGGTATAGAATTTCAGGAGAACACATTGATGCAGGCTTTAAAAGACGAGGTGGGACATAAGGTCGTTCTTTCACCCAAAGGAGAGAAGAAGGATCCCACCGAATTCTTCTCCAGGGCCGAGGATTACGTGGTAGTCATAGGTGGTTTTCCTGAGGGAGACTTCGTCAGCCCAGTCTATAAATGGGCGGAAAACGTGATATCCATCTCTGAAAGACTGATGAAACCCTGGTCCGTCACTTCGGAGATACTGGTCGGCTACAGGTACTGTTCTCTAGAATGATCATCCGAAGAGCTTCACCACGTTGGCCTCTTCAGGAACTTTCATCGTTTTCGCAACGGGTCCACACTTGCTCCTGGTCAAATGAGCGATGGGCTTGAAATCGGTCTCAGAGAAGGACTCCCAGTTCGCCATCCCCTTCGCTATTATCAGGTCCGCTCTTTCCAATTTATCCATCACATCTTCTGGAAGTTCATCAAAATCCACCCCGATGGCGAAGGCTCCAGTCGTTTTTACATCGTCCGCTACTCTGTCTATTTCATATCTCAAGGCGTCTTCCATCGTCGCGTCGGTAAGAACGGGCTCTCCCTTGACCACGACCGTGAGCTGCACGTCGTACTCATTGATCTTTTCTAAGAGGAGTTTATCGAATACTATCTCTCCGGTGTTGTCCGTGAAGAAGATGACCTCTCCTCCCTTCTTGAGTAACTCTTCGATCTTGTCAACGTCGTCATAGCCAAGGCCTTCTTCCAGTATATCTTCGAACTGCTCTACCAGGTAATCCGCGGAGTCTATATCGTCCCTAAAGCCGAAGTCCAGTACGTTACCGGCTATGGATACTATCATGGCCTCCTTTAGGGCTTTCGAGGCCTCCTCTCTCGCCCTAGGTAGAAGTCTCTCAGCGGCCTTGTTGCTGCTCTCCTTCATCTCCGCGTAGGGGTCCTTCGTTTCTAGGATATCGTACACACGGCCGTGAACTACCGTAGCAACCTCGGCGGAAACGGCCCCCTCTTCGTATAGCTCGTTGAGTAAACGAAGGGCTTCCGTCATGACCTCCCTTTCCTTCTCTGGGTCAACGAGTCTCGTCTCGTAAAGACACCGCTTTAGGAGGCAGGGGACGCACTCCGGCTGTATCTCCACTCTATCCCCCACTGGACAACTGCTCGTTGATCTGGTCCGCGTTTACGTGGCCCTCCACCGTTATGTCGATGTTGTCCTCTTCTAGGGCTTCTAATTCCATCAATTTCTTCTTCACCTGTACCGCTAACTGTACGCCCATGGGGCAGAAAGGGCTGGTCGGGGTGAAGGTGAGGGAAACGGAATCATCTCCCACTTCCAGGTCCGTGATCAGACCCATGCTGTACACATCGGTTCCCGTATGTGGGTCTTGAACTTCCTTTATCTTCTGAGTTACCTCTTCTTCCGTGGTCATATCGAACACCTTTTGGCTTTCTAGTTCAAGCTATGAGATGGAAGGTATATATAAATAACAGGCTTATTCCTGTAAAGGAAACGAAAATTGTTTATAAACAATGCGTCTGCAATCCTAGAGTTGATAAGATGGTCTCCAACGACGTTCAAAATCAAAGGGCGGAACAGAGGTTCAAGATAACCAGGGTGGGAGTGACTGGAGTGAAGAAACCCGTGGTCGTAAAAAGACCGTGGGGCGAAGTCACACTCAACGCTGAGATAAACGTTTACGTGGATCTTCCGGCCGACCAAAAAGGCTCTCACATGTCAAGAAACGTGGAGGTGACGAGTGAAGTCCTGGACCAGAGCGTTAGAGAGCCCGTGAGCGGTATAGAGAACCTGACGGAGCAGATGTGTGAAAGACTCCTTGAAAGGCATGAATACGCTTCCTACGCAGAGGTGGATATGAGCGCTGACTACTTCAGGGAAAGAAAGTCGCCCAAAGGAAGGACCAGCCTGGAGAACTATACCATCATGGGAAAGACCGAGGCCAGAAGGGACGGAAAGAGCAGTACCTACGTTGGAGTGGAGGTCATAGGACTCAACGCATGTCCCTGCGCCATGGAGAGCGTACGGGAGATATATGGCGAGGAACATCCAGAGCTGGTTGATAAACTGAAGGAACTTCCGAGCATAACACACAACCAGAGGAACGAGAGCAGCGTTATGATCGAGGTACCGGAAGAGGAAGAAGTGGAAGTGAACGATCTTATAGACATAATAGAGTCCTCTCTATCGGCATCGACCCACGAGATACTGAAGAGGGACGACGAGGCCGAAGTCGTTATACAAGCTCACGAGAACCCCAAGTTCGTGGAGGACGTGGTCAGAGACATCCTGGCGAAGATACTGGAGAGGTACTCTTCTTTTCCGGATCCCACAAAAGTAGAGGTCAAAAGCGAGAGCCAGGAGTCCATACACAAACATAACGCCTTCGCCGAGAGGATAACAACGTTCGGCGAGCTCAGAAAGTGATCACTTCATGGACCGCAATTCGTAGATGGCTCCGGAACGTATCTCTTCCTTTTCGGCTCTATCCATCAGTCGGTTCAATCTTCTTGAGAAGGATCCCTTCATGTGCTCGTCGTCTAGACGCTCGAGGTTCTCTTCTATGCCCTCTTCATGCTCTTTGAGTAGATCCAAAGGCCAGGGCACGTCTTCTAACAATATGGACTCGTCGGTCTCTGAGAAACCTATATTCAATAGTTCCTCCCGTAGGGTGTCCGGATGATACTCCTCGAGATGGCCTTCACCCAGCAATTCAGAAAGGGCGTTCTCCAGCCTCCATAGTTCGACCTGTATTTCATGGCACGGTGAAGGGCACGTCTCCTCTTCGAAGGGATAGTAGTCTATGACGACCAACATGCCATTATTTTTTAAAACTCTGTAGAACTCCCTGAATACCTGTGAGAGTATCATCTGCTTCGTTTCCGAGAGTGCACTGACTAGAAAGTTACAGACGACGTAATCGAAGGACTCGTCCTTCAAGAAATCCAGAGAGGACAGGTCCGCAGTGACGAACTCCGACCTCTTAGTTTGAGAGCGGCAGTCCCTCTGCCACTCTTCTTCCACATCTATAGATACGACTTCTGCACCCCAGTTCTCAAGAAATTTGGTCATGCCGCAGGCTCCGGTACCGGCATCTAGAACCCGTTTTCCTTCCAGATCGAGGCCTTTCAGTTTCTCCATATATCGTGAAAATAAAGAAGATTATAATAATCCATCGGATGAGTTTCGATCACCTTACATGGGTTTGTCGGACTCGCCGGGCTTGTTACCGAAGACCTTGCAGCTGAAGTAGCCCAAAAAAGCGGGTAACATCCTGAAGAAGTACCACGGTGTCATCTTGTGGTCCAACATGTCCTCCGGCTCGTACTCCTGCCATAAAGAGCCGTGCTTCCACGTGAGCTGTTTTCTGCCGAAGCCGTTCCAGAACGCCTGCTTGAAGAAGCCGTAGAAGCTCCCTCTCGTTCTATGGTAAACTATGGCGTTTTCGTTCTGTACTATTGTAGCTCCGGCCTCCACCGCACGGTAATTCAGGTCTATGTCCTCGGCCGTTTGAAACCAGGGATCGAAGCCCCCGATCTCCTGGAAAAGCTCCTTGTCATAAACGAGGTTGCAGCTCGGAAAGGATATATCGAAGCCCTGGTGGAATAGCTCCACCCTCTCCAATTCTTCGAAGCCGTGATAGCCTATCTGGATCGTTTTACCGGCCACGACGTCATGATTTTCTGTGCTCTTCCTCATCTGCTCCGCCCAGAACGGGTTCACTATCTCGTCCCCGTCGATGAAGCCCAGGACTTCTCCTTCGGCCTTCTCGGCACCGTAGTTCCTGGCTTTTCCTCTGGTTCCTCCCTGTATGTAGAGCTTGATGAAATCGTACTCTTCAGAATACTCCCTGACTATCTCCTGTGTCCTGTCCTCGCTGTGGGCGTCTATGACGATCACCTCTATGGGCTGTTCCTGTATGACCAGACTGTCCAGTAGGTCCGGGATATCTTTTTCCTCGTTTTTTACCGTGATTATGATACTGATGAGCATATAATAGGATTAGGGCGCGCTTCAGTTTTATAGTTTTGGTGATACAGATGAATGATTTAAATAGTTAGACTAGTTTGATAACATCAGTTGAAGGTATTATGGTGGATACTGGCCTCGAGGTCTCGATAGTCATAAACGTCTATAACGAGGAGGAGAATATTGGAGACTGTTTAGGATCACTCAAAGAGCAGAGCTATTCTGACTTTGAGCTGATAGTGGTCGACGACGGCTCTACCGACAGCACGATGGATATAGTGGAGGACTATCGAGAACATTTCGAGCTTAAAACGTATTCCACGCCTCATGTCGGCATCAAGAAGGCCAGGAGGAAGGGCGTCAAGGAGACCACCGGAGATATAATAGTGGTGATAGACGCCGATGAGATACTGGAGCCGGATTTCTTAGAAGAGATTTTATCTTCCTTTGAAGACGACGAAGTAGGTGCAGTGGGCGGAGTCCTCAGATCAAGAGGGGATGGATGGGTAACGGAGGCCTACGGAACTCTGAGTGAAGCCTTTTACGGTCTTCGTACAGGGGAAGAAGAAGCTGACTGGATCCAAGGTGGTTGTTCCGCCTATAGGAAAAAAGCGTTGGATGAAGTGGGGGGATTGGCAAGAGAAAAGGTCAGCGCCGATAAAGACATTTCCTGGAAGATGAAAAAGGGGGGATGGAAGGTACTACTGAACAAAGACGCTGTTGCCTATCATCGGGACCCACAGACGATTGGATCCGTCATGAACAGAGAATATAATATAGGAAAGAGAGAGTTCCACCTCATCTCGAAACACACTGAGAAAGGTGGATGGAAAGAGTTGTCCCGGTTCTATCCTCTGATTGGGCTCATCTTTTTGGGTTTGAGTCCTTTGTTCTATCCCCTGGCTCTTCTGGTGCTCTTTGGTTTTGTAGCAACTTTTCTCGGCACCGTCTATTTGATATATTCTTATACTGAGGAAAAAGATTTGAGAATCACCTTCACCAGCTGGGTCGTGTTCACTCTTATAAACCTTTCTTGGAGTCTGGGCTTTCTCGTTTCGCCATTCAGCAGCGACTAGATAGAGATGTCTTTCAGAGCGCCTTTGATCCTGTCCTCTTCTTTCGAACCTTCCTTTGGCGACAGTTTGTTTTCAAAGACTTGAAGGTTCTTCCCGTCTATATCAGAAGGTATGTTAACACCGAAGTAATCGATTATTGTCGGAGCTAGGTCTAAGATCTTAGTGTTTGGAAGTTGTCCTTGTTTAGCTACGTCCTTACCGATAGCGGCGAAGAGACCGTATTTTTTGTTCTCTCCCTTCCATTTCTCCGTGAACTGGAAGACTCCCTCTTTGCCCAGTCCGCCGGTTATGTGGATCCCCTTTTCCTGGTCCATTATCAGGTCAGGAGCAACGTCGAGATATTCTCCATGGTATATCTCCTCTTTCCTGTAGACCTTCTTGATTATCTTTTTACCCGTCTCTGGATGCTTTAGATCTTCCAATTTCTCGATTAGTTCTTTCTTTATCTCTTCCTTCTTTTCTTTGTCCAGTTCTGGATTGATGTAAACTGGGCCCTGACCGCTGGCAAAGACTTTTGTATTTTTCCAGTCCACTTTAGAGGTTTTACCTTCCTTCTTAACTTCTCCATCCTCTGTAGGTACGCCTTCTATTATAGACTCTGGTAAGAACTTCCTCAAGACCCCCTGCAGTTGTAGATGATCCGATATGTTAGCCAACTTCTCCCTGTCGAGATGTAGTATTTTTAGGATGTCTGAAAATGTAAAATTCGTATTGAGGTAGCCCTCTTCTTGAAGCCACGTGTTGATGTTGAATACGTGCTCGATCTCATTGCTGCCGTGATCGGACATGAATAGTACGTTATCAGCTTTTTCGAAGACCTCTCCGACCTTCTTGTCTATTATCTTCCACGCTTTTTTCGTTCTTTCATCGTCCCAGAAGAAGTGCTGAAGTACGTTTATGTGGAATATAGTCAGTTGTAGAAAATCCACTTCGTATTCCTCCGCAAGGTCCAAGGCGGCGTCGAATTCGGCCTCTATTATCTCGTTTATCTCTTCAGCCGCTTCGTCTGGATGTGAACGTATGAATTTATCCGGCCGGACTTTGAAACCGTATTCCCTTTGCAATCTCTCTTCCAATTCCTCTGGATATGTAAAGTCTTCATCAGCGGCGTCCGGACCGCTCGAGATCAGAAAACCGTTTACCTCGTGTGGAGGATATGTTGTGGGCATCCCCATGACCCCGACCCTGTAGCCGTTGTCTTCCAGATAATCCCAGATCTCCTTGTGCTGGAATTTTCTCTCGGTCGGATAGTACACTTTTTGTTTCTCAAAATCTATATTCTCCCACCAGAAGATTCCAAGTTTCCCCGGGTTCTTTCCCGTTGCGTAGGCCTTCCAGTTCGGTGAGGTGACAGGAGGTAGAACCGATTCCTGATCTGCCCAGACACCTTCCTCTTTTACCCTCTTCATGTTGGGTAAGATCCCTTCCTCTATCCAAGGGTCCAGCAGTTCGAAGGAAGCGCCGTCGAGACCTACCACAGCGAGTTTCATCGGTGAACAAGAGAGAGGTGGGATAATTAATTGTTTCGAATCTTTGAGGTTGGAGTCAATATTCCGGTACATGTAATCCTTTAGTCTTGCTAACACGGTCTTTGTCTTTTCTTAGAGATGCAATAATAGACATTTTATCGAGGCCTCTCTTCGATATCCGAGGTTAACCTCTTTCTAACTTTCTCGATATTTTCTTCGATCTCGTCTACCTCGTCTTCATCTATTTCCTCCCAAGACTCGACAGCATCCATCAGTTTGCCTCTTCTTTTAACCAGTCTCTCTATAGTGTCTGAGAGGCTTTCGCTAGGCAGTTTTTCTCTTGATATGAGTTCATATGTCTCTTCTTTGAGTGATATCTTCTTCGAAGGCATGTGTTTATACATATGAGTGCGTGGAGTATAAAATATTTACACACTCGGTTATATAGAGTAAGGATCACCTAAGAAAATCTAAAAGTTCACCCTGGGTTATCGGCTCCATGTTGCTCTTTTCGATGAACTCAAAAAGCTCTTCTAGGGCATCCAATTCCTCTTCTGAGGTAGAAAAATTGTGATATTCGAGCTGGGTGAACCATCCCTTTTTTGCTCGATGGGTTACCGCTTTCTTCCATATCTCTGAAGCCTGGCCTGGGGTCTTCTTCTTCTGTCGATAGAGATAGTGATCACTGGGTATGCCTCCGCCTATCAGCCAGACGTTTCGTTTCTTGAAGGGATAGGGAAAAGACCAGTACCGGATGTAGGAAAGGGAACCGGCGGAGAGGTATTCGATGTGGTTCTTCTTTGCGGCTTTCAGGGTGTCGAAATCATGTTTGGCCTGAGGAGCGACTAGACCTTTGACTTTCTTGTCGAACGTTTTTTCTAGCCTTTCTTTAGACTTCTTTATCTGCTCGGTTTGGTCCTTCTGAGTGAGGTCTGAATGCGCATGGCTGTGAGATATGACCTCGTGCTGCGGCTGGTCTATGAGCTTTTTTACTTCCTCTGAGAGAGCAGGTATGTACTCGCTGGCTATGGAGAATGTGATCGGTATCTTGTGTCTGTCTGCCGACCTTATCAGTCGGGCTAGACCTTCGTTGTGCTGTTCAACGTTCTTTTTACTGGTGTTGATGTCCACACGAAGGGAGAAAAATGTTTTGTCTGGTTTATACTGGGAGAACAGAGCGTTGTATATGAACTGGTAAGGGAATATTTTTGTGAATGTAGAAGGTTCGTTTGGGTTGAGATATATATTGAAAACTAAAATGATGGCTAGATGGACTAGAGCAAGGCCGATGATGATCCCTAAAAGTGATATGATCGATTCCATCTTGGATAAGGTAATCCCTGCTTTCTAATAAATCTTGTAGTGTAAAATTCTCGACTAAAATAATTTAAATAGAAACAGGGCATAACATGATGTTAAAATGGCTGGAAGAACAGTAGAAGATATCGAAGAGGATTTCGATTGGGCAAAGGAAGACGACAGGATCTTAGCGGTGCTCTTGTTTGGTTCTATCGTTAGGGGGGAACAGCATTCTAAGAGTGATATAGACGTGACAATCGTCGTTCCAGGTGCTTCCCTTCATTACTATGACTGCGAGGGGGTGAGTGATGAAAGCGTGGATATAAAAGATGTATTGATGAAAGCCTTCAGGGAGGTAAACACGGCTTCAAAAAACTATGACGTCCATATCTTCGAAGAGCTTCCGATCCACATCCAATATGGGATCATCGAGGAGCATGAAGTGGTTTATACTTCTGATAGACTGGGGATGTACGAGTACTTCTACAACTATAGGAAGCTGTGGGACGATCAAAAACATCGGAATACCATGAGTAAGGAGGAACTGCTAGCCGGGATATAGGGTTCAGCTATAGCTTGAGATCATCAAAATTTCCTAGGACATAGGACGATATCTTTTCGTACTCTGGTATCGCTATCCTCGATCTATAAACTCTAGAACGCATAACTGAAAAAGATCACACAGGATGGCAAAAGCTTAATTAGGGTCAGCCGACAATATCATATGGGATAAATGAAAAAAAATCTACCCACTAAAGGATCTATAAAAGAGAAGATCCAGTCTAGGCTGAAAGAAGAAGATGAGATCTCCTTCGCATACTTATACGGCTCCTTTGCCCGTTCAGAGGAAACTGAGAAAAGTGACATCGATGTAGGTATTTACCTTGAAGGAGACGATTTGGATAGTCTTTTGATCGGTGATCTGACCGCGGACCTGGAACAGGAAATCGGTATAGAGATAGATATAAGAGTTCTAAACCATAGAAGTCTGACATTCTTACACCAGGTCCTGAAAAAAGGTGAACTCCTGTTCAGTAGGGACGAAAAAAGGAGGGTGGAATTCGAGTCCTGGGTGTATGATAGATACCTGGATTTTAAATATTATATCGATGAATACAATCAGACTAGAAGAAAGAGGATCCTAGCATGATCGATGAAGAATTGATAGAGAACAAGATCGATATCATCCTAAAAAATCTGAAGTATTTGGACGAGGTCAAAGGGCTTGAGAAGGAGGTTTTTTTAAGCTCCTTTGAAAGAAAACAAGCCGTAAAACATTCTTTACAGGAGGCTGTAGAGGCATCTCTTGACATATCTAATCATCTAATATCTAGTGAAGGCTGGGAAAGAGCAGAAACATATTCGGAGATGTTCACAAGGCTGTATGAAAATGAAGTAATCGGAAGTGATTTAAAGGACAGATTACAGAACATGGCCGGATTCCGAAACTTACTCGTCCACCGATATGGAGATATAGACGATGAAAGGGTGTGGCGGATATTATCGGAAAGATTGAACGACATATCAAGATTTGTTGAGAAGATAGAGGAATTGCTGAGAGGTAGAGCTTGAGGTTATGGTACTTGAAAGGTATATCTGCTGGTAGTTGAGTCAGGGTGGCGGGGAAACTCCCTGACTGTCAGTTCTCCTGAAAAATGGTTAGAGTGATTTACAAACGGGAGATAAAGTTGGATGTTTCTATTTTCACTTCAGTTCGTAGTACCCGTGTTCGTTGAAAACCGCTGGGATAATGCTATCCTTTGGTATTGAAGTCCGGTTATGCAGTGCTTCTTTGTACCACAGGAGTTGAGAGGAATGTATCTCTGGACGCTTTAAATTGGATTTGTAGTCCATGATGTAGAGTTTACCGAAGCGCCACTGGACCAGGTCGATATGTCCGGTCAACGGGGTTTGGAAGTCTAGTAAGTCGGTTTCGTCCGGATTGAGGAAAACTGGGAGTTCCGAGCATATCGTTTTTGAGTCGTTAATTAGGAAAAAACTTTCTACAGCCTCGTGAGGACTCTCTTTTTTATCCTGGGTTAGCAGGGCGTATCTGCATAGTTCCTTCGCTATAGTGTCTTTTTCATATGGTTGTAAGTCGTTTTCCACCGATGTAGAAGAGGCTCTTGGTCCCTCGAGGAACATCTCCCTCTCTAAAGACCTCTCTATCCAACTGATGTAGCGGCGAAGTTGAGGGAAGTCTTTGGCCGAAAGGTGGAGTTTCAAGTCGTGGTAGGTGAAAGGGTATATCTGTTGGTGTTGGAGACGGTGAACAGTGATGAGATCGTTTGGGTCTAGGTCATATTTTTTTCTCAGCTTGAGGAAGGTTAAGGTGTCTCTGTATCGTTTTATCCAGGAATAGATGGTCCTTGTGGGTGGAGAAGTGTGATACTTCTTGCCTGTTCTGGTCTTGGCTTTTGGGACCGAATATCCTCTGTTGTATTGCTCTAGAGCGTAGAAGATGACTTTAGGTGGGTATTGGGTGTGTGATATCTTCTTCTCGCTGAAGTGCTTGCCGCACTCTTTACAGTAATATTTCTGTATCTCTCCAAGTTTCGTATCTCTAACTCCGTCTTTTACCACGTTTTCAGTGCTGTTACAATTAGGGCAATTCTTCAAGATGATCGGAGAACGTAAGATGTAGAGTATCTTAAACATTCCGGCCTATCCGACGAAACTTGCGTGTGAAGATGGTCGGATATCTGATGATTGTTGCGATGAGGATATCCGACGGTTTTTGCGATGAAAAGAGGTGTATCCGACGAAGACTGCGGAAATAATTGAGTAGATGAAAGGTGAAGGAAGAAGATAGACGATGATTAAAAAACAAATTACTGGACTAAAAAGGAGCCAATGGAAATTGCGTACGAAAATTGTGGGATATCCGATGGATATTGCGAGATGGGAGGAGGGGGAATGATTTAAAAGGGATTGAGTATGTGGGTTTGGGTATATATGAAAGTTGGTATAGTTCAGAGTGAAGAGGCGATGAAAACGGGTCAGTTCAGGTATTCGTCTCAGTTGATCAAGCATATCAAAGAATTATTAGACGAAGAAATAGTAGAACATACCCTTGTTCAAAAAGAATACGAGTTCAGGGGGCGTCCTATCGGAGGTTTCTTTTCTCTATGGGTACAAAAAGTGTTATCGGATTTTGAAGAAGATATCGTTCATGCAGTGGACCCTGCGTGTGCTCCGAAGAGTGCAGACGTTGTTACAGTACACGACCTTATACCGTTTAAGTTTCCAGAGATATACCAGGAGACTTTTCGGAAGAAGTTGGGACACAGATTGAATAAATTCATGACCAAGAGGATTCCTTATTTTATCGTTCAAACCGAACACGTAAAGAATGACCTTGTAGAGATGTGGGATATCAAACGGGATAACATATTCGTTACACCCCCAGGGATCTCTCATGAGATCATCTATCCATCTGAAGGAGTACCTAAAGAGATGGATACTGAAAAGAAAACATTGTTACACGTTGGTAATGAAAACCCAAGGAAGAATATGCAGTTGATCGTGGAAGCTATGAAGTATCTTGAAAATGTTCGTCTGGTGTGGGTCGGTGGGAGCAAGTTCACCGATATTAGGAAGAAGTGTGAGAAGATAGTCGAAAAGAACGATCTAGATATGGTTCGTGCAGGTTATGTGGCGGATGAGGATTTGAAGGATTATTATACACATGCCGATGTGTTGGTTAGGCCTTCTTTGGATGACGGTACAGGTTATCCTCCATTGGAAGCTGCTGCATGTGGGACCACTTCTGTGGTATCCGATATCGA
>CAYMXS010000007.1:0-72245 GCA_964394465.1 uncultured Thermoplasmata archaeon | reverse complement strand
TCCTGGACGACTTGGCTGTTCTGTTCCCTCGTGTCAACGGTTATCTCGCCCTTCGATCCTTTTTCTTCTTCATCTTCCCCTTTTTCCCCTTCTTCCTCTTTTTCTTCTTCCTCCTTCCTGTCGAAGTCACTAAGGCTCCTCTGGTTCCTGCTCTTCTTCCTCTCTGAACGTTCCTGTTTTCTCTTCAGGTCCTTTTTACTCTTCTTGCCCACTACCTTGTATCCTTTCTTGTCCACGTCGTCTTCACCTTCACTCACTTCTTTCTTTCCTCTCTTCATGGGATCACCCACGCTTATCTCGCTTTCTAGATCGTCCCTCAGGGCCATGAGGTTCTTGTGCATCTTCTTCTCCCTTCTCTTGCTGGACCAGTAATAGGCTTCATCCCTTGTATCTTTCGTTATCAGTATAACGACTTTGCCCTCTCTCTTTCTTGCAGTTCTACCTCTCCTCTGGATGGTCCTTATCTCGGAAGGAACGGGCTCGTAGAAAACGACCAGGTCCGTTGCGGGAATGTCTAGGCCTTCTTCACCGACGCTTGTAGCCACCAGAACGTTGTACGTGCCGCTTTCGAATTCCTCCAAGGTATTGACCTGCTCTTTCTGTTTGAGGCCTTTATCTCCCTGTTTATCCGTCTGTCCTATGAACCTGACCGGTCTTAGGCCTTCTATATTTTCAAGTCTGTCCTTCACTATCTGCGATGTACTTCTATAGTTAGTGAAGACTATAGCACGGAAGTCCTCTTTCATGTCCCTCTGGTCCTTTAAAACATCGATGACTTTCTGGACCTTGGGGTGTTCCTGGTCCGTCTTCTTCAGTTTAACCAGGACGTCCTTCATCTCGGGGGCCTTCATCAGTCGTTTTGAAGCCTTGGTCCCGCCTCGGGAATCGGCCTCGTTCTTCAGCTTGTCCAGATATTCACGTAGACTGTCTAGCCCCTGTGTCTCGGCTTGGTCCACCGCGTGGTCTATCTTTATGGCGGAAGCGACCAAGCTGGCGGCCTTGAACAGCTTCGATTTGTTGATCTCCGAGGAATCGGAATGGATCTCCTTCTGTATCCTCTCCCTGGTCTCTATGAGCTTCTTTCTGTTGACCCTCTTCGGATTCTTCCTCTGAAGGAAGCCTATCTTCTGAAGTTGCTCTATATTCTGCTTCGATATGGACTTGAGTTTGTTCACTATGGCTCTCTGCTCCTTTGAAAGTTGGACGTCGATCCATTTCTTCTGCAGGTAGTTGGTATACTTCACCACGTCTGGGTCGTACTTCGTCCTTATCTCGACGTGCTCGAAGCCGAGTTTTTCACAAACGGAGAGGATATCCTCGGTCTCGCTGCCCGGTGAAGCGGTGAGACCCAATGACATCCCTTCTGGGTTCACTTCCCGGTACCTTTCCCCTATGTACACGTAGGCGTAATCGCCGACGGCCCTGTGGGCCTCGTCGAATATCAGGAGTGATAAATCGTTGAGATCTATCCTCTGGCTCATCAGGTCGTTCCTTATGACCTGGGGGGTCGAGACGATGAACTTCTTTTCGTCCCAGAGTTCCTCTCTCTTATCCGGTCTTACTTCACCGGTGAACACCTCCGTTTTTTTCCCGATATCTTCTATATCCAATATCTCTTCTAGATCGGAAGCGTGCTGGCTCACCAGGGGCTTCGTCGGAGCTAAAAACAGTACCTTTCCATCCGGTCTTTTTTCATAGACCTTCGCTATGACCAGTAAAGCAATTATCGTCTTGCCCATGCCGGTCGGCAGCACGACTAGGGTGGAGTCACGTTCGACAGCCTGGGCTATATTTATCTGATACTCCCTTTCCTCTACGGCTCCTTCTTGTATGAATGGGTGTTGGTAAGTCACATCAAATACCCTCGAGATATTACGGGTCTAGAGATCTTTATCTTTTTATATACCTAGGTCCTTGTCCAGTTTCTCCTCCATCTCGCTGCCTAGGGCGATCTCTTCCTCCCATTGGTCTAACGTGTCTAGGATCTCCTTCAGCTTCTTGAGACAGTCTATACAGATCCATTTCTCCCCGACCTCTTTACCCGGCACTTCTTTATAGATTATCCTCTCGCAGAAGTGGCAGTAGTGCATATCCTTCGTTCTGTGCTCCGCATAGGCCTCCATCCTCTTCCCTTCCAGGATGCTGGATAGAAGCTTCTCTTTCATCTCCTCGTCCATCTCCATGTCTTCAACGTCTTCGAGGTCTATACCTGCATCGTCTGTCTGCTCCACCAGTAAACCACCTTTTGCCTCATAAATTCACACGAGGTATTTAAATCATCCTCATAAATAGAGACACCACAAAATGTTTTATACGCTCGATGGGTTCATGGAACGATGAAACTCGTGTTCTTAGGAACGGGTGGAAGTCATCCCACGATCAACAGGAACGTTTCCGCTCTAGCCTTGAAGTATCAGGGCGACGTGTATCTCTTCGACTGCGGTGAAGGCACACAGAGACAGCTCATGGGCTCTTCTCTATCCTTCATGAAGATCAAGAAGATATTCATCACGCATTTCCACGGCGACCACTTTTTGGGTCTAGCGGGACTGATACAGAGCATGAACCTCAACGACCGGAAGGAACCGTTAGAGATATACGGCCCGGTGGGTCCTACCAAAGAAGCGGTCAGGACAATGGCCACCGTAGGACACTTCCGGCCTGGGTTCCCCATAAAGATACGTGAATTGTATCCCGGTGCGGTCCTAAGATGGGACGATGTCTCGATAAAAGCCGTAAAGCCCAACCACAACGTTCCCTCTCTGGCGTATTCATTCAAGGAGAAGGACAGGAAAGGGAGGTTCGATAAGCCGAAGGCGTTAGAACTGGGGGTTCCAGAGGGGCCGTTATTCAGCAGACTGCACGAAGGGAAAACGGTAGAAGTCAACGGAGAAAAGATCAGATCCAGTCAGGTGGTCGGTCCCCTACGTCAGGGGAAAAAGGTAGTTTACAGCGGAGATACAAAGCCCTCTACGGCACTAAGGGAAGAAGCCAGGAACGCAGATGTACTGGTACACGAAGCCACCTTCGGACCGGAACTCTCTGAAAGGGCCTCGGAGCACGGCCATTCATCTATGGAAGAGGTAGCAGAACTGGCCAAAAGCTGCGGCGTGGGTAAACTCTTCCTCGTACACATAAGTCCGAGGTATCATCCCGGTGAAGAAGAAGAACTGGAGAAGAAGGCTAGAACGATCTTCGAAGACAGTTCGATCCCAAGTGATCTGGAGGAGTACGAGCTCTGAAGTCGATGAGAAAAGTCCTCTTTTCTGACGGATATACCCGAAAATGATAAAAAGTAAGAGGTACAATCTGGGACCACAGACATGTCAGACTTTATAGAGCATACACTGAACATGAAGGAGGATATAGACCCTTCTACCGTCATACTTTACACCGATTCTAAGGATTTTATGGAAGACCTCTCGGAAAGGATAAGAGACATTCCGTTGATCATATTCACCCAGCATCCGGCACTTTCATCATTCTTAGGCAGAGACAATATACGGATAAGGAAGACGAAGAACAAACCATCGGTCGGTCTGGACGTGCTGGAACAGGGCAAGCAGATCGTCCTGTCATGCGCCGCCGAAGGTACCCTAGATAGAGATGAAAGGGTCATGGTGGTCATCTCCACGGATATAGACACCATATTGACTTTCAGCATGGAAGATATAGGCGTGATCAACCTCAAAGAGGAGATAGAGGACCGATTGGACCTCGAGATCCTGGAAGCGGCCTTCAATATCGGTACGACGATAGTCAGAGAGGGTAAAGAGGGCCTGCCGGTCGGAGGCCTGATGATACTCGGAGACGTGAACCAGGTCTTGAAAAGAACGAACGAGTCCGTTCGTAATCCCTTCAAGGGGTGCTCCAAAGAGGACCTGAACATACTGGACGAAGAGAAGCAGAACACTATCATCGAGTATTCCATGCTGGACGGCGCTCTGGTCGTTGACAGGTACGGTAATCCCAGGGCAGCGGGCAGATACGTCATGTTCAAAGACGATGTGGACCTGAACGGTCTGGTTGAGGAGGGGCTAGGAGGAAGACATCTGGCCGCCTCATACATAACCCATCAGACCAGGGCCATAGCTATAGTCGCTTCCTCCGAAGGGGCCATCCGCATATACAAAGACGGCCACAACATATACACGGTCGAAGGCATATAGAGAAAGGGTTTATTTCTATCTTTTATTATATAATTTTAATCGTAAGAGATAAATATCATGTTTTAAATTGCCTAAGGATAAAATGAAAGATAGAGTATTAAACAGAAGGAAAATTGACTGTAAAGGCGCCTTAGAGGGTTTACCTCTTTACCTGATCATCCTCGTAGTCATAGCGGGTATAGGGACCGCGATAATAGCCGGCTGGATGATGGGCGCCGAGTCCACTGAACTGGACCATATAGAGATCGAAGGTGCTGGAAGTGATGACACGGTCTCGATCGGAGGAGATAGTGAAGAAGTCACCATAACCGCTTATGACCAGAATGGTAACGGATTAGAAGGGGCTACAGTCACGTTAGAAGGATGTGGCGTCAGCGAGATAAAGAAGACGAATTCGGACGGCGAGGCCACCTTCACGGACTTAGAGAACAAAGCGGATCTGCCCTCCAACGAGAACTTCGGCGAGATACAGGTCACCGTAAAGTACACTGGAGACATGACGAAGGAGAAGCAGGGCACGATCCCCGTAAAAGGATAAGGTTGCTGATCAGCTGTTAGAGACCCACGAGATCTTCGGACGGTCGGAGAAAGCTGCGGAAGAACTAGGTACCGTAGGATGCTGCTACCTCGGCAAGAACGTCTCTTATCCCGGAGGGAAGTACGAGGAGATGGGTAAGACCTACCTCGATATCGTTTCTCCTCACTGTATGCTGGTGGTCGGTAAAAGAGGCACCGGGAAGTCATACACCCTTGGAGTCATAGCCGAGGAATTCGCTAAGCTCGAAGAGAAACACTCCGACAGACTAGCTTTGATTTTAGTAGACACGATGTCCGTCTTCCACAGCCTCAAGAAGGAGAACGATAGATACGATGAGCTGAAAAGGATGGACGACTTTGATATAGAACCGGATAGCTGGGAAGATAAAGTCCGTATTTTGGTCCCAAAAGCGGCTCTAAGAGAAACGGAGAAGTCCGGAGAAAAGATATTCCATGACGACGTGTTAGAACTGCCTCTACATAAGGTGGAGGTCCACGAGTGGCTCAAGCTGTTCGATCTTGAACTGACGGAACCCATAGGGGCACTGCTCAGCAAGGTCATCTCCGAGCTCAAGGAAGAGAAGAAATTTTCTTTTCAGGATGTTTACAAGAAGATAGATACGATCGGTGAAGACGAGGGTAAAAAAGAGTCTTTGAAGAACCTGTTCAGGATGATAGATAGACTGGATATATTCTCTAAAGACGGTCTTCAGGAAGGGTTTGCGGTCAGCGGTAAGATAACCGTTCTGGACATATCATACCTGGGCAGAGTGGGTAAGTACTCCTTGAGGAACCTTATCGTTTCGATATTCGCTAGAGAACAGATGGCCAAAAGGACACTCTACACCACTGTAGAGATGCAGGCCCAGTCACGCCTGATAGAGAGTGAAACTACAAAAGATATAACGGAAGAATATCCCATAATCTACATGCTGATAGACGAGGCACATCTCTTCCTCCCGTCCGGAGAGGAAACCCTTGCTACGCCTTCTTTGATAGACTGGATCAAACTTGGAAGGCACCCCGGTCTTTCCTTGATCCTAGCGACTCAAGAACCTTCCGCACTGCATGTAAGCGCTATCAGGCAGGCAGACATCATCCTGGCGCATAATCTGACTTCCAAAGACGATCTGGACGCCTTGAAAGCGGCGAAACAGTCCTACATGAAAGAGAGTTTAGATGAAATAGTTGGCAACATGGAGTATAAACGGGGTCTTGCCATGCTGTTCGACGATAGAACGAGGAAATTACAGCTTTGTAAAGTAAGACCTAGACATACAT
Organism: uncultured Thermoplasmata archaeon; assembly: GCA_964394465.1. Taxonomy (GTDB): domain Archaea; phylum Thermoplasmatota; class Thermoplasmata; order Halarchaeoplasmatales; family Halarchaeoplasmataceae; genus CAYMXS01. Next base: position 66,258 of record CAYMXS010000007.1, on the reverse strand, counting down.
TACATACGGGCATAGACGCCTCTGCACTCACGCCAGAAGATAGGGTTTAGCTAATTTTACCGCTTTTATCTTCTATTTTACCTCCTTCTTTGGCCCCGCATAATTAGAAACTTTTCGCATATATGCGGAGTCTCTTTAAATAATCATAGGGACCTTTTTACCACAAGAAGAAGCAAAGGAAGGGGCTAATATGAATGAAAGATTACCTAAAAAGGTTTTGAAGAGCAGGGCGTTGAAGATAGTCTGTGTCTCTGCGGTGATACTTCTTTTAGCCAGTGGACTCACGGGCTTCGTAAGGTCGGTAAAAGCTGATGATCCTGAGAGAACAGCTGATTCCAACACTCAAGAGTTAGAAAACTCAAACGTGGTCTACTCGACGGAGTTCGAAAACGGCGGAACGGGCTGGAGTACTTCCGGTCTCTGGCATATCACGTCAGAAGGCGATCAGTACGGTGACAGTCACAGCGGTTCTAAATCGATGTGGTACGGTGAGGATTCGACAGGAAATTACGCCACTGGTTCACAGACGGGTGGTTCTTTGGGCTCACCTTCGATAGACCTTAGCGGTGTTTCCGACGCGGAACTCACTTTTCAGCACTGGTTCGAAACCGAGAGTTACTCAGGAGATTACGACCAGGTGAAAGTGAACGTCAACGGACAGCAGGTTTATTACAGGGATTGCTCGGATCCTAACGTCGGCTCGGAAAACAACTTTGTTGAAGAAGAGATCGATATCTCTTCCTTTGCAGGACAAGAAATAGAGATCGACTTCATCTTCGATTCACTAGATAAATATTCAAACGATCATCGCGGCTGGTACGTGGACGATGTGAGTGTACAGACGGATTCGAACGACGGCGGAAATAACCCTTCGGCCTCCTTCACATATTCACCGAGCAGTCCTGAAGTCGGTGAAACCATTCAATTCACCGATGAGTCGTCCGATTCAGATGGAAACATAGTCTCTTGTTCATGGGAGTTCGGTGACGGCTCGACTTCTTCAGAACAGGATCCTTCACATACCTACGGTTCAGCGGGAACTTACACGGTTTCGTTAGAGGTCGAAGACAACGACGGTTCGACCGATACCTATTCTAAAGATCTATCGATAAGTCAAGATCAAGGAGATATGAACACCGTATTCTCCGACAACTTTGAAGAGGGGCCTTTAGGCTGGGGTACCGGTGGTCTGTGGCACCTTACTTCCGAGAGTGATCAGTATGGTGACAGCAGCAGCGGTTCGAATTCCATGTGGTACGGCCAGGATTCCTCGGGAGACTACGATACAGGGTCACGGACCTCCGGTTCCTTAGCCTCGTCATCTATAGATTTGAACGGGGCAACTCAGGCTGAACTCTCCTTCGAGCACTGGTTCGAAACGGAAAATTACGACGGAGAGTACGATCAGATCACTGTTCTAGTCAACGGCGACCAGGTTTACTATAGGGACACTTCAGACCCGAACGTCGGATCGGAAAACAACTTTGTCAAAGAGACGATAGATATATCTGATCACGCGGGACAGACGATAGACCTTGAGTTCAAGTTCGACTCCATGGACGGCTCTTACAACGATTACCGCGGCTGGTATATAGACGACGTTATGATCAAAGCGGATATGGATGAGAGTGAAACGAACTCCCCTCCCAGCGCTTCCTTCGGTTTTACACCCTCGAACCCTACAACGGAAGATACGGTCCAGTTCCAGGATGATTCATACGACGACGATGGAAACATCGCTTCTTACTCCTGGGAGTTCGGAGATGGAGCTACTTCCTCAGAACAGAGCCCTTCACACACATACGGTTCCCCTGGAACATATGATGTCACTTTGACCGTACAGGACGACGAAGGGGCGAGCGATTCTTACTCTACAACAGTGACGATAAACGAAGCCGACGACGGCATGGAATCTCTACTTTCGGAGGACTTTGAAGGCGGCGCTTCTTCATGGACAAGTTCCGGTCTATGGCACCTCACTTCAGAAAGCGATCAGTACGGTGACAGTAAAAGCGGTTCTAAATCGATGTGGTATGGACAGGCAGGCAGTGGAGATTACAATACAGGCGAAAGGACCAACGGAGCTTTGACCAGCCCTTCGGTTTACGTTCCTCCTTCGAGTGAGGCACAACTGACTTTCCAGCACTGGTTCAAGACCGAAAGCTACGACGGAGAGTACGACCAGGTCAAGGTGATAATAAACGGCGAAGAGGTTTACTACAAAGATACGTCGGATCCAAACGTCGGCTCCGAGAACGACTTCGTAAAGAAAACGATAGATATATCTGAATATGCGGGTCAACAATTACAGGTCAAGTTCGTCTTCGATTCAGTAGATGGCAACGCTAACGATTACAGAGGTTGGTATGTAGACGATGTCTCTATAGAAGCGGATGAAGGAAGCAGCTCGTTATACGTGGCTAGAGCCTTCCAGAAAGACCACATAAAGAAAGGATACAACTGTTCAGTCTACCTTCAGGTGAGGAACACGGCGAACAACGGGGTCGACAACGTGGACGTATCTTACTCGGTTTCACCCTGGGACGTTCAGGTGATCTCAGATAACCCAGTAACCACACATCAGGTAGGAACCAACCACGGCATGGCGGAGATCTGGTTGGATCTGAGTGAAATATCAGATGAAGAACTTTCGGTCAGTGTAGATTCGTTGAGTATCGACGGGAATCAGGTCGAATACGAGACAACATCCGAGCCGTTCACATTTGAACTGAAGGAACAGAAGAAGAATACGAAATTGGGTATATACGGTCAGGTCGGTGGAGAATATGGACTGCACGGCGAAGCCAACGTCTTCGGGATGTTATCACTGGACAATCTCGGGAACCCTTCACTGTTCGGAGAGGCATGGGCCGGCATAGGTATAGAGCCGGGATACAAGGCACAGATAGGTTCTGCTGAGGCTTCACTTCAATCATCCTTGGTGGGTGGCCTTCTGTTCGGTGGATACATGGGCTTTCAGGACCTGACGGAAGAGGAGAAAGATCTGGTCGCGACATACATCTCGACGAAACTGGCACTCTACGGCATGCACGTTTCAGGACCCCCGCTCTCCATGCTCTCGGATGCGGCGATAGGATTGCTGGAGTCCTCGCTCTATCCAGATGTAGATGATACAGACCCGGTCGGAAATATACATGCGGGAGTATACGGCGAGGCCAGTGGGAGCGCTACATTGGATCCACAGATAGGTCTTTCAGGTAACCACGATGGAGAGGACTATGACTCGGGAGCGGACTTCAGTCTTTTCAACGCCGCCTTGAACGGCATGTTCAGAGGTAAGGCGTACGTGAACTTCAACTTCGATGGAAGCGTCACACTCGCGACTAAGGCAAGGTTCTCCGGAAGCTTTGCATCTGAATGCGCCTTCCTGGGCGGAAGTTCGTTTGAAGGTAAGGGCGAGATCACACTGAAAAGCAGGTTCAGCGACCTAGAGACGATGACTGATTTCATACTTTCAGGCGGAGACGATCCTCAGTGCTTCCCAGAGATGGTCAATCTGGAGTTGAGCGTCGATGGTTCTGGAACGCTCACTCCGATAGTCAACGGATACTTCAACCTCCTTTCACCGCTTCAGCAGGTTTCTAGTACCAGTGAGTCCGGCTACAAGATCACATTCAACCTTCCAGTGAGCCAATACGAGGAGAGATGGGAAGACATCTTCGCAGATAATACAGAAGAGGGGCAGGTGGACATGAACCTGATAAAGGGTATAGCTGAAGGCGTCGCGGAAGGAAAACTACCCATATACTACTCGGTCAAATCGCAGAAGATGCAGAGCACAGGCTTCAACATAGATCTCGGTGCTACGGTCTTCGGTATCCAACTGGCGATGTCCGGGATGAGGTTCCAGACCTACGATAGTTCCGGCGGAGTCTACTACGGCGGTGAGTTCATGGAGAGCTACGAGTGCTCCGAGCCTACTTCCTACCCAGATGTGATGGATTACTTCCTTTCACACTTCGACGCCTCGATCATATGGGACGCCATACTGGACAACTTCGGATTGTCCATCAACTGCCCCGTGAACGTGACGGTGGAGGATTCCTATGGGAACACGATATCACTGGGTGGAGACGGCGTTGACAACGAGATCTCGGACTCGAGCGCGGTGTATGGAGAACACAAGAGCTTCAAGCTGCCACACGACGAGAGGAACTATACAGTTACGGTAACGGGACAGGAAGACGGCACGTTCTCCATGGACCTGGGAGACTTCAACGAGTCCGGCGCAGACTTCGTCAACATGACCGGTTTTGAAACCGAGCAGGGTGAGACGACGACTATAAACATCTATTCCAACATGACGGTCTCGGTCCAGAGCTCTACCGATCAGACGTATAACATGGGGGCGAAACATGTAAAACCCAAAGGTAAAGAGAGCAAAGTGCTGGTAAGCGAGATAGGCTACAACAGAGGTTCTATCCACACACTATCGAGTAAAAGTTGGAGTTCACTGAGGAACGACCGAAATCCGAAAGTGACTATGAAACTCGACCAGGATAAAGACGGGTCAAACGAGGTCCTCACGACCTTGAAAGACGGCATGACCTGTAAAGACCTGAGGAACAGCGGGGATTCGAGGTCCATTGATGAGAAAGAAGAGGATGAAAGTCCAGTTGGGTTCGTCTCCGTCATAGGGATAATCGGGTCCCTCCTGATAGTGACGATAAGCGGTGTTTTCGGCGCTATAATACTGAGAGACGACGATGAAGAGGAATTTGCGGACGCTAGGAGTAGAAGAGGTACGAGAACAGAACTCGACTCTAAGAACGAAGGAAGGGATCATCCGGTCAAAACGAAGGGAAGGTCATCCCTTCTAGGATAGCTAGATAAAAACCCGTTAACTCCCTCTTTTTTACACCTTTTTTGCACTTGTCTAGAGTTCTAAATTTTGTCCCGATGACGGGTGCGCATAATCCCTAGATTCCTGCATATATGCGGATTCTCTTTTTATATAAGCAGGGGGTAGCCGGAAACAGAAGAAAAGAGCTATCTCATCAGGAGGAAAAAGATGATAAAAAAAGAAGATAAAGATAGTAAAGGGGTCAAGTTGGTAGGAGTAGGTGTGGTGCTGGTCCTGCTGTTCTCAGCGTTCATGGTCAGTTTCGCCTCTATAGGTGAAGGCCATGAACAACTAGCGGGCAGCTCGGATAAAACATCAGATGATGATTCACTCATGGATGAACCTGCTTCCTTCTACGACCGTAGATCAGCCTATGAATACGCCTACGAGTACTGGGACGTGGTACCCAGCGATGGGTACTTCTGGGAGACCCAGACGGATTACGTAGAACTGGACCAAGGCACGGAAGTCTCGGGAGGATGGGACTGTACGCATTTTATCTCATGCTGTGTCGGTGACGAGGAAAACCAGAAGGGTGGAGGAATCCCCGTTCCTTCAAGAGTTCCGCCTACATATGGAGAACCCGGAGCTCAGAACTTCGTCGATTTTCTCTTAGAGGAAGGATATGCTGAAGAGGTCTCAAGTGTAGATCAATTACATGTCGGTGATGTGATAGCTTACGATCATAATGGAGACGGTCATATACAGCATAACGCACTTTACCTGGGTAACGGCGAGATATCTTATCATTCGTCATGTAATTTCGGAGCTGACTGGGAACTGAGTGACGACGAGACGTACACGTTCCTGCACATGCAGGACGGAGATAACGGTTATCATGAACTGAACACGCAGAACGAAGTCTCGGGGGAATTAAAAGAGGACGATTATAGACAGTATTACACGTTGGAGTTAGACCAGGCCCGTGACGAGCTGACCTTAGACTTGGACGGTTCCGGAGGGTGGTTCACCGATTTCGATCTCTATGTGAGTAAAGGAGAGGAGCCGACCCTTTCGGACCATGACAAAAAGAGCGACGGCTGGTCTGATACAGACGAATCCTTGACTATAGATAACCCGGAAGCCGGAACTTACATAATCATGGTACATTCGGACGGCGGCGACGGGACTTACGAACTGAACGCAGAAGTAATTGGTGGCCCGACGACGATATTCGAGGACGACTTCGAAGACGGTTCACTGAACGACTGGTCTACCAACACTAACGACGGAAGTCATGCAGGCATCACTTCGAATTATGGATCGGAGAGTACCGGTTCTGGCTCCTACTCGCTTTACACCTGCGGTGGAACCGCCAGTGTCGTTTCCCCCACTATAGATATCAACGGAGTTCAAGATGCAAGGTTGAAAACGTGGATACGCAGAGGTAAGGACAGTTTCAGTGAAAATCCAGACGAGGGAGAAGATCTGGTCGTTTCGTACAAAGACAATGAAGGAAACTGGGATCACCTAAAAACGTATGCCGGCGGAGGAACAGCAGGAGAGATCATCCAGATGAATGTAGAGCTGCCTTCAGAAGCGTTCCATTCAGACTTCAAGGTAATGTACAGGCAGACGGACGGAGACCCTGAATGGTCGGATAACTGGCATATGGACGATGTGAAGGTTACTTCTACATCGTCAGGCGGAAACGACGAGAATGAAGGCCCTGAGTCTTCCTTCGAGCATCAAGTGAACGAGTTGAATGTAGAATTCACCGACGTGTCTTCTGACCCAGATGGCTCTATAACTTCGTGGTCCTGGGACTTCGGCGACGGTACCAACAGTAACGAACAGGACCCTACACACGACTTTGATTCTGAAGGCACTTACACTGTTTCACTGACCGTCGAAGATAACGACGGTTCTTCATCCACATCTACGAGAGATGTATCGGTGAGCAGCGGAAACGATGGTGGTGAAACCAGTACGATAGACGAGGATTTCGAGGACGGATCATCAGCATGGTCGACCAACGGATTATGGCACCTCGTTTCAGAAAACGATCAGTACGGAGACAGCAGCAGTGGAACCAACGCCATGTGGTACGGTCAGGATTCCTCAGGAGATTACGATACCGGTTCACATACGACCGGTTCGTTGAGCAAATCGGTAGACCTGAGCTCTGCTGCTGAGGCTTCGTTGAGCTTTCAGCACTGGTACGAGACGGAGAACTACGACGACGGTAACTATGACAAGGTGAAAGTCACGGTGAACGGAGAGAAGGTGTATTACAGAGACACGACAGACGATGATGTTGGCTCAGAAGACAACTTCGTCGAAGAGACCATCGATATCTCATCTTATGCGGGTCAAACGGTAGAGATCGAGTTCACCTTCGATTCCATAGACGATTACAACAATGACTATCGCGGTTGGTATGTAGACGATGTGAAAGTTTCCAGTGGGTCAGAAGGTGACGGGGATGATGATGATAACGATGACGGTGGTAATGACGGTCTAAATTCAATATACACGCAGGGCTTCGAAGGCGATCCCTCGGGATACAGTACAACTGGTCTATGGCATACAGTGGATGAGAACGACCAGTACGGAGACGCCAACGATGGATCAAACGCTATATGGTACGGTCAGGATTCCACGGGAACTTACGATACCGGTTCACATACTAGAGGGGTTCTTACTCTTCCGACTATCGACCTGTTAGAGGCAGCGCAGGCAGAGTTGAGCTTCTCACACTGGTTTAGAACCGAAGATTACGACGATGAATTCGACCAGGTCAAGGTGACGGTCAACGGAGAACAGGTCTACTACAGAGACACGAGTGACGACAACGTTGGTTCAGAAGATGATTTCGTGAAGGAGACCATAGACTTGTCCTCTTATACCGGTCAAACGGTTACGATCAAGTTCATCTTCGATTCCATAGACGATTATGACAACGGTTATCGGGGCTGGTACGTGGACGATATAGAGGTCAAGGCCGACGCCGGTCAGGTCACAAGTACCTCAGAGGCTGCTGAGGATTTCGGTGGCGCTTCCTATGAAAACGCTCCAACGCGAGGAGAAGCAACGAAAGAGAACGAAGAGAGTAGCTCGCTCGCTCCGAACATGTTGACCGGAGTGGGCCTGAAAACCATTTTCTTACTAGTATGCACATCTTTCTGTCTTGTAGGCGGAGGTGTCTACTCACTTAGAAGCAGAAAAAAAGAACGAGATGAGACCAAAACAAAAAGGAGATAAATAAAAGGAGAGAACGAAGATGATAGATAAGAGATACTACAGATTGGCGGCACTTTTCGTAGCGGTCCTACTGATCAGTGCTGGTCTGACGATAGCGATAAAGGATATAGAGCACGGTCTGGGTGTGAATGATAAAGGGAAAACCAGAGCGGATGAGAAGATCACGTTCGTTTCCAGAGAACTGAGCGCCTCGGAGATGAAGAGGATGAAAGCAGAACTCGGTGTTAAAGAAACTGGAAAGGACTACAACGAGATAATCAACGGCCACGGAACCGGTTACGCACCCCCATCAGAAGAGACGTACGAAGATATGGCCGACGACATGAAAGTGGTCGAAGACGTGAAGGGGCCTACAGACCAGATACTTTCCGATAGCGATCTGGATCTAACAGAGAGGAAATATTTCCCACCCATAGGTAATCAGGGACAGCAGGGTTCCTGTGCCGCATGGGGTATAGTATATTACTCCAACACGTTTCTGCAGGCAAAAGCACACGGCTTAAACGCCTCTACAGGGAACGAAGAGTACCTTATGAGCCCGGCCTGGGCCTACAACAAGGTAAACGGCGGTGAGGACGGAGGCTCCCACATATATTCGCTTTCAGACGTTTTAGATGATCTGGGCTGTGCGAACCTTGAAACTATGCCATATGATGCCAGCAACGTCACAGCATGGGGCGATGAGGACGCCTGGAGATGCGCGCCTCAGTTCAGAACGGGTGACTTCGAATCCACTTCTTCAGTCGACGTGGTCAAAACATGGCTCCAGGACGAACACCTGGTCAATCTCGCTTTGGATGCCAACGAGTATGAAGATGCGTTCGGCTATTTCGGAGACGATAACGTGATGACAAGCGAGGAGTACGTGGAGAATGAGACCAACCACGTGAACACTATAGTGGGATACAACGATTCCATATCTCAGGACGGTGAGACCGGCGCGTTCAAGGTAGCCAACTCCTGGGGCTCCTACTGGGGACCTAACGATGACGGTACCTATTGGATGACATACGACTGCTTCGGAGAGATCGTAGGGGGATACAAATCGGCCTATCGTTTAATAGACCCCTATTACGAGGGAGAGCAGGAACATCCAAAGCTACTCGGCACGTGGGGGTTCTCAGAGACGGGTAGTAGAACGGCCAGTACTGAAGTGGGTATAGGTCCATCGAATAACCCAGTCGAATCTAGAGATCCATTATACTCTTCCGACGGCGGAGATCATCCCTATCCAGATTTCATGGCTGTAGATATGACCAAGTTCGCAGACGATTGGAACGAGGGTCAGGGAGAAACGAACTTCTACCTCGAGATGGGGCAGAGCTCCGGTGAGACCACCATATCCTCTTTCGATGTAGAGTATTACGATTCTGGTTACGAGATCGGGGCGCCGACCTTCGAATCAGAGAATTCACCTGACGTCCCATCCACGATCCCTAGTACAGTAGAAGTCGAATTCACCGGTGATGAAGGCTCCGACGGCGAGATAACGCTTAACAAAGACGTTTATCCCGCTCAGGATACCGTCCAGATAGAATTATTCGATTCAGATGTAGCCGGTACTGGTAGTCAGAACGTTGATATATACAGCGATACAGAGGGTTCAAACGAAACGGTGCAACTCTCCGAAAGCGATGATAGTCCCGGGAAGTTCACAGGGTCTATAGACATCTCGAAATCGGGTGTTAATGATTTGATAATATCACACGGCGATACGATAACAGTTTACTACGAAGATGATAACGTTGGAGACGGGAGTTCACAGTTGAAGACGGATTCAGCTCATGTTGACGCGGAATCGCCTCAAGTTACTTCTACCGAGCCCTTCGACAACGAACAGAGCGTTCCCATAGACACAGAAAGAATAACGGTGGATTTCTCGGAGAACATAGACACTTCGACCGTTGACGGTTCTACTATAGATATAACTCCCGATGTTGGACATGGCCTCCTACTGGATCAGAACAGTTCGAAGATGGATGTGCCACTGTACACCGACGGGAACTACCAGGATGGAGATTATGCCGCTTCCTGTTACAAGGGATACGTGTGCGTCCAGGGTTTCGAGCCTCAGACCAGCGGTGAGATAAGCTCCTTAAAGCTCAATATGTTCAAGTTAGGAAATCCCCCAGAGGATCTAAAGGTTCAATTGATAGATGGGGCACCAGAAGGTCAGGCTTTAATGACTAAATATATCGAACCTTCCGATGTCGGTACCGGTTCAGAAGAAGCCTCTTGGATAAGCTTGAACCTTGAAGATCCTATCCAAGTGGACGCTGGAGCCCAGTACGGGATAAGATGCAGCATGGAAGACGCTGGTAGCGAGGAAGATCGTTACAGGTTGAGCCTGACGGACAATAGCTACGACAAAGGATATCTGTCACAATATGATCCAGAGAACGATAAATGGAACGATCTGGACGGCTATGACACATGTTTCGCCTATCAGATGAAGGACGACAGGTTACAGTCCGATACGGATTATCAAGTTACTGTTTCAGGAAGCATAAGCGACCAGGTCGGGAACACCATGGGAGAAGATTACAGTTTCTCATTCTCGACTACAGGGTCAGATGACGAGGGACCGACGGCGAGCTTCGATTACACGCCTTCAAACCCTACCACTGAAGATACGGTTCAATTCCAGGACGGTTCAACGCCTGAGAACGATATTGTTTCATGGAACTGGAACTTCGGTGACAGTTCGACTTCAACGCAAGCTGACCCAGCACACAGTTATTCCTCATCCGGAACTTACACGGTAGAGTTGACCGTAACGGATAACGAAGGGGCGACGGACACTACTACAAAGAACATAACAGTCCAGAGCAGTGAGGAGAACACGGTACCCACGGCTGACTTCAGCTATGATCCTACCGAGCCGACTTCTGGAGAAACGATACAGTTCACCGATACCTCGGAGGACTTAGACGGTAGCATAAGCTCTTACTCATGGAACTTCGGAGACGGTTCAAGTTCAACGGAAGCGAGTCCATCTCACACTTATTCCTCTTCGGGCACCTATACGGTAGAGTTGACCGTAACCGATGACGACGGAGCGACGGACTCAAAGACTCAGGATATCTCGGTTCAATCCGACACTCAGGGATACAGCACCGTTGAAGGTGGAGATACTAGTTATGATGAATATATAACGAACGTAAACTTCAACGGGATCAACAAAGACTCCGGTGACGATGGAGGATACGCAGATCATACAGGAAGTGTGTCCGAGACATGTGCACCCGGCCAATCCTACGAGTTGTCTGTCACCCTAAGCACCGGTGGTTATTCAGAGTATGTAACAGCGGTCATAGACTGGGGCCAGAACTTTGATCTTAGCGATGATACAGTTGTAGAGGTCGGAAACGGTAACAGTGAGCCATTAACGGTTACGAAGGACATAACGGTCCCAAGCGACGCTTCAAACGGAGAGACAAGGATGAGAGTGATGCAGGAATACGATGGTTATCATACCGATCCGACTTCGAACCAGGAGTACGGTGAAACAGAGGATTACACCGTTACGATAGGAGAAGATGAGGAGCAGAATGAAGCACCGACGGCGGACTTCAGCTTTACTCCTGCGGATCCAACCGAGGGAGAAGCCATACAGTTCACCGATAGTTCCTCAGACAGTGACGGAAGCATCGCTTCCTACTCATGGTACTTCGGAGACGGTTCAAGTTCTACAGAAGAAAGTCCCTATCACACTTACTCCTCTTCTGGAACCTACACGGTTGAGTTGATCGTGACGGATAACGAAGGCGCTTCGGACTCTATCTCTAAAACAGTAGACGTGAGCGGCAGTGGAGGAGACCTCAACACATTATTAGACGAGGATTTTGAAGGGGATTCAGCCTGGAGCACCAGCGGACTCTGGCATAGAGTGGATGAATCCGACCAGTACGGTGACAGTTACAGTTCATCTCACTCCATGTGGTATGGGCAGGATTCAACAGGGAACTACGATACAGGTTCGCATACGACTGGCCAGCTCACTTCTCCATGCATAGATCTGACTCAGGCTTCTCAAGCTGAACTTTCCTTCGAGCATTGGTTCAAGACTGAGAACTGCGATGAAGGGGAGTACGACAAGGTGATAGTAAAGGTGAACAATAATCGTGTATACTACAGGAACACAAAGGATGAAAACGTCGGTTCGGAGAACAGCTTCGTGAAGGAAACCATCGACCTTTCTGCTCTTACAGGACAGACGGTAGAGCTGAAGTTCATATTCGATTCAGTGGACGATTACGATAACGCCTATAGGGGCTGGTACGTTGACGATATAACGGTCAAAGCCGATTCCGACGGAGAGAGCAACACGGCACCCTCTGCCTCCTTCAGCTTCTCACCGGCTAGTCCAACCGTAGGTGAAACTGTACAGTTCAGCGATTCTTCCACGGACGACGATGGTGATATCGCTTCCTACTCATGGGACTTCGGTGATGGCACGACTTCAAGTCAGCAGGATCCAAGCCATCCTTACGGCTCCCCTGGTACCTACACCGTTTCTTTGTCCGTTGAGGACGACGATGGAGCCACGGATACAGTATCTAAAACGATAGATGTAAGCGAAGATGGAGAAGAAATGACCACTATATTTGAGGATGACTTCGAGAGTTCTTCAGGCTGGAGCACAAGCGGACTGTGGCATAGAGTGGATGAATCCGACCAGTACGGTGACAGTTACAGTTCATCTCACTCGATGTGGTATGGGCAGGACTCGACAGGTGACTACGACACCGGCTCTAGAACCAAGGGCCAACTCGTCTCCGAGTCCATAGATATGACTCAGGCTTCTCAAGCTGAACTTTCCTTCAGGCACTGGTTCAAGACGGAGGACCATGAAGACAGCTATGACCATGTAAAGGTGAAGATAAACGACGAAAAGGTGTACTTCAGAGACACCTCGGACGAGAACGTCGGATCGGAAAACAACTTTGTCAAAGAGACGATAGATATATCAGAGTACGCTGGCCAAACGGTGAATATAAAGTTCTGTTTCGATACCCTTGACGATTATGATAACGCCTACCGAGGGTGGTACGTGGACGATGTGAGTGTGAAAGCCGACGAAGGAAGCGCTCCTTCCTCTGAAACAGTACTGCTTTCCGAGGTATATTACGACGTGGAAGGTACAGATTCAGAGGGGGAATACATCGAGCTGTTCAACCCTGGTTCAGATCCAGTTGAGCTTTCGGGATGGAGTATAAAGGACGATTCGTCCTCGAGTTACTCCTTCGACGACTCTATCTCGATACCTGGAGGCACTCATCTTACTGTCTGCAGGGACAAAGACACCTTCGAGAGTGAATATGGTAAAACTCCAGATGCTTGGGACCTGCCCCTTTCACTGAACAACGGCGGGGATACACTCACACTGTACGATACAGACGGTCAGACGGTCGATGAAGTGGGCTGGGAACAAGATGCTTGGAGTGAACTATCGGCTTCTACAGGAGAGGTCATCAGAAGAGAAGATACTTCGGAGGATACAGACACCGTTGAAGACTGGATCGTGAGTCAACCGGACCCACAGGTCGTCGATGGAGGCGGCAGTAGTGATACAATATTCTACGAAGACTTCGAAAATGGTAACCCATGGAACACGAGCGGCCTGTGGCATCTAACGCAAGATAGCGATCAGTACGGAGACAGCAGCAGCGGTTCCAAGGCGATGTGGTACGGCCAGGATTCCACGGGAAACTACGACACAGGTTCACACACGACCGGGATATTGACATCACCGACAATAGATCTTAACGGTGTCTCAGGAGCTACTTTGAGCTTCGAACACTGGTTCAAGACTGAAGATCACGAAGGTGAATACGACTGGTGTAAGGTAACGGTGAATGGTGACCAGGTCTACTACAGAGATACGAGTGACGACAACGTTGGCTCTGAGAACAACTTCGTGAAAGAAACGATCGATATCTCCGGTTATGCTGGTCAAACCATACAAGTCAAGTTCATATTCGACTCGGTAGACGATTACGACAACGACTACAGAGGATGGTATATAGACGATGTTACGGTTGAAGAGCAGGTCTCTACCAATGAACAGGACACGGTATACCAGGACAAAGCGGTCAGTTCTAGATGGCCTGAAAAACAGGATACGGAAGAGGAGGAAGGGCTCGATATCTTGACGTCTGGAGAAAAAGATGCCCGGCTGAACTCCCTTAAGATGTATCTGCTGATACTAGTAGGTGTCGTTTCCATAATTGGAATAGGACTCTACTTCCAGAAGAAGAGTATAAAACTGAACTACTAAAAAAGGTTTAAAAGAGAGGGGGTTACCCTCGTTTTTTCTTTTCTATTCTTTTCTATCTCTTTTTTGGTCCCTACTCGTACTTGTCCAGGAACGTGAAGTGCTCGTGGGCGGGCAAACCCTCGTGGAAGCAGTAGTGTATCTCCTGGAAATCGTTCCTGAACGCCTTGACGTCTTCCTTCACGCTCTCAGGATCTTCATCGTCTAAGATTATGCGCTTTATGAACTCCGCCACTTCGTCCATGTGCCGCTCCTTCATGCCCAATCTTGTAAGAGCCTGGCTGCCCAGCCTTATGCCGCTCGGCTCGTTGGCACTGTCCACGTCGTCCCAGGGCATCAGGTTCTTGTTGGCTATCATGTTTGCGTCTTCCATGGCTTCCACTAAAGTCTCACCGCCACCCTGGTCCTGGACGTCTATCGCTAGAGTGTGCGACTCCGTGAAGCCCTTGTGCTCGCACAGCACGTTTATACCTCTCTCTGAGAGGGCCTGGCCTAAGGCTTGGGCGTTCTTTATTATCTGATCTGTATATTCTTCTCCGAACTTCCTATGTTCCGCTAGAGATATACCTAGAGCGGCCATGGAATGAAGATGATGGTTCGAAACTACCCCTGGGAACATGCCGTAGAAGAGGCCTTCCTCGGTCTTCTCGTCCCTCGGGTTGGCCAGGATTATCCCTCTCTGAGGACCCGGTAGAGTTTTATGTGTACTTCCGGTCATGACTTCTACGCCGTTATCCATGGGCTGCTGGAAATTGTTCCCGGCTATCAGACCCAGAACGTGGGCACCGTCATACCAGACGTGGCATCCGACCTCTTCGAAGACGTCCTGCAGCTCGTCAAGCGGCGGCGGGAAGAGGTAGACCGAACGTCCGAAAAGCGCTATGTCGGGCTCTTCTTCTCGGATCAGTTCCTTCGTACCTTCCAGATCGATGTTCATCTCGTCCACGTCGAAGGGATAGGTCTTGGGCTCCATGCCTCTCATACCGACGGAACCGAACTTGGCGCTGGAGATGTGGGCACCGTCTGAGACGTCTACAGAGGTTATCGACTTGTCTGGTCCTCCCAGTGCCATCAGTACGGCTTGATTCGCGTTCGTCCCGGATATGGGCCGAACGTCGGCGTAATCCACGCCGAAGAGGTCCTTGGCCATCTCCTGTACCTTCACCTCTACGTTATCCACGTATTTGTTGCCTTCGTAGTACCTGTCCCCAGGCGGTCCCTCCGCGTACTTGTCCTGGAACTCTGATAACATTAATTCCCTGGCTAGGGGGCTGATTATGTTCTCTGAAGCTATCATCGGCAGGCATTCAGCGAACCACTCGGTGTGCTTCTTCGCCTGCTCGTATATATATCTTGCACTCTCATCCATTTTAACACCTGTCGAGAGGGGATATTACCTCGAATATTAAATCATTTTTGTCTCGTAACTGTCTTTATCTGATGGATAAGGCCCGAGAGGGAGAATTTTTTTATAGGTTCAAAACCTTATCTTTATATAGGGGGGAAAAAGCCTTTAATCATGTCTTTATTGCCCTCAGAAAAAGGAATCGAGATGATCTAAAATGGCTAAGATAGATGATGTTACGGCCAAGGAGATAATGAGAGATAAGTCGGTGTCCGCCCATCCCGAGGACACCGTTTCTGATGCCATCGGGTTGATGAAGAAACACGAGATAAGCGAGGTCCCCATCGTTGAAGAGGGGGACGTTATCGGGATAATAAGCGACGGGACCTTCATAGACAAAAGGAACCTACCTTTCTCGACGAAGCTCGAGCACGTGATGAGCAAGCCGCCGCACGTCAGGGAACAGGACTCCATCGTCGATGTGAGCGAGATGCTGCTGTCCTCCAATTATAGGGGGATACCGGTAACTTCTGGGAACAGCAGCTATACAGGTTTTATCTCCAGGAAGGACATAACAAAGATCGTTCCCGAGATAGACGAGCTCAAGAACACGAAGGTCAGTGAGTTCATGACACCCTCGCCTTCCACGATAAAGGAACACGAGAGCGTAGGTAAAGCCAAAGCCATGATGAAGAAGCTGGACGTCAGGGTCTTACCGGTTGTGGACAAGCACGAAAGACTGACCGGCATGGTCGGCATCAGCGATATACTAGAAGAGGCGCGGCCCGTGAAGAGGGAGGAGAAAGGAGACAGGACCGGAGAGCGTGATTCTCCATATACCGGCCTCGAGGTCAGGAGCGTCATGGTCAACCCACCCATAACTGCGTCTCCAACGGATTCTATACCAGAAGCTGCAAAGAAGATGAGCGAGAACGGTATCTCTACATTGGTAGCCGTGGACGACGACGATATAAAGGGGATACTGACCGAGTTCGACCTCATAGAGATGATCACAAGCTTCAGAGAAGCAGACCAGGTCTACGTGCAGATAACAGGTTTGGAAGAGGACGCTGAGATGTACGACCAGATGTACGACCTGGTGCAGAAATACCTGCGGAAGATCAACAAGGTGATGAAGCCACTGGTACTGAACATACATGTGGTCTCACACCAGAAGGAAGGCAACCAGGCCAAGTACAGCATAAGATTGAGACTCTCAACGGACTACGGCATGTTCTATTCAAAGGAGTTCGACTGGAACATAATGAAGGCTCTGGACGAAGGACTTGACAACCTGGAGAGAGAGGTCTTCGAGCAGAAGGAGAAATGGGTCGATAACAAGAAACATCCGAAGTATATCTAAAAACCTTTTCTTTCCTAATTTGCTTTCTGACATCATCTAACATCTTATGGAGGATTTCATGGGCTTCGCAGCACTTTATTCCGGAGGAAAGGACTCTTCTCTAGCCCTTTGGCTGGCACAGCGTGAACGTATAGACGTAGATGTTCTTATCACCGTGGTGCCAGAGAAGGAGGATTCCTATATGTTCCACAAGCCCAACCTCCATCTAGTCCCACAACTGGCTGATTCCATGGATATCGATTTGATCAAAGTGAAGACAGAGGGTAAGAAAGAGAAGGAACTGAACGATCTGAGGAAGGCCCTTGAAGAACTCGGCGATGAAATAGACGGCCTGATCGTAGGGGCCGTAGCATCCAGTTATCAGATGGATAGAGTTGAGAGACTGGGCTCTGAATTTTCGTTAGAGATTTACGCCCCCCTCTGGAACATGGATCAAAAAGAGTTACTGGATGAACTGGTCGAGAACGGTTTTAAGGCCATAATGGTCAGCGTCTCGGCCATGGGTCTGGATCAAGGATGGCTCGGGAGGCAGATGGATCAAGACTGCATTGATGAGCTATTGGAACTAGAAGTGGAGTATGGGATAAATCCCTCCGGCGAGGGCGGTGAATACGAGACGCTCGTCCTTGACGCACCGAACTATCAGGAGGCTTTCAAAGTACTGAGGGAGGAGAAGGAGTGGGACGGTAGGAGGGGCGTATACCGGGTTAAAGAGCTAGTTCCCGATGATGATTAGTCTAATCTTTATCGGCTCTACTGCACAGGGGATGTTCGGCCCAGAGGTTCGAGATGGACTTCTCATCCAGTTCCGTACTCTCTATGGTCTCGTCCTCCAGCATATCTCTCTCTGCCTTGATGGATTCGTAGTGACCTTTCTCCATGATAGCTAGGTATTGAAATATGGGCCTGTGGTCGTCATATCTCTTTGCCAGGTACTGATAGATCCTAAAGGCGTTGCGCTCGTTTTCCATGGCCTTCTCCAAGGTATCTATCAGATTGACTACGTCATCGAAATCATGGGAACTCTCGTGAGGTGGAAGTCCCTCAGATTCCGGTATCGTATAATCCCTGGTCCCGAACTCCTTTTCATGGATATCTAGGAGTGCCTTTTTATGTATCCTCTCATCCCTAGCAAGGCTCTTGAAACGCTCTTTCATTATCTCCTCTACCGAGGTTTCAGCGAAATCGCTGTAGAACCTAGCCGAGGCCTCTTCAGATTCTATAGAGTACCCTATCAGTTCCTTCAAACTGAAGTTCTCTAGATGCTTATACATGTTCTTCAATACTCTTCACGTTCAGTAGAATATTAAACATTTTCGTGACAACATACCCCTTTGATATTTTCACAAAAAGGATAGATAATTCTATATACTTCAAATCTGATAGGTAACCGGGTGAAATATTGAACGAGAAAAGACTGTTAGCCTCAGTAGCTGTAATAGCGATAATACTACTAGCTATCTCTGGGACGGTATCTGCCATCGATTTTACCAAAACTGTAAACGATGTAGCTAATGACGTGACCAATCCCGACGTGGATATAACCAAGGTCTCTTCGAGGAAATCCGGTGATGAGATCGTCTTCACTATAGATGTCTCGGGAGAGATAAAGGACCACGACGAGTACAACGAATACGGATATTGGATATATATAACGGAGATGAAATCGGAGAATCAGAACGTATGGATTGCCTATTCGGACGGAGAAGCGAATTGGGTTGATTATTCCGGTCAGGCGACCAACGCCGGCATTTCGGAATTCTCGATCTCGGGTGGTACACTCGATATGAGTATCCCCGATTCGGTCTTCTCAAATATGGACGACTTCTACTTTTGGGCCTACTGCGTGCACTCGGACTTACAGAGCGGAGGGGGGTCCGTAGACTACCTTTACTCCTGGACTGAAACGAGCTCAGGGAGCAGTGGGGGATCCGGTACCGGGTCTGGTTCGGGATCCGATGTCAGCGACGAAGCGATCTTCCAGAGTATATGGGCGGGGAGCATGATCCTGCTGGCTCTCGCGATAATCGTGCCCATCGTGATAATAGTGATAATAGTGGTGGTTCTACTGAAGGTGCTGAAGAGTGAAGAAGAAAGTGAAGGCAGACATCAACAGCAACAGCAGTACAGACCGCCTCCAAAAGAGCAGCAACCGCTATCAGCAGAAGAGGAACAAGGTCTGAAAAATCCTGATGAAGAATAAAAGGTCAAAAAAAACAAAAGATGTAGGCTGAGCGGCCTGCATCATCTTATCTTTTCTATTTATATATCTGATCACTGTATCTGTCTTTTCTCGAACTCGAAGTTGAAGAAGGATTCTGGTGTCCTCTCCATGGCCCTAGAACGGCTGACGATCTCGCCCTCTATCAATTTCTTCTCCTTCATCAAGGACTCGAGATGACCGTGCTCCATCACCGCTAGATACTCGAAATAGATTCTATGCTTTTTGTAGCGTTTCGACGCATGCTTATATAACTGGTACGAATTCTTCTCGTTCTCGATTGCCGTACCTAGAGCCTCCAACAGGTCACCGATTGACTTCGACGTGACTTCGCTCTCAAGGGCCGGCATATCGTCAAGTTGAACCATATATTCTCTATCACCAAACAGTTTTTCATACATCTTGAGTAACTGCTGTCTGTGCATATCTTCCTCATCCGCCAGACTCTTGAACCTGTTGGACATCAGTTCAGGAAGACTTTTGGATATCTGAGTGTATATATCTCTAGTATTCTTTTCGGCCTCTATTGAATAGCCTATCAACTCCTTGAGACTCAATTTCTCAAACGATCTGTTCATATCTCATCTCTTCCCTAATAGTCATATGATACTTAGATTATAAATACTTATTTATCAAGCATTGAGGTGGATTGAACTTTGTATCTTTGGCTTTGTATACTTAGGATCCTCATTGGGTCTGTCTTTTCTCAAAGGAAAAAGTGAGTAGTGTCTCGGAATCACGATCTTCTGTCCCGGATTTAGCACCTGACACCTTTCCCTCCAGCATCTCCTTCTCCTTCTTCAGCGACTCGAGATGGCCGTGCTCCATCATTGCTAGATACTCGAACAGGTCTTTTTGTTCCTCGTGGTTCTCCGATATATACTTGTAGACCTTGTACACGTTGTTTTCATGATCGATCGCCTTGGCTAGAGCGTCCAAAAGGTTACCGACCGATTTCGAGGTAACATCACTCTGGAGTCGGGGCAGGCCTTCCTTTTTGGGGACCACGTACTTCTTGTCTCCAAATAATATTTTATGGATCTTTAGTAACTGTTCTCTCTGCAGGTCTTCATCATCGGCCAAGCTCTTGAATCTGTTGGACATCAGTTCAGGAAGGTCTTTAGAGATCTTCCTGTAGATCTGGGCGGTGTTCTTTTCCGATTCTATACAGTATCCGATTATCTCCTTTAGACTCAATCTATCTAAAGCTTCATACATATTTCATCCCTCCAATTTATGGATATGTGAGTCAGATTATAAATACTTATGTATCATCTTCATAATCAATCTACAGGGCAAAAAGTTAAAAAGAGGGATAAAAGTTTTTGATGAAGGTCTTGTCCAGTTATATCACTGGGTCTGTCTTTTCTCGAATTCGAAACTGAAGAAACTATCGGGTGCCTGGTTCCTAGCATCTGGTCTGCTGGTCACCCTTCCCTCTAGCATCTCCTTCTCCTTCTTCAGAGACTCAAGATGGCCGTGCTCCATGATAGCTAGATACTCGAACAGGTTCTGATGTTCCTCATGGTTCTCGGCTAGATACTTGTATATCCTGTAGGCGTTTCTTTCGTTATCCATGGCCTTATCCAACGATTCCAAAAGGTTCGATACTGAATCCAACTTCACATCTCCCTCGTGAGGGGGCAGTCCTTCCTTTTCCGGGACCACGTAATCTGTATCGCCGAACAATTTCTTGTGGAGTTTCAGTAGATGCCTTTTGTGCATCTCTTCGTCATCAGCCAGGCTCTTGAACCGATTTGACATGAGTTCCGGGAGTTCATCGGCTATCTGGTTGTAGAACTTGTTGGCCTTCTTCTCGGACCTTATGGAATAGCCAATCAGCTCTTTGAGACTCAATTCATCTAATGCTTCGTACATTATATCATTCTCCTCCCTTATCACATAGTTATAGATTATATATATTTATTCTCTTACCCGTCCCCTTGTTTTCTAGGACGAGGGCATAATATATAAATAGGGCAGAACGATTTGCATGACGGTGCAAACATGAGCGATCTCGTAGATTTTGCAATCAAAGAATTAGAGAAACAGGATTCTAGATACGGAGATATCCGCTTATCGAACATAAACACGGAGAGGATCGTCGTAAAGAACGGTTCTGTAGAGGCCATAAAGGATGAAGAGAGTAGAGGCTACGGCATAAGGATACTGAGGGGAGATGGATGGGGGTTCGCATCTTCCTCGGACATGAGCAAAGCCGGAGTCAAAAGAACGGTCAAGAAGGCCGCGAAGATAGCTAGAGCTTCCTCGAAAGTATCGGGAAAGGTGGCCTTCAAAGATATAGAGGTGCATCAGGACAGTTATAAGAACGATTACAAAACAGACCCCTTCGAGGTCAGCTTGGAGGAAAAACTGGACCTGATGACCGAGGTGGATTCCAGACTGGACATAGACGACAGGATCAAGATGCGGCAGATAAACTTCTACGCATGGAGGTTCGATAAAGAGTTCGCATCCACCGAAGGGGCCAGGATCGATCAGGAGATAGTCCAGACAGGTGGAGGTATGAGCGTCAACGCCTCCGACGGGGACGACACCCAGAAGAGGAGTTATCCGAACTCCTTCGGAGGGGACTTCCACTCCGACGGTTATGAGTTCTTCGAAGGATTGGACCTTCTAGAGAACGCTGAGTCCACAGCCGAGGAGAGCCTCGAACTGCTGGAGGCGGATCAGTGCCCAGAGGGCGAGATGGATATAATACTGGATACCTCTCAACTGGCACTACAGATACACGAGAGCTGTGGACACGCTACGGAATTGGACAGAGTCCTCGGAACGGAAGCGAACTACGCCGGGACCAGCTTCCTGACACCAGACAAGCTGAACGAGTTGAGATACGGCTCTGACATAGTGAATCTTACCGCAGATGCTACTGCTGAAGGTGGGATGGGTACCTTCGGATACGACGACGAAGGTGTCAAGGCCAAAAAAGTGGACCTGGTCAAAGACGGCCAGTTCGTCGGCTATCAGGCTTCAAGAGAAGGGGCCGCCGAGGTCGGCGTAGAGCCCAGCGGTAACATGAGAGCCGATGGTTGGCAGAACATACCTCTCGTTAGGATGACAAACATAAATCTGGAGCCCGGAGACTGGTCGAGAGAGGAGATAATCGAGGAGACGGATAAAGGCATCCTCTTCGACACGATAAAGAGCTGGAGCATCGACGATAAGAGGTTGAACTTCCTGTTCGGTACCGAGGCCGGATACCTCATAGAGGACGGCGAGATAGTGAAACTGCTGAAGAATCCGACCTATACCGGGATAACGTACGACTTCTGGCGTAACTGTGATGCCATAGCGGGAGAAGACGACTGGATACTCCACGGTGTTCCCAACTGCGGTAAGGGAGAGCCACCTCAAACCATGCAGGTAGGACACGGCTGTGCGCCCACTCGGTTCACCGACATCAAGGTGGGGGTGGGAAAATGGTAGGAGAAGAAGAGGCTGTAGAAACGATACTGGACAACAAAGAAGTCGACGAGGTCGAGATAGTGATAACTGAGAACGAGACCTCGTTGACACGTTTCGCCAACTCACGGATCCATCAGAACATAGCAAGAGAGGACCAGAAGGTCTCCATAAGGGCCGTAGATGGAAAGAAAGTGGGTTCCTCCACGACGAACCGCTTAGATGAGGATTCGCTCAAAAGATGCCTGAGAAAGGCGGAGACCATAGCGGGTCATCAGAGAGAGGACGAGCATTTCAAAGGACTGCCAGAAGAAAAAGAAGGTGGGCAAAAAAGAGGGGTAAAGGAGAGCTACTTCGAAGACACAGCTGAATACACCCCTGATCAGCGCGCCGAAAAAGTGAAGGAGATCGTTGAGTACGGCAGGGATAAAAAAGTGGATAGGATGTACGGCTCCTTCGAGACTGACGTCATCTCACTGACCGTGGCTAACAGCAACGGAATAAGGAAATCCAAGTCTCTCACGAAGGCGAATCTCAGCACCACGGCCATAGCGGACTGGGACAACGACCAGGGCTTCGGACGAGGTGAATTTTACTCTGCGGACGTTAACGATATAGATCATCTGGAGGTGGCCGAAAAGGCTGTCCAGAAAGGACTGAACAACTTGAATACCCAGAATATAGAGCCCGGAGAGTACGAAGTGGTACTGGAGCCGCTGGCCGTGAAGAGTATCCTGATGTATCTGGGCTTCATGGGCTTCAGCGCCCGGAGTGTCCAGGAAGGTATGAGCTTCATGAAGGACCGATTCGGAGAACAGATCGTTGATGAGCGGATAAACATCTACGATGACGCGCTGCACGATGAGACCATCGGATTCCCCTTCGATTATGAAGGCGTGGGGAAGAAAAGGGTCGACATGATAAAAGACGGCATCGCGAACGAAGTGGTTTACGATTCCTACACCGCCGGAAAAGAGGAAGGGAGGGAGTCTACTGGACATGCGCTCCCCATGCCGAGCGCTCAGAGCCCCATGCCTATGAACATGCTGATGGGCGCCGGTTCAGGAGATATCAACGAGATGATAGAAGACACCGAAAAAGGAATACTTGTGACAAGGTTCAACTACTGCAGGCCAGTGCATCCGGTAAAGAGTATACTCACCGGTCTCACTAGAGACGGTACCTGGCTGATAGAGGACGGAGAGGTTACAAGACCGTTGAAGAACCTGCGGTTCACACAGAATCTATTGGAAGCGTTGAGCTCCGTCAAGAGCATCGGAAAGGAAAGAGAACTGTTCTCACTGGGCTATTATCCCGCCTATGTAGTTACGCCGGCCCTGCATCTGTCCGAGTTCAACTTCACCGGTGCTACGGAGTTCTAGAAACCAAAAGACAAAAAAGGAAGGTAAAAAAAGATCATCCCAGGGGGAGTTCTTTAACTCCCTCTGTGATCAGTTCTATCAGGTTCCTGATGTCGGACCAGTCACCACACTCTACGGTCGAATGTGAGTACCTTACGGGAACGCCTATGGATATGGCCAGACATCCGGACTCCTGGAGCGCCATGCCGTCGGTCGTTCCGCCAGTAACTCCGTACTGTACCGGTATATCCTTTTCTTGGGCCAAGTCCTTGAAATAATCCACCAGTCGAGGCGATGATATGGCCCTGTCGTCCACCATCCTCAAAACGGGCCCCTGACCGAACTTTATGGGCTTATAGAACTCTTCTATACCGGGCATGTCCGTGGTCGTGTAGGTATCTAAAGCTATGACGTAATCCGGTTTTAGCGTGTTGGCGACGACTTTAGCTCCCCTTAGTCCGATCTCTTCCTGGACGCTCCAGACATAGGATGCGTTGACGTTGAGATCTTCGTCCTTCAGCCTTCTCAGTGATTCAAGGAGCGCGAAGGAGCCTATACGGTTGTCCAAGGCCCGGCCAGAGATCATCGTACCGTTCAACCTCTTCAGGTTCTTCTGGAACGTGATGGGGTCCGGAACGTCTATCCCCAACTCCTTGACCTCTTCAGCAGAGGAGGCGCCGACGTCAACCCTTATGCTTGTCCATGGACTCACTTCGTCTTTCTTATCCTTGTCCGTTGTCAAGTGGGGCGGCTTGTGGCCTATCACGCCGTTGATGGGGCCTTCCTCCGTGTGTATGTTCACGTGTCTTCCCGGTAAAAGCGGATCTGGGACGCCTCCGATCTTCTTTATCCTGAGGTAACCGTCCTCCTCTATGTTTGAAACGACCAGGCCTATCTCGTCCATGTGTGCTACCAGACCGATGGAAGGACCTTCGTTTTCTATGGAGTATATGAGGTTGCCTATGTTGTCCTCTCGTATGGTTTCCGGTCTTTCTACCTTTACGTGATCGGCTAGAAGGCCTCTAATCTTCTCCCGTATGGGACCCTCGTAGCCTGAGACACCCGGCGTTTTCAGGACCTCGCTGAACACGTCTAGACCTTTTAATTTACCCTGTTCTTTTATTCCTTTGTCCATGATTCTCACCTCGAGGGGGACCCCTTTGTTTCAAGTGGAATCATACGAAGGGTGGGTTCGTTACCTCAGCTTCTCTTTTTTCTCCTCTTATCTCTACCTGTATAGTCGTTCCTTCCTCATGGTACCCCGGGTCTAGATAGCCCAAAGCAACACCTTCTTTCAGCGTCGGAGAACGCGTCCCGCTGGTTATCGTTCCTATCTTCTCATCCTCGTCGTAAACATCATAACCATGCCTGGGTATGCCCTTGTCTATCATCTTGATGCCCTTCAGCATCTGATGGTCCTTCTTTTTTACCTCTTCAAGGGCTTCTTTTCCCACGAAATCGTGGTCCCAATCGATGGACTGTTCTTCCCATCCCGTTTCGATGGTCGTTCTCTCTTCATCGAAGTCCTGTCCAGACAGAAGGAACCCATACTCCAATCTAAGGGTATCCCTTGAGCCTAGACCGCATTTGGTGGGAGGGATGGAAGCCGTTAGTAACTGTTCCCAGAGTACTACACCGCTCTCATTGGGTAAGGCCACTTCGAAGCCGTCTTCCCCGGTATAACCAGTTCTTTGCACTATGGGTTTATCGGCCATGGGCCATTCTTCGTCGAAGGCGTCCATGATCTCATCGTTCATCTCCATCTTCTTGCCCCAGAAGAACTCTATATCGGATATGTCTTCTTTACACATATCCGAAAGAAGTTTCTCCGCATCTGGTCCCTGGATGGCCAGCATGACCGTCTCCTCTGTTATATCGATTATGTATTCCTCTCCTCCTTCCTCTGCAAACCAATCGTATATCTTTTCGTTATTTCCCGCGTTGGGGACGATATAGCATGAATCCTCGGACAATTTGTTGACCAACGTGTCGTCCAAGATACCTCCGTCTTCGTTCAGCATATGGGCATATTTGATCTGGTCCACCTCTGAAGAGACTATGTCCTGGGTACAGTGCTCGCTCATGAACTCTATGGCTCCGTCCCCTTCCAGATAAATCTCACCCATGTGCGATACGTCGAAGACACCGACCTGGTTCCTGACTGCTTGATGTTCCTCGGTTATACTGGTGAACTTCAGTGGCATCTCCCAACCGCCGAAGTTCGTCATCTTGGCTCCGGCTTCTTTATGTTTTGAATGAAGAGCTGTTTCTTTCATATCTCCGGTATTAGATTCTAGTTTAAAGTTTTTATCTTTAATGTAGAAAGAGAGGTTTACAACAAATTTAATAGGGTATAACCCCGTAATGTACTGAAAATTAGGAAGTATTAAGAGGGTAATCATGAAAGAATATGATGTTATATCGATAGGTACAGGCTCTGCCATGAGCATCGTGACTCAAGTGCTCCAGGAAGAGCCCTCTTTGGACATAGCGGTTATAGAGAACGAGGCCCCCGGTGGAATCTGCTTGACGAGGGGCTGTATCCCTTCCAAGATGCTGCTGTATCCAGCTGAGGTGGTTAACACTATAAAGGATTCGGGAAGGTTCGGCATCGACTCGGAGATAGAAGATATAGATTTTCAGTACGTCATGGAGAGGATGAGGAATCACGTCAGGCCAGAGAGTAAACAGATAGGTCAAAATCTAAACGATACCGATGATCTAGATTTCTATCAGGATACGGCACAGTTCGTCGATGACTATACCATGAAGGTGGGAGGAGAGACCATAAAAGGAGACAAGATAATACTGGGGATAGGCTCAAGAATCGGGATACCCCCCATAGAGAATATAGAGGATGTAGGTTATCTTACCAGCAAGACCATACTGGATCTAGAATATCTTCCTACTAGCGTTTCCATAATAGGTGGGGGTTATATCGCGGCGGAGTACGGTTATTTCCTCTCCATGATGGGGGCTGATGTGACCATAATAGGCAGGAATACACAGTTCGTACCGTCAGAGGAGAAAGCGGTCTCTACGGTTCTGAAGAACAAGCTGTCTGAAAGTATGGATATACATACTGGATATGAGGTTGTAAAGGCAGAAAAAAAAGGTGGCAAGAAAAGATTGATCGCTAGGAACAAAGAAGGGAAAAAAGCAACGGTCGATTCCCAGGAGATCCTTATCGCAGCGGGGAGACGTTCGAACGCGGATCTACTAGAGCCGGAGAAAAGTGGAGTGGAAACGACCGATAAAGGATGGATAAAGGTAGATAAAACATTGGGGACCACGAAGAGCGGTATATACGCCTTGGGAGACGCCACGGGAGAACACATGTTCAAGCATGTGGCCAACTATGAAGCTCAAGTGGTCTATCAGAATGCCTTCACCGATGAGACGGTAGAAGCGGACTACCATGCGGTTCCACATGCTGTCTTTACATATCCTGAGGTGGCTTCCGTCGGTATGACCGAGGAGGAAGCAGAAGAAAAGTACGACATCTTGGTTGGCTATGCTCCCTTCGAGAGCACGGCAAAGGCCTCGGCCATGGATATAGAGGACTACTTCGTGAAAGTAATAGTGGATAAACGAACCCACAGGATTCTAGGGGCACATATAGTGGGGCCACAGGCCTCGGTGCTGATCCACGAGATAATAAACCTGATGTATACCAACACACAGAGTTTCGTCCCCATCTATCGTGGCATGCACATACATCCATCTCTGAGTGAAGTCGTGGATAGGGCTTTTAAAAACCTTCACTCCCATTCACGCACCCATGGGCAAGGAGGACATCAACACTAGGATCACAACGTCATAATATAATAAAATCATATCCACTCAAGAAAAAATTTAAGTAAAACACTTTGATTTTCATCTCTATGAGTCTAAAAACCAAGTTCCGTAAGCATCAAATTCTCATCTCTATCCTGATACTGATAGGAGCTGCTTATATGTTCATAATCGGGTTGTTCGGGGTATTCCTTCAGAAGTACTCACCCCAGTTCATAAAGGATATGACCAGTCTGATAGGTAACTGGAAGTACTGGCTCCTGGTCATAGGTGCGTTCCTTCTTATCATATTTGGTTGGTTCATCTTCGATAGATACAGAAAGATGAAAGAGTTCAAGGAACTCTACGAGACGAAGAGCAAGAGCAAGTTCAGGAAGAACATCGCTAGGATAGAGACCCTCGCCTTGACTTTAGGTCCCGAATACGAGGATAAGGTCATAGAGAAGGAAGAGGAGTACGGTTTGGATCGTTGATCTAAAAAGTGACTTCTTACACCGCCTTATCTTCCTCCGTCTCCACTTGAAACAAAGGGGTCCCCCTCATCCCGTCGCGGCTGTGGTCTAGACTGGTTAGGACCCAAGCTTCCCAAGCTTGTGGCCCGGGTTCGAATCCCGGCAGCCGCATCCGATTCTCTAGAAACTATCTGAGCATCTCTTTCGCTGCACTGAAATCAGGCTCGAGGTCGAGGGCCTTGTCTATCATGTCCCTCCAGTTATCCTCGTCCAATCTTTTCAATGCGATCCCTTTGTTATACCAACTCACCGGATCATTCTCATCGATATCAAGTGCTCGGTTGAAGGTCTCCAGTGAAGCGTCCACCAGATTACGTTCTAGCTGACAGAACCCTAGGTTATTCAGGAATACAGTGTTCTCTGGTTCCTCCTCCAGTGCTCTATCGAAGGCGGAGAGTGCTTCTCCATACCTTTCAAGGTCATGGGCTACACAGCCCAGGTTATTGTTATGGGCGGTGCTTCCGTCCTTAGAAACGACTTTCTTGAGGGTCTCCAAACTCTCACTGTACTCCCTACACTTGTACAGGAATATAGCCTCTAGGTTGACAGCATATTCACACGAACCGGTAAAGATGGCTCTAAGATCACCTAGGCCGCTCTTCCAATCCTCTATCTCGACTCTACACCTAGCCTTTGCCTGTGTAAAATCGATCAAATCACCTTCACTGAATTCTTCAGCAACCAGATAGGAGTTGATGGCGGGTTCGAACTGTTCCATGGTCCGGAGACTCTCCCCTCTCTTCAACCAGCTGACCACCATATCGGGACCGTCGTTGATTATCTTCTCAGAGACCTCTATGCTCTTCTCGAACTGTTCGGTTTGATAGTAGAGCTCCTCTTGATTGTACCTAGCGAGTATATCTTCGCCGGCCTTGTTGAACATCACCTCCGCTGAGTAGAAATTATCGTCCTCGTAAAGGCAGCATCCGGCCAGGTTTAAAAGTTCATCGTCTTGGGCGTCATCGGGGATGTGCTCCAAGGCTTCTTCGATATCATCGATCTGCCATAGTAATAGGCTCTCATGATAGTTTTCTTCCCTATCCAGGATATCTTCGGACTCTTCTAGTGCTTCTCTCTCTCTCTCGAGCCGGTCCTTCCTCTCCCTTTCCTCCTGAAGCGTGGAGAGCTCCATTCTCAGCTCTTCGTTCTCTTTCTTTACCCTTTCGAGCTCCTCCTTTTTATCCTCTAGCTCCTCCTTGAGTTTTTTTGACTCACCTCCTACCTCTGTATGCTGCTCGATCTTTTCTTTGAGATCTTCGTTCTCCTCCTTTAACTCATCGAT
The DNA here is from genome assembly GCA_964394465.1 of uncultured Thermoplasmata archaeon. GTDB lineage: Archaea > Thermoplasmatota > Thermoplasmata > Halarchaeoplasmatales > Halarchaeoplasmataceae > CAYMXS01. Next base: position 36,608 of record CAYMXS010000007.1, on the reverse strand, counting down.
CTTTGACTCCAACTCTTCTTTTTCTTTACTCAGCCTATTTCTCTCCTGCTTCAGCTCATCTATAATCTGCTCTCTCCGCTCGATTTCTTTTTCCGCTTGGACACCGACCTCCTCTTCTTTTTTGGAAAGTTCATCTTCTAGCGCACTTTTTTCCTTCCTTAATCTTTCGATCTCTTCTTTCCGTGTAGCCTCTTTTTTCTTCAGCTCCTCTTTCTTCACTTGGAGCTCTTGTAACTGTCTTTCCTTTTCTTCTAGATCTTCCTTGATACTTTCTATATCTTCTGTCTTACCTGCAAGCTTACTATCATCTATATCTGCCAAATTCTCCTCCAGTTCCTCTACCCTATCTTCCAGTCCCTTCTTCTCCTTTCGTAGCTTATCTATCTCCGACCCAGTCTCCTCCAGCTGTTCCTGAAGCAGACCTTTTTCAGCTTCTCTTTCTGTCTCAAATCTCTCCACGTAGCGCCCCTGTTCCTTTATAATTTGAGTTTCTTTCTCTTCATGTTTCTCCTCCTTTTTCTCCCCCTCTTTTTCTTTCCCATCCTCAAGTTCGTCCTCTGATAACGCCTTCTCTTTGGCCTCTCCAACGGTCTCTATCTCAGCGGCTTCCATCCTTTTTTCTCTTACCTCCATCTCGTCAAGTCTCTCTCTTATCTCGAAACTCAGGTTCCTTGCCTTCTCGTACTCTGGATCTAACTGTATTGCCCTCTGTACTGATCCCCAGGCATCTTCGAACTGGTTCAACTCTTTCTCGTAGGCTGCTTTGATATAATGGTACTCCGCGCTTTTAGGGTCGAGTTCGATCAAACGTTCGGCCACATCTAGAGCTTTATTTATCTTCCCCCGTTTCTCCAGTACCAAAGCCTTGTTCAGATTGGCTTCCTCAAAATCAGATCTGATGGAGATGGCGTTCTCGATAGAGTTCTGGGCCTTCTTCAGGTCCCCCCTCTTGAGATGACATAATCCCAAGTTGTTCCAGGCGATCTCATCTTGGGGCTCTATCTCCAGGATACGTTCGAAGGAGGAGATGGCTCTGTCGTAGTTTCCCTCTTCGTATAGTATCTTCCCCCTTAACTTCCAGGCCTCCAAGTAATCTTCATTTATATCCAGCGCTTTATTATACGCCTCTTTGCTCTTCTCTAACTCCCCTGCTTGCTGGTAGGATTTACCAAGTTCTACCCACGCTTTCGGCGAATCCGGTATCAGTTCGATAGCTCTCTCTAGGGATTCTACAGCCTTCTTTACTTCTCCGGTATCCAAAAGTAAATTTCCCTTTTTCATGTATGCCTGCCCGGACTCGGAAGACCGCTGGATCGCCTTATCATACATCTGTAGAGCCTTCTTGGTGTGCCCCTTCTGTCTGTAATCGTCGCCCCTTTCGAGTATCTGCTCGGCCCTGTATTCTACCGTTTCTCCCTCCTCTTCAGGGCGTAAGTGTGAAAGCATATCGAACTTCTTGAGCAGTCGATATAACTTCGATGGAGGAGCCACCTCGACTTCGCTCGTCTGAAGATATTCTGCCCTATCATCTGTAGCTATATACAGGCCGTTCACCTGGGGAGATAACAGTTCCCTCAGTTCCTGGATATCATCCGAAGGCTCGGCCCCCGACCTTGAACATTTGATAACGTAGTCTTCGGCTCCTTCCTTCCTCTCTATGCTCCCCTCCAAAAGGATGTCCCCTGCGCTGGTCTTGACAGAAGATATACTGAAACCCATGTTCTCGAGGAGGTTTATACAGGTATGTCTAAACTTCTCCTCGCTCATTATCTCAAGGGCGTCCAGCGCGTCCTTTTCATCCAACAAAAACTCACCTTCTGAGATGTCCTAGCCACGTAATGATTATAAATAGACATATATTAATATATTGTGCCCACTGTAGCATTCATAATCTTTTCCCGTCTTCCAGTCTTTCCATCACTTCTTCCCTGCCCACAAGACCTTCCTGTGGGCCGGCGTGTTCCACCGCGAAACTTGCCCTAGCACATGCTATCTCACAGTTTCTTTCAATATTGAAGTCCCGGCTCAGCCCGAAATAGAACCCTGCTCTGAACGCGTCTCCGGCTCCTGTAGGTTCTACTACTTTTTCTGGCATGAACGCCGGGATGTCTATTACTTTCACATTTCCTCCGTCACTTTTGTATAAAGTGCAGCCTTCTGAGCCCTTGGTTACGATGACCGAGTCGACCCAATCCAGCATATCTGTTTCCGATCCCGCAGAGAGGTAGTCCAAGGAGGTTTCGAACTCGGTCTGGTTACAGAAATAGATATCGGATTTTTCTAAGAGTTCCTTGAATATCTCAGGTGTGTAAACGTACTTCAACTCCTGAGCCGGATCGAACCCCAACTTTTTATCCTTCTTTTTGGCCATCTCCGCTACACGTAGATGATAACGGGGCCGCCCGGTCCCTATGTGTATGAACTCTGAGGAATCGACGGTGTGTGTCTGAAGATCGAACTCTTCACCGTACTCCATGGCCCCTTGGTCAACGATAGCCATCTGGTCCTCTTCTTCACTGGTGACTATCCAGCATTTTGGGGTCCGATAGCCCTCTTTCTCATCCAAGTCCGTTATATCTACGTTTGATGATTTCAACGCCTCTGTATATCCTGGATCCATATCATCTCCTACAAAGGAAGCCAGGGCCGTATCGATACCCATGGTCTGTGATGCTCTAGCGATGTTGGCTGCAGTCCCTCCAAAACGAATGACCTTGTTCTTCAGAGCTGTGGAAGAGTTAGGAACTGGTAGTGAATCCACCTTCAGGATCACATCTAAAGCAGTATGGCCGAAGACACCGAGATAATTATCTCTGGGACATGACATAAAAAATAAATCGATAGAAAAGATAAAAAGATTTTGGGTTTTGAGCCCGAGCGAGGGCCCATGATCACTCTAATTCTATCTCGTCTACAGAAATCTCTTCAACTTCTTCTGACTCTTCCTCGGATTCAGATTCGGTCTCGGTCTCTATTTCCTCCGACTCTTCTGTGCTACCTTCGCCGACTACCTCCCCGAAGGCTAGGGTTCGGAGTACTCTAGTAATCTCGATCTCAACTTCGTCTCCTACTTCCGTATCGGGAACGAATATGACGAAATTGTCTATCTTGGCGACGCCGTCGCCTTCCTTCCCGATATCTTCTATCTCTACGTTGTATTTTTCTCCCTCTTCAACAGGGGGAGAAACTGCAACTCCAGATTCCATATACTTAACACCTCTAATTTATTTCTATTTTATCTGCCAGTGCCCAAAAGGAACACGGCACGGTTTCATCAGAGTGCCCTTATTTATCTTTTCCCCTGTTCTCCCGGTTCAAGGCTCTTCATCTTCCTTGATTCCAAATACACTATCCAGGCTTATCTCCAGGGCGATCACGGGATACTCCAACCGGAAGTTGTCTAGAACCTTGGGATGTATCTCCCCGTAATATCCTATCTCCCCCTCTTTCTCTTGTCCATCTCTCTTGAGACTGATAGAGGCGCACCTGCCCTTGATGAAGGAGGCATGACTCTTCGCTTCGAACTCCACTTGAAGACCTAGCTGTGAGATGATCCCCTTGACCATGGATTTCATACCAGAGAACCCCGCATCGGGTGCTTTCACCACGGCACCTACTCTCGTGCTCTGCTCTCCGCCCTTTACAACGTCCCCGATCTCGAAGAGCTTTTGAGGGAGCGGTTTATTCCTGTTATCCTTCAGGTTCGACATCAGCGAGGGCAGTAGATGTGAGCGAAGACACGTATCATCTTTGGTGACTGGATTCTCTATAATAGCTAGATCGTCCCTCTCTTCAAGGCTCATCATCTCGTACTCTCGCTCCGGACTGCTCAAGGAATAGTTCATGACCTCCAGGAATCCATATCCCGTTAGGATCTGAGACAGGTCCTCCTTGAGACCGTCCAGTTCTTCCCTTTGTCCGAAGGTGACCTGCCGAGGCAGCTCACCCTCAAAGCTATCGAAATCGACCCCTATAGCTACGTCCTCGATTATGTCCCATGGATGTATTATATCGTGCCTGTACGGAGGGATGGTCACTTCTATCCTGTCTTCCTCATCTTCATCTAAAACATCGGCGTCGAACCTCATCTTCTTCAACGCCTTCACTATCTCTTCGTTATCCATCCCCTTGCCCAGCAGTTCTCTACATTCCTCTCCCGATATCTCCATGCTATCTGTTGAAAGTTCGGGATACGTGTGACGTTCTTCTTCAGGATACACTACTTCCGTCGTGTATATCTCTGCCCCCCGATCGGCCAGCATGGTGCACAGTATGTTCAGTGCCCGTTCCAGTGTCTCTTTGTCCGTTCCCGTCATATCTATGAACAGTTCCGTGGTCTCTTCCGTTACCTGGGTTAGCTGCCCGTTGATGACCGGCGGGAAGGAAAGGACGTTTTCATGCGAATCCACGATGAGTGGATATCTTTCTGCATCCTCTAAGATGAAGGCGAACTCCTTCCCCTTTTCATGCCTCTCTAGTATCTGTTCGAGGTCCATCTCGGCCCTTTTCTCTAAAGGTCTGAAGCTGACGGACCTTGGTTCTACGGCTTTATACACGAAGGGCGGCTTTATGTTCTTGAAGTCGTGCACTCCTATGGCCACCTTTTCTCTGTTCCTCCCCAGCGTAAGATGGAGCTTTTCCTGCAGTTCCATCAGTGACTGAACCACTTCTTCATTCAAATCTACGTTCTTTATGACGGCGGTGACTATGTATGGTCTCACCCCGCTCACACTGGGTTCCACCTTCGTCTCGACATCGCTCCTTTTCGTCTTATACTCTATGAGACCGGTCTCCTTTCCGGTGAAGCCTTTCACGGCTCTGGATATGCCCTCCACGGATAACATGTCGCATCTGTCGGGGAAGACCTCGATGTCCCATGAATCCTCCTCTATGGCTTCTATCTCCATGGCCAATTTAGGCAGTACGTCCATCAGGGTTATCTCGTCCGCTCCAGTTAGGTCTAGAAGCTCCTCCGAATCTACTGAGATCACAGGCATGGTTGAGTGAAGTTATACGGCGTTATTTGATTTTTTGGATGGCTTTCGGTAGTTTAATATAGGCTTTCCCATTATTTGATATCGCAATGGATGAAGAGATTGAAGACGAGAAGGATGAAGTTACGGACGAAAAGCTCGGGGAGAGGATGGACGAAGACAGCCAAGAGGAGATGCAGGAGAGGTTCGCCCAGGAGTTTCAAGAGGAGGAAGACCTGGTTCAGATAGTCGAGGCCGTACTCTTTTCTGCGGGACGCCCCCTGACCGTGCCGGAGATAGAGCAGTCCATAGGAAGACCTAGAGACGAAGTCAGACAGGCCGTGAAGAAGCTAAGAAGGATGTACCAAAACCGTAAAACGTGTCTCGAGATAAGCAAGATAGGCAGAAAGTTCTCCCTTCAGCTCAAATCCAATTATAACAAGTACGGCATGGAGATGATGGACGAGGAGATAGGCAAGCCTTTGTTGAAAACGGCCGCTCTGATCGCCTACTATCAGCCCATCAAGCAGAGCGAGCTCAAGACCATGGTGGGCTCAAAGGTATACGACCAAGTGGACAAGCTGAAGGACATGGGCCTTATACTGGCGGACGACGACGGTAGGACCTACTCTTTAAGGACCAGCCCTAAATTTCAGGAATACTTTGGACTGGAGGCCCAGGATAGAAACGAGCTGAAGAAGATAATGGCCGAGAAGGTCGGTATAGGCACCGAGGAAGAGACTTTCTGATAGCTATTATTCTTTATCTAGCCCTCTTTTTATCCATTTGAAAACTCCCATCAGTCGGTGGTACTCCCATCTAGTGGGTGTTGCCCTACCCAGTATCTTCCGGAACATGACCTTGGTTTTCTCCTTTTTGTGCTCCGGGTAGTCTAGGAGTTCAAGTGTATCCTCGAAGTACTGATTCAGCCTTTCCCTTTCGTTCTGGTCAGCCAGAGCTTCTTCTCTATCTAGCCCTCTGCTCTCCGTGTCCTCTCTAGACCTATATATCTCGTAGAGGATCACAGCCACGGAATGTGAGAGGTTCATTACTGGGTAATCGTCCGAGGTGGGTATCTTCACCAATCTATCGCAGTGTTTCAGTTCTTCATTGTAGAGGCCTTGGTCTTCCCTACCGAAGAGGAATGCTATGTGGCCCTCCAGGTCTTTTACCGAATCCGCCAGTTCCTCCGGTTTCTCTGCCTTGCGGAGAAATTTCTTCTCCTTCTCGGTCGTTATCCCTGTGGTCCCTACCACGAGGTCGAAATCGTCGATGATCTCCTCCAAGGTTTCGTGGGATTTTACCCCGTCTAAAACGTCCTGGGCATGGACGGCTCTAGCTCTCGTTTCCTCCTCTTCTACTATTTTAGGGGCTCCGATGATATGGAGCTCATGGCTATCAAAGTTTCTCATGAGTCTAGCTATAGCTCCTACGTTGCCGCCGAATTTAGGCCCTAAAAGGACCACCGTTGTTCTGACCATGGCTCACAATTCCTCTAGTTTCGAAGCATCTGCTGGGTTCATGGGGTATATGATCGTATGGCTTGTCTGCTCGTATATGGGATCCTGTCCTTTGGGCGACTCGAGGAACCGGAAAACATAGGTCTTCATTATGGGATAGGGTGATACGTAGGCGTAGGTTATGACTATCTTTTCTCCCTGCAACCTGTATATCCCGAGTTCTCCAGGTATCCGGGTCAACTTGTCTAGATCTACCACGTCGTCGATGAGGTCCGGTCGATATTTATCCGGTTCCTTCTCTATCTGCTCTTTAACAAATTCGACGTTGAACGTTGGACCCACCTGATAGACTACTGGATCTAAGGGTGTTGAGTAGATACCCATGGGACCCACTCGTTCGGTGTGTATATTAGAATATGCATGTTCCGCAGCAGCGAAGTTCCAAGTTGGAAGCAGGATGAGCATCGCGATCATAGTATATATCTGAAGCCTCTTCAACCTCTTGAGGGAATCCTTATAATCTTTCAGGTTCTTTTCCCTGATCATCTCCAATCCTTTATCTGTGTAACCGTACTTCCTGTTGTCCTGATCCATCTTCTCCTTCTTTACGAACCTGAGGTAGGTCTTTTCGTTCTTGATCTCCCAGAGCAAGATAACGAATACCAGTGGGATACCTATGAAGTAGGCTGTTCCTGTGAAGAAGCCCATCTCTTGCTCACCTCTAGGAACCCCAAGGTAGTCGTCACTAGAAATAGTTTTTGTTGCCTATCGCTTGGGCTGTAAATCTTTTCCTCCTAGTTCACTTTTATTCACGTTCTTGTTCCTGAAAGTCCAGCCTGGCCTTCTCCTTCTCGGAGCCGCTGTAGTCCAAGTCGATCATGAACTCACCGTCCTCGAACCTGATCACGGCGCTTCTCAACACGGTTTTGTACAGCTTCGTTTTTTTGCCTCTGCGGCTGCTCTCCTTCTTTTCCACCTTCAGGAAACCAGCCTTCTCTAGAGCGTGGACTTTTCGGTACGCCGCCGCTATAGGGATGTTGTACTGCCAGCTGAGTTCTTGAACGGGTTTTGGTTTATGGTAACAACCTACAAGGATGCGTTTTGCGTAACTATCGGCTAGGATCTCAAGCTTCTCCTCGACTTCCTCTGATTTCATCACCCTTAACATGTCCTACTAAACTTAAATGGTTTTAGATACCATATTCTCTACCGAAAACCACTCCCAAAAATCACTTTTAATTATCGATATCAATTCCGTCCTCTGAAAAGTCCCAGATCACATGTGCTACTTGTATTCTCTCAATAACTTCTGCAGTCTCTCCGTCTGCCCCATATTCGATATCTCGACGGCTTTTTTTCTCTTCTGTAGGTCTAGGGCAGTCTTTATCCCGTCGGCGTAGACATTCTCTTTTCCTTTGAAATACTCCTCTCTTTCATCCTCGGATCCAATTTCAGATTTGGTCTCTTCGATGATATCTATGGCGTCCATGAAATGTTCCAAAGCCTCCTCATACTCGCTGTTCGATCTTTCGATCCTACCTAGGTTCCAGAGGTTTCTCCATATCAATTCATGGATCTCGTTGTTCCTTGCGACTCTGAGTGAGGAAGAGTAGAAATAGTAGGCGTCCTCCATGTTTTCCAATTTTCTATATATGTCACCCATCCTGAGATAGGTAGCAGCTACACCCACTTTCTTTCCTTTTTTCTCGTAGATCTCCTTTACTCGCTCGTATTTTTCAAGAGCGTCTTCATACCGTTTCAATTTTATGTAGACGCTGGCCATGTCCTTTTCACAGGATGCGGTGGCGAGAATTTTATCTTCATATTTACATATATCTCTAGCCTTCTCGTAACTATCGAGGGCTTTTTCATACTCCTCCAGGTCTTCGTACATTCCTCCTATGTTCATCTCTGTGGTCGCAGCAGCGACCTCCAAACCGATCTCCTGGTAAAGATTTCTAGCGGATTTATAGAGTTCGAGCGCCTTCTTGGGCAGGTCCAACGAACTGCATACAGTGGCTATCTCCAGTTCTGTATCTGCCAACTTTTCGAGGTCTTCTTTCTCTTCATATATCTCTTTCTCTGCCTGGAATAGATCCAAGGCTTCGGTGTATTCACCTCTAGCCTTGTATATCCTCGCTTTGTTCCTGAGGCAGTCAGACACCCCCATGGGTTCCTCGTTCTTCTCGTATAGTTTTCTAGCGGTTTTGTACCTCTCCAACGCCTTTGAGTACTCCCTTTTTTCCTTGAATATATCCGCCATGTTCTTCAGGCAGTCAGCCACTCTTACCTCCCTCTCCTTATCTCTGTAGATCTCCCCGGTTGATTTGTAAAGGTTGAGGGCCTCGTCGAAACGGCCCAGGGTCTTGTATATGCTGGCTATCTCGTTTGCACAGTCAGCCAACTCCTCCATCTTCCCCTTATCCTTGTATATATCTCTAGCCTTCTTGTACATATCTAGAGCTTCCTGATACTCGTCGAGTTCCTCGTGCACGTCCGCCACGTTCCTGTAGCAGCCCGCGCTGGCCAGGTCCATCCTTTTATCCTCGTATATCTCTAAGGCATCCTCGTACTTATCCAAAGCCTTCTCATATTCGTTCATGGCCTCGTAGACGATGGCTATCTCCGTCTCGTAATCCGCAACTTTCTCCATGTTGATGAGGTCTTCATGTATGTCCCTAGCAGACTCGTAAAGTCCCAATGCTTTCTCATATCTTTCTAAAGCTCTAGCTTCCTTCGCCATCTGTTCGTCGCACCTGGCCATCTCTTCCAGCTTCTCGTTCTGTTCGTAGACCTCCCTGATGGGCTCGCACAGATCTAGGGCCCTTTCAAACTCTTTCTGTTCGTGTAGGTCCAATACCTGTTCAAATATACGATCGGCCTCTTTCGTACTGGAGTCCTCCTGGTCTTCACTTTCAGCCATATGATCACCTTATCTTGTACATCTTATTTGTATCCCTCGATTAATCCCTTCTGAAATATACTTCGGAGGGACCGCTTCAGATAGGATGACATCGCCTCTATCATAGAATTCTAGACCGTCTTTATGCGCATCGAGGGCTTCGATCTTCAGGATCTGAGGTTTTGGATGGTGCCTTTTACCGACCTTCCGCGCCTCTTTTACAGACTTTGAGAGGTGGACATATTCCCTTTCCATCGGTTTCAGTCCATCTTTAAATATGGGTCCTAAAGAGTCTGGCGAAGTACCATGATACAAAAACTCTAGGGGCTTTATTTTCTCCTCGATCTCGATGCGGTAAGAATGACCATAGAGTGCACGGATACGATCCCCCTTTATCTCGAAACGTCTCTTTTCGCTTTTTTCTATAAGATATTCTATATCATCTTTAGAGGCCCACGAGTGTTTCGTATCCACCAAAGAATCCAAGACCTTATCTAGAGAGACGAAACCTTTTTCGTCTGGATCAAGATCAGCCCGGTCTGGATCATGTCTTAGTATATAAGAGAGGTACTTGCTCAGACCGATATACTTCTTCTCCATTTTTACCATTTATAGTCAAAGACCTACCTTTTTTAAACTTGTTTCCGTCTTCCACCATATATTATCTATCAGGATTAAACTGTTTTTCCCATCATGAAAGCGTCATCTCCGTTTTGGTAGTAGTGATCGATACGATTCAACCTATCGAAGCCATTTTGTTCGTAGAACTTTATAGCGCCCCTATTGGTCACCCGTACGGTCAATACTACACTATCCCTTTCGCTTCTTTCGATGGCCCCATCTAGAAGGAGACTTCCTACACCCCTAAGTCTTTCGCCAGGGGCGACTGCGATAGATATTATCCAAAGTCTCTCGTCTTTTATCTCACCTATCACATAGCCCTGTATCTTTTGCTCTAAAGCCACCAGAAAGAGTTCACTTCCCAGATAGGACTCGAAGATAAAAGGGCTGTAAGGGTTGTCGAAACTCAGCCTCTCTATCTCGATGACTCTTTCGAGATCCTCTTCCTCACATCTTCTTATACGCATTGATACGTAGATCAGTCCACCTTCGGTACGGGGACCTTCTTTATCGTCTCTTCTATTATGTCTCTCTCATCTACGCCCTTGATAGCGGGTCCAGGTTTTAGGACGAGCCGGTGTGAAAGGGCCTCTTTCACGATGAATTTAACGTCGTCAGGAACCACGTAATCTCTTCCTCTCATGGCAGCGTTGGCCATGGAGAGCTTCATCAAGGCGAGACTTCCTCTGGGGCTTGAACCTACTTCAACATCCTTATTGTCCCTGGTCTTCTGCACTATCTGAACGATGTACCTCTTTATATCGTCATCCAGATGGACGTCCTCTATCTTCCTCTGCATCTTCAAAAGGCGTTCGGGCCCGGTGACCTTTTTGATATTTACATCGTCCTCCTTTCTTTCCTTCCTCCTCCTGAGAATCTCGACCTCTTCCTTTGCCTTTGGATAGCCTACCTGCAGCCTCAGAAGGAAACGGTCAACCTGTGCCTCCGGAAGAGGATAGGTACCTTCGTACTCTATGGGGTTCTGGGTCGCTATGACTATGAAAGGGTCGTCCAACTTGTAAGTCTCCCCTTCTATCGTGGTCTGCTTCTCCTGCATGGCCTCAAGAAGCGCCGCTTGTGTCTTGGGAGGGGCCCTATTGACCTCATCTGCTAGTAAAAGATTGGTGAATATGGGACCCTTCCTCATCTTGAAGTCTCCGGTGTTCCTGTCGTAGATATAGGAACCCGTGATATCAGCCGGGAGGAGATCTGGGGTGAACTGTATCCTTTTAAAATCACATCCCAATGCGTCGGCAAAACAGTTAGAGAGCAGGGTCTTAGCCAGACCAGGGTAATCTTCGAACAGGATGTTACCCTTCGCGAGTATCCCAAGCAGCGTTTTCTGCAGCACACTCTTCTTGCCGACAATGGCCGTACTGACTTCATCTATCAACTCTTTACTCAAGGCAGATACATCTTCTATATTCAATTCCATTCCTCCATTCTATCTATCAAACTTTCCATCCTTTTTTTGTACCTATCGTCTATCTGGCTAAAGTCTTCTCCAAACAGTTTAGAGAGTAGGGAGCGCCCTTCATCTTTGCCCTTATCAGACTCCTCCTTTTTATTCCTAACCACTCCCTTATACGTTTTATGATTGATTATAAATTTAAAGATCATTTCGTCATCTATCATATCACGGAGTCTCTTGGGTTTATCTAGGAGAGCCTCCACCTCATCGTCATTCAGGTTTTTTTCCCTCTTCATCTTACCCAAAAAATTCTCTTTGAGTTCCTCCTCTAGAAGTGCCTGGCTCAATTTCCTTCCTCTATACGCTCGTCTGACCAGTTCACTCTCCTCCTTCAACATGGACCGACTGATTATCTCGTCTATCTTGCTCTCTCTAGTCCATGTTTCAACAGGACGACTCCTTTGAAAGAGTGTTATAACAACGAACAGACTGAAGGCACCTATAACGGCTACGCCCAGGGTAAGTCGGAGATAACCACTGACGGACATCATGAATGAGACCAGGACGAGCAGGACGATAAAACTGAGTATATCGAATCCAGATATCTTGTCTTTGATCGAGAAATCTCCCTCCATCTAATCACCCAACCCCTTTTTCAAGGCCTTGAGATTGTTCAACGCTCTATCCCTGTCCCTCTCGCTCAAGGAGTGCGAACTGTATCTCGCCTCCTCGAAGAGGTCCGTAAGGTCGTCTATCCTGGACGTTGAAACCCCCAGTTTTTCATCTGCATGGGTACGGAACTCTCGTGGGGTCATCGATTTTTCATTCGAAATCCCGCTCTCCTCCAATATATTGCACATCTTCTGGTAGCATCTCATTATGCTCGATCGAACGTCCTTTCCTGTATGTAGGTCTTTGATGGCCGTATCAACCGTGGATGAGATATCCTCCTCTATCTCTTCTTTTGTATCCTCTTGCCCTCTAGCCTCCATCCACTGATGCGTTCTTGCCCAGATCAAAAGAGCGATGATAGATAGTATAAGTATCACGAGTATGGGAAGATCTGAGCTTTGATTTAAAGGTCCGAATACTTCCCTTCCAGGTATACCGCCTCCTGGGGCAGAACCTCCACTATCCGAACTCGGATTGGATACACTTGGAAAGCCCATACTGCTCATGAATATGTAAGCAAGATAGGCCCCGATGAGAGACGATCCTATTGCTACAGTACGACGTGCCGGCATCTTATCGGTCAATATGAAAAGACTAGCGAACACAACGGGGATCACCACTAAAGGAACGATCACCATTCCCAACCCTAGACTTGCTATATAGGCTGGAGACGCTGCCCCCATAACAGTTCCCAACATGATCAGAACGACCACCAGGGTGGTCCAATTCCTGGTAAGTACCAGCGCTAGAACACCTAGAGAAACCAGTAAGACAACGGCGATGAGCATAAAATTGATGTTTCCGCTTCCGCCCAGGTCTTGAGCACCCCCGCCGGCCATCAGTGACATCATATTACCCAATGCCCAGGCCGCCATCAGCGCGAGGAGTATGGCTAACGTGATCAGTTGGTTTTTCTCCAGTTTTAGACCTCCAGACGTAATACTTTAAAACAACACAGTCCCATAGTAATTTATAACTTTTCCACTTGAGAGGTTCAGCCGAATGTTTTATTTATCCCCAAAAAAATCGTATCACATGTTCGAGGAAGATTACCAGTTGGAGTTCTTTCAAAAAAAGAACTTCGTCCGGAAGCAGTGCAGGGAATGCGGCGCTCACTTCTGGACATTGAACGAGGACATGGAGACCTGTCAGGACGCCCCCTGTACCGAGTTCGGATTTATAGGCGATACGCCAACAGATAAAACGTTGAACGTCAAGGAGATGAGACAGTTCTTCATCGACTTCTTCTCTGAAAGGGGTCATACGCCACTGGAAAGGTATCCCGTTGTGGCCAGATGGAGGGACGACGTCTTCCTCGTACATGCGAGCATATATGATTTTCAACCTCATGTGACCTCCGGCCAGGTGGACCCCCCGGCCAATCCCTTGGTCGTTTCCCAACCGAGCATCCGTTTACCGGATGTCGATGAAGTGGGAAGGACGGGCAAGCATCAGACCAGTTTCGAGATGATGGGCCACCACTCCTTCAACAGTCCAGATAACTACGTCTACTGGCAGGAAGAGACCGTGAAGTGGTGCCACGAGATGCTGCTGGAGATGGGTATACCAGAAGATAAGATAGCCTACAAGGAACATCCCTGGATAGGAGGCGGCAACGCAGGACCTTCCCTTGAGGTTAACGTTCTGGGTCTGGAAGTGGCGACCCTTGTTTTCATGAACCTTGAAAAAGACCCTGATGGAGATATAGAACTGGAGGGCGATAGATACTCCAAACTCCGTCTGAACGTGGTCGATACCGGTTATGGTCTGGAAAGGCTTTCATGGGTCACCGAAGGTTCTCCGACCATATACGATTCGGTCTATCCCGATATAGTCGAATATATCTGTGAAGAACTGGATGTGAAACATCCTCTGGAAGATGAAGGGTACAGAAGCATGCTGAAGGAATACAGTAAGCTGGCCGGGGCGTCCGATAAGGATTACAGGGACGACGGACTTCTAGATGAATTGATCGAGCGGACATCTTCCTCTGAATTGAACATGGGAAGGGAAGAGGTGCAAGAGCACCTGGCCACTCTCAGAAAGGTCTACATCATAGCCGACCATTCAAGGACGATCTCCTGGATGCTTTCGGATGGGATAGTCCCGTCGAACGTTGAAGAGGGCTATCTAGCCAGGATGATGATAAGAAGGACCTTGAGGCAGATAGACCAGCTGAAAAACGATATATCTCTCAAGACGGTGGTAGAAAAACAGATGGAGAAGTTCTCCGAGATCGTGGACCTGGACAAAAAAGGGCTGGTCTTCGACATACTGGATAACGAGATAGAGAAGTATGAAGAGACTTTGGAGAAGGGTAAAAGGCTGGTGAAGAGGGAACTGGAGAAGAAGGAGGAGGGAGAGAAGATATCGCTCGATATGCTGATCGAGTTCTACGACACCCACGGGGTCCATCCCACAATAGTGAAAGACCTGGCTGAAGGTTTCGATGTGGAAGTTGACATCCCTGAGAATTTCAATACCCTCCTGGCCGAGAGGCATGAAACGTCAGAAGAAGAGGAGGAAGAGGAAGCCGTTGAGAGGTATGACGTACCGGATACCAGACCCATATATTACGATAATCCAGATGCCCAGAACTTCGAAGCCGTGGTTCTACACTCCGAGCCCGGCGAAGTGGTCCTAGACCAGACCCTCTTCTACCCGGAGGGTGGCGGCCAGCCTTCTGATAGGGGTGTCCTTTCGACGGAAAATCAGGTCTATCCAGTTGATCATGTTAGAAAGGTCGACGGTGTTATAGTACACGAGATCGAAGGGCAAATACCAAAGGCAGAGACGGTCCAGGGCTCTATCGACTGGGACAGAAGGATGGCGCTGACCAGGCATCACACAGCAACGCACATAATAATCAGCGCCGCCCGTGAAGTTCTAGGTGAACATATCTGGCAGAGCGGAGCTCAAAAAGGGGTTGAGAACGCCCGTCTGGATATATCGCACTACAAGAGGATAGGTAGAGACGAGATAAAGGCCATAGAGAGAAGGGCTAACGAACTGGTCCTGGAAGATATACCCGTTGAAAAGGAAGAGCTCACCAGGGACGAAGCAGAGAAGAGGTTCGGTTTCGAGCTTTATCAAGGTGGAGTGCCCCAGAGCGATATAATAAGGGTTGTGCATATCTCGGATGTTGACGATTACGACGCGCAGGCCTGCGGAGGTACACACGTTCACCGCACCTCGGAGGTGGGCGCCATAAAGATACTAAAAACTCAGAGGATACAGGACGGCGTTGAAAGACTGGTCTACTCCGCGGGCTTGGCGACGGTAGAAAACGTCCAGCACCAGGAGGACCTTTTGTTGAACACCGCTTCCAAATTCAGCGTCGACCCGGAAAAACTCCCGGATACCGCAGAACGCTTCTTCAACGAGTGGAAGCAGCGGGGTAAAGAGCTGGAGGAACTGAAGAAGTACAAGTCCATAGCGGTCGCGGAGGAACTGGTGCCAGGTGAAGAGGAGGAGGGCATAGAGTTCATAATCGATACGCTGGATATGGAAACCAAGGAGATGCTGTCCACGGCTGAAAGTCTCACTTCCGAAAAGGATAGGGTCGTACTCCTGGCCTCTGAAGGTGAGAACGTCCAGCTCGTCTTTTCACGGAGCGATAACTTGGACCTCGACATCTCGGATGTTCTGAGAGAGGCTGCGAAAGAGATAAACGGTGGAGGCGGTGGTTCACCGAAAACCGCCCAGGGCGGCGGAGGGAAACCAGAAGGTAGGGAAAAAGCATTGGAGAGGGGAAAAGAGCTGGTGCTCGAAGAACTGAAAAGATAAGGAAAGTTTTTGTAAAACCCGGTAGTTCCTGTCTAGGGTCGAAGATATGTCAAAATATAGGGTGATATTTCACCTTCACGAGGAGGAGAAGGGCACCATAGCGTTCTCGAACGTGATCAACCTGATAAAGGATCTGGGGGAGGAAAACCAGGATATCGAGCTAGTGATGAACGGTACTGGAGTGAGGATCACTCTTGAAGATGAAGGGTACGCCAGGAAGATAGAATACCTGATCAACAAAGGGGTTGAATTCAGGGTCTGTTCCAATAGTTTAAAGGGGTTGAATATAGGTGAAGAGGAACTGGTAGGTGATGTAGAGACTGTACCATCTGGCGTAGGAGAATTGGTCAAGAAGCAGAGCTAGGGATGGAGTTACATAAAGATATAGGGTGATATGATGAGCGAAGGATATGATCTGACTATACTGCAGATGAACGACAGCCACGCCTATTTGGACCTGCACCACGAGTATTTCTGGAAAGACGGAGAGCAGGAGTATAGAAAAGTAGGCGGTTATGCAAGGATCACCACTTATCTTGATGAGGTGAGGAAGGATGATCCAGGGTCCGTTTTAGCTTTAGACAATGGAGATACGATCCACGGAACCTATCCCGTCGTAAAAAATGAAGGGGAGAACATGGTGCCCATCCTCAACAGGATGGGATTCGACGCCTGGACGGCCCACTGGGACTTCGCCTATGGGCCTGAAAAGTTGATTGACATCGCCGATAGGTTGAAGTATCCACTTTTGGCCATCAACTGTTACTATGAAGATTCTGACGAGCTGGTTTTCGAGCCCTATAAGATAGTGGAGAAAAATGGGATAAAAGTGGGCCTGATCGGTATAGCCAACACCATAGTCGATAAGACCATGCCGGACCACTTCAGCGAGGGTATCTATCTGACGCTAGGGAGGAAGGAATTACCTGGGTACATAGAAGAGCTGAGAGAGAAAGACGTGGATCTTATAGGGGTGCTCGCACATCTCGGCTATCCTCAGGAAGTTGAATTGGCCAAGGGAGTGGACGGAATAGATGTACTGATAAGCGGACACACTCACAACAGGATGTACGAACCTGCGGACGTGAACGATACCCTGCTGATACAATCTGGATGCCACGGCTCCTTTGTAGGAAGGCTGGACCTGAACATCGGTGAAGACGGTGTTATAGACTATAGGCACGAACTGGTCGAGATGAGCGCATCTATCGAGCCGGACAAAGAAGTACAGGAGATCATCGACGACATAGTAGAACCGCATAAAGAGATGTTGAACGAGAAAGTCGGGAAGACGGAGATAGGCCTAGCTAGAGATAAAGTGATGGAGACCACCATGGACGATCTACTGCTGAAAGCGCTTATAGAAGCCAGCGGCGCCGAGATGGCGTTCTCCAACGGCTGGCGCTACGGTTCCGCGGTACCGCCCGGAGACATAACCATTGAGGATATATGGAATATAATACCTACTAATCCTCCAGTCTCAGTCTGTGAGATTACTGGCCAAGAGTTGTGGGATATGATGGAGGAGAACCTGGAAAACACCTTTGCCAAGGACCCGTACGACCAGATGGGGGGCTATGTGAAAAGATGCTATGGCATAAACGTTTACTTCAAGGTGGAGAACGCCGAGGGTCTGAGGGTCCAGGAGTTCTTTGTTGGGGACGAAAGACTGGATAAAGAAAAGACGTACGAGGCCTGTTTCGTCACGACCCAAGGGATCCCAGCTAGATACGGTAAGAACAGAAGAGATCTTGATATCCATGCGGTAGAAGCTCTGAGACGATACATAGAGGATAACAGTCCGGTCAAGCCGGAGATCGAAGGGACGGTAGTCGCTGTATGAAAAAAGAAGTGGACCAATCAGAATCAAAGATTCTAATAGACCATTTTTCAAAGAAAAAATGGACCAGCAAGAATGCTGGCGCATCCTCGCAGTCCATTAAACAAATTTAAAGGAAACGTTCCACCTTTTCTTAGCTCACTCATTCATAGAACTCGTGATTTAATGGACCAGAGGGGATTTGAACCCCTGGCCTCCACCATTTCAGCTGTAGACGTTTTCAGCCTACGGATGCCAAGGTGGCGATCTGCCAACTGATCTACTGGCCCACGATTGAACGTGAGTGAGTGGGGGATGTAGATATTTAGAGCTTCGCTCTGAAACCATCTACTGGCCCATGAATTAATTCAGGATTGGATTGCTAATAAGCACAACTCACATAAAAAATTTATGTGCAGTTTCAGAGGAAACGGAGACATTTGGTGCTATCCGCAAATTATATTACCTCTTGAGGTATTATTACTTATGTGATGGGGTTGAGAGAAGATGAAAATACTTTTTGTAGATGACGAGGAAGGGGCCCGTGAGCAGGGAAAGATATACCTGGAGAAAGAGGACGAGAGTTTCAAGGTGGAGACTGCTGAGTCGGCTGAGAAGGCTCTAGAAAAGACCGAAGATGAAACCTATGATGTTATCGTATCGGATTACAAGATGCCGGAAATGGACGGCATCGACTTCCTGGAAGAACTGAGGGCTAGAGGCTTAGATATACCGTTCATCATCTTGACCGGGAAGGGCAAGGAGGAAGTCGTCATCGAGGCCCTCAACCTGGGAGCGGATAGATATCTTCGAAAGGGAAGAGAGCCTCAATCTCAGTACAATCTTCTAGCCAGGGCGATCCGTCAGGAACACGAGAGAAAGGAGACCGAGCTCGAATTGAAGGAAAGCCAGAGGACACTTTCTACCCTGGTCAGTAATCTTCCAGGTATGGCTTACAGGTGTAAAAACGATGAAAGCTGGACCATGGAATTCGTAAGCGAAGGCTGTATAGAACTCACCGGTTATCAACCTTGGGACTTGATCCAGAACAAGACCGTTTCATTCAAGGAGATAATACATGAAGATGATCGTGTAAAGGTGAGAAGAAAGATAGAGAAAGCCGTGAAGAAAAAAGAA
The DNA here is from genome assembly GCA_964394465.1 of uncultured Thermoplasmata archaeon. Classification (GTDB taxonomy): domain Archaea; phylum Thermoplasmatota; class Thermoplasmata; order Halarchaeoplasmatales; family Halarchaeoplasmataceae; genus CAYMXS01. The sequence goes on along the minus strand of CAYMXS010000007.1, from coordinate 17,827 downwards.
GACTACGAGCTGGAGTACAGGATAAACACCGCCCATGATGGGGTTAAGTGGGTTAGAGAGCACGGCGTAGGCGTCTTCGAAGGAGACGAGTTGGAGGCCTTAGAGGGCATAATAATGGATGTGACCGAGAAGAAGCAAGCCAAGCTGGGCCTTAAATACAATAAGAATAAAACAGAGCAGCTTCACGAGGTCGCGTCCAAGCTCAGTAGATGTGAGGATGAAAGTGAGGCCTACCAACAGGCCATAGAGGCTGCTGAAAATATCCTCGATTTCGACTTCTGCAGCATAGAGGAAGTACGAGAGGGTTATTTTGAGCCCAAGGCAGTGTCTTCAAAGCTCGACCTAGACGATTCTACCAGGAGGGCCGTAGAGGAGGGCGGGATCGATAGAAAGACATACCAAAATAAAAGGACCTATCTTGTAGAGGATTCGAGGAACAGAGACGATGTCGAACCGATCTCTAAAGAACCCGAGATGAGGTCAGCCATAAGTGTACCCATCGATGAGATAGGTATATTTCAGGCCACATCCCAGGAACCGGATTATTTCGACGAGGAGGACGTGAAGATGGCGGACCTTCTGATATCACATCTTAGCAACACGATCCAGCACATAAGATTTGAGCGGGAGTTGAAGGAGAAGGAGAAGCTGTATAGGACCATCTTCGAGAACACTGGGACGGCTATGGCTATATTGGACGAGGACGGCACGATCTCTTTGGCCAATGAAAAGTTCGACAAGCTGATAGGGTATTATGAAGACGACGCAGAGGGAAACAATTTCTTGGAACTGGTGGTAGAACAGGACAAAAGCAGGGTTGAAAGATACAGGGAAGAGATGAGGAAAGATAAGGTAGAAGCGCCCAGACAGTACGATCTCCAGATAGAGACGAAACAAGGCGGTCGGAAACATATACTGATGACTGCTGGCTTGATAAGCGGTACTGGTCAAGAAGTCGCGTCCCTGTTAGATGTATCCGATAGGGAGGAACTCTATAAGGGGTATAAGGAGCTGGTCTCGAGGGGATTCAAGCAAAATCAGGATATGATCCAGGGCTATCTAGATGAGCTGGAGAGAACCGAACTGACCCAGGACCAGGAAAGCACTCTAGAAAAACTCAGGGCATCCATCGAAGAGAACCAGCAGGTGATCCAGGAGATACAGGAAAAGCTTGGTACGGTTCATAAACGTTAGACGTTCCTGAGGTCCTTCCGTAACAGATTTATCCCTTCTTCTTTTAACCTATGTCATGAAAGAAGAAGTTTCCTCAAAAAGTTTCCAAGTCAAGGCGATAGGGAGGGTTTTCAACGATTTTGAAGAGGAGATACCGGACGGCTACAAAGAGATGATTTCTTGTATAAAAGTCTACGATGAGTACACGGACTGTTTGAAGGGTATAGAGGAGCATTCCCACATCACGATATTGTCATGGTTCGACAGGAGCGACAGGACGGTAAAGCAGGTGCATCCTATGGGCGATCCAGAAAACCCTTTGACCGGCGTCTTCGCAACTAGGTCTCCTGTGAGACCCAACCCTGTAGCGGTCACCGTTTGTGAACTGAAGGAGAGGGAGGAAAACGAACTCTACGTGAAGGGTCTGGACGCTTTAAACGGTACCCCTATAATCGATATCAAGTCCTATTCTTCGAAGTACGCCATAGACAATCCAGCCTATCCCGATTGGGTCCTAAGGTGATCTAGATGGATGAAGAAGTGATAGACGGAAGGAAGATAGCCGACGAGGGAGAGGCGGTCCTGAAGGAAAAGATAGAGCGTTTAAACAGACCTCCAGTACTGCACACGATCTTCGCCGGTGAAGACGAGGGCTCAAAAGTATATCTGGGCGTGAAGAACAGAGGATGTAAAAGAGTCGGTATAGAGACGGAGACCCATCGTTATCCAGAGGAAGTAACCGAAGGAGAATTGCGGCAAAAAGTGGAGGAACTGAACGAAGATGATCACGTGGACGGTATCCTCATCCAGATGCCACTCCCGGGCGATATGGACGCCCACGACCTTATAAGGGATATAGAGCCGGTTAAGGACGTCGAAGGGCTTCATCCGATAAATCTGGGCAGCCTGATCTTGGGCGATGAGAGGAGGGCACCGTGCACCCCGAAAGGCATCATAACAATGCTGGAACACGAAGGTATAGGACTGAAGGGCAGAGAGGTCTGTGTCGTAAGCCACAGTATAGTCGTGGGCAAGCCCATGGCCGTTATGCTGATGAACAGGGACGCAACGGTAGACATCGTTAATGAGTTCACCGATGATATATCAGAGCATACAAAAGAGGCGGAGATCGTTATAACAGCAGCCGGAGTACCTCATCTGCTTAAGGAAGAGATGGTTAAGGAAGAGTCGGTGATAATCGATGTGGGGATGAACAGGCTGGACAACGGTGAACTGGTGGGCGATGCCGAATACGAAGAATTGAAAGAGAAGGTGAGGAAGATAACGCCCGTGCCTGGAGGCGTGGGGCCTACAACGGTGCTTTCACTACTCCAGAATACGTATGAGGCAGCGGTCGAAAGGAGAGAGTGAAGTCCAAACCAGAGACCATAAAAGTTATAGCATTGATGTTTTCTTTTCTTTTTCCCCTGCTGGGGTGACAGAGTGGCTAATGTGACCGCCTGCAGAGCGGTTTTCCGTGGGTTCGAATCCCACCCCCAGCTTTCTTTTGTGGGAGTCGATAGTTGGAATCTTTGATTCCGACGCTTCGAATCCCACCCCCAGCTTCTTGAGCCCAGCGAAAGAAGCTTGGTAGGGATGAGAATGTTAGAAATCTTTTCTGACTATTCGAATCCCACCCCAACCTGTTTTGACTTTTACTTCAAAGTAAGAAAGTAAAATAGAAGAGAAATGTTTTTGTTTTCCCTAGTCTTCCATCTCTTTCAGTTTCTCCGTCAGCAGGGGTACGATCTCGTGTAGATCGCCGACGATACCGAAATCGGCCATGTCGAAGATCGGTGCATCTGGGTCGTTGTTCACGGCTATGATCGTCTTGGAACCTCGGATGCCCACTTTGTGCTGTATGGCTCCAGAGACTCCACACACCATGTACAGGTTGGGAGATATGGTCTTACCGCTCTGGCCTACTTGGTGTGATTTGGGCATTATGTCCTCTTCCACGATGGGCCTGCTGCATCCCACGGTACCGCCGAGGACCCTAGCCAGTTTTTCCAACAATTCGAAGTTCTCTTCTTCGCCGACGCCTCGACCGCCGGAGACTACGATATCGGCTTCTTCGACGGATATCTTGCCTTCCTCTTCCGGCTCCATCACTTCTAAGACCTCTGTCCTTATGGATGACTCGTCTATCTTGACGTCTTCCTTCACGATCTCTGGTTTTTTCTCTGGCTCGGGCTCCATTGGCTTCATAACATGGGGCCTGACGGTGGCCATCTGCGGCCTGGTATTGGGACATATTATGTCCGCCATGACGTTCCCGCCGAAGGCTGGTCTCGTTTGTAAGAGAACCTTGTTGGCTTCAACCTCTTCGATGGAAAGACCGGTGCAGTCTGCCGTCAGTCCAAGGCCCATGTGTCCGGCTACCGAAGGAGCCAAGTCCCTTCCAAGGTGGGTTGCACCATAGATGAAGATCTCTGGCTTATGCCTCGAGATCAAGGTGGTGAGCGCGGTCGTGTACGCCTCTGTAGAGTAGTTCTCTAGAGCTTCGTGTTCAACCACGAACACCTTCTCCGCTCCGTAGGTACCAAGCTCGTCGGCCAGATGTTCAACCTCGTCGCCCAGGACCACGGCGCAGAGCTCCTCGTTCAGTTCGTCGGCCAGTTCTCTTCCCTTTCCTAGCAACTGTGGTCCCGTGGGCTTCAGCTCACCTTCGTGCTGCTCCGCAAAGACCCAAACGCCGGAGTATTCCGAAAAGTCCGCCTCTTTGGCCTCTAAAAGCGGCTCTATCGCATCTACTGGACAGGCACCGACGCAGGCGCTGCATGAGATACACAGGTCTTCGTCCAGTTTTGCAACACCGTCTTCCATGTAGAGAGCGTCCTCTGGACATACCTTGACACACTTGCCACAGCCGGTGCACTTCTCCTCGTCTATCTCGATCATATTATCCCCTCGTCCTCCATGTAATCGAGCAGTTTCTGTACGGCCACTTCCGGTTCCTCCTCTATCTTGATGCCTTCGCCCTTGGCCGGAGGCGAATAGGTCTCCATGACGACGCTCTCCGAGCCCTCTAGACCGTATTCATCGGGATCGCCGCCGAGTTCCTCATGTGTCCACTCCTCCGTGGGCTTCTTTTTAGCCTTCATAATCTCCCTCACGTTTGGAATTTTAGGTTCAAAACCGGGCTTGGGCATGCACGCCAACAAAGCGGGGGTGGTGGATTTCATCTTTACATGACCCTCGTCGGTCTCCTTCTTGCAGACGATGCTCCCTTTGCCGTTGGACTTCTTCTCTATCTCTTCTATGTCCGCAACGAACGTGACCTGGGGTATGCCCAGGTGGGCTGCTACTTCCGGACCGACCTGGGCGGTGTTACCGTCGGAGGCTTCCTGACCCGCGAAGATCAGATCCGGTTTACCCAGCTTCTTTATGGCCTTTCCAAGGGTCTGAGCCGTGGCCCAGGTATCGGCTCCGGCGAAGACTCGATCGGTGAGAAGTATGCCTTTGTCAGCCCCGATAGCCAGGCACTTGTTGAGATCTTCCTCGGCCTGGGGCGGGCCCATGGTCACAGCGATTATCTCGACGTCCTCGTCCATCTCTTCTTTCCACTCGACCGCCAGGTTCAGGGCGAACTCGTCGAAGGCGTTCAGAACTGAAGGTACTCCTTCTCTGATTATGGTACCTGTTTCCTCGTCCACTTCTACTTCCGTCGTGTCCGGGACCTGCTTTACCAACACGAAGAACCGCAACATCTCACTTCCTTTTACGTTCCTTTTGATTATTTGTACGGGATGTAGTCCTTTCCGAGGGTCTCTCTTCCGATGACGATCTTCTGGATGTTGGCCCCGCCTTCTGCACCGACGCAGTAAGACATGACGCCTCTCCAAGCGGTTTCAAATATGTACTCGGAGCTGTAGCCCGCGGCGCCCAACCAGTGCATCGCATCATCCGCTGTATCTTTGGCGAGATGCGGCACTTTGTACTTTATCATGGAAATCCACTTCGCTATCTCCGTTGGGCTGTACGTCTTCGGTTTTCCAGTCTTCTCGCCCCAGCCCGCTTCGTCGTATCGTTTGTCCTGCATCTTCGCGACCTTCTTCACCATCAGGTCGCTGGCTTCCATCTCAGTGTACCTCTCAACGAAGGGGAACTGGATGCCTTCGTACTTAGCTAGGGGATTTCCAAAGGTCTCTCTCTCCTTTATGTAATCCGCAGCTTCCTCAAGTATCCTTCTGGTAACTCCGACCGCACTGGCTCCGATCATGACCCTCGCGTTGTCGAACCCTTCCATGGTGTAATAGAATCCTTTTCCTTCTTCACCTAGCATGTATTCTTCAGGAACTCTGACGTCTTCCATCCGGAATCCGGAGGTTGAAAGCGAGCCTCTGCCCGCGTCGTCGTACGGTTCCTGGGGCTCCAGACCGTCGGAGTCTATGGGTACGAAGAAAGAGGTCATGTTTTTGTGGGGTTCGCCTTCTACTTGAGGTCCTGTTCTAACGTTGACCCAGTATCCTCCACCCATGTCCTGGCACTCTTCTATACCGCTGATGAACGTCTTTTCACCGTTCAATATCCATTCGTCTCCGTCTTTTTCCCCAGTCGATTCATGACCGGCTACATCAGAACCACCGCCGGGTTCCGTCGTGGCTATCCCGACGAACTTGTCTCCTCTCATCGCTGGTTTGATGTACTTCTCACGTATCTCCTCGTTGGCATGCCTGTTGATGGTGAATCCCCAGCCTGTCTCAACGGCCATGAATCCCGCCGCTGTTGCTATGCTAGGGTCTATGTAACCTATCTGCTCGGCTATGACTGCCTGGTCGCTCCATGAAAGTCCCATCCCACCTTGATCCTCTGGTACCGCCCCCATTATGACACCTAGGTCGGCCAGCCCTTCGACTATATCCTGTGGGAAGGGGTGCCCCTCTCTGTTCATCTCGATGACACGGTCTAACGGTAGGTTCCTCTCTGCCCAATCATTTATGCTCTCCTTGAAAAGTTTCTGTTCCTCGGTAAGTTCACGCTCATCTGAAAGGTCAGTTCTTGCCATTTTTTACCTCCAATATACTGCTTCAACCTCTCGAATTTAGAGGGGGTATTAGAACATTTCCCATATCTAAAAAGGGTCCAATATCTGGTCGATTTATCTAATCTTTATCTCTGTTGAGTTCCTTCTCCTCTTCGTAGGGCTCGATGTGCACCTGTATATCCGTATCTGTATCCAATCGTTCGTCCAGTCTTTCCTTTATCCTCCTCTCGAACCTTGTACCCACCTCGTGGGCCCTCTCGATGGACTCTTCCCCCGGAACCAGGACGTGCATGGAGATCAGCGGCCTTTTCTTCCCGTCGGTGAAACGGATCTTATGGACTTCCTGTATCTCGTCGTAGGACTCTGCTATCTCGTCTATGACACCTTCGATCTCACCGTCCGGGGGCGACCACGGGTCCAGATGGATCTCGACGTTGGCGTTGAATTTCTTTTCCAGTACCTCCTGCAGTCGATGAGAGACTTCATGTGCCGCTCTTACGGTACCAGAATCCATGTTCATGTGTAGGGATATGGCCTTCTTCTTACCGTAATCGTGGACCTTGATATCGTGGACGTCCCTCACTCTATCGAATCTATCTGCTATCTTTTCAATACCGCTTATCAGACTCTCTGGCGGTGCCGTCCCGAGCAGCCTGTTGGTGGCCTTCTTCGTGTACGAGATACCTATGTAACCGAGTAAGAGGGCTATGGCTATCCCGGCCAGAGGATCTAAAAAAGCGTAGCCGCTCTGACTGCCGTAGATCGATAGAACGACTAGCACGGTAGTGATCGCATCACTTCTATGATGCCACGCGTCGGCCTTCAACGAATCCAGCTCTGTCTTCTTGCCGACGAGATAGCTGGCCTCGCCCATGGCTTCCTTCATGACCGCCGTTATAAGTATCAGAACGTAGGTGAAAAGATTCGCCTGGATCGTTCGAGTTCCCGTGAAAAGTGAGAGGATTCCATCGGTAAGGAATTTTAGAGCCGCTACAGCTAGGAGTAGACCAACGGCTAGAAGTGCAACCTGTTCCGCCCTACCGTGTCCGAAGGGATGGCCCTTGTCGGGAGGTCTTTCCGAGATCTTCAGGCCGATGTAAACAGCGACACTGCTGGCGCTGTCTGAAAGGGTATGTATTGAATCGGACAGTAAAGCTAGACTGTCTATATTCAGGGCCAAAACTGCTTTAATGCCGAATATGACCAGGTTGACAACTATGCTGCTTAGAGCTATCCATTTGGGCAGTTTTTGGAGGTTTGGCATCTATGGAAAGATACGGTCACTAAAGAATTAAAAGTTTGTTATGAACGTGCAGGCTACATACAAATATAGCTAATATTAAAATTTAAATAGCAATTTGCATTAAAATATAATATCTATCCGACGCAACCTTAGAGGCTGGTTGAAAAAGAGAGTGTTGTTAATGGTCTCATCTAAGGTCTTAGACATCGAAGATGTATCCAAATCCTATGGAAAGATACAGGCCCTGAACAAAGCCAGTTTCGTGGTTCCGAAGGGGAAAGTGGCCGGTCTAGTCGGCCCCAACGGGGCAGGAAAAACGACTCTAGTAAAGTGCATGACTGGGTTTTTGAGCTACGAGGGTCATATAGAAGTGATGGGCGTTTCGGAGGGTATGAAAAAGAAAGAGATAGGATATCTGCCGGAAGAGGACGGCTTCTATACCAGGTTGACGGGGGAGGAATATCTTAAGTATTTTGCCGACTTGGACCATATCAAGGATGGTAAAGAAGTAGTCAACGAAAAACTTGAACTCGTTGGGCTAGCGGAAAGAAAAGACGACCTAGTCAAGTCCTATTCACATGGGATGAAAAGAAGGTTGGGCGTTGCGAGAACACTGCTTCACGAGCCCAGTTTACTGATATATGATGAACCTCTGTCTGGATTGGATCCTCTCATAAAGAAGAAGATATTGGATATAATCCAGGACATAATAGAAGAGGATAGGTCTTTTTTGATTTCGTCTCATCAACTGAACGACATAGACCAGATATGTGACTGGGTTGTACTGGTCAGGGATGGAGAGATAATAGACTATGGGCCTCCTGAGAATGTCTCGGACTCTAGAAAATCTACGAAGGAATTCGTCTTCAAGGTCGATGAGAAAGACATATCTAAAGTGCTTGAAATAAAAGAGGATATCGAGATAGTAATGGATGTGGAGCAGAACGGTACTACGGTAGTAGTGAAAGGTCTTGACAAAGAGGGCCTTGATAAGAAAGTGTTGAGGTGGATGATAGAAAAGGATATCGATTTTTCCCTGAAGCAGGGTTCTCTAGATTCGATGTATAGGAGCGTGTTCAAATGAATCTAGAGAAATTAAAGACTGTATATAAGATCGCCCATCATTCGATCAAAAGGACATTTTTGGACTATTCACTGCCGATAGTCGTGATCGTCACATTCATACTGAATTTTGTCCTGTATGACTCCACGGGCCTGTTCGGAAAGAGAATAAATATACAAAAGACCATGTTCAGGAGCATATATTTTAATATCCCACTCTGGACCATATATGGGGGCTACTTAGGAAATAAATTCTTTACAAAGGAACTGGAGGAAAAAACCGGCTCATCTTTCCTTCTGACACCTAACAGCAGAGATGTCTTGTTCCTGGGGAAGGCGACGGCTGGTCTTTTCATACTGGCCATGCTGGCGTTTTTATCGTTCCTGCAGTTCTTTTTCTCGGCGAGCTACTGGGGTTCACTGTCGGGCTTGATAGCTGGATGGATGGCTAGATATGCATTTCTAGGATTCATATCCAGTCTATATGTCTTCTTTCTGACCGCATGTATAGGTATGCTATCTAAAAGGACGCTCTCAGGTATGTTGTTCACAGCCGTCTATGTGATTCTCTCATTCCCGCTGATGGAGATAATGACCGGGACTTTCAAGATCAACTTAGGATTATTTCTAAAATTCTTGGTTCTGCCTTATCTATCACTTAGTGTCATGAATTATTTAGTAGGTACTTTCGGTGTGGTGAAGATGTCCATATTTGTGGTCCCGATATTCAGTGTTGGATGGGCTTCTCTCGCTTCTTTGTTCATATTCAAAAGGGTGAAATTATGATGAGAAAAGTGGCTTTGTCTGCGATCTTCGTGGTGCTTATATTACTGTTATCCAATCTAACGGTGATCAACGCTAAAGGCCAGGGAAGAGAAGAAACTTTTGGAAAACCCGGTGATGAATACGCAGAGGATTATCTTTCTGATTTAGAGTATAACAGTACATTATATGGAAAAGTTGCATATATGCGGAAGTACAAGCCCAGTCCATACACTAGTAATTTTTCAGAGCCACGGAGGTTAGTTATGCATCGATATGAGATTAAAATTGTGAACATATCCTATAGATATAAATGCACATCGGAAAAAGATTATTTTGTTCCTTTCAAGTGTAAATTTTTGGTGATAGGGAAACAATGGATGCCAAAGCAACTTAAATATGCTCAAGAGAATTTAGGCTATGAAGAGCCGAGTTTACCAGTGCATCAAGGAAATAGGATAAGAAAGCCGGTTCAATATATTCATTATTGGTATACTAACCTAGATGAAAAAACAGAATCAGTATATGAGTTGAAAGGTGAAGGATTCAAAGTAAGGTCAAGGCAAGAAGTTGAGCATACGTCCTTGAGAGTCTCGATAAAAAGATATGGTAGGTGGAGTCTAGTGATGTTGGTTAAACCTCTCGAAGGAGACTACTGGCTCCCTTTTAATGGCGTACCTATTCAAGTGGTAAAACCTAAGAATGGAGTTCGGCGATCTCTCCCCGTAGTGTTCCCTACAGCTTTAGGACTCGGTTTTATCGCCACTACTATCTCGATTAGGCAGAGGAAGAATACATTAGAAAAGATAAAGAACCTTTCGAATGAGAATAATCCCTAGGGGTTCAATCTTTATCAGATCTTTCCTGGTACCAGTCCATCAATCCGAAATAGCCTACTGCCAAGCCCCCTGGGACTGAAATAGCTACGAAGATTTTTATCCAAAGATCAAAATCATCTCTAACAACGTCGGAATAAACAGAGCCAATGTTATTCTTTATTATATTGGATCTACTAGTCCCTTTTATGTATATACCACAAATCTCGTTATTAGAAACATCATTATCCTCTATCCTATTGTTTGCTGAATTTTGTACTTCAATCCCGAATCCATCATTAAACGAGACTTTATTCTTGAAGATTTCATTACCTCCAGATGACCGGATTTCCATTCCGATCATAGAATTATTGGATATTATATTTTTTTTCACACTATTATTATTAGAACTCTTAATTCTTAAACCGACGCCGCTTTCTAAAATAATATTACCAATAAATTTGTTGTAATTGGAAGACTTAAGGCTTATACTGGCTGCAGTTTTAACTTGGGTAATTGGGTTATAATTAGATGATATAAAGTTATCTTTAATTCTATTCATATTTGACTTTGCCAGTTTGATACCCTCGCGATTATTGGAAGAGATATTGTTCGCTGCTAGGGTGATATGATCGCAAGCTTTTAGAAAAGCACCATTACCCTGGTTATTGAGGATGGTGTTGTTCACAATCTTTCCGTTTTGAACACTAGAAAGATGGAGACCAGCATCGTAACGGTAATTGGTCTCTCGTCCTCTACTTTCATTATAAAGCAGACAGTTTCTAATGGCGAAATACTTTGTTGTATGGCTTATATAGATACAACTTCCATTATTGGTACCATCGATCTCGTATCCCTCGATCACGTAGGGATTTTCCGACGTACCTTTTCCCTTCCAACCTTCCTCCTCGGCCTGTTGGTCAAAATCAGTGTCGTTATCTATGCGGATGGGAGCATGTTCCCTATAGTTTGCATCTTCAGAAAATCCATCGTTCTCTTTCACACCGAGATTCAACCCACCTTCAGTTCCTTGAGCCTTGATATCGCTCGTAATCGGTATGACCGCCCCTATGACCAAAAGTAGGATAACACCTAATAATGCCGCCCTCCAAGACATGTGCATCGTTCTCTAATTAGTGTTCTAATTATTTCAGTTTTTCGATTTATTAGATAAGATTAAAAACTAAAGTAAAAAGAAAGAAAATGGTTTTTATTCGCCGACGAGTTCTCTGACCTCTTCTTCTCCCTCTTTCTTCTCCTCTACCTGCTGCTGGTCCCTGTTCATGAGCATCTTCTCGAACTCGCCTACATGTTCTTTCTCTTCCTTTGCGACTTCAAGTAGGACCTGCTTGAGGTTGTCGTCATCGGTGTAGGCTGCCATCTGCTCGTAGAAGTTTATGGCATCCAATTCAGCGGCCAGGGCGAATCTCAGGATCTCCTTGTCACTGTCGGCGTTCTTTACCTTCTCTAGATCGTATGGTTCCTGTGCAAACATTCTATATCACCGGGATAGGGAAAGGAGCACTTGTTTTTATAATTTAGGGACTGGGATTAAAAATTTCCAAAAGCTCTTAGATCGATCCAACCTTGGAGACATGACCGTAGAGGCTCGAATCTAAAGAGAGGCGTGCCGATCACTTGAAGAGGATTGCAATGAACCAACTCGGATATAGATCATCCTATACGGTGTGCAAAGAAAACTAGCTCTAAATGATTATTGAATCTTGAAAAACCTCTTATACACTGTTTATATTACCCTTTCTAATGGTGTCGTGTGGTAGCAGAGAAAAGATACTCATCCATCTTCAGGATTTCTCGGACTTTCAGGATAAAAGAGAGGTCCCATATCAGGCCTGTCAGGCAGGTATAGCCGAAGAGATAGACCTCTCTCAGACCAGGGTAAGTAGGTTGATAAGGGATATGCTTGAAGAATCTCTGGTTAAAGAGGACAAAAAGCGGATCGTTGGCCTGAGACGGAAGCGGAAGGTCTACAGTCTGACTCCTACCGGTTACGAAAAATCGGAGGACATACTAGAAGATATAAGGGACGAAGAGGTAAAACTCAAACTGGATCAGGATACAGTCGAGAAGGTCAGGTTATCCAATGTAGATAACTACATAGACACGCAGAACCCCCTCCTTACGGCTCTAAACGAGCTCGATAAAGACGATGTTGTCGATTTAACTCACGAAGATAAGGGTAAAAAAGACATCTTCGTTGGCAGGGAGGAGGAGATGGACAGGCTGAAGGAGATACTGGATGAAGTCGAAGAAGAGGGTTCTTCGGTACTTTTCGTTTCTGGCGAAGCAGGCATAGGCAAGACCACTCTTGTCATGGAGTTCAAGAGGTACGTGACGAAGAAGAACTTCCAGTTTTTAGTCGGTAATTCATACTACGATTCATCGGATCCTTACCTCCCGTTCAAAGAGGCCTTCGAGGATTATGTCTGGCCATCAAAGAAAGGAGAGAAAAAGGCGGAGAAGGGAGAGAAAGTCAGTTTCGCCTCGGAGGGGGGTCCAAAGGTGGAGGACCAGAAGATGTTCAACGCCCAGCGTCAGTCCGCTTTCCATGAGAGCACTCAGGGTGTCAAGAACATCGCCTCGAAAAGGCCCCTAGTGGTATTTCTAGATGATCTGCAGTGGTCGGATAAGGCAACGCTAGAGCTGTTCCATTACATGGCGATACATCTCGAGGATTCACCGGTCTTCTTCATCGGCTCCTACAGGCCTGAAGAGGTATCGAAACGGCATCCATTGAAGGAGATCCAGAGACGGATGTCCAGGGAGAAACTCTATGAGGAATTTGAACTCGATCCCTTGACGGAGCAGAACACTGCGGAGATAATAAAGAATATAGTTGGCCGTGAAGACCTACCGGATAGGTTCGTTAAGCTCCTCCACGAGAAGTCGGAAGGGAACCCGTTATTCCTTCGAGAGTGCGTGGAGCAGATGCTCGAAGACGGTACCATCGAGCCGAAGGAAGACAGATACCCGACCTCGGCCGAGGATGTGACGATACCAAGTCTCATAAAGGACATAGTGGCTAGGCGTATAGAGAGCTTGGATAGGGAAACCAAAAAGCTGCTTCAACTGGGCAGTGTCATAGGCGAGAAGGTTCCTTTCTCCCTTTTGATGGAGGCCATGGACAAGGATGAACTCGATATAATGGAACAGGTGGATATTCTTCAAGGAGCGGATCTATGGGGTAAAGGTCCAAAAGAAGAAAAGTTCCATTTCACCCATGAGCTGGTCCAGATGTCCGTCTATGAAGACATAGCGACACCGGTCAGACGGGCCCTACATAAAAAGGTAGCTAGGGCAATGGAATCGGTATACTCGGATGACCTAGAGGACCATTACTCGGAACTAGGCTTCCATTTCCGTGAAGGCGGCGCTGAGGGTAAGGCCGCGGATTACTACAGGAGAGCCGGCCAGGAAGCCGAGGAAGTCTATGCGCATGACGATTCAATAGAGATGTATCAGAAGGCTCTTGAACTTGTAGATGAAGGAGAACAGAGGTTCGAACTTCTGGAGAAGCTGGGCGCTGTTTACCAGATATTAGGAGAATATGACGAAGCTAGAGCTCGTTTCGATGAAGCCCTAGATTGCGCGGATAGAGTAGAGAAAAAACAGCGTATATACCTCAAGATAGGGAGCAGTTGGGAAAAGCAGAGCCGTTATGAAAAAGCATTGGAAGTCTTAGATAAAGCCTTGGACCTCTCAGACGAGGAAACGATAGAGAGGGCTAGATTGCTCAGTACGAAGGGCAAAGTCCTGATGAGGCTCTCGGATTATGATGAAGCTAGTGAGATGCTCGAGAGGGCTAAAACTATAGCTGAAGATGTAGGTGATAAAAAGGAGATATCACAGACTCTTCACGATCTGGGTACGATACAATACTACCGCTCAGGGGATGAAAGTGCCTTAGATTACTTCAACCGCGCTCTAGATATCAGAAAGGAGATAGATGACATAAGGGGGCAATCGGCCACCTTCAACAACCTGGGTGTTCTCTATGAAGAGAGAGGAGACCTGGATAAGGCCCTCGACTACCACAGAAAGAGCGAGAGGATAAAGGAGAAGATAGGTGATAAGAGAGGTATAGCTTTCTCTTTGAACAACATAGGGCTAGTCCTTTCCAGCAAGGGAGAATTGGACGAGGCCCTTGAACACTACAAGGACAGCATGGAGATCAGCCGGAAGTTGGGTGATAAGTTCGGTACGGGTGAGGCCAAGACGAATATAGCCTTTATCTACCTACAGGACAGCAAAGCAGGTAAGGCCTTGGAATACTTCCAAGAAAGCCTTAAAATATCTAAAGAGATCGGCGATAAGCTCCTTCAGGCCCGCAACCTTCATGGACTGGCCGAGACCCAACTGGAATTGGACAACCTGGAGGGCGCGGAAAGACATGCTAAAGAGGCGATAGATATAGCGAAAGAGATAGGGTCTGAACTTCAGGAAGGCCTAGGTAAAAGGGCCATGGGCCTTATCCTTGAGGAGAAGGAGGACCTAGAGAGTGCCGACAGATTGTTCGAAGAGGCTGAAGACCTGTTGGAGGCAGCCACCGATAGGAAGGAGTTGGCTACGCTCTACGAAGAGTATGCTTATCTCTGCGAGGAGAAGGACGAGACGGACAGAGCCAAGCAGCTCATAGAGAGGGCGGAATCCATGTATCGGGATATGGGTATAGAATCGGGAGCAGAACGATGTGAGGAGATATATGATTCCATAGATTAACGCTTTTTACTCGGCAAGAACAAGGTGATGGTCATGACAGAGGATGATGAGGTGTTCGTAGCACGCCAGGAAGAGCTAGAGAATTTCAGAAGGACTCTAGACCGCACGGAGACGGAGGGCTCGAGGGTGCTCTTTGTTACCGGCGAAGCCGGTATAGGTAAAACACGGTTGGCTAGGGAATTTAAAAAAAGAGAGGGGAACGAGATAGAGTTCTTGGAGGGGAAATCCTATCCCGATTCCTCAGAGCCTTACCTCCCGTTCAAAGAGGCCTTCGAGAGATATATAGAGGAGGATACCCCAGAGCAGGGGTTCAAAGCGCTTTCCGTGATACCGGAGGGTCCACCGCCAGAGGAGAAACAGATGTTCGACGCTCAGAGAGAGGCCACTTTCTTCGAGAGCACCCAGGAGGTAAAGAAGAGAGCTGAAGAAAAACCCCTCGTTATATTTCTAGACGATCTACAGTGGGCCGATAAGGCCTCCTTGGAATTACTGCATTATATGACGGCTAACCTTGAAGACACCCCTGTTCTCTTCATAGCCGCCTACCGGTTCCAGGAGATCTCAAGGCAGGATAAACTGATGGATATCAAGCACAGGATGGGCAGACAGAGTCTTTACGAGGAGATAGAACTCGGGCCGCTTAACAGGAAGGCTACCAGAAAGATCGTTGAAGGCAAGACTGGAACGGACGTTCCAGAGGATTTTGTTGACCTGATCTATGATAGGTCAGAAGGCAACCCCCTCTTCATCCAGGAATGCATGGATCAGATGCTCGCTGATGGAGTGGTGGATCCAGAAAAGGATGAGTACCCGGTGAGCGAGGAAGAAGTAGAAGTTCCGAACATACTCAATGATCTCATGGCAAGACGCGTCAACCAATTAGGAGATGAGACCAGAAGGATACTTCAGATCGGGGCGGTGATAGGTAAGGATATGGCCTTCTCTCTCTTGGTCGAAGCGACGGATATGGACGAACTGGATATATTGGAGCACGTGGATAACCTGAGGGATATGGGGATATGGGAAGAAGGGCCCGATGAAGAGACCTTCACATTCACACATAATCTGGAACATCTGGTAGTCTATGATGATATGACACAATCGATAAAAAAGCATCTGCACAGTGAAGTAGCCGACGATATACGGTCCCTCTATGAGGATGAACTTCCTTCGAGATATTCAGACCTCGCTTTTCACTACGAAAGGGCAGGCGAACTATCCAAAAGTTTAGAATACTACTTCAAAGCGGGTGAACGGGCGGAGGAGATGTACGCCCAGGATAACGCCGTGGAACTCTACGAGAAGGCCCTAGATATATCTGAGGAAGGACCTGAATCCATATCGCGAGTGAACATCCTTTACAGGCTGGGCGAGGTGTCCAACGTACTCGGCCGTTTCGAGAGCTCTAAAGATTATTTTGAAGACTGCCTCGAGGAGTTGGAAGATGCTTCTTCGAAATTCCTACCTGAAGACATAGAGTCTGTCCCCATATTTACTCAGAGGGTCTACAGGAAGATAGGCAAGGTGTACGAACAGATGGGTGACTTCGATGAGGCCCTTGATCCGATCCAGATGGGGCTCGACAGTGGTCCAAAGGATTCCCTAGAGACCGCAAAATTACTTTGCCTTCAGGGCTGGATATACGTCCGCCAAGCAGAATATGATAAGGCTAAAGAAGCGATAAAGAGAGGAGAAAGGATCGCTAGGGATAAAGGCAGCATGAAGGATATAGGCCGTGCCCGTCACACCCTGGGAACTATATCTTTCAAAAAGGGTGATCATGACAAAGCCATACGTCTCCTGAAGGAAGCCATCGAGATAAGAGAAAGGGAGGAATTCACCTTTGACCTTATAGCCTCCTACAACAATATCGCAGTAGTCTATCAGAACAAGGGTGATTTGGACAGATCATTAGAGTACTACGAGAAATCACTCCAGATCTGTGAAAAGGTCGGCCTGAGATCCAGTCTGGGCAGCCTTTACACGAACATAGGCCTGGTCTACAGAGATAAAGGCCTCTTGGATAAAGCGGAGGAGTACTACGAGAAAGGACTTGACATGTCTAAAAAGATGGGCAGCAAACTGGATACGGAGAGTCTCTACATAAACCTTGGTGAGGTATACCAGGATAGAGGCATGTTACAGAACGCTCTAGATTACTACAAGAAAGGCTATGAATTGGCAAAGGAGATAGAAGACAAGCAGGGCATGGCTATTTCCCTCAATAACATGGGCCTGGTGCACAGACATCGTGGGGAGATGGAGGATGCAATAGAGAAACATCGAAGGAGCCATGAGATAGGTGAGGATATAGGCGATAAAAGCGACCAGGCTCTGTCTCTTAACTATCTAGGGAACGTATATCTAGAGATGGGTGAATTAGAGAAAGCCAGGAGTTACTACAATCAAAGTTTGGAGATAACTGGAGACACGGGGGAAGAACTCAGCCAGATAAAGAACTACTGTGATCTGGGCGAGGTGAATCTTGAAAAAAGTGAGTTTGACGAAGCGGAAGAGATGGCTCAGAAGGCCTTGAGCAAGAGCAATGATATCGAAGCGAAGAGGGAAACCGGCCTGGCCCGTAGAGTCTTGGGCATGATATATAGAGAGAAGGAAGAGTATGATAGATCTCAGGATGAGTTCGAGAAGGCTGAGGAACTGTTCGAGTCAGAGGACTACGAAAAGGGCTTAGCTCGGACCTGGTTCGAGAGGGCGAAGCTGTTCGAAAAGAGAGGAGAAAAGGAGGACGAAAGGATATGGCTGGAGAGGTCTAAAGATCTCTTCGAAGAGAACGGCATGATCTTATGGAGCGAAAGGGTCTCTTCTGAGATGGAAAGCTAGCTCAGGATGTGTCTGAACCCTCTTGCGTGTTTTTGTTTGTTATCTTCTTCACCGCTTCCTCGACGGAGCATTCCTCTTTTTCTGCCCTATCTCTCACGGTCTGGATAAGATCCAGGTATTTTTTATAGCCGTCTTTCCCCTGGCTCTCCTCGCTGACCACCTTCGATAAGGCTTGGTTGTACCGTTCATCTTCTTCCTTGTTCT